>NZ_JBVVQG010000021.1:0-95777 GCF_055811095.1 Mesorhizobium sp. WSM4833
CGCAGCGCCAGCAGCGCATCGAGCTCGCAGTCGAGCGTCAGGTAGAAATGCGGAATGGTGGTCTTGGCCTCGACCAGTCGGCGCGCAATGGTCTTGCGCATATTGTCATGCGGGACAAGGTCGTAGGAGCCCTGTTCGAACAGTTTCAGGACCTGATCGTCCGACATCGCCTTTACCGGCGCGGCAGGAGCAGCAGCCGGCACGCCAGCCGGAGCCTTGGCGGCAGGCGCCGTCTGGGCGCCGCCACCGGCAATGGCCGCGTCGACATCGGCCCTCACCACCCGGCCATACGGGCCGGTGCCGGTCACGGCAGACACATCGACACCGGCTTCCTTGGCTATGCGACGTGCGAGCGGCGACGCGAAGGTGCGTCCTTCCGGCGACTGGCTGATCTCCCCCCTTGTGGGAGAGATGGCCGGCAGGCCAGAGGGGGGCGTCTCGCGCTGAGAGGACGGCGGGACAGCGTCCCCCTCTGTCGACTTCGTCGACATCTCCCCCACGGGTGGGGAGATTGGCGCCTTGTCCTGCTTGGCTTCGGCTTTCGCTGGAGCAGCATCGCCCCCGCTTTTCGCGGCAGCGCCTGCATCCTCACCTTCGGCAGCGAGCACGGCGATCAGAGCGTTGACCTTGACGCCTTCGGTGCCGGCGGGAACGACGAGCTTTGCGACCGTGCCCTCATCGACAGCCTCGACTTCCATCGTCGCCTTGTCGGTCTCGATCTCGGCAATGACATCGCCCGGCGAAACCTTGTCGCCTTCCTTGACGAGCCACTTGGACAGATTGCCCTCTTCCATCGTGGGCGACAGGGCCGGCATGGTGATGTTGATTGGCATTTTGTCCTCCCGCCCGGTTCAGCGATATGTGACGGCTTTGACCGCCTCGATGACTTCGCCGACGTTCGGCAAAGCCAGTTTCTCGAGGTTGGCGGCATAGGGCATCGGCACATCCTTGCCGGCGATGGTGATGACCGGCGCGTCGAGGAAATCGAAGGCGCGCTGCGACACCTGGTTGGCGATATGGTCGCCGACCGAGTTCTGCGGATATCCCTCTTCGACAACGATCAGCCGGTTGGTCTTCTTGACCGAGGCGATGATGGTGTCGAGATCGAGCGGCCGGATCGTGCGCAAGTCGATGATCTCGGCATCGATGCCCAAGCCGCGCAGCTCGGCTTCCGCCTTGACCGCATAGGTCATGCCGATGCCGAAAGAGACGATGGTGACGTCCTTGCCGGTCTTGTGGATGCGCGCCTTGCCGATCGGCAGCACGAAATCATCCAGCTTCGGCACGTCGAAGGACTGGCCATAGAGGATCTCATTCTCGAGGAAGATGATCGGATTGGGATCGCGGATCGCCGCCTTCAGCAAGCCCTTGGCATCGGCGGCGGTGTAGGGCATCACCACTTTCAGGCCCGGAATGTGGCTATACCAGGCGGCATAGCACTGTGAGTGCTGTGCGGCGACGCGTGCGGCGGCGCCGTTCGGTCCACGGAAAACGATCGGCGCACCCATCTGGCCGCCAGACATGTAGAGCGTCTTGGCGGCGGAGTTGATGATCTGGTCGATCGCCTGCATGGCGAAGTTGAAGGTCATGAACTCGACGATCGGCTTCAGGCCGGCCATCGCCGCGCCGACGCCGACGCCGGCAAAGCCATGCTCGGTGATCGGCGTGTCGACGACGCGCCGCGGCCCGAATTCCTGCAGCAGCCCTTGCGTGATCTTGTAGGCGCCCTGGTATTCGGCGACCTCCTCGCCCATGACGAAGACATCGCCGTCGCGGCGCATTTCCTCGGCCATCGCATCGCGCAGCGCTTCGCGCACCGTGGTCGAGACCATCTCCGTGCCGGCCGGAATGTCCGGATCGGCGGCGATTTCCGTCTTCGGTGCAGCAGCCACCGGCGCGGCAGCCGGTTTTGCGGCCTCCGCCTTGTCCTCCGCCGCGGCTGGAGCCTCTGCCTTTGCCGGTGCTTCCGCCTTGGCGGGAGCCGAGGACTTGCCGATATCGCCGGCACTTTCGCCGTCCTGCAGCAAAACGGCAATCGGTGTGTTGACCTTGACGCCTTCGGTGCCGGCGGCGATCAGGATCTTGCCAAGCGTGCCTTCGTCGACGGCCTCGACTTCCATCGTCGCCTTGTCGGTTTCGATCTCGGCGATGACGTCGCCGGCGACGACCTTGTCGCCCTCATTCTTCAACCACTTGGAAAGATTGCCCTCTTCCATGGTCGGCGAGAGAGCGGGCATGAGAATTTCGATCGGCATGTCCTTGCCCTCCCGTTACAATACGATATCGGTCCAGAGCTCGGACGGATCCGGCTCTGCATCGTTCTGGGCAAATTCGGCGGCGTCAGCGACGATGTCGCGGACCTCCTTGTCGATGGTCTTAAGCTCGTCCTCGGTTGCCCACTTCTTCTCGATGAGCCGCGCCTTGACCTGTTCGATCGGGTCATGGTCGGAGCGCATCTTCTGCACTTCTTCCTTCGAGCGGTATTTCGCCGGATCGGACATCGAGTGCCCCCGGTAGCGGTAGGTCTGCATTTCGAGAATGATCGGCCCGTTGCCGGCGCGGCACCATTCGGTCGCCTGGTCGCCGGCGGCCTTGACAGCGCGCACGTCCATGCCGTCGACCTGGATGCCGGGAATCTTGAACGAAGCGCCACGGTGCGAAAAATTGGTTTCCGCCGAAGAGCGCGACACCGAGGTGCCCATGGCATACCGGTTGTTCTCGATGATGTAGATCACCGGCAGCTTCCACAGCGAGGCCATGTTGAAGCTTTCATAGACCTGGCCCTGGTTGGCCGCACCGTCGCCGAAATAGGTCAGCGAGACATTGTTGTTGTCGCGGTAGCGGTTGGCGAAGGCCAAGCCCGTGCCGAGCGACACCTGCGCGCCGACGATGCCGTGGCCGCCATAAAAGTGCTTTTCCTTGGAGAACATGTGCATGGAGCCACCCTTGCCCCGTGACAGGCCGCCGCGACGCCCGGTCAGCTCGGCCATGACGCCGCGCGGCGACAGCTCCATCGCCAGCATGTGGCCGTGGTCGCGATAGGCGGTGATCATCTGATCGCCGTCGATCAGCGCCATCTTCATGCCGGTGACGACCGCTTCCTGGCCGATATAGAGGTGGCAGAAGCCGCCGATGAAACCCATGCCGTAGAGCTGGCCGGCCTTTTCCTCGAAACGACGGATGAGCAGCATGTGCCGGTAAGCGGCAAGCTCTTCGTCCTTGGTGAATTCGACAGGTTTGGGGGCCGAAAGCCCCGATTTGCCGTCGGATTTGGATTTGGCAGGCGCTTTTCTGGCGGCGGTGGCCATGCATCACTCCCTGTTGGCGTCTCTTCGTGGACATTAGAGCAGGATGAAATCTGCTCTGGGGAGATCAGCTCCTCCCCACCGATTTTAGGGAGGCTAACACGCGTCAAAGCGTTGCGCCATGCCGAATTTGCATAGCTGGCATGCGCCTAAGCGATTAAAATCATTGAAAATATTGGTGATTAACTTGAAATCAGTTATTTCGCCGAGGTCGGCAACATAATGGTGATTTCGTCAGCTTGGGACAGATTGAGCGCCTTGCGCGCCTGCTCATCGAGCATGTCCTTCTCGAGCGTGCCTTCATGCATCAGCCGAACGCGGCGCTCGAGCTCCATGCGGCGCGCCTTGATCGCATCGAGCTGGCTTTGCAGCGCAACCGTCTGGGCTTCCAGCTGATATTTCGAGTAGATACCGAATTCGCCGTGATAGGCATGAAAGCCGAAATAGGCCAGGAACGCCACGCAAAGCGAGGGAATGATCAGCCGGCCGGTGTTTCTCTGCTTGTGCTGACGCGTCCACATCGCCCGATTCCTCTAGAGCATGATGCCGAAAAGTGTGAAGCGGTTTTCGGACGACATCATGCTCTATCTCTTTGATTTAGAGTCGGATTCAGATTTCAGGTCGAACAGACCTGAGATCATCCGGCTCTAGCCCGCGAACTCAGGCGGCTCACGATCTTTCTCGCCCGATTGTGCTTAACGGACGGTTACGGGTGACCTGTTTGGCGGCGCCGAAACGAAAAAGGGCGGGAATGCTCCCGCCCTTTTGTCCGGTATCGATGAGCCGGTGTTTCCGGATCAGCCCTTGACCACCGACTTGCCGGCGTAGCTTGCCTGCTTGCCGAGCTCTTCCTCGATGCGGATCAGCTGATTGTACTTGGCCATGCGGTCCGAGCGCGACAGCGAGCCGGTCTTGATCTGTCCGCAATTGGTGGCGACGGCGAGATCGGCAATGGTCGAATCCTCGGTTTCGCCCGAGCGGTGCGACATCACGGCGGTGTAGCCGGCCTTGTGCGCGGTCTCGACGGCGTCGAGCGTTTCCGTAAGCGAGCCGATCTGGTTGACCTTAACCAGGATCGAGTTGGCAACCCCCATGCGGATGCCGTCGCGCAGCCGCGCCGTGTTGGTGACGAACAAATCGTCGCCAACCAGCTGCGTCTTCTTGCCGATCAGGTCGGTCAGGTACTTCCAGCCTTCCCAATCGTCCTCGGCAAGACCGTCCTCGATCGAGATGATCGGATAGTCGGCGGCAAGCTTGGCCAGGTATTTGGCCTGGGCCTTGGGATCGCGCGTCTTTTTCTCGCCTTCATAGACGTAGTTGCCGTCCTTGAAGAACTCGGTCGCGGCGCAATCGAGGCCGAGCGCGATCTCGTCGCCCGGCTTGAAGCCGGCCTGTTCGATCGATTCCATGATGAAATCGAGCGCCACCGGAGCGCTTTTCAGGTTCGGGGCAAAGCCGCCCTCGTCGCCGACATTGGTGTTGTGGCCGGCATCCTTCAGTTTCTTGCGCAGCGTATGGAAGATTTCCGAACCCCAGCGGACACCTTCGCGCAGCGTCGGCGCGCCGATCGGCAGGATCATGAATTCCTGGAAATCGATCGGGTTGTCGGCATGCGCGCCGCCATTGATGATGTTCATCATCGGCACCGGCAGGAGATGCGCCCTGGTGCCTCCGACATAACGGTAGAGCGGTAGGCCGGCGGCATCAGCGGCCGCCTTGGCCACCGCCAGCGAAACGCCGAGAATGGCGTTGGCGCCAAGCCGGCTCTTGTTGGGCGTGCCGTCGAGCTCGATCATGGTCTGGTCGATATGAATCTGGTTTTCGGCTTCCATGCCGCCGATGGCCTCGAACAGCTCGCCGTTCACCGCCTCGACGGCTTTGAGCACGCCTTTGCCGAGATAGCGGGCGCCGCCGTCGCGCAGTTCGACGGCCTCGTGGGCACCGGTCGAAGCACCCGACGGCACCGCCGCGCGGCCCATCGAGCCGTCTTCGAGAATGACATCGACCTCGACGGTCGGATTTCCACGGCTGTCCAGGATTTCACGCCCGACAATGTCGACGATGGCGGTCATTTGCGATGTCCTCGATTGATCTGAAGAATGCCGCACGTCTTAGCCAAAGTGCTGCAAAAGGCAATCGGCCCGCTGGCAATTATTGCCGCGGCATCGGCCTCCGAACGATTCACGAAGCGCAAATCGCCGTCATCATAAGTCATGTACGGTCGGCTGACTTCCGGTTAAGGTGCAGCGCGCGGGGCGAAACAGGAGGAGTTTCGCCATGTCTCAGTTGAGCGGTATCGTGAGTCTGTTTCTGATCGCGGCGGCATTCCTGACGTCATGCGACAATCAGCAGTCGCCGCCGAAGGCGATGGCCCCCTTACACGTCAGCGAATAAGCCGGAATCCAAAGCGGCCCCGTCTCTCTCGACGGGGCCGCTTTGTCGTTGTTGTTAATGCCAGTAAGGCGTGACCTTGTAATAATTGTAGGATTCGTCGCGCGCCGCCTCGCCATCGGCACCGGTCAGTTCGTTGATCGAATAGGCCGGTGCCGCCATGAGTTGTTCCTTGGAAAACGGTACGACATAACCGCCCTTGTCCTCATCATAGTCGAGGCTTGCCCACGGAATGGCGTGATATTTCTCGCCGATACCAAGGAAGCCGCCAAAACCGATGACCGCGAACATGATCCCGTTCGTCATCTTGTCGAGCATCACATCCTCTATGCTGCCGATGCTTGTGCCTTCGGTGTTGTAGACCGATGTGCCGATGACCCGCGAAGCGGCGATGGCTTGGGTGTGGCCAGTCTGGGTTGCCATGATTGTGCTCCTCATTGTGGTTTCGAACCATAATTGGACAATGAGGGGCGCGGGCGAAGGTTCCCGACTTTTTCGGCGTCGACCGATCACTCCGCGAGGATGAAGGTAACCTTCATGTTGACGCGATAAGCAACAATCTTGCCGTCCTGGACGACGATCTTCTGGTCCTGGATCCAGGCGCCCTCGACGTTCTTCAGCGTTTTGGATGCGCGCGCAATTCCCTGTTCGATGGCGTCCTGAAAGCTCTTCTTCGACGACGATGTGATTTCGGTGACGCGGGCGACAGACATGGCTTCCTCCTGCCAAAACGCTCATTTGCCGGTCGAGCGTACAGGCGGCTTGCGCCGTCCACAAGCATCGGCGGTCGACAGAGGATATGTCCGGCCTAGAGACCCTTGGCGATGCGGTCGAATGCCATCAGCCGCTCGAGTAGGGCGGGCATGTCCTTCAACGGCAGCATGTTGGGGCCGTCGGAAGAGGTCGAGTTGTCAGGATCCTGATGGGTCTCGATGAAGACGCCGGCAACGCCGACAGCGACGGCCGCGCGCGCCAGCGTCTCGACAAAACGACGTTCACCGCCCGAGGAACCGCCCTGCCCGCCCGGCTGCTGCACCGAATGGGTCGCATCGAAGATCACCGGCGCGCCGATCTCTGCCATGACAGGCAAAGCGCGCATGTCGGAGACCAGCGTGTTGTAGCCGAAAGAAGCACCGCGCTCGGTGGTCAGCACATTGGCATTGCCGGATCCGGTGATCTTGGCGACGACGTTCTTCATGTCCCAGGGGGCAAGGAACTGTCCCTTCTTCACGTTGATGACCTTGCCGGTTTTCGCCGCGGCGACCAGCATGTCGGTCTGGCGCGACAGGAAAGCCGGAATCTGCAGGACATCGACATGCGGCGCCACGATGGCGCACTGCTCCTCGGTGTGGACATCGGTCAGCACCGGGAGCGAAAATTCCTTGCGCAGTTCGTCGAAGACGGGAAGTGCCGCGTCCATGCCGGCGCCGCGCGTCGCCGACAGCGAGGTGCGGTTGGCCTTGTCGTAGCTGGTCTTGTAGACGAGGCCTATTCCGAGCCTGCCGGTCAGTTCCTTCAGCGCGCCGGCCATGTCGAAAGCGTGCTGACGCGACTCGAACTGGCACGGGCCGGCGATCAGCGACAGAGCCGCCTTGTTGTCGAAGACGACATTGCCGACAATTACCGCTGAATTGGGCGCGACGGGCTTGTTCATTTGGTCTCCCGGAAGATGAAAGCCGCGCCCTGTCCGGGTGCAGGCTGCACGACAATATCATTGCCCGCTATATCGTGTTGGATGGAATTGGCCGCAAGCAGCCTCGATGTCACATCGGCGTTCCGAACCGAAAAGACCACCGCTGCGAAGCGTAGATCTGTCGGCGCGCCGGCCGGCAGGCCAAAGCGCGCGGTGAAAGCCGCGCGGTCAAGCACGCTCAAATCTGCATTCGGCAGGGAAAACATGCCGCCCTGCCTTTCGGCGGCCGGATTGTCCACCGTGACAGAAATCAACTCATGCTGCTTTCCAGGCGCATCGCTGACCGCCAAGATCTCGACAATTCCGGTCGCGCCGTTGGCGTGGGCCTGCAAAGCCGCGCGGTCGACATCAGGCGCGTTGACCCGCTCGCAGGCAAACAGGAAGGCGTCCGTGGCTTCGGCTCCGGCCGCGAAAGCGAGCTTGAACGATGCGATGTCACTCTTGCCGGCCGGGTCGGTGAAAGCGCGCGAAAAACCCAGCATGTCTCCAGCCGAGATGCCGGCATCGACATAGCGTGCATGGTCGGCATCGGCATTGCCCGTACCTAGGACAATGGCGGAAAACCCCTCGTCGCCGTTGCTGTCGCGATAGGCGCGATCACGCGTGACGAAGACATTGCCGTCCGCGATAGCCTTTGCCGCCACCTGCTCGTCGCCGACCGCCAGCGGTTCGAGATACGTGCCGTCGGCCAGGAAAACACAGCAGTTTTCCGTTCCGAAGGGATGGATGCCGGTCGGGGCCACGACGAAGCCAAGCGCGGCGAGCCGGGCTCGCGCCACCTCAAGGCTCTGCGTTGGCAGCACCAGGTGATCGAGCGGATGAGTGCCAGTGATGGTTCGGGTCATGCAGCCGCGATGTGCATCATTCCGCAAATCGGTTCAAGACTTGATCGCAATCCCGGCCATTTCGCCCCCGCCAGTTCACCGGACGTCGAAAAAGGCACCAGTTGGGACAAAGCCTCGATCAGCTTCCGGCAACGACATCGGCGGAATAGCGCAGTTCGCGCATCGGTTTGACCTTGCTGGTGGTCTGCGCATAGAGCGGGTGCGCCTTGTAGGCGGCCAGCGCGGCGTCATCGGCGAACTCCGCATAGACGACCACGTCGACCTCGTCCGACAGCGGATCCACCTTGGTGTTGAGCGTGACCTCGAACAGGCTGGAATGAGGAATGTTGCCGAGCGCCAGCAAGCCGGTGCGCACAGCCTCGACATCCTCTTTTCGCCGCGCGCTGAAGAAAACGATATGCCGGATCAACCCCGCCTCCTCGATCAAAATGCTGGGGTCTTTTGTGACGGCAGGACGTTGGCGTCAATCGACTAGGATGTCGCGGCTGCCGCCACTGGAGTTAAGCTCTGCCGGTAACATATCGCACAACATGGCTAAGCTCTCTCACTGTTGTGTCGAGATAGCGGCCCTGATTGTACATGCCATCCCAGATCAGGAAAAACGCGATGGCGGCAATGACGATTACATAACGCATGGCTAGATCTATCGCACGAGCAATTCTGCGACCATAGGCGTTTTTTGCGCGCTCGGCCTTTGCTGTGCAAAAAAGCGGATTCTCGCTGGCGCAAGCATTCCGCGTGGCACAGCCCCGCTTGCGGCCTGCCTCTTGAAGTTTCGCCGCATGACGTGGAAGATCGCCGCAGGGATTCACTGGGAAGCGCTAAAGCTCTGGTAAAAGAGCGCGTGTTTCATTCGAGCCCGCCCGTCACTGAGCCGGTCAGCGCCCGGGACCGGCAACGGCGTTCGAAGCTGGCGAATGATCCAAGAGAACCGTGGCTCGGCAATCTGCCCCGACACCGCGGAAATCCAGGGGGCACGAGATGGCACAAAAGGAACTTTTTGGCGCAGCATTGAGCGACGCGGTCAGGCTCGATGAGTTCAATTTCGCCGAGATTGTCAAAGGTCTGCCGGCGAAAGCGCGCATGGTGCTGTCGGCGGCGATGAACCTGCCGCGCGGTTCGCTCAAGGTGAGGCTGCCGGACGGCCGCGCCGTCCTCGTCGGCGGCAAGGGACCTGGCCCAGATGCCGAACTGGTGCTGAAGAATTGGCGCTTGCCCGGCCGCGCCTTTTCCGGCGGCACGATCGGCGTAGCCGAATCCTACATGGACGGCGATTGGGAAAGCCCTGATGTGACCAGCTTCCTGGAGCTGTTCGTGGTCAATTCGGTCATTGGCGAGCGTATCGCGGGCGGCACCAGTTGGCTGATCAACACCGTCCAGCGCATCCGCCACTGGTTCAACGAGAACACCCGCACCGGTTCGAAGCGCAATATCTCGGCGCATTACGACCTCGGCAACGCCTTTTACAAGCAATGGCTCGATCCGAGCATGACCTATTCGTCGGCGCTCTACACGACCGGAGCCAACGACCTGGAAAGCGCCCAGGCCGCCAAATATCGCGCGCTGGCGAAAGACACAGGGATCGGCCCGAAGGACCATGTGCTGGAAATCGGCTGCGGCTGGGGCGGCTTCGCCGAATTCGCCGCACGCGAGATCGGCTGCCGCGTCACCGGGCTGACGATCAGCCGCGAGCAGCACGATTTTGCAACGGCTCGCATCGCCAAGGCTGGCCTTGCCGACAAGGTCGACATCAAGCTGCAGGACTATCGCGATGAAACCGGCACCTATGACCGCATCGCCTCGATCGAGATGTTCGAGGCGGTCGGCGAGAAATACTGGCCGGTGTTTTTCGGCAAGATGAAGGCTTGCCTGAGACCCGGCGGCACCGCCGGCCTGCAGATCATCACCATCAACGAAGCCGCCTACGACACATATCGCGCAAGGCCGGATTTCATCCAGCGCTATGTTTTCCCGGGTGGCATGCTGCCGACACCGTCGATCCTGAAGACACTGGGCAAGGATCATGGCCTTGCCCATCTGCGCGAGCGCGTGTTTCCGGATGACTATGCGCGCACGCTTGCCGAATGGCGCCACCGGTTCTGGGCGTCATGGGAGAAGATCGTCCCGCTCGGCTTCGACGACCGCTTCAAGAAGCTCTGGGAGTTCTACCTGCACTATTGCGAGGCCGGATTCCGCGCCAGCTACATCGACGTGCGCCAGGTGGTCTACAAGGCGTAAGTCGACGCGTTCTTCGATTTCATTGCCGCCGACCAGGCGATATCGAGGATGATCTCGATATCGCCGCCCGGTCGCCGTCAAAAAGTCCGATCGCAAAGCAGGATGCCGCGCAGGACGGACGAATCGGAAATCACTTGATGCGCAAACGGACGATCTTCTTCGGCATCATTGTTGTCGCCGCGGCGGGCATCTGGCTCAACAACACCTCGCTGTTGTCGAGCCGCCCCGCCGGCAAGCCGGAAGTGCTTGCCCATCGCGGCCTTGCCCAGGACTACGCACGGGAAGGCATGACGGGTGAGACGTGCACGGCCAGTCGCATGTTGCCGCCGCGCCATGCCTACCTCGAAAACACGATCCCCTCGATGGAAGCAGCCTTCGCGCTGGACGCTGACGCGCTCGAACTGGATGTTCACCCGACGACAGACGGCAATTTCGCCGTCTTCCACGACTGGACGCTGGATTGCCGCACGGAAGGCAAGGGAGAAACACGCAACCATTCCATGGCCGAGTTGAAGACCCTCGATGTCGGCTATGGCTATACGGCGGATGGCGGCAAGACCTTTCCGTTTCGCGGCAAGGGTATCGGCATGATGCCGTCGCTGGATGAGGTTTTGGCGCACTTCCCGGCCCGCCGCTTCAACATCAACGTCAAGAGCAACGATCCGGGCGAAGGCGAAAAGCTGGCCGCACGGCTTGCCATGCTATCGCCGAACGAGCGCTTCTATCTCTCGGTCTATGGCGGCGACAAGCCGATTGCCGCAGTCAAGGCAGCACTGCCGGACATGCATACGCTGAGCCGCGCGTCGCTGACGCAATGCATTCTGCGCTATGCCGCGCTTGGCTGGAGCGGCTATGTTCCAGATGCCTGCCGAAAAGGTACCTTGCTCATTCCCGTCAACATCGCGAAATGGATGTGGGGTTGGCCGAACCGGTTTCTCGATCGCATGCAAGGCGTCGACAGCCGCGTCTATCTGCTCGGCCCGTACACCGGCGGCGACTTTTCGCAAGGGCTGGACGATCCCGAACTGATCAAGCAACTGCCGAACGGTTATTCCGGCGGCATTTCCACCGATGCGCTGGATCTCGTCATGCCTGACATCAAGGAACGTTTCACCCAGCCGGCTCAATCCACGCCATAAGGCCGGACTTGAGCCGACCCAAACCACCCTTCAAAGCAGGATGCGGTATCTCGCGAAACCTGCCTCGCCCTCGCCTGCCGGCTCGATCTTCAGCGATTTCACCTGCGCAATGAAATCCTTGGCCTTGGCGCCGGTTTCGAACACGGCGCTGGTTCCAGGCAGCGGCGCGAACGACCAGTTGTCGTCCGCGGAGGGGTTGATTGTACCTTCGCTGACGATGTAGCGAACGATGACGTCGCGATTGGTGTCCGGCGCTTCGTAAATGATCTTCGAGGCGTTGATGTCGGGGAAATTGCCGCCGCCGCCGGCGCGGTAGTTGTTGGTCGCGACGACGAATTTCTGTTTGGGGTCAATCGGTTTTCCATCGAAACTCAGGTCGACGATGCGATTGACGCCAGCGTTAGCCAGCCCGCCCTTGGCATCGTATTTCGGCGGCTGCGACAGGTCTATTTTATAAGTGACGCCGTCGATGACATCGAAATTGTAGGACGGAAAATCGGTGTTGATGAGGGCCTGGTCGGCCTTTCCCGGCTCGATCCGGTTGAAGATCCCGGCCGACATTTCCAGCCATTCCTTGACCTGCGCACCGGTGATTTCGACCGCACGCACGGTGTTGGGATAGAGATAGAGGTCGGCGACGTTCTTGATGGCGATATCGCCGGCGGGCACGTCGGTATAGTAGTCGGCGCCGTTGCGCCCGCCGGCCTTGAACGGAGCGGCCGCCGACAGCAGCGGCACATCCTTCCATTGCGTGTTCTTCAGAATATCCCTGAGGTACCAGGTCTGCGCCTGGCTGACGACCTGCACCGACGGATCGTCGGCGACCAGCGCGAAATAGGAATAGAGCGGCGCGGAGGTCTTGCCAACGGGGCGGCGCACATAGGCCAGTGTTGCCTGGTGGTCCTGCTCAAGGGCTGCGATGATGCGCTTGTCGTCCGGGACAGTCGGTTTGTTCTTGTTGTCGACGCGTTCGAAGATCGGCCGCGCCTCGGAGGTGGCGGAAACGACCTTCCATTTCGACCCGTCACGCTCCAGCATCAGGTCGATCAGCCCCATATGCGAGCCCCAGAAACCGCCCATGACGGCGGGTTTGCCCTGCAGCGTGCCCTTTTGCGTGTCGACACCATCGAGCGACTGGAAATCCTTCTTGCCGGGAAACACCAGATGCTGGTGCCCGGTGAACACCGCATCGATGCCGTCGACGCCGGCGACGAAGAACGAGGCGTTCTCCATCATGTCGCCCTGCTTCACGTCGATGCCGGAATGCGACAGCGCAATGACGATGTCGGCGCCCGCCTCCTTCATCTGCGGCACCCAGGCCTTGGCCGCCTCGACGATGTCGCGCGTCTTGACGTTGCCTTCGAGGTTCTTGAGATCCCAGACCATGATCTGCGGCGGCACGAAGCCGATGATGCCGATCCTGATCGGCTGCTCGGCGCCCGAACCGTCCTTGATCTTCTTGTCGAGGATGACATAGGGCTTGAGATAGAGCTTGTCGTCGCGCGGGTTCGCGGCAAGCTCGGTGCCGCGGATCAGATTGGCGCAGACGAAGGGAAAATTGGCGCCGGCCAGCACCTTGTCCAGGAACGACAGGCCATAGTTGAACTCGTGGTTGCCCAGCGTCGAGCACTCGTAGCCGAGCAGGTTCATACCCTTCATGATCGGATGCAGGTCGCCGTCCTTCAGACCTTTTTCATAGGCGATGTAGTCGCCCATCGGGTTGCCCTGCAGCAGGTCGCCATTGTCGATCAGCATCGAATTCACGGCTTCCTTGCGCACGGCGTCGATCAGGGAGGCCGTGCGCGACAAGCCCAGCGTGTCGTTCGCTTTGTCGGCGTAATAATCGTAAGGCAGCACGTTCACATGGATGTCGGTGGTCTCCATGATCCGGAGATGCGCCTGGTTGGCCTGTGCGCGAGCGGAGAAGGGATGAAGCACGATCAGCGCCCCTGTAGCTGCGGTGCCAGCGAGGAAATCGCGGCGGGAGACGGGATGGAGCAGTTGCGACATGTTTTCTCCTCATCGACAACGTGACACGCCCTGCCCCGAAGCGAACTTCGCGCCGAAATCGGCTCAAGTCCATTCAAGAAGTTGCGTGCATCGGAAGGTCAGTCGACCAGCAACAGATGACGTGCGGATGAACGGTGCCGGTGAAGAAATCAGCCCTTGTCGTCGTCGCCCTGGGTGATCAGCCGCGCGCTGCGTTGCCCCGTCGCGTAGATCCATAGCCAGCTCAGCGAAACAGCAAGCCGGTTGCGAAAGCCGATCAGGAAATAGATGTGGGCCACTCCCCACAGCCACCAGGCGAGCCAGCCGGTGAGCTTGATCCAGCCGAAATCGATGGCGGCGGCGCGTTTGCCGATCGTCGCCAGATCGCCGGCATGCCTGTAGTGGAAAGGACGCGCGGTCGTGTCGCCGCCGAGCCTGGCCTTGATGGTAGCCGCAACATGTCGGCCCTCCTGCTTGGCGGAAGGCGCCACGCCGGGAACCGGCCGCCCGTCTGGCCGCAGCACATGAGCGGCGTCGCCGATGACGAAGATCTCCGGGCTGCCACGCACACTTAGATCGGGCTCGACCAGCGCCCTGCCCGCGCGGTCCGCCTTCGCTCCCAGCCATTCAGCGGCTGGCGAAGCGGCAACGCCGGCTGCCCACAGGATCGTTCGGGCGGCCAGTTGCTTATCGCCAAACACGACACCTTCTGCGTCGCAGCGCGTGACGGCCCGCCCGAGCTCGACCGTCACGCCGAGCCGCTCGAGCGCTTTGTTGGCGTAGTCGGAAAGTTTCGGTGCGAAATTGGCCAGAATGCGGTCGCCGGCCTCGATCAGCACCACGCGCGTCTGCCGCGTGTCGATGTTGCGGAACTCGCCGCGCAACGTGTCATGCGCCAGCTCGACGATGGTGCCGGCAAGCTCGACCCCGGTCGGCCCGCCACCGACGATCGCAATTGTCAGCAGCGCCTGGCGCTTGGCGGGATCAGCCTCCCGCTCGGCCTGTTCGAAGGCCAGGAGAATTCGCCGCCGAATGGTGGTGGCGTCCTCCAGCGTCTTCAGGCCAGGCGCGAACGGCTCCCATTCGTCATGGCCGAAATAGGCGTGGCGGGCACCGGTGGCGAGCAGCAGCGTGTCGTAGGCGACCGCGCTGCCGTCGTCGAGCAGCACGCGCTTGCCGGCGCGGTCGACACCGGTGACATTGGCGAGCAGCGTCGTCACATCCTTGCGCTTGCGCAGGAGGTGGCGGATCGGCCAGGCAACCTCGGAGGTGGCCAGCGCCGTCGTCGCCACCTGGTAGAGCAGCGGCTGGAAGAGGTGATGGTTGCGCTTGTCGATCATGGTGATGCGCACGGGAGCGCCGGCAAGCGCACGGGTGAACTCAAGACCGCCGAAACCCGCGCCGACAACGACGACATGATGCCTGGCTTCGTTCATTCCGTTCACCTTGATAGCAAGATTGCCTGTCCTGCATGTAGGTATTTTTGTGCAATGCAACAACAGATGGCCAGTGCCCGAGACTCGTCGTTGCATGTCGTGAATGCACATGTTGTATCGTATCGCGAGGTATAGCGTCATCGAACACGCGATGAGGTGAGGCATGGCCAACGATCGTGACGACGATGCTCCGGCGCAGTATTCTTCGCCGCCCTGTTTCATGCACGAACTCGATACGGAATTCCGTGCGCCTTCGAGCGACTGGACCGATGTGAGACGCTGGCGCAAGGCTGAGCGCGAACGCCTGATCGCCGCGCGTCTTGCTGTTTCGGCCGACGCGCGAACGGTAATGTCGCAACGCATCGCCGATGGCCTCGACGCGGTAATCGGCGAGATCGCCGGCCGCATGGTCAGTCTCTACTGGCCGTTTCGCGGCGAGCCGGATTTGCGGCCTTGGATGGCGTCCATAAACGAACGCGGCGGCCGCACCGCCCTGCCCATCGTCATCGAGAAGGGGCAGCCGCTGATCTTCCGCGCCTACAAAGCAGGCGACCGGCTGGAGAAAGGTGTCTGGAACATCCCGATCCCGGCCGAGGGCGATCCGGTGCTGCCGGACATCGTCATCTCGCCGATCGTCGGCATCGATCCCCTGAACTACCGCCTGGGTTATGGCGGCGGTTTCTTCGACCGTACGCTGGCAGCGATGCCGTTCAAGCCACTGGTCATCGGCGTCGGCTACGAGCTGCAGCGCATCGCGACCATCTACCCGCAGCCGCACGACATTCCGATGGATCGGGTGGTAACGGAGGCCTAGGCCATTTCCGGCTTCATGCCCATGGCGGTCCTGTCGACGATTTCGCGTAGCGCAAAGGACGAATTGATCTTGGTCACATGCGGCATCGCCGACAGCCATTCCTTGTGGATGCGCTCATAGTCGACGAGATCCTTCGCCGCGATCCGCAAGATGTAGTCGTATTCGCCCGACATCAGGTGACAGGACAGCACGTTCGGGCAGCGCTTGATCGCCGCCTCGAAATCCGACAGCGTCTTCTCGAACTGCCCCGACAGCGATATGTGCACGATCGCCGTCATCTGGTGGCCAAGTGCCGCATTGGAAAGCCGGGCGTGGTAGCCGCGAATGGTTCCGGATTTCTCCAGATTGTCGAGCCGGCGCGAACAGGCCGACTGCGACAGGCCGACCTTCTCGGCCAGCGCCGCATTGGGTATCCTGCCATCCTTCTGCAAAGCTTCGAGAATGGCGATATCGATCCTGTCGAGCGGCATTATTCGTGAATCCTGCGAATATCTTGCTGTTTCGCGCAACGATTATCGAAACCGGCCGGTGGGCGCAAGCGCATTCGCAAACACCTGCGCAACGATTCGTGGTTCACTCCAGCCATACAGGGAACGAGCCCAAAAGGGCCGGATCAGGAGAAGAAAATGCGCGTCGGCTGCCCCAAGGAAATCAAGAACCACGAATACCGCGTCGGCCTCACCCCCGGCTCGGTCCGCGAATATGTCGCCCATGGCCACGAAGTGCTGGTCGAGACCGGGGCCGGTGCGGGCATCGGCGCCGATGACAACGCCTATCGCGCCGCCGGCGCCACGATTGCCAAGACGGCCGCCGAGGTGTTCGCCAGGTCGGACATGATCGTCAAGGTCAAGGAGCCCCAGCCCAGCGAATGGGCGCAGCTTCGCGAAGGCCAGATCCTGTATACCTACCTCCACCTTGCTCCGGATCCGGAGCAGACCAAGGGCCTGCTTGCGTCCGGCGTTACGGCAATCGCCTACGAGACCGTGACCGACGACCGTGGCGGCCTGCCGCTGCTGGCGCCGATGTCGGAAGTTGCCGGACGCCTGTCGATCCAGGCCGGCGCCACGGCGCTGCAGAAGGCCAATGGCGGCCGCGGCGTGCTGCTCGGCGGCGTGCCCGGCGTGCTGCCCGGCAAGGTCACCGTTCTCGGCGGTGGCGTCGTCGGCCTGCACGCGGCCAGGATGGCGGCGGGCCTTGGCGCCGACGTCACCATCATCGACCGCTCGATCCCGCGCCTGCGCCAGCTCGACGATCTCTTCGCCGGCCGCGTCCACACTCGTTACTCGACTGTCGAGGCGCTGGAAGAAGAGTGTTTTTCAGCCGACATCGTCGTCGGCGCGGTGCTGATCCCGGGTGCCGCGGCGCCAAAACTGGTTTCGCGCGAAATGCTGTCGGGCATGAAGAAAGGCTCGGTGCTGGTCGATGTCGCCATCGACCAGGGCGGCTGCTTCGAGACCTCGCACGCCACCACTCATGCCGACCCGACCTATGAGGTCGACGGCGTCATCCACTATTGCGTCGCCAACATGCCGGGTGCCGTGCCGGTCACGTCGGCTCACGCGCTCAACAACGCGACGCTTCACTACGGCCTGCAGCTCGCCGACAAGGGCCTCAAGGCGCTGGTCGACGATCATCACCTGCGCAACGGCCTCAATGTCCATAAGGGCAAGATCACCAACCGCGCAGTCGCCGAGGCGCTCGGCTACGAACTGGTCGAGCCGAAAGCGGTACTCGCCGCCTGATTTTCGCGAAAAACAGCTCCTTTCAATCCAGCCCGCCGGTTCCATGCCGGCGGGTTTTTTCTTGCGAGCCTGTTTTTCAGGCAAAGCATGGCGCCGAAAGATGTGACGCAACGGCACTTTGCTCATCATTGTTGCATATTTGTCATTCCCGTGCCGGCCGGTTCCCTGCTAGAGACATTCTGGGTTTACTCATGGGGTACGGGCATATGTTCATTCGCACATCCGCGAAATCTTTTCTTCTTGGTGCTGTTTCTGCTGTGGCTTTGATATCTGCTGCTCACGCAGCAGACGTCGTGCAGCCGGTAGAAGAAGCTGCCGGCTTTAACTGGAGCGGTCTATACGTTGGTTTTGGCGTCGGCGCCGGTGCCAACGTACACAAGCTCAGCAGCGATTTTATTCCAGTCTCGCTGAACGGCATTGGTGGCGAAGGCGTCTACGGTGAGCTGACGGTTGGCTATGACTATATGGTCGCGCCGCGGTTCCTCATCGGAGGTCTGCTGGACGCTCACGTCGGCAACATCGGGACCACGCTGGACATTACGGGATTCGACGCTTCGATCAAGGAAACCTACGGTTTCGACGCTGGCCTGCGTCTCGGCTACCTCTTGACGCCAAACACTCTGGGATACGTGCTGGGTGGCTATTCCTGGCAGAAGTACAAGCTCGATACGAACGCTGGCTTCGACTTTGATTGGGATCAGAGCGGGTATTTTGTCGGAGGTGGCATCGAAACGGCCATCAACAGCAATTGGACGATCAAGACTGAGTATCGCTATACGGGCTTCGGGACCAAGGACGATCTTCTTTCCGAGGCTGGCATCGTCGGGGTTCCGGACGGTCTCCTGAATCTTGACACCTCGCGCCATACTTTCCAGATCGCAGCCAATTACCGTTTCGGTGCCCAGAACGGCGGCGGTGCTGCCTTCGAGACACCAGCCTACAACTGGACCGGCTTCTATATCGGCGGCGCTGGTGGTGCCGGTGCGTCCGTGCACCAGATCAACGTTCCGCCGCTCGGCGACCTGGAATTCAATGGTCTCGGTGGCGAAGGTGCCTTTGGTGAACTGAACGTCGGCTACGATCATGACTTCGGCAGCTGGGTCGCAGGCGTCATGGTCGATGCACGCTACTCCGGCATGACTTCCAAGCTGGATCTCGGCGGCGGATCGATCAACGTCGATACCGACTATGGGTTCGATGTGTTGGGCCGCGTTGGCATGAAGATGAACGAATCGACCCTTGCCTATGCGCTTGCCGGCTATAGCTGGCAGCATTTCGACCTGAACGCTTCCGACCCGATCGGCGACATCCTCGACTGGGGCTCCAGCGGCTTCTCGGTCGGTGGCGGACTGGAAACGGCTCTGTCCAGCAATGTCACCGTTGGCCTCGAATATCGCTATTCGCAGTTCGCCAAGAAGGACTTTTCTTCGGAATTCGGCGCACCTGACGACACCCTTACCTCGACTTCCTCTTTCCACACCGTGCGCCTCGGCGCGAAGTACAAGTTCAACTAAAAGGCCCTCCAGCCAAACAGTTGCAGCCCGTCGGCCATGCCGGCGGGCTTTTTCTTGCGTGGAATACGTCTGCTCCAAACGCAGGCAACAAAAAAGCGGAGCCAAAGCCCCGCTTCCTCGATGTCGAGATTTGCCGCCGGTTCATCCGCGGTCGGCAAATCGATCGACAATGGCTTTCTATCGCGACTATGCGACGGGAGTACGACAGCTGTGTCCAGCGGCTAATCTCAGCCTCAAGCGCGCTCGATGCGGCACTGGTAGCAATTGTTGCGCGCCGAGCGGACATGGACGTAGGCGATCTCGTCGCGTTCCAACAAGGTCTTGGCCCGCCCGGTGATGTCTCCGGTCGGGACCACGCCGCCGCTGCCATAGACGATACGATCATCCCTGCCATAGCCGCGCACGATGTAGTCGGGGCTGTCGAGAATCTCGGGCAGCGCCTCGCCCTCGGCAGCGCCGTCGCATTCCTCGGCATGCAGGAAGATCGGCCCGGTTTCGGCATAGGGCTGAAGTTGCGGGAATGGCCTGTATGCCAGAACAAGATAGGCATCGCCGGCTCCTATGTTCTTCAAACAATGCCGGCAAGGCATGCCGTCACCATCTGAGACCTTTCGCTCGGGCGTTTGGCCATAGGCATCGACGCCACCACGCTGCAGCGTCCTGACAGCTTCGGTCGGCAAAGCTTTGAACTGGATGGTCATGGAAAAATCTCCGGTGTCGTGATTGGAAATTATGTCCTTGAACCCTCGCCGCCCACCCGATTCCTGCCAAATGTCGAAAAGCCGATCGCCCCTCGGCGATCGGCTCTCATCAGATTCCTGTCAAAGGCGCCGGCTAATTAAAATTCGGAGCTGCGACTCAACGGATGAAATCGTCGAAGCGGCGCAGCGTCACCCGGCGATTCTGCCAGTTTTCGTTCTGCGTCTGCACCAGCAAAAACTCCTCGCCGTAACCAACGGTTTCCAGTGCATGGCCGGGCACCCTAAATTCGCGCACCAATGTGCGCTTGAGCGAAGCGGCGCGTTGTTCGGACAGGGCCTGGTTCGACTGGAAGGAGCCGACGGCGTCGGTATGGCCTTCGATCAGCACGCGGGCGCCGGGATCGCGGCGCAGGATTCGCCGCAGCGCGTCGGCAATAGTCTCGATCTTGTCGTATTGCGAGTTGGCAATAGCCGCCGAACCGAAGGCGAAGTTGATCGACTGGATATCGATCGAGCGGGCCATGCGGCGCAAATCCGGGCGCCGCTTGAATTCCCGGATGGTGACGCGCTCGTTCGGCCGCAATTTCACACGCGGTGCCGCCTCGAGCTTCCGCCCGATCGTCGCGGCCGAAGGCGTTGTCGCCTGGGCTGCGGCCAGGCTTGGCATGGCAATCGCCGCGATCAGCGCGGCGGCAAGTGTACGGCGGGTCAGCATGTCTTCGTCTCCTTCGGCCTTGGCCGCATTGATGGTGCGGGCAACATGCCAAAAGCAGCCTGAAGGGCCGATGAACGACAGGTTCAGATTCGAGCTGGTGTCAGCTTCCGGCTAGGGCCGCATGACGCTGGCCGCGCGCTCGGCGAAAGGCAGCGGATGCACGATTTCCTTCTTTTGCGCCACCGGTGCAAAGCCGAGCTTCTGGTAGAGCGGCAGAGCCGCCGGATGATCGAGCGTGCAGGTCTGCACCGTCACCCGCTTCGGCCCATGCGACCATGCGGCAGCGATCGCGGAGCCCAGGAACCAGCGGCCGATGCCTTGTCCCGTCGCATGTTCCATCATGCCGAAATAGGCGAGCTCGACTTCTTCCGGCAGATGCGGCTTGAGATCGAAGAAGCCGGCGGGTGCGCCGTCGAGATAAAGGACCCTGATGTCGCGATCCTCGCGATGAATGCCGGCGGCAAGCTCGTCGTCATCCAGCCTCAGCACATTGACCCAGTGCCATTTGCGCCCCACCCGGTCCATCAGATAGCGGTAGAAATGCAGCGGAATGTCCTTGGTCTTCAGCAGCGCGATCTGACGGTTGTAGGGCACCGGCGGCGAATAGGCCGGCGGCACATGCATCTCGAGAAACGTCACCGTGACGTCAATATCTTCCAGCGCGCCGTTTTCCATCGTCTTCATTCCTTGCCGATCACAACGGGGCCGGTCACGACAGGCGTGTCGGAAAGCCCGCCCCACTCCGTCCAGGAGCCGTCGTAAAGCCTGTTGTTGGTATGGCCAAGTGTTTCCAGCGCCAGCGTCACCACCGCTGCGGTAATGCCGGAGCCGCATGAGGTGACGACAGGTTTCGACAGATCGATGCCGGCCTCCTCGATCGCCTTGCGCAGGCGGTCCTTCGACAGCAGCTCGCCATTTTCCGACAGCGCCGAATAGGGCAGATTGCGCGCGCCAGGCATATGGCCGGAGCGGATACCCGCGCGCGGCTCAGGTTCAGTGCCGGTAAAGCGGCCCGGCCCCCGGGCGTCGGCGATCTGGCTTGCCCTGGTGTCGACGATCCGGCGCATGTCGGCGAGGCTGGCGACGCGCCCGGAGTCGAAATCGGCATGAAACACGCTTGGCGCGATCTTCGTCGGCTCAGCCGTCACCGGTCTGCCGGCGGCTTTCCAGCCATCGAAGCCGCCATCCAGAATATAGGTCTGGAAGACGCCCATGACCCTGAACATCCACCACGCCCGGGGCGCCGAGAAGAAACCCGGACCATCGTAGACGACGATGGTGTCATCGGCCGAAACGCCCATGGCGCCGACATACTGGGCAAAATGCTGCGGTGACGGCAGCGTATGCGGCAAGGGCGAATCCGGATCCGAAACCGCATCCTGATCCAGAAATCGTGCGCCCGGTATGTGGGCCGAATCGTACTCGCCGCGCGCATCGCGCTTCTGCGCCGGGAGATACCAGGATGCGTCGATGATCGTCAGGCCCGGCTCGCCGAGACGTTGCTGCAGCCAGTCTGCGTCGACGGTGAAGGGGCTGTCCTCGGCCATTTTGTGCTCCTGCTCGCCTTTTGGCGATCACTGTCTGTTCAGTTTGCCGGCATCGGCCCAAAGCGGATGCGGAAGCGCCGGTTTTCACGGCCCTTCTTCTCGATCTTGCCGATGTGGATTTCGCCGACTTCGCCAGTGCTCTTCACATGGGTGCCGCCGCAGGGCTGGCTGTCCACCGAGGCGTTGTCGCCGATACAGACCAGGCGGATCTTGCCGGTGCCGGCCGGCGGCCGGACGTTCTTGGATTTCACCAGGCCGGGATTGGCGGCCAGTTCCTCGTCACTGATCAGCCTGACAAAGATCGGATGATCGGCCCGCACCAGCTCCATCAGCCCGGCGGTGATGTCCTCCTTGGTGAAGCCGGCATCCGGAGCGTCGAAGTCGACACGGCTGTCGTCCTCGGAAACGGCGGCACCGGTGATTGGAAACGGACAGACGACGGTGAGCAAATGGCAAGCCGCATGCATGCGCATCAGGAGATGCCGGCGTTCCCAGTCGATGGCCAGCCTCACCGTCTCGCCGACCTGTGGCACCGCTTGCTCAGGCGCCGGCACATGGATGATCTCGTCCTTGGTCTCGCCGGTGAGGGTAGCGGCAATGGCGATGCGGCTGCCGTCCGCGCGTTCGAGACACCCGGTATCGCCCGGTTGGCCGCCCGAAGTGGCGTAGAAGATCGTCCGGTCGAGGATGATGCCGCCGCGGTCGTTGACGGCAACGACTGTCGCATCCGCCGTCCGCAGATAGGCGTCGTCGCGAAACAGGGCATCCGTCCTGTTTGCCATCACGCGACCTTTTCGAACGGCACCGAAATTGTGCTCTTCAGCTCCATCCAGCCTGGCACCGGCAGTTGCTTCTCGCGCAGGAATTCCGGGTTGAACAGTTTTGACTGATAGCGCGTGCCGTAGTCACAAAGAATGGTCACGATGGTGTGGCCGGGACCCAATTCCCTGGCCAGGCGGATCGCGCCGGCAATGTTGATGCCGGTCGAGCCACCGACGCAAAGCCCCTCTTCCTGAATCAGGTCGAAGACGATCGGCAGCGCATCCTCATCGGGGATCTGGAAGGAAAAATCCGGCGTAAACCCTTCGAGATTGGCGGTGATGCGCCCCTGCCCGATGCCTTCGGTGATCGAGCTGCCTTCGGACTTCAGCTCGCCGCTGGTGTAGAAGGAGTAGAGCGCGGCCCCCAGCGGGTCGGCCAGCGCGATCTTCACATCCTTGCTTTTCGCCTTCAGCCCAAAGGCGACGCCGGCCAGCGTGCCGCCGGAACCGACCGCCGAGACAAAGCCATCGACCTTGCCGCCGGTCTGGCTCCAGATTTCCTCCGCTGTGGTGCGGATATGGCCGTCACGGTTGGCAACATTGTCGAACTGGTTGGCCCAGATGGCGCCGTTCGGCTCGGTCCGCGCCAGTTGCTCGGCCAGCCGCCCCGACAGTTTCACGTAATTGTTGGGGTTCTTGTAGGGCACGGCAGGCACTTCGATCAGTTCGGCACCGAGCAGCTTGATCGTGTCCTTCTTCTCCTGGCTCTGTGTGTCGGGAATGACGATGACGGTGCGATAGCCGAGCGCCTTGGCGACCAGCGTCAACCCGATGCCAGTGTTGCCCGCCGTTCCCTCGACGACGACGCCGCCGGGCCTCAGCAGCCCACGCTGCTCGGCGTCGCGGATGATGAACAGGCCGGCGCGATCCTTGACCGACTGGCCCGGATTCATGAATTCGGCCTTGCCCAGGATCTCGCAACCGGTTTGTTCCGAAGCTTTGTTGAGGCGGATCAAAGGCGTGTTGCCGATCGCGTCGATCACAGAACGGGGCATTCAGGATTCCTTGTGTAGGTGCGCCGAAACCCTAGAAACCCGAAGCTGCAGTTTCAAGGCAAGAATTTGTCTGGTCCAGTCGCATTTGCGGTACTGTAGTTGCGTCAGCGCTTCCCGAAACCGACCTCTTGCGCCACAGCTCATTTTCCGGCTGACGTTGAAAAGCAGCTTTTCATTCGATTTCTTCATCGCTAGAGCAAAGCACCAACAAGTCGACAGGGCGCAGCATGACACTCTACCGGGCCAACCCGAAGCACGGCGTCGCCTGGATCACGGGCGGATCGAGCGGCATCGGCCGTGCCCTGGCCAGGGATCTTGCTTCCCAGGGCTATGCCGTCGCGGTGACGGCGCTCGACGACGATCCGATCGACACGCTTGTCGTCGAGACCGCGCAGATGCCGGGCAGCGTCACGGCCTTTCCCTGCGACGTCACCGACGAGCCGCGCATGGCAAGGACCGTCGCTGCGATCGAGAAGGAGCTCGGTCCCATCGTGCTCGCCATCTTCAATGCTGGGAATTACATTTCGACGCCGGGGGAGAATCTTGTCGTCAACGACTTTCGCCGGTCCTTCGAGGTCAATTATTTCGGCATCATCAACGGTCTCGTGCCCGCGGTCGAACGCATGCGTGTGCGGGCGCGCGGCCATGTCGTGCTGGTCGGCTCCGTGACGTCCTATTTCGGCTGGCCGACAACGGCCGCCTATGGCGGCACCAAGGCGGCCATCAACATCCTGGCCGAGTCGCTGAAGTATGATTTCGACAAGATGAACGTGCGTATCCAGGTGTTCAATCCTGGCTTCATCGACACCCCGCTGACCGAGAAGAACATGCTGCCGATGCCGGGACTGATGCCGGTCAGCCGTGCGTCGCGCCGCATGGCGCGGGGCATCAAATCGGGCGGCTTCGAAGTCCATTTCCCGCGCCGGACAAGCTGGCCGCTGAAACTGCTCGCCCTGCTGCCGAGGCCGCTGTGCAGAGGGTTTATCAGCCTGATGACCAGTTGGAAGGCGCGGCCTCTGCATTACGACCGCAAGCCGCCGATCGAATAGGACGCCTGCGAAATTGGCAGGCTCCCCGTTTTCGGGCCGCCGTCGCCATGGTTGAGACAAGTGCCGCGTGGAGTCTGCGATGGGGCGACGGATCGTGCTTGCTGTGCTGGGCCTTATTGCCGTTCTCGCACTGGCCTTCGTGTTCGGCCCGCGCGTTCGCGTCGACACCACGATCCGTTTCGATCCCTCGCTCATCGGCGACGATCCGCAGGCCTATGTGGCAAAGGCGGAAGCCGCCATCCCCGGAATCCGAGACGGGCTGGAGAAGGAGATCGTCTGGGCCGATCCGTTGGTGCATGCCAGGACCCCGCTATCGATCGTCTACATCCACGGCTTTTCCGCATCGAAGGGCGAGGTCCGCCCGCTGCCTGACGAAGTGGCGGAACAGCTTGACGCCAATCTCTTCTACACACGGCTTACCGGTCATGGGCAGGATGGCGCGGCGATGACGCAAGGCAGCATCAATGCCTGGATCAACGACTATGAGGAGGCGCTCGCCATCGGCCGGGCGATCGGCGACAAGGTGATCGTCATCTCGACTTCGACCGGCGGCTCGCTGGCGGTCTGGGCGGCAACGCAGCCCGGTGCGTCGGACGGGGTGGCGGCGATTGCGTTCATCTCCCCGAACTTCGGCGTCAAGACTTCGGGCGCCGAGATCCTGACCATGCCGTGGGGCAAACAAATCGCCAGGCTGGTCGCCGGCAAGGAACATAGCTTCGTGCCGCGCAACGCGCTGAATGAAAAATTCTGGACCACCCGCTATCCAATCGAAGCAACCTTGCCGATGCAGGCGCTGACCGAGCTTGCCTATGGCGCGCCGGTGGAGAAGGCGACCGTCCCTGCTTTGTTCATCTTTTCTGATTCGGACAAAGTGGTGCGGGCCGACCGCAGCCGCGAGATTGCCGGGCGCTGGGGCGCGCCGCATGAACTGGTTCCGGTCGACGACACTGGCGACCCGGACAATCACGTCATTGCCGGCGACGCGCTGTCGCCGTCGACCACGGCGTTTCTGGCGCAAAGGATCGCCGTCTGGATCGAAGCGGTGGTGAAGTAGGCCGACGAAAAGGGGCGACCGAAGCATCGCTTCGGCCGCCCTTTTCTTGTTTCGTCTCGGCAATCAGCCAGCCGAAGCTTGACTGACTGCAGCGCGGTCTGGCTTACGCGGCCCGCGCAGCCGGACGCTTACCGCCGAAGCGGCGCTTGTTGTTGCCCTTGAAGGCCGGCTTGGCGCCGTCCGGCTTGCGCTCGCCGGCGAAGGCCGGCTTGTCGCCGAAGCGCTTCTTGCCAAAGCCGTTGCCCTTGTTCTCGCCACCGGGCCGCCTGCCGTCGCGACGGCCATTGCGGTCGTTGCGGTCGTTGCGGTCATTGGCCGGCTCGAAGCGCTCGTTCTTTTCTGCCGGATTGCGCAGCGGATCGGGGCTGCCGAGATGGTCGGCAACGATCGGCAGCTTGGTGCGGATGATGCGCTCGACCTGGCGCAGCTTGCTGTTCTCGGAAGGATCGCAAAGCGTGATCGCGATGCCGTCCATGCCGTTGCGGCCGGTACGGCCGATGCGGTGGACGTAGCTCTCGGCTTCATCAGGCAGATCGAAATTCACGACATGGCTGATGCCGGGCACGTCGATGCCACGCGCCGCGATGTCGGTCGCCACCAGAATGCGCACCGAGCCGTCGCGGAAATCGTTCAGCGCTTTCTGGCGGGCGTTCTGCGACTTGTTGCCGTGAATGACGGCGGCCTTGAAGCCATCGCGCTCGAGGTCCTTGGTCACCCTGTCGGCACCATGCTTGGTGCGCGAGAAGATGATGACGGACTTCATCGCCTCATCGGCGAGCATCGTCGACAGCACCTGGCGCTTCTGCTTGGTGCGGGCAAAGACGACGCCTTGCACGATCTCGGCCGCTGCCGTGCTTTGCGGCGCGACTTCGACGCGGATCGGGTTCTTCAGCAGGCCCTTGGCCAGTTCGGCGATTTCATTGGGCATGGTCGCCGAGAACAGCACCGTCTGACGATCGGGCGCGGTCGCCTTGGCGATGCGCTTGACGTCGTTGATGAAGCCCATGTCGAGCATGCGGTCGCCCTCGTCGAGCACCAGCCATTTGGTGTCGGCAAGTATGAGGTCGCCCTCACGCACCAGGTCGGTCAACCGGCCGGGCGTTGCGATCAGGATATCGACGCCGGGCGCAACCTTCTTCACCTGGCTGAAGCGCGAGACGCCGCCAAGCACGAGCGCGGTCGAGACATGCGCGCCCTTGGCGAGGATCTTGATCGTATCCTCGATCTGCACGGCGAGTTCGCGCGTCGGCGCCAGGATAAGCGCACGCGCCGTCTTCGGCCGGCGCTTGGTGCCGAGTGCGATGATCTTCGACAGGATCGGCAGAGCGAAGGCCGCGGTCTTGCCGGAGCCGGTCTGGGCGATGCCGAAAATGTCACGGCCTTCCATCTGCGGCGGGATAGCCTGCGCCTGGATAGGCTTCGGCTCGGTGAAGCCGGCGTTGTGGGTGGCCTTGAGCAGCGCGCCCGTAATACCCAGTGCCGCGAAACCGGTGAGTTCCGCAGTGTTGCTACCGGGCAAAGTGTTTTCGTTGGTCAAAATAATCTTCTTTCACGCGGCTTCTGGCCGCAAACATCGATGGCGGCAGGGCGCAACCTGCCGTCGAACAAATTTTCATGAAACGACAAGGCGGGCGGACGGGTTCGTCCACTCGGCTGCGCTGTCGTGCCCGCAGGCATCATGCCACGGGGCTTTTTCGCCGCTTTGTGATTTACCGGAAAAAGGGCCGATATACCGGAAAGAGGGAAAACAGACGCAACCAGTCTCATTCGTCGAGAAGGCCGGATAAGTCCCGGCCCAAGCGCCTATGCCGCCGCATATGGCCCAGTTCGCCACCAAATGCAAGGGGGCTCATGTTGCAGCGCAGCAAAATCGACGGAGCAAGCGGCGCTTGCGCTCGCTTGCCGGCACGATTACCACGAAATGCCGCTGGCTTGGGAGGTAATCGATGAAGGACGTGCTGAAGGAACTCGAGCGCCGCCGCGAGATCGCCCGCATGGGCGGCGGCCAAGCGCGCATCGACGCCCAGCACAAGAAGGGCAAGCTCACCGCGCGCGAACGCATCGAGGTGTTTCTCGACGAGGGCTCGTTCGAGGAGTTCGACATGTATGTCGAGCACCGCTCGACCGATTTCGGCATGGAAAAGACCAAGATCGCGGGCGACGGCGTCGTCACCGGCTGGGGCACCGTCAACGGCCGCCCGGTCTACCTCTTCGCCAAGGATTTCACCGTGTTCGGCGGCTCGCTGTCGGAAGCGCATGCCGAGAAGGTCATCAAGGTGCAGGAGATGGCGCTGCGCAACCGGGCGCCGATCATCGGCCTCTACGATGCCGGCGGCGCGCGCATCCAGGAAGGCGTGGCAGCACTCGGCGGCTATGCCGAGATCTTTCAGCGCAACGTGCTGGCCTCAGGCGTCATTCCGCAGATTTCCGTGATCATGGGGCCTTGCGCCGGCGGCGACGTCTATTCGCCTGCCATGACCGACTTTATCTTCATGGTGCGCGACACCTCCTACATGTTCGTCACCGGGCCGGATGTGGTGAAGACCGTGACCAACGAGACGGTGACCGCCGAGAGTCTCGGCGGCGCCTCCGTCCACACGACGAAATCGTCGATCGCCGACGGCGCCTATGACAATGACGTCGAGGCGCTGCTGCAGATGCGCCGGCTGGTCGACCTGCTGCCGGCTTCCAACACATCGGAGCTTCCCGAGATCGAATGCTACCAGTCGGTCACCGACCATGATTTGTCGCTCGACCGGCTGATTCCCGACAACGCCAACAAGCCCTACGACATCAAGGAGCTGATCCTGAAGGTCGCCGACGAAGGCGACTTCTTCGAGATCCAGCAGAATTTCGCCAAGAACATCGTCACCGGCTTCGGGCGCGTCGAGGGCCGCACGGTCGGCTTCGTCGCCAACCAGCCAATGGTGCTGGCCGGCGTGCTCGATTCGGACGCCAGCCGCAAGGCGGCGCGCTTCGTGCGCTTCTGCGACTGTTTTTCGATTCCGATCGTCACCTTCGTCGATGTCCCCGGCTTCCTGCCCGGTACAGCGCAGGAATATGGCGGGCTGATCAAGCATGGCGCGAAACTGCTGTTCGCCTATGCCGAGGCCACCGTGCCGAAGATCACAGTCATCACCAGAAAAGCCTATGGCGGCGCCTATGACGTGATGGCCTCAAAACACCTGCGCGGCGACATGAACTATGCCTGGCCAACGGCGCAGATCGCGGTGATGGGCGCCAGAGGCGCGGTCGAGATCATTTACCGCAAGGACATCGGTGATGCCGAAAAGATCGCAGCCCATACAAAGGCTTACGAGGATCGCTTCCTGTCGCCCTTCGTCGCCGCCGAGCGCGGCTATGTCGATGAGGTGATCATGCCGCATTCGACCCGCCGCCGCATCGCCCGGGCGCTGCGCATGCTGCGCAACAAGGACATGCAGAACCCCTGGAAGAAGCACGACAACATCCCGCTGTGAGGCGCCGGCAACTCACTCCTCTTCCGCCGCCCCGAACCCCGCTCCCATCGTGGCACGGACAGGGCTGCCCCATGGCGTTGCGTGGTTGTCGATGCGCATCTGGAAGATGAAATAGGTCGGCGAGCAGAAGCCGATGCCTTTCACTTTGCCGATGCCCGGCGTGTCCGGCGGCAGCGACTGGCACATATAGTCCTCGCGGCAGAAATGATCGGCCGAACAGGCCGGCCGGTTGCCGCGATTGACGGCGCCGCCAAGACATTGGTCGAAATTGTTGGTGGCCACGCAGATGTCGAATTTCTTGCCGCCGACCAGCCCGCAAATCTCGTTCGGCATCGGCTTGCCGGCTTTGAAGGCCGCGAAGGAGCGGTCCTTGTCGTCGCAGCCGCGATAGGCGATGCCGCCAGGCACGCCGATCTTTGGCGGTCGGCAGGTGTAGGCGGTACGGGAAATGTCCGAGGCGAAGGCCGCGAACTGGCCCGATTTGCTGTAGCGGTCGTTGAAAGGCTGCGCCGCATTGCTGGCGATCGAGCCGGTCAGGCAGGGATGACCGGAAAACAGTTTTTCGCTGTCTTTCGGCAGCAGGCATTGCGCCAGTTTCGTGTGCACGCCCGAAGCGGTGGCCAGCGGCGTGCAGACGGTGCCGCCGCCGCATTGCCAGGTCGCGCCGAAGCGGTCCGCATCTTCCGGCATCAGGCACGGCATGGCCATCTCGGCCGGCGCGTAGTCGACCGCGGCGTCCGTCCAGGCTGCCGGCGGCGCAAAGGAGAGCGGACGGAAGCGGTTCGGCTCCCTGCCCTCAGCTGTAGCGCGCAGCCAGGCCTGGCGGCGCGGGATCTCGGCATGAAGATGCGGCGAAATCCCGACCTCGATGCGGTTCAACGGCGATGTCGTCTCGTCGTCAAGGCCGATGAAATGGAAGCCGGCAGTGGAGCCGGCCTGATGGCAACCTTGGCAGGCGCCATTGTCCAGCCGCTCGACCAGCGCTTCCGGCGTGCGCACCAGTTTCAGCGTGGAATAATCGAGCGATGCGAATTCCTTAGGCTGGAACAATTGCGTAAACGGATGATTGGCCTGCCGCGCGCTGCCGAAGGTCGACCATGAGATGATCTTTCTGGCCAGGAACTCGTCGGGAATCTCATAGACGCCTTCGTCAACCGCCGGCAAATTGGCGCCGACATAGACGGCGAGCCGTGCCTTCAGCGCCGCATCCTGCGAAAGCCGTGCGGTGTCGGGCGTGTTCTCCAGCGGTTTTTCGCTGATATCGGCGCCATCGATGCCGAATATCCGCATGAGATAGGCGGCCTGGCCACCGAACTCGGTTTCCTGGCCGGAGGGGAAGCGCACCACCTGTACGTTGAGCTCCAGCTGCTTGAAGGTGAGCCCAGCTCTCTCCAGCGGCCCGCCGGTCAGCCAGCCGGCATCGACGCTCTCGTCAAGCTGGGGTGTCCAGCGTCCGGCAACACCGACGCAGCCGCCATCGGCGTCGGGGGTGGCGCTGTAGACCGCATTGAAATTGAATGGCAGGCGCGACGCCAGCAGCTTGCCGTTTTTGCGAAAGCTGTAGGCCAGGCGGTAGATGAAGCGCACCTCGCCGCAGCTCCTGTCGCCTTGCAGCACCGCGAAGTCGCGACGATCGAGCCGGTTGATGACGCCGACCAGCCGGAAGCGCGCGGCGTCGGTCTTCAGCCAGCGCATGTCCATGATGCGGCCGACATTGCCGTCGGTGACTTCGTAGAGCGTCCGGCCGCCGGCTTTCATATCGGCACGAAGTGCTGCAACATCGGAGGCAACCGTTTCGACGATGGCGTGAAAGGCCGGCGCCTCGTCGTAAAGCGTCTTCAGACCGCCCTCGCCGTCGACCCCCAAAACATCGGCGAAACCGAAACCCGTGGCATCGAGTGCGGCGAGCACCGCCGGATCGTCGACGATCGTCACAGGACCTTCGGCGCGCGCCGTCGGCGCCATGAAGACAGCGATGAGGGTGGCAAGCAACAGAACGAGCGCGCGGCTCATTGGGCAGCCGTGCGCGCGTCGAAGAGGTCGCGCAACACCGGCACCAGTGCCAACGGCAGGTCCTCGGCGATCAGACCGGGTCCGAACCGGCTGCCGGCTTCGGCATGCAACCACACCGCCGCGCAGGTGCCCTCGAAGGGCAGCATGCCTTGCGCCAGCAAACCGGCAATGATGCCCGACAGCACGTCGCCTGACCCGGCTGTGGCCAGCCACGGTGCACCGTTGGAGTTGATCGCCGCTTTGCCATCGGGCGCTGCTATGACCGTGTCGGCGCCCTTGTAGACGATGACGGCGTTGGCCCGCGCGGCGGCCGTTCGCGCCTTGTCCAATTTCGACATGGTTTTGTCCCCGGCGATATCAGGGAACAGGCGGCCGAATTCGCCCTCATGCGGCGTAACTATCAAGGCAGGCGCATTCGGCTGACGGGCAGCTTCGAACAGCGCCTGAGGCTGATGGGCCAGCGACGTGATGGCGTCGGCATCGAGCACCATCGCACCGGCGTAGCTTGCAGCCGCCGATGTGCGTGCTTCCTCCTCCAAAGCCTTGATCAGTTGCAGGGCGAAATCGCCGACCTTGGGCTTTGGCCCGAGCCCCGGTCCGAACACCAGCGCCCCGGGATGGCGCACCGTTAGAAATTCCTGCACCTCCTCGAGCGAGCCCGCCTCGCGCAGCATGATCGAGGTCAGGTGAATCGCGTTCACCTGCATGGCATTGCCAGGCGACAGCACGGTGACCGCCCCTGCCCCGCTTCTGGCGGCGGCCAGCGCCGACAGCCGCGCCGCGCCCGTAGCACTGGGACCGCCGGAAAAGACGCCGACATGGCCGCGCTTGTATTTGTGCGCGTCCACCGCCGGCACCGGAAAATCCTGCAACCACAGGTCCGGCACATTCTCGAAAGTCGAGACGGCGAGCTGTGCGATGATGCCGTCGCCGATGCCGATATCGGCGAGCACGATCTCACCGCATTGCCCGCGCCCCGGCAGCAGCAGGTGGCCAGGCTTTTTCCGCGCGAAGGTGATGGTGACCTCGGCACGAAACGCCCTGCCCAATATGTCACCGCTCCTTCCAGAGACGCCGGACGGCAGGTCGACCGCGACCACGGGCAGGCTCAGGGCTGTCACTGTATCGATGGCTTTCGCGGCGTCGCCGGACAGCGGCTTCGACAGCCCCGCCCCATAGAGCGCGTCGATCACGATCGAGCCAGGCTTGGCGTCAAAGTCAGACAGCGGCCGGGGCTTGATCGGGCATTCCGCGGCGGCGAGCGCCGCATCGCTTTTCGGCCTCGGCGCGCCGGATGCCCAGACCGATGTGCTGACGCCGCTGCCGGCCAGGATGCGGGCAACGACATAGCCATCGCCGCCATTGTTGCCGGGCCCGCACAGCACATGGATGTGCTTTGCCGAGGGGTAGCGCTTGAGAACCTCGGCCGCGACCGCTCCACCAGCGCGCCGCATCAGGCCGATGCCGTCGGCTGGGCCGGCGGCAATCGTCAGCCGATCGGCCTCGCTCATTTCGGCCGGGGAAAGAAGTTCGTTGCTCATGGATTGCCGATCCGCATGCGATCAAGCATTGTCCGATTTCGATCCTAAGCAAACAAGGGGGAGTTGCCGAGATCTGCAGCCATAACGTTGGCACGAAAGCATCGCGGGCAGAAAATTGCCTGGGGGATAGGCAATATGCCCGATTTTTGTGCGGACGTGGGTGCTGGCGCTGTGTAGGCTCTGGCAGTCCATGCCGCTTCCGGTGCAGCGAATGACGCGAATTTGCATCCCGGTGCGGCGCGGCTTTGAAATCTTATGAGACCGCTTAGAATCCGCTGAATTGGCACAGTTCGTGCTTGATGGAGGCGCAAGCGGGGGGTCACAACCCGTTTTTTTGGCAGTGGAGGCCACTTTTTACATGAAAAAGATCGAAGCGATCATCAAGCCATTCAAGCTCGACGAAGTGAAGGAAGCGCTTCAGGAGGCCGGACTGCAAGGCATCACCGTCACCGAAGCAAAAGGCTTCGGTCGTCAGAAGGGCCACACCGAACTCTACCGCGGCGCCGAATATGTCGTCGACTTCCTGCCCAAGGTGAAGATCGAGGTCGTGCTTGGCGACGACGCGGTCGAAGGTGCGATCGAGGCCATCCGCAAGGCGGCCCAGACCGGTCGTATCGGCGACGGCAAGATCTTCGTTTCCAATATCGAGGAAGTCGTGCGTATACGCACCGGCGAAACGGGCATGGACGCGGTCTGACCGACCGCGCCATCCTCCCGAAAAACGTCATCATCAAAAAAAGTCATCACACAGGGATACATGACATGACGACAGCCAAAGACATCATGAAGCAGATCAAGGACAACGACGTGAAATTCGTCGACCTGCGCTTCACGGACCCGAAGGGCAAGCTGCAGCACGTGACGATGGATGTCATCGAGGTCGAGGAAGACATGTTCGCCGATGGCGTGATGTTCGACGGCTCGTCGATTGCCGGCTGGAAGGCCATCAACGAGTCCGACATGGTGCTGATGCCCGATCCGGAAACGGTCCACATGGACCCGTTTTTCGCGCAGTCGACCATGGTCATCCTGTGCGACATCCTCGATCCGGTTTCGGGTGAATCCTACAACCGCGATCCGCGCGGTACGGCCAAGAAGGCCGAGGCCTACATGAAGGCCGAAGGCATCGGCGACACCATCTTTGTCGGCCCGGAAGCCGAGTTCTTCGTGTTCGACGATGTGAAGTACAAGGCGGATCCCTACAACACCGGATTCAAGCTCGACTCCACGGAACTGCCGTCGAACGACGACACCGATTATGAGACCGGCAATCTCGGCCACCGTCCGCGCATCAAGGGCGGCTACTTCCCGGTGCCGCCGATCGACAGCGCGCAGGATATGCGCTCGGAAATGCTGACCGTGCTCGCCGAGATGGGCGTGCGCGTCGAAAAGCATCACCATGAGGTGGCGGCGGCTCAGCACGAACTCGGCATCAAGTTCGACGCGCTGGTGCGCAACGCCGACAAGATGCTGATCTACAAGTATGTCGTCCACCAGGTCGCCAACGCCTACGGCAAGACGGCAACCTTCATGCCGAAGCCGATCTTCGGCGACAACGGCTCGGGCATGCACGTCCACATGTCGATCTGGAAGAACGGCAAGCCGACCTTCGCCGGCAATGAATACGCCGGTCTGTCGGAAAGCTGCCTGTTCTTCATCGGCGGCGTCATCAAGCATGCCAAGGCGATCAACGCCTTCACCAACCCGCTGACCAATTCCTACAAGCGCCTGGTGCCGGGTTACGAAGCGCCGGTTCTGCTCGCCTATTCGGCGCGCAACCGCTCGGCTTCCTGCCGTATCCCGTTCGGCTCGTCGCCGAAGGCCAAGCGCGTCGAGGTCCGCTTCCCAGATCCGGGCGCGAACCCCTACCTCGCCTTCTCAGCGCTGCTGATGGCCGGCCTCGACGGCATCAAGAACAAGATCCATCCCGGCCAGCCGATGGACAAGGATCTCTACGACCTGCCGCCGAAGGAGCTGAAGAAGATCCCAACCGTCTGCGGCTCGCTGCGTGAAGCCCTGCAGAGCCTCGACAAGGACCGCGGCTTCCTGAAAGCCGGCGGCGTCTTCGACGACGACCAGATCGACAGCTATATCGAGCTGAAGATGGCCGAAGTGATGCGCTTCGAAATGACCCCGCATCCGGTCGAGTACGACATGTACTACTCCGTCTGAGATTCAATCTCGGTCCAAGATTAGCTATAATGCTCAAGCCCTTGAAAGACGTCCCTCTTTCAAGGGCTTTTTGCTGCGCTCCATAGGAATTGCCAGCCGACCGGCATGCCTCGCCTGCACGGCAGCCGCGCATGGACAGCCGTATCCGCCTTTCGTCTTCGACGATCATAGGATGCCCGGATTCTTGGACCTACGGTCCATCGGAGCGGCCGGCTTGAGCGCGTCGCTTCAATCACAACTCGGCGGTGTTCAGTAAATGATCAAGGGAGGCGGCTCGGTCGCCAACTTCGGAGCCAGGAGCGAGCGGAGCACTGTCTCAGGCTACAGTGACCGCTCGTCCGGCGCCCACGCCAATGCCGCCGTTCAAGAAAACCCCGCCCGTCCGAACAGCATTGCGTGACGTAACCCCAAGGCCTGCGAATACGCATGCCGTAGCGTGATCTGTCAACGCCGCCAGCCGGGTGGCGAATGACCGATTCCGTTGTATGAACAGATGCTTATGGAAGATCCATCGCCCCGGACAAGGGCTGGAAAAGGCGGTTTTCCGGGCTTTCTGGCGAGTGATCGCCGCAGACCCGCACGGCTGCGGCCGGAACTCACGGGCGATTAGCGACCGCCGGAACTGCCTGACTTTTTCTGGGTATGTTTTACCGGGAATGCAGTCAGCCGGGTAACGGCCAAAAAAGAACCCCGGCGCGAAACGCCGGGGCCCTCTTGTCATACAGTCCGAAACACTTAAGCGGCGGCTGAAACCTGAGCGCTTGCCGGAACCGAGGCGATCGTCTTCAGGATTTGCGAGGCGATCTGGTAGGGGTCGCCCTGCGAGTTCGGACGGCGGTCTTCCAGATAACCCTTATAGTCGCTCTTGATGAAGGAATGCGGCACGCGGATCGAGGCGCCACGGTCGGCAATGCCATAGCTGAACCGGTTCCACGGCGCGGTCTCGTGCTTGCCGGTCAAACGCTTGTCGTTGTCCGGGCCGTAGACGGCGATGTGATCCATCAGGTTCTTGTCGAAGGCCGCCATCAGCGCTTCGAAATAGGCTTTGCCGCCGACTTCGCGCATATAGGCGGTCGAGAAGTTGGCGTGCATGCCAGAGCCGTTCCAGTCGGTGTCTCCGAGCGGCTTGCAGTGGTATTCGATGTCGATGCCGTATTTCTCGGTCAGGCGCTGCAGGAGGTAGCGGGCCATCCACATCTGGTCGGCGGCCTTCTTGGAGCCCTTGCCGAAAATCTGGAATTCCCATTGGCCTTTGGCCACTTCGGCGTTGATGCCTTCGTGGTTGATGCCGGCGGCGAGGCAGAGGTCGAGATGCTCCTCGACGATCTGACGCGCGACGGAGCCGACATTGGAATAGCCGACGCCGGTGTAGTACGGGCCCTGGGGTGCGGGATAGCCGCTCTCGGGGAAGCCGAGCGGGCGACCGTCCTTGTAGAAGAAATATTCCTGCTCGAAGCCGAACCAGGCGCCCTCGTCATCGAGGATGGTGGCGCGCTTGTTTGAGGCATGCGGCGTGACACCATCGGGCATCATGACTTCGCACATGACCAGCACGCCGTTGGTGCGGGCGGGATCCGGATAGACCGCAACCGGCTTCAGCACGCAATCGGAGCTGTGCCCTTCGGCCTGCTGGGTCGAGGAACCATCGAAGCCCCACAGCGGCAGCTGCTCGAGTTCAGGGAATTCGGCGAATTCCTTGATCTGCGTCTTGCCGCGAAGGTTGGGGACCGGGGTATATCCATCGAGCCAGATATACTCGAGCTTGTATTTCGTCATTCTAGCCTCTCGTTGCTTGATCACCGAACACTGAACGGCGTCGACATGCGTCTGCCGTCAGCAGCTGGCCTGCCGCACACTTAAAATGCAATTCGTGTGCCATTCTTGGTCCGGAGGGTGCGACAAAATTGACGCGGCATCCACCGGAAGTCGGTGAGCCGCCTAAGCAATGCGCCCGGATCCATCACGGTCCTTATTTGCACAAATAGTGTGCAAATGCTGATCTTTTCATAGGCATATTGCCTAACTTGATTGCAGACCTTATCTTCGGGCCAAGTTGAATCGAAAAGGTTCGGCGGAAGAAAGGAACCCGGCAATGGAAGTCATTTCCACACGACCGTCGGCCAAAATTTTGATGTTCCCGGCGGCAGCACGCCTCTCTGCCTCAAATTTGAGCGGAAAGGCTAAGTTTGCGGCAGAGCTTGCCTCGCTGCGTGGTGCCCGCGCGGATTTCGGCGACGGCTGGTACCATGAGGCAGCCATCGAGGAAGAGGCCCGGGGCCGCAAGATCTGACACAAAGGGCAGCAGCCCTCGCCAACGAATTGGCCTGAAAAGAAAAAGCCCGGCGCGATCGTTCGCGCCGGGCTTTCTTTTGAACGCTGGGGCTGCCTACTCCTTGGCGTGCAGGTCGGTGCCGAGCGTATCCTTGACGAAGATCATGCCGATGACCAGCGTTATAGCCGCGATCACCACCGGGTACCAAAGGCCATAGTAGATGTCGCCTTTGTAGGCGCTGAGCGCGAATACGGTTGCCGGCAGCAGTCCACCGAACCAGCCATTGCCGATGTGATAGGGCAGCGACATGCCGGTGTAGCGAATGCGGGTCGGGAACATCTCGACCAGGATCGCCGCGATCGGCCCGTAGACCATGGTCACGAACAGCACCAGGATGAACAGGATGCCGATCGTCATTGGCCAGTTCACTGCTGCAGGATCGGCGAACATGGCGAACGCGCCGCCGCCTGGAATGTTGTAGACGGTGACTTCGGGTGCGCCCGCTGCCTCATCGGTGGTCAGCAGCTTGTCCTTGACCGCCTGGTCGATCGGCACCGTCGCCTTTTCACCGGCACGGATGGCAGCGGCGTCCAGCTTCAGTTCCGGGTTGGCGGCAACAAACGCATCGAGCTTCTGGTCCGCAACCTTGGCTGCCGAGCGCTTCAGCGGATAGCCGCCGTCCTGCAGCGACATATTGACGGCCTTGATGAAGGCCGCTTCCTTGGTCTTGGCCTGATCACCGGCGGCGATGGCGTCATAGGACTCGACCGTCTCGTTGCCGATTTTGACAGATGCGGGTGTGCCGGCGGCAGCCGTCGACACCACGTCATAGGGAACCGAGTTCTTGGTCAGGAACGAAGTCGCGATATCGCAGGATGTCGTGAACTTCGCCGTGCCAACCGGATTGAACTGGAACTTGCAGTCGCCCGGCGCCGCGGTCACCGTCGCCCTGGTGTTCTGCTGCGCCGTGGCGAGTGCCGGATTGGCAGCCCACGTCAGTGCCTTGAACAGCGGGAAGGTGCAGACAATCGCCAGCGCAAGGCCCGCCATGATGATCGGCTTGCGGCCGATCTTGTCGGAGAGCCAGCCGAAGACGACGAAGAAGATCGAACCGACCGCCAGGGCGACCGCGATCATGATGTTGACCGACTGCGCGTCGACCTTGAGCACGTTGGTCAAGAAGAACAGCGCGTAGAACTGGCCATTGTACCAGACCACGGCCTGACCGGCTGTGAGGCCGAGCAGCGCCAGCAGTGCAATCTTGGCGTTCTTCCATTGGCCGAAGGCTTCCGTCAGCGGCGCCTTGGAGCCCTTGCCCTCATCCTTCATGCGCTGGAAGGTCGGGGATTCGGAAAGCGAAAGCCGGATCCAGATCGAGATGCCGAGCAGCAGGAAAGACACGATGAACGGAATACGCCAGCCCCAGGCAGCATAGTTTTCCTTGCTCAATGAAGCCTGTACGATCAGGATCACAACCAGCGATAGGAACAGGCCGAGCGTCGCCGTGGTCTGGATCCACGAGGTGTAGTAGCCGCGCCGGTTGTCCGGCGCATGTTCGGCGACGTAAGTGGCCGCGCCGCCATATTCGCCACCCAGAGCCAGGCCCTGCAGCATGCGCAGGATGATCAGGATCACGGGAGCGGCGATGCCCAAAGTGGCATAGCCGGGCAGCAAGCCGACCAGGAAGGTCGACAGGCCCATGATCGTCATGGTGACAAGAAAAGTATATTTACGGCCGACAAGGTCACCGATGCGGCCGAACAGCAGTGCGCCGAACGGGCGCACAAGGAAGCCTGCGGCGAAAGCCAACAGCGCGAAAATGTTGCGGGTCGCTTCCGGAATGGCTGGGCTGAAAAAGGTCGAACCGATGAACACCGCCAGCGAGCCATAGAGATAGAAATCATACCATTCGAAAACGGTGCCGAGCGAGGAAGCGAAGATGACTTTCTTCTCTTCCCGCGTCATGCCGCGGCTTGTTCCGCCGGCGGTCGATGCTATTGCCATTGCGTTATCCTCCCGTGAGACCCGTTCTCAATGCTGCGCGACACTGTCCGCGTTCTCCTCCGAGCACGGACTCAACGACAGCCATCGGGGAAAAATGACAGAAAGCGCCCGCCAAAGGCAGCGCGTCTTTGGGATTATGACTTTGGTATTAGGTGCGCTGCGGGATGAAACCGGGCGAGTTGGGACCCCTAGCCCTTGAGCGCTTGCAGCAGGACGGCAGCAGCCATCATGTCGCGCTTGCGAGCCGCGCGGCGGGCAACGGCCTCCGCATCCTGCCCCCAATGCTCGATCTGCCAGTCCTCGTCGACATGAGCAGCGGCCCAGGCAGCCTCAGCGTCGATCTCGTCGAAATCGACAGCCAGCGCCAGCAGCGCCGAACCGGTCAGCGACGTCATCACATGAATGGCGGCGAGCCGCAGCGGCTCGGCGCGCTGGGCAAGATGGCTGCCCAGCACGGCGATGGTCTCGCGCGGCTGTTCGACATGGATGATGCCCTCGGCCAGATTGAAACGTGCTCCGAGCGTCCTCGCCCAGTCGATCACCGGATCCCAATGCTGGTTCTGCCGCTCCACCAGCCCTTGCGGTGCGTCGGCGCGATAGCAGGTGAGATCGGATGAGGCAAAGCGCAGGATATCCTCCAGCACCGCCTGCGGGTCGCTGGCGACGCCATCGATGGCCGTGTTGACGAGGCGCATCACGGGCATCTTCACCGGATCGATGGTCTCGCTTTGGGCGGCGAACTCGTCGGCGACGAGCGCGGCTGCTGCCTCGGTCGGCAGCACCAGCAGCGCCTTGCCCGGCGTCCGCACCGGCTTGCCGTCGAGATGCACGGCAAAGCCATTGTCGACAGGTGCCACAGAGGCGGCCTTGTAGAAGCGTTTGGGCAGAGGCGTCTTCATCTGGATCTGGGCGCGGCGCACAGGATCCGGGTCGGAGAGATACTTGCCCGCTTCGAGGTCGTTGAGGATGTCACGCATGAAGGTCTCTCTTACACCGGCGTCAGCTTGCGCGCCGGCCGGTTGACGATGATCAGGCCGGCGGCAATCAGGCCAAGTGCCAGGAAAATGCGCATGGTCAGCGGCTCATTCAAGAACATGGCTCCGCACAGCACGCCGAAAACCGGCGACAGGAAGGTGAAACTGGACAGGCCTGACGCCGGATAGCGCCGCAGCAGCCAGAACCACAGCACATAGGTGAAGGCGACGATGTAGACCGCCTGGAAAAGCAGCGCCAAGGTCGGCAGCACGGTCGGGTCGCGAACGGGCGGGCCGGCGAGAGGCAGCACCAATACGCCCACGATCGCTGCCCCGGCGAGCTGGTAAAGCAGAAGCTTCTCGGCGCTCGCCTCGACCAGCTTCGAGCGCTTGATGAGGATGTTGGTCAAAGCCCAGAAGAATCCGGAGCCAAGGCTCAGCAGATCGCCGAACAGCATGTCTCCGCCGCCGCCAAGCTTGTCGGAAAACACCGCGGCAAGGCCGGCAAAGGCCAGCAGCAGGCCAAGGAATTTTCTCAACGTGATCTGCTCGCCGAGCAGGAAATGGCCGCCGAGCAGCATCCAGAACGGCATGGTGTTGACCAGCAGCGTGTTGCGGGCAACGGTCGTATGCTCCAGGCCGACATAGAGGCAAAGGAACTCGATGCCGAAAAGCGCGCCAACCACGATGCCGGCGAGCAAGGTCCCGTCGCGCGTGAAAAGCGCGATGCCGCGCCACCGGCACCAGGCAAAGACACACATGCCGCCGATGATCGAGCGCGCGATCGACAGGAAAACCGGATCATAGCCAGCGTAGGAGATCTTGGCGGCGACGTAATTCAGCCCCCAGGAAAAGGTCAGCCCGACCATGATCGCGGCGGCGGCCAGGTCGACCGTGTCGCGCCGGTCGAGCGCGTCGGTGGCGCCGCTCACGATCAGTCCTCCGCGCTGGCGTCGTCGAAGCCGATCAGGTTCCAGCTCTGGCGCATATGCGGTGGCATTGGCGCCGTGACATCGATGACGCCCTTGTCCGGATGCGGAATGATGATGCGGCGGGCGTGCAGATGCAGGCGGTTTTGAATGCCCCCGGGAAAGTCCCAGTTGGTGTCGGCCTCGAAATATTTCGGATCGCCCAGGATCGGGCAGCCGATGTAGGCGGCATGGACGCGAAGCTGGTGGGTGCGGCCCGTATAGGGCTCCATTTCAAGCCAGGTCATCGTCTGCGCCGCCTGCTCGATGACGCGGTAGTAGGACACAGCGTGATCGGCGCCCTTTTCGCCATGCGCGGCGACCCGCACGCGGTCACCGTCCGGCGTCGGCTCCTTGATCAGCCAGGTCGAGATCTTGTCCTCGCGCTTGGGCGGCACGCCCTTGACCAGCGCCCAATAGGTCTTCTTGGTCTCGCGGGCGCGAAATGCTTCCGAGAGCTTCATGGCGGCCAGTCGGGTGCGGGCGACGACCAGCACGCCCGAAGTGTCGCGGTCGAGCCTGTGAACCAGTCTGGGCTTCTCGCCCTTCTGGTTGCGCCAGGCCTCCAGCATGTCGTCGACATTGCGGGTGACGCCCGAGCCGCCCTGCACCGCAAGGCCCGCCGGCTTGTTGAAGACGAAAACCTTAGGGTCTTCATGGATCAGCATTTTCGACAGGACATCGGCATCGCCCTGGTTGCGGATCGAGTGGCCGGTCAGCGCACTCTCGCCCTTCTTGTCAACCTCGAGCGGTGGGACGCGAACCATCTGGCCGGGCTCGACACGGGTGTCGGCCTTGACCCGGCCGCCGTCGACACGGATCTGGCCGGAGCGCAGAAGCTTCTGCAAATGGCCGAAACCAAGGCCCGGGAAATGGGTCTTGAACCAGCGGTCGAGCCGCATGCCCGCCTCGCCGGCTTCCACCGTGATCTGTTCAACGCCTGCCATGTTTTTTGTCGCTTATCCGTTTCCCGAGCGAAGCTCGGCCTGTTCTTGGCGCGGCAATAGCACTAAGGCAGGCTTCTTGCGAGCCAAAGTCCCAGAAACAGGGCGATAATGGCGCCAATGACGCTGGCAAGGGCATAACCCAGCGCAGGCAGCGTGGCTCCCCGCTCCCACAGCGTCGCGAAATCGAGCGAAAAGGCTGAGAAGGTGGTGAAGCCGCCAAGAATGCCGGTGGCAACGAACAGCCTGACCTCGTTCGATCCGCCACGGCGCATCATGGAGGCGATGAACAGCCCCATGGCGAAGGAGCCGATGACGTTGATGGCCATCGTGCCCCAGGGATAGTTAGGGCCGACAAAACGCAGCGCGCCGATGTTGGTAAGGTGACGAATGCCGGCACCGATGCCGCCACCGACGACGACGAGAAACAGATTGAACATGACCGTTTACTGCCCCCGCAGGGCTGCCCGGTCAATCCCTCGTTGTGGGCGCAACCGCACGGACCAGCCGAGCTCGTCACCACTCAGGCGTTGCCCATCCCGGATATTTTTTCCTGAACTCGTTATAGAGGTCATCGATCTCCGTTTTGCCGATAGGGCGCACCTGTTCGTAGAGGTAGCCCTTGACGTCGCCGGACAGCTGGTACGCCGCGATGCGCCTGTATGCTGCGCCGATGCCTTTGCCCTCGACAATGTATTGGTCCGGTATCGAGACACAGAGCTGCGCACCCGGCTGCAGATGGGTAACGGGCGGATCGGTCACGACAACGTATTTGGACTTCAACGCCGCCGGTCTGAACCGATCGCGACTATCGACCTGACAAGCCCACTCGATGCGGGGGTAAAGGTCCTTGTCCATTTCATAGAGCAATGAGTCGCTCATGATCCCGCTGGACGCAAATACCGACAACCGGTCCCCAGGTCCCATCTTTCCAAGAAGGTCATCGATAAGGCGCCTGTATTCTGGAAGATTGTCGAGTTGCAGCGGGAGCGTGGCTTCCCTGGCAAAGACGTAGCTGATCGGTGACAGCACCTGGCGGCCAATCGGGAAAAAAGTACCGAAAAACGCCAGCACGGCGGCAACGGCTATCGCGGCGGTCGACCATCGCGATCTCAGCGCCGGCATCGAAACGATCGCAACGATTGCCTGGGCGTAGGCAGGAAAAAGCCAAAGAAACATTGGCACCGAATGGTGGCGATCCGGGTCCTGCATGCGGGTGAAGAGGAAGAAGGTAAGTACCGAAGCAACGGCACAGAACAGGGAAAATCTGTTTTGGCGTATGATGGAGATGTAAGCGCCAAATACGATCAACAGCCAGTTCACATAGCTGAGCCGCGATCCTACCTGGTCAACCTGTGAAACGAAGCTTGTCTTGTATCCGCTGTAAAGGTCGCCATAGCTGGTTCCCAGTATCTTGAGGACCAGGGGTTGCTGGAAGGTCAGCGCGGCTCCGACAACCACGAGGATCACACACAGGCCCCCGACGGCGGCATTGCGGAGTGCCGGGACGTCGCGGTCTTTCGCGACCTGCAGAAAACAGAAGAAGGCCGCGGAAGTTCCGACCCCGATGACGGGATAAGCATACCAGCGGCGCAGCACGAATGCCAACCACAGGCATACGCCGACACGCATGCCGCCGATCACCGGTTCACGGGTCAGGAACCTCGATTTCCAGAGAAAATAGGTTGCCGCGCAAAGCGCGAGACAGCCGGCAATGTCCGGCAACCCACGAAGCGTCGCCGCCCAGAAGGGCGTGTAGAGAAAGGCCGCAATCCATACGGTGAGCCAGCTTCGGCATGAAGGCGTCCCGGTCGCCGCCTCCAGATAGCTTGTTCTGCCGATGAGAAGAGCGGTCGGAACCAGGTAAACAACGACTATTCCGGCGATGTAGGAAAACCTCGAATCGCCAAAAATGATGTGAAACGGCATCAGCGGCACCAGGATCGCCGCACTGTAGTCGTCGGTGGCGATCGAGGTCCTCAAATGGCTGAGCCACTCGAGAGGGCTCTGAACCAAGAGCGTGCCCTGCCGGCTAAACGTGTCGAAATAGGCAGCGAAGTCCCAGTAATAGACAGGCTGTTCAAGCCCTACATAGATGAGAGCAAGAGCAATTCCCACAAGAGCGGTACACACATATGTCGTTGCCCAAAATCCGAGAGATTTGTTCATCGTCACTTGCGGCCGCCAGAAGGAGAAGAGGCAGAACTATCAAAGCCAGCCCGGACTACTGTTTATGCAGCCAGGATCCGTTCCGGCGCATGAGCGGCCGACAAGGATTGGCCAAGTCTCACATGCAGAGCACCCAAACGCTGCCGGCAGGGCCGGCAGCGCCGATTTTCCAAAGCTCAGGTCGTCCCGGCATTCTTCGGCTTGGTCGAACCGATCATTTTCCAGTTCTTGTAGAACATGGAATTGATGCGCTCGACGCTCACCGAGACGATGGCCAGCATACCCGCGATGAGGCGGGGAACCGGCGATGGCCTGATAATGTCCATGAACACGCAGTAGCGGCGGCCATCATACTCGTTGACCGAGCGATGCAGCAGCGTGTCGTCGAAGATGAACAGCGGATTGTCGTACCAGTAATTCTTGACGTTGCCGCACTCGACGAAAATCTCCGACTTCACCGGGATCAGATTGTAGAGGATGCGCAAGCTGAGCCGCAGCGGGCCGAAATGCCAGGACGTCGATTCGCGCTTGCTGAAGACGGAAACGGCGATGGTCTTGATGTATTTGAAATCCTTGTTGAACTCGGCGACGTTGTCGATCCTGTGCTTGCCGTACCACTGGTAGACATACATGCCGCGCCGGCCGGCGCCGAAATTGGCATCGATATCGGCGATGATCTCATCCTTGCGCGCCTTGAAGATGTCCAGGACCTCGTTGACCTCGCGCTGATAGTCGGCGGGAAACTGCTCCAGCTTCCACACGCCAGGATTTCTGTAGCACAAGAGGTCGACCAGCAGGTTGAACGGCGAAAGCAGCCAGGTGAACAGGCCGTTGCCGAGAAAATAGCCTGAGAACAGCGACAGATCCTTGCGGTCGTTGCGCAGCACGTCGATCAGGCCGCAGACGATGAAGATCGTCGTCAGGATGGGGATGAAATAGAAGCCAAGGGCGAGAAGCGGGATGGCAATGGCGAATTTGCGAAGGGATTTGCGAAGATTTTTTGTCATTTTTCCACGCGCCAAGCGCGATCCTGTTGCGAATGAGGTGCCCAAATCAAGGCAATGGCCACCGCCCGGTCGTGCGCCTTGATAAGGTTTTTTGGGTTACCACACAACGGCCCTGCTACCGCGGCCGGCTGGCTGCCTGCTGGATCTGGTCAATAGCCTCACGCAACCCGGCTATTCCCGCTCTTTGCGCAGCTTTGCCCAATAATCGAGCCGCTTCCTGATATCGCGCTCGAAGCCGCGCTCGGGCGGATCATAGAAGGTCTGGCGACCCATCTTCTCCGGAAAATAATCCTGCCCCGAAAAGGCATCCGGCTCGTCATGGTCGTAGCGGTAGCCCGCGCCGTAATCCTCCTCTTTCATCAGCTTGGTCGGCGCGTTGAGGATGTGCTTGGGCGGCAGCAGCGAGCCGTGTTCCTTGGCGGCCCGCGTGGCGGCCTTGAAAGCGTTGTAGACGGCGTTGGATTTGGGCGCGGTGGCGAGATAGACGGTGGCCTCGGCAAAGGCGAGTTCGCCTTCGGGCGAGCCGAGATAGTCGTAGGCATCCTTGGCGGCATTGGCGACGACAAGCGCCTGCGGGTCGGCAAGGCCGATGTCTTCCATGGCCATGCGCACCAGCCGGCGGCCTAGATAGAGCGGATCCTCGCCGGCATCGAACATGCGTGCGAGATAGTAGAGAGCCGCGTCAGGATCTGAACCGCGTACCGATTTGTGCAGCGCCGAGATCAGATTGTAATGGCCGTCCTGGCCCTTGTCGTAGATTGGCGCGCGGCGCTGGACGATGCGCTGCAGACCCTCGGGATCGAAGACCTCGCCGGGCTTGGCTGCTCGCCAGACTTCCTCTGCCAGGGTAAGAGAGGCGCGGCCGTCGCCATCGCTCATGCGGATGAGCATGGCTCGCGCCTCGTCGTCGAGCGGCAGCGCCCTGCCCTCGGTCTCCTCCGCCCGCGCCATCAGCTTGGAGATGCTCTCCTCGCCAAGCGAGTGGAAGACCAGAACGCGCGCGCGTGACAACAAAGCGGCATTCAGTTCGAAGGACGGGTTTTCGGTCGTAGCGCCAACCAGCACGACTGTCCCGTCCTCCATGACCGGGAGGAAACTGTCCTGCTGCGCGCGGTTGAAGCGATGGATCTCGTCGACGAACAACAAGGTCTGGCGGCCATTGGCACGGCGCAATTTGGCTGATTCGAACACCTTTTTCAGGTCGGCGACGCCGGAAAAGACAGCCGATATCTGCTCGAATGCGAGACTCGTTTCACCGGCGAGCAACCGCGCCACGGTGGTCTTGCCGGTGCCGGGCGGCCCCCAGAAAATCATCGAGCCGAGCGAGCCGGAACCGATCAACCGGGTCAGCGCGCCGTCAGGCCCCGTCAGATGCTCCTGGCCGACGACCTCGCCAAGGTTCCTCGGCCGTAGCCTGTCGGCCAGCGGCCGCCCAGGCGGCTTCTTTTCCGGTTCATCGACGCTGAACAGATCGGCCATGCACTTCTTTTTCGTTGGAGCATGAGCCCGAATGCACGGAACCCAGCCCTAATAACGCAACACCTGACGCAGTATCTGCCCGCCGCGCTCGACCGTAAAGCGCCACCAGCGCGTATCCGTCTTGGCCGCCAGCTCCAGGGTCGCTGCGGTATCGATGGTGGTGCCGTTCACCTCGCGCACGATGTCGCCCGGCTGGAAGCCGAAATCGGCGGCCGGTGAATCGCGGTTGATGTCGACCACGGTGACGCCCTTGATGTCCGTGCGCAGGCCAAGCCGCTGCGCGAGCCGGGGCGAAAGCTCCGCGACCTTGGCGCCCGAAAAGGGGCTGCGGCCATGCAGCGTCACCTCAGCAGCCTTCATGCCTTCCGGAGCACGCTCCAGCGCGATATCCATCGCCGCCTGCTGGCCCTTGGTCAGAACCGCGAAATTGGCGGTGGTGCCGATCGACAGCGTCGCCATCCGGTAGTCCAGCGCTTCGATGCTCTCGACCGGCTTGCCGTTGAGCTGCAGCACCACGTCGCCGGGCTTGAGCCCTGCCTTGGCGGCCGGTCCGGTCGCCTCGACCGACGAAACCAGCGCACCGGTCGGCTTCTCCATGCCGAGTGATTCTGCGATCTGCGGCGTCACCGCTTCGAACTCGGCGCCGATATAGGGCCGTTCGAAGAAGTCGAGCCCGGCCTTGGCCGCGTCGGCAAAGGCGCGAACCATGTTCGAGGGAATGGCGAAGCCGATGCCGATCGAACCACCGCTGCGGCTGTAGATGGCCGTGTTGATGCCGACCAGCTGGCCGCCCATGTTGATCAGCGCACCGCCGGAATTGCCGGGATTGATGGCGGCGTCGGTCTGGATGAAGAAGCTGGAATCGGAGACGCCGATATGGCTGCGGGCCAGTGCCGAGACGATGCCGCTGGTGGTGGTCTGGCCGACGCCGAAGGGGTTGCCGATGGCCAGCAGCAGGTCGCCGACCTCGAGCGCGTCGGAATCGCCGATGGCAATGACCGGAAACGGCTTGTCCGAGGTGATCTTGAGCACGGCAAGGTCGAGAGTCTCGTCCTTGAGCAGCACCTTGCTGTCGAACTCACGCCCATCAGCGGTCGCCACCTTGACCCGGTCGGCATCCTTGATGACGTGGTAATTGGTGACCACGACGCCGGTCGGATCGACCAGCACGCCGGAGCCCAGCGAAGACTGCGCGCGCGGCTGCGAGCGGCCGAAGAATTCCTCGAAGAACGGATCACCGTCGAAAGGCGATGTCACCTTGGCGGTCTGCGAGGCATAGACGTTGACCACCGCCGGCGCCGTCTGCTTGACCAGCGGCGCAAACGACAGCTGCACCTCCTCGCGGCCGAACGGCACGCGCTTGTCGGGACCGGACGTCGCGTTCTCGCCCTCGACGCCGTGCAGCAGGTCGGTCAGCACATCTGACAGGCCGGGATCTGTCTTGGTCTCCTCGGCCAATGCCTGCCTGACCACCGGTGCGGCCGCAAACGCCATGATGGCGAAAAGCAGAACAAAGGGCAGTCTTCTGGCGCGCATTCGCGAATCCTCCAAGGCAAGTTCGGGGGCATTGTCCCGACGATTGTGCAAAATGAAAGGCTAAGCCGCTGAAATCCGACTATTTTGGGCCAAAACCCCAGGGGCATGCCCGGAAATCGGATTCCGGCGCGGTTTGCTGCTTTCAGAAAACAAAAAGGGGCCCGCAGGCCCCTTTGAACTCATTTGGGAAAACCGAGCCTTATGCGGCTGCGGCGTCCGCGTCTGCGCTTTCGGCCTCGATGCGAGCGCGGTCGCCGGCGCCCTTGGCCGAGACGTCGCGATCGACGAACTCGATGACAGCCATGGCGGCGTTGTCACCGTGACGGAAGCCCGCCTTCATGATGCGCAGATAGCCGCCATTGCGGTTGGCGTAGCGCGGCGCGATGGTGTCGAACAGACGCTTGACGACGCCTTCATTGCCGATCTGGGCAATGACCTGGCGGCGGGCGTGCAGGTCGCCACGCTTGCCGAGCGTCACCAGCTTCTCGACGATCGGACGCAGGTCCTTCGCCTTCGGCAAGGTTGTGACGATCTGCTCGTGCTCGAGCAGCGACACGGCGAGGTTGGCGAACATCGACTTGCGATGGCTAATGCTTCGGGCGAAGCGGCGGCCTTTGAAACCGTGGCGCATGGCTCTTTTCCTTCTTCAGTTGTTCAAGAGGCCGCGGCCTCTGATGGTTTTCCGCATGACCGTCGGATCGAGCGGCCCACGCCGCCGATCCTTGGAATTCATGCTCAATATTGGTCTTCGTAACGCTTAGCGAGGTCTTCGATGTTTTCCGGCGGCCAGTCCGGCACTTCCATGCCGAGGTGCAGGCCCATCGCCGCCAGGACTTCCTTGATCTCGTTCAGCGACTTGCGGCCGAAGTTCGGGGTGCGCAGCATCTCGGCTTCGGTCTTCTGGATCAGGTCGCCGATATAGACGATGTTGTCGTTCTTCAGGCAGTTGGCCGAACGCACCGAAAGCTCGAGTTCGTCGACCTTCTTGAGCAGCGCCGGGTTGAAGGCGAGCTCGGTGACGGCCTCGGCAGCGACTTCCTTCTGCGGCTCGTCGAAGTTGACGAACAGGCCGAGCTGGTCCTGCAGGATGCGGGCGGCGAAAGCCACTGCGTCCTCACCGGTGATCGAACCGTCGGTCTCGATCGTCATGGTCAGCTTGTCATAGTCGAGAACCTGGCCCTCGCGGGTGTTCTCGACCTTGTAGGAGACCTTCTTGACCGGCGAATAAAGGCTGTCGACCGGGATGAGGCCGATCGGCGCGTCTTCGGCGCGGTTGCGGTCGGCCGGCACGTAACCCTTGCCGGTGTCGACGGTGAATTCCATGCGGATTTCAGCGCCTTCGTCCAGCGTGCAGATGACGTGGTCGGGGTTGAGGATCTCGACATCGCCAACCGTCTGGATGTCGCCGGCAAGAACCGCACCCGGTCCCTGCTTGCGAACGACCATGCGCTTGGGACCATCGCCTTCCATGCGGATGGCGATTTCCTTGATATTCAAGACGATGTCGGTCACGTCCTCGCGCACACCGGCGATGGACGAGAATTCATGTAGAACGCCGTCGATCTGCACGGCGGTAACAGCCGCACCGCGCAGCGAAGACAGAAGCACGCGGCGCAGCGCGTTGCCCAGCGTCAGGCCAAAGCCACGCTCGAGAGGCTCGGCGACCAGCGTGGTCAGCGTCTTCTTCTTCGACGAGAACTCGATCTTGTTCGGCTTGATCAGTTCCTGCCAATTTTTCTGGATCATGATGCTTTCCTTCCGTTGACCCGCCACCATCCAATCGTGGCGGGCGACCTGGAATGCCGCGGAGGAGCGCCCAAGGGCGCTCGCGCGACGTTCGATAAATGCTTAGACGCGACGCTTCTTGCGCGGGCGGCAGCCATTGTGCGGGATCGGCGTCACATCACGGATCGAGGTGATGGTGAAGCCGGCCGCCTGCAGGGCGCGCAGTGCCGATTCACGACCGGAGCCGGGTCCGCAGACCTCGACTTCGAGCATGCGCATGCCGTGTTCCTGGGCCTTCTTGGCAACATCCTCGGCAGCCATCTGGGCAGCGAACGGGGTCGACTTGCGCGAACCCTTGAAGCCCTGGGCACCGGCCGACGACCAGGCAATCGAATTGCCCTGCGCATCGGTGATGGTGATCATCGTGTTGTTGAAGGTCGAATTGACGTGGGCAACGCCCGACGAGATATTCTTGCGTTCGCGACGGCGAACACGAGCGGCTTCCTTGGCCATGATAGTCCTTTCAGTTGATCTCTACACCGCCGTAATACCAGCGGCTCCACCTTCGTAAGGGAGTAGGGGAATAGGGCAGTAAGGGAGTAGGGAAAAATGCGACCCGACTGGCGGGCATTCCCTACTGCCTTACTCCCCTACTCCCTTATTCCCCTAAAAAAATTACTTCTTCTTGCCGGCGATCGACTTGGCCGGGCCCTTGCGGGTGCGCGCATTGGTATGCGTGCGCTGGCCGCGGACCGGCAGCGAGCGGCGGTGACGCAGGCCGCGGTAGCAACCGAGGTCCATGAGCCGCTTGATGTTCATCGAGACTTCGCGGCGCAGGTCGCCTTCAACCTGGTAATCGCGGTCGATGGTCTCGCGGATCTGCAGCACTTCCGCGTCGGTCAGCTGGTTGACGCGGCGCTCGGCCGGGATGCCGACCTTGTCGACGATCTCCTGGGCGAACCGCTTGCCAATGCCGTGAATGTACTGAAGCGCAATGACAACGCGCTTGTTGGTCGGAATGTTGACGCCGGCTATACGAGCCATGTTCTTCCCTTCTCCATGTGGGCCGGCCAATCCTCAAAAACAAGGTAGGCTCGGCGCTGTCTTAAGTTGCCCCGCGTCCGGTGGAGGCCGGCCCATGCGGGAGTTTCCAGTTCAATGCGGCTGCCTTGCCCTTGCGGACAAGCAAAGCTCATGCCTGATAGGAAGACGGGCCGCCATACCGCAGCGAACCGCCTCCGTCAAGTGCAATCGTTAATTTCCCCGCACCGCGTCCTTGAGCACCGCTTCGATCTGTTCCGTCACGGCGTCGATATCGGCCATGCCGTCGACACTGCGGAGCTTGCCCTTGGCATAGTAGTAGCCAATCAGCGGCGACGTCTTCTTGTAGTATTCCCTCAGGCGCTCTTCGAACACGGTCGGATTGTCGTCCTTGCGAACGGGAAGGCCGGCGGCCTGCGCCTCGTCGGCGCGTTTGACGATCCGGCCAACCAGGGCCTTGTCGTCGACCACGAGTTCAATGACGGCGTCGAGCCCCTGGGAGCGATCCGACAGCATCTGCTCGACCGCATCCGCCTGCACCAGGGTCCGCGGATAGCCGTCGAGGATGAACCCCTTGGCGCAGTCGGGCTGATCGATACGCTCAGCGACGATCGCGTTGACGATCGCGTCGGACACCAGTTCACCGGCATCCATCACCGCCTTGGCGCGCTTGCCAACCTCGGTGCCTGCCTGGACGGCAGCACGCAGCATGTCGCCCGTCGAGAGCTGGGGTATGCCGTGTTTTTCTACCAGTCTTTGTGCTTGCGTCCCCTTGCCCGCTCCTGGCGGCCCAAGCAATATCAACCTCATCTGGCTTTCTTCCCCCCGCGCAGCTTCGACTTCTTGATCAGGCCTTCATACTGGTGCGCGATCAGGTGACCCTGAATCTGCGCAACCGTATCGAGCGTGACACTGACCACGATCAGAAGCGATGTGCCACCAAGGTAGAACGGTACGCCAGTCGCCGAGATCAGGAACTCCGGCAGCAGGCACACCAGCACCAGATAGATGGCGCCGACGACGGTGATGCGGGTGAGAACGTAATCGATATAATCGGCGGTGCGCTCGCCCGGACGATAGCCCGGGATGAAGCCCGAATGCTTCTTGAGCTGGTCGGCGGTGTCCTTCGGGTTGAAGACAATCGCGGTGTAGAAGAAGGCGAAGAACACGATCATCGCCGCATAAAACAGCATGTAGAGCGGCTGGCCGTGGCCGAGCGAGGCGAGCACGGTGCTTGCCCACGCCGGCAGGTTCGTCGTCTGCGAGAAGCCGGCGACGGTGGCCGGCAGCAAAAGCAGCGACGAGGCAAAGATCGGCGGAATGACGCCCGACGTGTTGAGCTTCAGCGGCAGATGCGAGGTATCGCCCTGGAACATCCGGTTGCCGACCTGGCGCTTCGGATACTGGATCAGCAAGCGGCGCTGGGCGCGCTCGAAGAACACGATGAGCGCAATGACGACGATAGCCAGCACGATGATCGCCAGGATCAGGCCGGTCGACAGCGCGCCGGTGCGGCCAAGCTCCAGCGTGCCGGAGATGGCGTGCGGCAGGCCGGCGACGATGCCGGAGAAGATGATCAGCGAAATACCGTTGCCGATGCCGCGGGCGGTGATCTGCTCGCCCAGCCACATCAGGAACATGGTGCCGCCGACCAGCGTGACGACGGTCGAGATGCGGAAGAACATGCCGGGGTCACTGACGATGCCGTTGCCGCCTTCCAGCCCGACAGAAATGCCATAGGCCTGGACCAGCGCAAGCAGCACGGTGCCGTAGCGCGTGTACTGGTTGATGACCTTGCGGCCCTGTTCGCCTTCCTTCTTCAGCGCTTCCAATGACGGGATGACCGAGGTCATCAGCTGCATGATGATGGAGGCGGAGATGTAAGGCATGATGCCGAGCGCAAAGATCGCCATGCGCTGCACGGCGCCGCCGGCGAACATGTTGAACATGCCGAGCACGCCCTTGCTCTGCGAAGAGAAGGCCTGGGCGAAGGCGTCGGGATTGATACCGGGAAGCGGGATGTAGGTGCCGAGGCGATAAACCAGCAGCGCGCCGATCGTGAACCAGATGCGCTTCTTCAAATCCTCCGCCTTGGCGAAGGCCGAGAAATTCAGATTCGAGGCTAATTGTTCAGCAGCCGAAGCCATGCCTGATTCTCCGCTTGGTAACGCTTGATGGCCCTGAGGTCAGGCGGCGCGTTTCACCGAAGCTCACGAGATAAGCTCCGGGCTCTAAACATGCAAGCGGCCGCGTTGACGCGGCCGCCTCGTTGAGCAGATCAAAGCGAAATCGTGAGCAAAAACGGATCCCACTCCTGCCGATCGCGCTTCAAATTGCCGTTACTCGGCAGCTGCCTTTTCCTGCGGCAGCTTGACCGAACCGCCGGCCTTTTCGATCTTCTCGATCGCGGCCTTGGAGGCGCCGGCGACGTCAAAGGCGAGCTTCGCCTTGATCTCGCCATCCGAGAGGATGCGCACGCCGTCCTTGACGCGGCGGATGACGCCGGCGGCAACCAGCGATTCAGCCGTCACGGTTGCCTTGGCGTCGAGCTTCTTGGCGTCGACGGCCACCTGGATGCGGGCCAGCGACACGACGGTGAAGCTCTTGGCGAAGATGTTGTTGAAGCCACGCTTCGGCAGGCGCCGGTAGAGCGGCATCTGGCCACCCTCGAAGCCGTTGATGGCGACGCCGGAGCGCGCCTTCTGGCCCTTGACGCCGCGACCGCCGGTCTTGCCGGAGCCGGAGCCGATACCACGGCCGAGACGCTTCTTGGAGTGCGTCGCGCCGTCCTTGTCACGCAGATCGTTGAGTTTCATCTGACTTCTCCTGCGCTCTGGCTCAGCCCTCGTCCACGACGCGGACGAGATGCTGGACGGCAGCGATCATGCCGCGCACGGAGGGCGTATCTTCCAGCGTGCGCTGCTTGTGCATCTTGTTGAGGCCGAGGCCGACCAGCGTCGCGCGCTGTTCCTTCGGACGGCGGATCGGCGAACCGATCTGCTCAACGGTGATGGTCTTGGTTGCTTTCTTGGCCATGGTCAAAATCCCTGGTCAGATCGACTATTCTTCAGCCGCAACGGCGGTGCCGCGGCGGGCCTGAAGGGTCGAATACTTGATGCCGCGAGCAGCAGCCACATCCTTGGGATGCATCTGGCTCTTCAGCGCGTCGAAGGTGGCGCGAACCATGTTGTAGGGGTTCGACGAACCCATCGACTTGGCGACCACGTCATGCATGCCGAGCGTCTCGAAGACAGCGCGCATCGGGCCACCGGCGATGATGCCGGTACCTTGCTTGGCGGCGCGCAGCAGCACGCGTCCAGCACCCCAGCGTCCTTCGACGTCGTGATGCAGCGTACGGCCCGAGCGCAGCGGCACGAAAATCATGTCGCGCTTAGCCGATTCAGTTGCCTTGCGGATAGCTTCCGGCACTTCGCGCGCCTTGCCGTGACCAAAGCCGACGCGGCCCTTCTGGTCGCCGACGACGACGAGTGCTGCAAAACCGAAGCGACGGCCGCCCTTGACGACCTTGGCGACGCGGTTGATGTGGACGAGCTTGTCCACCATGCCGTCATCGCGTTCTTCACGATCGCGGCCGCGGCCGCCATCCCTACGTTCCTGTGCCATATCCTGTTCCTTGTTTTTTTCCGGAAGCACGGTTGCTGATAAGATCCGGTGCCTCGCCCCGAATAAATCGGGAAACGGTCACCGGGGGCGAAATCATTTCCTTCGCATAATCTTTATCCGAAAAGTCTGCAACTTTTCGGGACTATGCTTAGAAGCTCAAGCCACCTTCGCGGGCAGCCTCGGCGAGCGCCTTGACGCGGCCGTGATAGATGTAGGCGCCGCGGTCGAAGACGACTTCCTTGACGCCGGCCTTGGTGGCGCGCTCGGCGATCAGCTTGCCGATCGCGGTGGCGGCAGCGGTGTCGGCGCCGGTCTTGAGCGAACCCTTGAAGTCCTTCTCGAGCGTCGAAGCGGCGGCGATGGTGTGGCCCTTGGCGTCGTCGATGACCTGCACATAGATGTTCTTCGACGTGCGGTGGACCGACAGACGCGGACGCTCGCCGGCGACCTTCTTGATCTGACGACGGACGCGCTGCGCGCGGCGCTGCGTGGATTCCTTGGTACCCATGATGGTCTTCCTTGCCTTCAAAAAACGGGGGCCGCCATATGCGGTAGGCGAAAGCGCCTCCCGCGACCGCTCCCCGCGGCGTTACACTCTTGGCTTGGCCCTTTCCGAAAAGTCTTCAACTTCTCGAGGCCAGGCCTACTACTTCTTCTTGCCTTCCTTGCGGACGATCTTCTCGCCGGCGTAGCGGACGCCCTTGCCCTTGTAAGGCTCGGGACCACGATACTCGCGGATCTCGGCCGCAACCTGGCCGACCTGCTGCTTGTCGATGCCGGCCACGGTGATTTCAGTCGGCTTCGGCACGGTGATGGTGATGCCCTGCGGCGTCTCATAGACGACGTCATGGCTGAAGCCAAGCGCCAGCTGCAGGTTCTTGCCCTGAAGTGCCGCGCGATAGCCGACGCCGGTGATCTCGAGCTTCTTCTCGAAACCGTCCTTGACGCCCTGCAGGATGTTGACGATCTGCGTGCGCGACATGCCCCACTTGGAGCGGGCGGTCTTGGTCTGGTCGCGCGGCTGGACAGCGATCTCGCTGCCTTCCATCTTGACCAGCACTTCGTCGTTCACCACGAACTTCAGCTCACCCTTGGGGCCCTTCGCCGTCACGGTCTGGCCGTTGACGGTCGCGGTCACGCCCTGCGGCAGCGAAACGGGTTTCTTTCCAATACGAGACATTTTGTTGTCCTCGTCACTTCTCTTGTTTCAGGTCTCTGTCTTCGGGAACGATCCGAAGACCGGATTCCACTTTGCGGTCAACTGTCAGATCAGAAGATCTGGCAGAGGATCTCACCGCCGACGTTCTGTTCACGTGCTTCATGGTCGGCCATCACGCCCTTCGGTGTCGAAAGGATGGCGATGCCGAGGCCGTTTGCGACCTGCGGGATCGACTTGGCCGAAACATAGACGCGGCGGCCTGGCTTCGAAACGCGGGCGATTTCGCGCACGACCGGCGCGCCGTCGAAATACTTCAGCTCGATCTCGATTTCGGACTTGCCGTTGTCGAAGTCGGTCTGGCTGTAATCGCGGATATAGCCTTCAGCCTTCAGCACGTCGAGGACGCGGGTGCGCAGACGCGACGCCGGCGTCGAAACGCTCGACTTCTTGCGGCCATACGCGTTGCGGATGCGGGTCAGCATATCGCCGAGAGGATCGCTCAATGACATGTTATGTCCTCCTTACCAGCTCGACTTGACCAGGCCCGGGATCTGGCCGTTATTGCCGAGATCACGAAGCGCGATGCGCGATACTTTGAGCTTGCGATAGTAGGCGCGCGGACGGCCGGTGACTTCGCAGCGGTTGCGGATGCGGATCTTGGCCGAGTTGCGCGGCATGGCGGCAAGCTTGAGCTGAGCGCGGAAACGCTCTTCCATCGGCTTGGACTGATCCATGATGATCGCCTTGAGCGCAGCCCGCTTGGGACCGTACTGGTCGGCAAGCTTGCGGCGCCTGTTGTTCTTCTCGACTGAGCTGGTCTTTGCCATTTCAGATTTTTCCTTTTCTCGCTGCCGTTACTGGCGGAAGGGGAAGTTGAAGGCCTTGAGCAATGCCCTGGCTTCGTCGTCCGTCTTCGCAGTCGTACAAACGATGACGTCCATGCCCCAGATCTGATCAACCTTGTCGTAGTTGATCTCCGGGAACACGATGTGTTCCTTGATGCCCATGGCGTAGTTGCCACGGCCATCGAAGCTCTTCGGATTCAGTCCGCGAAAGTCGCGGACGCGCGGCAGCGCGATGTTCACGAGGCGGTCGAGGAACTCATACATCCGTTCCTTGCGCAACGTGACCTTGGCGCCGATCGGCATCTTCTCGCGGACCTTGAAGCCGGCGATCGAGTTGCGGGCGCGGGTGACGACGGCCTTCTGGCCGGCAATCATCGCCAGGTCTTCGGCCGCGATCGAAGGCTTCTTCGAATCGGCGGTCGCTTCGCCGACGCCCATGTTCAGCACGATCTTGTCGATGCGCGGAACCTGCATCTCGTTGTCGTAGCCGAACTGTTCCTGCAGCGCCTTGCGGATGGTCTCGTTGTAGACCTGCTTGAGGCGCGGCGTGTTCTGAGCCTTGGACTGTTTGCTTTCAGCCTTGGGCTTCGTGGTTTGAGCCTTAGCCATTGATGACTTCTCCCGAGCGCCTGGCGACGCGCACCTTCTTGCCGTCCTTCTGGAAGATGAAGCCGACGCGGGTCGGCTTGCCATCCTTGGGGTCGGCCAGCGCGATGTTCGACAGCTGGATCGGCGCTTCCTTGGTGATGATCCCGCCCTCTTGGGACTGGGACTGCTTCTGGTGACGGCGGATCATGTTGACGCCGCGCACCAGCGCGGTGTCTTCCTTCGGCTGTACCGAGAGGACTTCGCCCGAACGGCCCTTGTCCTTGCCGGCCAGCACGACGACCTTGTCGCCTTTTCTAATCTTTTGCATTGGTCCGGCTCCTTACAGCACTTCAGGCGCGAGCGAGATGATCTTCATGTGGTTCTTGGCGCGGAGTTCGCGCGGAACCGGTCCGAAGATACGCGTGCCGATCGGCTCTTTCTTGTTGTCGACGAGAACGGCCGCGTTCTTGTCGAAACGGATCACGCTGCCGTCCGGGCGGCGAATGTCCTTGGCCGTGCGAACCACGACCGCCTTCATCACATCGCCCTTCTTCACGCGGCCGCGCGGAATGGCTTCCTTGATCGACACCACGATGATGTCGCCCACGGAAGCGTATTTCCGCTTCGAGCCGCCCAGCACCTTGATGCACATGACACGACGGGCGCCGGAATTATCCGCGACGTCGAGGTTTGTTTGCATCTGAATCATGACTGGCCGCCTTCTTCTCTTCTAACGGGATGGGCTCAAAGCCCCTCCCCGGTCTGTCCAAAATTCGTTGTTTACGCCCGAGGTCAGGCTTGGTCCGAAGACACGACGATCCAGCGCTTGTCCTTGGAAATCGGCTTCGATTCCTGGATGAACACCTGATCGCCAACCTTGTGGGCGTTGTTCTCGTCGTGCGCCTTGTACTTCTTGGTCATGCGCACGGTCTTCTTCATCACGGGATGCGTGAAGCGCCGTTCGACCTTGACGACAACCGTCTTCTCGTTCTTGTCGCTGACGACGGTGCCCTGCAGAATGCGCTTTGGCATGGTTTTCGTCCTTAAGCCTTCTTAGCCGCGGACTTTTCCGCAGCGATGGTCTTGATACGCGCAATGTCCTTACGAACCTGTCTCACGCGCGCGGTCTTCTCGAGCTGGCCGGTGGCCTTCTGGAAGCGCAGGTTGAACTGCTCCTTCTTCAGGCTGGCCAGGTCGTCGGTCAGCTGGTCCTGGGTCTTGGTCCGGATGTCTTCGGCTTTCATGATCAGCCCGTCCTTATTCTGCGATGCGCTGCACGAAGCGCGTCTTGACCGAGAGCTTGGCCGCGCCGAGACGCAGTGCCTCACGGGCGGTTTCTTCATTGACGCCGTCGATCTCGAACATGATGCGGCCCGGCTTGACGCGCGCCGCCCAGTAATCGACCGCGCCCTTGCCCTTACCCATGCGGACTTCGGTCGGCTTCGAAGTGACCGGCACGTCCGGGAAAATACGGATCCAGACGCGACCAGCGCGCTTCATTTCACGGGTGATCGCGCGGCGGGCCGCCTCGATCTCACGTGCGGTGACGCGGTTCGGCTCAAGCGCCTTCAGCCCGAAACCACCGAAATCCAGGTTGGTGCCGCCCTTTGCGGTACCATGGATACGGCCCTTGAACTGCTTGCGGAACTTTGTGCGCTTTGGCTGCAGCATCGTTCTAACTCCAAATTCCTAAATGTCTCAGGCGTTTTCGCGACGACGACCGCGTTCGCGATCACCACCACCGCCATGCGCTGCATCGCTTTCGCTGGCCCGACGCTCCGAAGCCATCGGGTCATGCTCAAGGATCTCGCCCTTGAACACCCAGACCTTGACGCCGCAGATGCCATAAGCCGTGTGCGCTTCGGCCGTACCGTAGTCGACGTCCGCACGCAGCGTATGCAGCGGCACGCGGCCTTCGCGATACCATTCCATGCGCGCGATCTCGGCGCCGCCGAGGCGGCCGGCGCAGTTGATGCGGATGCCTTCGGCACCAAGCCGCATCGCCGACTGAACGGCACGCTTCATGGCGCGGCGGAACGCGATACGACGCTCGAGCTGCTGGGCGATCGACTGGGCGACCAGGGTCGCGTCGATCTCCGGCTTGCGCACTTCAACGATGTTGAGGTGCGTCTCGGACTTCGTCATCTCCATCAGCTTCTTGCGAAGCTTCTCGATGTCGGCGCCCTTCTTGCCGATGATCAGACCCGGGCGCGCGGCATGGATGGTGACGCGGCACTTCTTGTGCGGACGCTCGATCACGACCTTCGAGATGGCAGCCTGCTTGAGCTCCTTCTCGAGATACTTGCGGATCTTGATGTCCTCATGCAGCAGCTTGCCGTACTCGCCGGTGTTCGCGAACCAGCGCGAATCCCAGGTGCGGTTGATGCCGAGGCGAAGACCGATCGGATTGACTTTCTGGCCCATTATGCGGCCTCCCCTTTTTCTTCGACTTCACGAACGACGATCGTGAGGTGCGAGAACGGCTTCTCGATACGGCTGGCGCGACCGCGGCCACGGGCATGGAACCGCTTCATGACGATCGACTTGCCGACATAGGCTTCCGCCACGATCAGTGCATCGACATCCAGGTCGTGGTTGTTTTCCGCGTTGGCGATTGCCGATTCCAGCGTCTTCTTGACCGTGCCGGAAATCCGCTTGGCCGAGAATTCGAGATCGGAAAGCGCTGTCGCGACCTTTTTGCCGCGGATCAGCGCGGCAACCAGGTTCAGCTTCTGCGGGCTGATACGGATCGTGCGCAATACGGCGCGCGCTTCGTTATCAGCAAGCCTGCGCGGAGCTTTGGCCTTGCCCATGATTATTTCCTCTTCGCCTTCTTATCCGCGCCGTGACCGTAATAGGTCCGGGTCGGAGCGAATTCACCGAACTTGTGACCGACCATGTCCTCGTTCACCGAGACGGGAACATGCTTCTGGCCGTTGTAGACACCGAAGGTGAAGCCGACGAACTGCGGCAGGATGGTGGAGCGACGGCTCCACATCTTGATCACCTCATTGCGACCACCTTCACGAACCTTGTCCACCTTCTTGAGAAGGTAGCCGTCAATGAAGGGGCCTTTCCAAATCGAACGAGTCACTTGGCGTTACCTCTTCTTAGCTCTTGCGCTGATGGCGCGAGCGCAGGATGAACTTGTCGGTCGCCTTGTTGGACCGCGTCTTCTTGCCCTTGGTCGGCTTGCCCCAGGGCGAAACCGGATGGCGGCCACCCGATGTGCGGCCTTCGCCGCCGCCGTGCGGATGGTCGACCGGGTTCATGGTCACGCCGCGATTGTGCGGGCGCTTGCCACGCCAGACCGTGCGACCGGCCTTGCCGTCATTGATGTTGCCGTGGTCCGGATTGGACACGGCGCCAACAGTGGCCATGCAGGAGCCGTGAACGACACGCTGCTCGCCCGAATTGAGGCGCAGGATCGCCATGCCCTGGTCACGACCGACCAGCTGACCGTAACCACCTGCCGAACGGGCGACCTGAGCGCCCTTGCCCGGCTTCAGCTCGATGTTGTGGACGATGGTGCCGACCGGCATCGAAGCCAGCGGCATCGCATTGCCCGGCTTCACGTCGACCGATTCACCGGACACGATCTTGTCGCCGGGAGCCAGACGCTGCGGAGCGATGATGTAGGACAGCTCGCCATCGTCATACTTGATCAGCGCGATGAAGGCGGTGCGGTTCGGATCGTACTCAATGCGCTCGACCGTGCCGACGACGTCGAACTTGCGGCGTTTGAAGTCGATGATGCGGTACGAACGCTTGTGACCACCGCCGATGAAGCGGGCGGTGATGCGACCGTGATTGTTGCGGCCGCCCGACTTGGTCAGGCCTTCGGTCAGACCCTTCACGGGCTTGCCCTTGTAGAGGCCCGAGCGGTCGACGATGACCAGCTGACGGGTGCTGGGCGTTACCGGGTTGAATTTTTTCAGTGCCATTGTTCTGTCCTCGCGGCCTTGCTCAGAGACCCGTCGCGACGTCGATCGACTGGCCATCCGCCAGCGTCACAACCGCCTTCTTGACGTCGCTCTGGCGGCCAACCGTGCCACGGAAGCGCTTGATCTTGCCCTTGCGGACAAGCGTGTTCACGGCCATCACCTTGACGCCGAACAGCGCTTCGACGGCGGCCTTGATTTCCGGCTTCGACGCCTTCTTGGCGACGTTGAAGACGACCTTGTTCTGCTCGGAGGCCATGGTCGACTTTTCGGTGATCGCCGGCGAGACGATCACGTCGTAATGACGAAGGTCGGTCATTTAAAACGCTCCTCGAGAGCCTCGACGGCGGCCTTCGAAAGGACCAGCGTGCCGCGGCGCAGAATGTCGTAGACGTTGATGCCCTGGATGGGCAGCACGTCGATGTTGGGGATGTTCGTCGCCGCCAGCTTGAAGTTCTTGTCAAGCTCGGCGCCGCCGATCAGCAAAGCATTGGTCAGGCCCAGCGTCGCAAAATTCGCGATCAGCGCCTTCGTCTTGGCCTCGGTCAGCTTCAGCTCGTCGATGATGATGATCGACGCGCTCTTGGCCTTGGCCGAGAGAGCATGCTTGAGGCCGAGAGCGCGAACCTTCTTCGGCAGTTCGTGCTCGTGGCTGCGAACGACCGGGCCGTGGGCCTTGCCGCCGCCGCGGAACTGCGGAGCGCGTGCCGAATGGTGACGGGCGCGGCCCGTACCCTTCTGCTTGTACATCTTGGCGCCGGTGCGCGCGATCTCGGCGCGACCCTTGGTCTTGTGCGTGCCCTGCTGCTTCTTGGCAAGCTGCCAGCGCACGACGCGCTGCAGGATGTCTTCGCGCGGATCAAGGCCGAAAATCTCGTCGGAGAGTTCCACCTTGCCGGCGTCCTTGCCGCCCAGCGTTGTGATCTTGAGATCCATTATTCCGCTCCCTCTGTGGCCGGAGCCTCGTTCTTGGCGCCACTTTCGGCAGCAACGGCGCGGATCGCGGCAGGCTTCGGCGCATTGGCCGGCAGTGCCACCTTGGCCGCATCGCGGACCAGGATCCAGGCGCCCTTCGATCCGGGAACCGCACCGCGGATCAGGATCAGGCCGCGGTCGGCGTCGGTCGATACGATCTCGACATTCTGCGTGGTGACGCGGGTGTCGCCCATGTGGCCAGCCATATGCTTGCCCTTGAACACCTTGCCCGGGTCCTGGCGCTGGCCGGTCGAACCGTGCGTACGGTGCGAAACCGAGTTACCGTGCGTTGCACGGCCACCGCCCATGTGGTGGCGCTTGATGACGCCCTGAAAGCCCTTGCCGATCGTCGTGCCCGTCACATCGACCTTCTGGCCGGCGACGAAGTGCTCGACGGTGATCTCGGCGCCGACATCGATCATGTTGTCGGCGGAGACGCGGAACTCGGCGACCTTCGCCTTCGGCTCGACGGAAGCGGTCGCGAAATGGCCGCGCATCGCCTTCGACGTGTTCTTCACCTTGGCAAGGCCAACGCCGAGCTGAACGGCGGTGTAGCCATTCTTCTCTTGCGTGCGCTGGGCCACGACCTGGCAGTTCTCCATCAGGAGAACGGTGACGGGAACATGTTCCCCGGCATCGTTATAGATGCGGGTCATTCCCACCTTCTTTGCAATCACACCTGAACGCATCGGTTCAATTCCTTTAGAGTTCCGGGCCAGGGGCACCGCCCCTTACCGCGCTCTCATTCCCTTAGAGCTTGATCTCGACGTCGACGCCGGCGGCCAGATCGAGCTTCATCAAAGCATCGACCGTCTGCGGGGTCGGATCGACGATGTCGAGCAGACGCTTGTGCGTGCGCATCTCGAACTGCTCGCGGCTCTTCTTGTCGACGTGAGGCGACCGGTTGACCGTGAACTTTTCGATCCGCGTCGGCAGCGGAATGGGGCCGCGGACGTTTGCACCGGTACGCTTGGCCGTCGACACGATTTCCTTCGTCGAGGCGTCGAGCACGCGGTGGTCAAACGCCTTAAGGCGGATGCGGATATTCTGTCCGTTCATGCGTCACTTCCTTGTTCTGGCGCGGCGCGGGCAACTCCCGCGCCCGCGACAGATCGGTTTAAGTCCAAATTACTCTTTGATGGTGACGACGATGCCGGCACCGACGGTGCGGCCGCCTTCACGGATAGCGAAGCGCAGCTTCTCTTCCATGGCGATCGGCACGATCAGCTCGACATCGACCGTGATGTTGTCGCCCGGCATCACCATCTCGGTGCCTTCCGGCAGCGACACGATGCCGGTCACGTCGGTCGTGCGGAAGTAGAACTGCGGACGGTAGTTGGTGAAGAACGGCGTGTGACGGCCACCTTCGTCCTTGGTCAGGATGTAGGCTTCGGCCACGAACTTCTTGTGCGGCTTCACCGTGCCCGGCTTGGCCAGAACCTGGCCGCGCTCGACACCTTCACGATCAACGCCGCGCAGCAGCGCGCCGATGTTGTCGCCAGCCTGGCCCTGATCGAGCAGCTTGCGGAACATTTCCACGCCCGTGCAGGTCGTCTTGGTCGTCGGACGGATGCCGATGATCTCGAGTTCCTCGCCGACCTTGACCACGCCGCGCTCGACGCGGCCGGTCACGACCGTGCCGCGGCCCGAGATCGAGAACACGTCTTCGATCGGCATCAGGAACGGCTTGTCGAGCGGACGGACCGGCGTCGGGATGTAGGCATCGACCGCAGCCATCAGCTCGCGGATCGCGTCTTCACCGATCTTCTTGTCCGAGTCTTCGAGAGCAGCCAGAGCCGAACCCTTGACGATCGGAATGTCGTCGCCGGGGAATTCGTTCTTGGTCAGAAGCTCGCGAACCTCGAGCTCGACCAGTTCGAGCAGCTCGGCGTCGTCGACCTGGTCGACCTTGTTCAAGAACACCACGATCGACGGCACGCCGACCTGACGGGCCAGCAGGATGTGCTCGCGGGTCTGCGGCATCGGGCCGTCGGCAGCCGACACGACCAGGATCGCGCCGTCCATCTGCGCGGCGCCGGTGATCATGTTCTTCACATAGTCGGCGTGGCCGGGGCAGTCGACGTGAGCGTAGTGGCGGTTGGCCGTCTCGTATTCGACGTGAGCCGTCGAGATCGTGATGCCGCGCGCCTTTTCTTCAGGGGCAGCGTCGATCTGGTCGTAGCGCTTGTATTCGCCAAAATACTTGGTGATCGCCGCCGTCAGCGACGTCTTGCCATGGTCGACGTGGCCAATCGTGCCGATGTTCACGTGAGGCTTGTTACGCTCGAATTTACCTTTGGCCATAATCGTTCTCCGTCTATTCTACCCGCTTGGGGGAAATTGTTATTCGCTCTTCAGATCCGGCACCGCGCAAGGGACGCGACGTCGGTGGCTAAGGAACCCTTACGCGTATTTCTTCTGGACTTCCTGGGCCACTGCGGTCGGAACCGGCTCGTAGTGATCGAACTGCATCGTGTAGGCCGCACGGCCCTGGCTCATCGAGCGCAGGTTGTCGACATACTTGAACATGTTGGCGAGCGGCACCATCGCGTTGATGACAACGGCGACGCCACGCGCTTCCTGACCCTGGATCTGGCCACGACGACCGTTCAGATCGCCGATGACGCTGCCGACGTAGTCTTCCGGCGTCACGACTTCGACCTTCATGATCGGCTCGAGCAGCTGCACGCCAAGCTTGGGTGCTGCTTCACGGAAGCAGGCGCGGCCGGCGATTTCGAAGGCCAGAACGCTGGAGTCGACATCGTGGTAAGCGCCGTCGATGAGGGTCGCCTTGACGCCGATCATCGGGAAGCCCGCGAACGGACCCGAGGTCATGACGCTGTTGATGCCCTTTTCGACACCAGGGATGTACTCCTTCGGCACGGCGCCGCCGACGATCTTGGTATCGAACTCGAACTCGCTGCTATCGGGGTTCGGCTCGAACAGGATCTTGACGCGAGCGAACTGACCGGTACCGCCGGTCTGCTTCTTGTGCGTGTAGTCCTGCTCGTGCTTGCGGGTGATCGTCTCGCGATAGGCCACCTGCGGTGCGCCGACATTGGCCTCGACCTTGAACTCGCGACGCATGCGGTCGACGATGATGTCGAGGTGGAGTTCGCCCATGCCGGAAATGATGGTCTGGCCGCTTTCCTCGTCGGTCTTGACGCGGAAGGACGGATCCTCGGCGGCCAGGCGGTGAAGGGCGAGGCCCATCTTTTCCTGGTCGTTCTTGGTCTTCGGCTCGATGGCGATCTGGATGACCGGATCGGGGAATTCCATGCGCTCGAGGATGACCGGATGCAGCGGATCGCTCAGCGTGTCGCCGGTGGTCGTGTCCTTGAGACCGGCAAGAGCAACGATATCACCGGCAAAAGCCTCTTCGACGTCGGCGCGCGAGTTCGCATGCATCTGCAGCATGCGGCCGATGCGCTCTTTCTTGCCCTTCACGGTGTTGTCGACCGAGATGCCCTTGGTGAGCCTGCCCGAATAGATGCGCGCAAAGGTCAGCGAACCGACGAACGGGTCGTTCATGATCTTGAAGGCGAGCATCGACAGCGGCTCGTTGTCGTCGGCATGACGCTCGATCTCGGCGTCGGTCTTGGCATCGACGCCCTTGATGGCGGGAACATCGGCCGGCGAAGGCAGATATTCGACGACGGCGTCGAGCAGCGGCTGCACGCCCTTGTTCTTGAAGGCCGAGCCACAGAACATCGGGTAGAACTTGACCGCGATGGTGCCCTTGCGGATCAGCGCGCGAATCTCGTCATTCGACGGCATCTTGCCTTCGAGGTAATTCTCAAGCGCCGTCTCGTCCATTTCGACGGCAGCCTCGATCATCTTCTCGCGGTATTCTTCGGCACGAGCCTTGAGGTCGTCCGGGATCTCGACGATATCCCAGGCAGCGCCCAGCGTCTCGTCGCGCCAGACCAGCGCGTTCATCTCGACGAGGTCGACAACGCCCTTGAACTCGGTCTCGGCGCCAATCGGCAGCTGCATGACAACAGCATGCGCACCGAGGCGCGAGCCGATCATCTCGACCGAGCGATAGAAGTCGGCGCCGATCTTGTCCATCTTGTTGCAGAAGATCATGCGCGGAACGCGATACTTGTCGGCCTGGCGCCAGACAGTCTCGGTCTGCGGCTCAACACCGGCATTGGCATCGAGCAGCGCGATGGCGCCGTCGAGCACGCGCAGCGAACGCTCGACCTCGATGGTGAAGTCGACGTGGCCGGGGGTGTCGATGATGTTGAAGCGGTGCATCTTGCCGTCACGAGCCTTCCAGAAGGTCGTGGTCGCGGCGGACGTGATGGTGATGCCGCGCTCCTGCTCCTGCTCCATCCAATCCATGGTGGCAGCGCCGTCGTGGACTTCGCCGATCTTGTGCGACTTGCCCGTGTAGTAGAGGACGCGCTCGGTGGTCGTCGTCTTGCCGGCGTCAATATGCGCCATGATACCGAAATTGCGGTAGTCTTCGATTTTGTATTCGCGGGCCATCGTAGCTGCCTCTCAGTCTCGTTCGCGCTTTACCAGCGGTAGTGCGCGAAAGCGCGGTTGGCTTCAGCCATCTTGTGGGTGTCTTCACGCTTCTTGACAGCGGTGCCGCGGTTGTTGGCCGCGTCCATCAGCTCGCCGGAGAGGCGGTCGACCATCGTGGTCTCGTTGCGGTTGCGGGCCGCAGCAATCAGCCAGCGAATGGCCAATGCCTGGCGGCGCTCGGGGCGCACGTCGACCGGAACCTGGTAGGTGGCGCCGCCGACACGGCGCGAACGCACTTCCACATGCGGCGCGACATTGTCGAGCGCCTGATGGAAGACGGTGACCGGCTCCTGCTTGGTCTTCGACTGAACCTGGTCGAGCGCGCCGTAGACGATGGTCTCGGCGACCGACTTCTTGCCGTCATACATGACGGCGTTCATGAACTTGGTGACGATCAGATCGCCGAACTTCGGGTCCGGATTGATCTCACGCTTTTCTGCACTGTGACGACGCGACATGGCTTTTGTCTCTCAATCTCATAGCCCGACGCACTCAAGGAGCGCCAAGGCCGGAAAATCTTACTTCGGACGCCCCTTACTTCGGACGCTTGGCGCCGTACTTCGAACGGCGCTGCTTGCGGTTCTTCACACCCTGCGTGTCGAGCACACCGCGGATGATGTGGTAGCGAACGCCCGGGAGATCCTTGACGCGGCCGCCGCGGATCATCACCACGGAGTGCTCCTGAAGGTTGTGGCCTTCGCCGGGGATGTACCCGATCACTTCAAAACCATTGGTCAGGCGGATCTTGGCCACCTTGCGCAGCGCCGAGTTCGGCTTCTTCGGCGTCGTTGTATAGACGCGCGTGCAGACGCCCCGCTTCTGCGGGTTCTGCTGCATGGCCGGGACCTTGTTGCGCTTCACCGGCGCAATGCGCGGCTTGCGGATCAGCTGGTTGACGGTAGGCATTAAACCCTCTTGTCTCTCAATTCCGTGTCTCGCCCGGTCAGGGCCGCTCAAAGCGTCATTTCCATACGCAAATTCGGGCCATAAACCGCGCCTCGCGGTCTTGCCCGAACAAAAGGCAGAGGAAGCGGAAGCCGCTTCGTGCACGCCGGAAATGTCTTTTCGCTCGTAAAACGAACCCTGTTTGAGGCAAACTCCAAAGCGTGTCGCTTCGGAAGGGAGAGCCTCACATCGGTTCTGACTGGGCGGCTTCTACCCGTAAGACCGCGGACCGTCAAGCCCGGAGCACCAAATATTGCGCGCCGACCAAGGCTTGGCAGCCATGCGAAAACCGCATGTAATTTTCTTTCGCATTTTTGCAAGAGCGAGGAAGAAAGTGACAAGCCTTCAGGCAAAGTGAATGGGTTTGCGCTGTTGCGCGGCCTTGCTTCATGCGAAAAGGCCGCATGAGCAGTCAAAACCCCCTCGCCCGCCCCCCCGCTGCCAAGAGGAATCGGCCCGTGAACGACAACGAAGAACGCCCGGTCACCATCATCACCGGCCGGGTGTGGAAGAAAAAAGGCGGCAAACCGGAAGGCGTCCACGTCATGCTGGTTGCGCCCGACGACGATTCGGCGGTGCGCCGGGCGCTCGAATCGCTTGCCGCCGAAGGTTACGCCGAGGCCGAGCTCGACCAGATCGGCGACATGGACGGCATCCCCGACGAAGAGCCGCATATTTCCGCCTTCCAGGGCGCGCTCGAAGGCGAAGTGTCGATCGTTACCTTCGACGTGCCGATCTGACCCCGGTCCAGCTTTCGAATCGACTGCCGAACCGAATCGGCGACCGAGGCCTTCCCAGCCGACAAATGTGCTGCCGCTAAGGGAAGGCTGAGCTTGGCTGCCCGGCTTCGGCTTGCCCGGGGCAAGTGTTCTGATAAGAAGCCATGACCATCATCAAACAGACGGAGCGGCCGTGTCCCAGCCCATCAAGATAGGCATCGTCGGCGTCGGCAAGATCGTCCGCGACCAGCACCTGCCGGCCCTGGCGAAAGACCAGGACTATCGCCTCGTCGCGGCCGCCAGCCGTCACGGCAAGGTGGATGACATCCCGAATTTCCCCACCATCGAAGCCATGCTCGACGCCGTAGCCGAGCTCGAGGCCGTCTCGCTCTGCATGCCGCCGCAATTCCGCTACGACGCGGCGCGGACGGCGCTGACGGCAAAGAAGCATGTCTTCCTGGAGAAGCCGCCAGGCGCTACTGTCAGCGAGGTCGAAGACCTCAAGACATTGGCTGCGCACAACGGCGTCTCGCTGTTCGCCAGCTGGCACTCGCGCTATGCGCCGGCCGTCGAGGCCGCACGTGCTTTTCTAAGTTCAGCCCGCATCCGCTCGGCCGCCATCAACTGGAAAGAGGATGTGCGCCGCTGGCACCCGAACCAGGAATGGATCTGGGCTCCCGGCGGTTTTGGCGTCTTCGATCCCGGCATCAACGCGCTGTCGATTGCCACCCATATCCTGCCGGCCATGTTCATCACCTCGGCGGTGCTCGACTTTCCCGAAAACCGCGCCTCCCCGGTTGCCGCGCGCGTCACCTTCCGCACCTCGAATGGCCTGCCGGTGACGATGGACCTCGACTGGCTGCAGACAGGCCCGCAAAGCTGGGACATCCTGGCCGACACCGACAAGGGCGCCATGGTGCTGTCGGGCGGCGGCTCGAAGCTCGCCATCGACGGCAAGCTCATTCACGAAGAGCCGGAAGCGGAATATCCGATGCTCTACAAGCGCTTCGCCGAGATCGTGCGCGCCGGCGTTTCCGATGTCGATCTGGCCCCGCTCCAGCATGTCGCTGACGCCTTCATGCTCGGCAAGCGCAACGTAGTCGAGGCGTTTTTCGATTGAGCTCTGGAACCGCACTCGCTGATCGCGCGCGGGGGTCGCAGGTTGGGAATAGTCGCGCGACAGGATTGTCGCGCGACTGAGAACCAGCGGATCGCCAGGCTCAATTCCTGGTCCTGCAACCGGCACGCTTGACCATGTCGGCAATGATCAGTGGCGTCGCCGGTGTCTGAGACCAGTTACCCTGACGAGGGGCGCCCGCTTCAAGGGCGGCGCGCACCGCTCGTGTATCCAGGCTGAAAGAACTCTTGCAGGAAACGAGGCCGCCATTGCCGATCGTGTCGGCGATCACGCCGGCGGCTTCGCCAACCCCGGCGACATAGGCGACCAGCGTTTGCCTGGCGACCGGGCTCGTGTCGGCCTTGTCGAGCATTTCCATCACCTGCCCCACCGATATCCGGCCTGTCGCTGTCGACGGGAGGGCGATGGCAGCAAAAGGCGTTATGGACGCGGCGACAATCGCGATGGCTGCCACGGCAATCCGGCGTTTGAACGAAGGCATAGGTTTCTCCTGTGATGAGGAATTGACAAGAATCATCATTGCGCATAAATAAATTATTGTAAAACGATAATTCATTACGATGGAGTGATAACGGCGATGATTGAACCTGTCATCACGGCTGTCCCCGCCGATCCTGCCCGCCAGCTTAGATTGAGACGCATCCGACTTTTCAGCCTAGTGCTGGCGAGGTGTTTTGTCGTCCTCGCCATATTGCTGACCATCGGTCTGCTGTTCTACTGGCTCAGCGTCTCTGCCAGTTCGATCGCGGCCGATGCGCAAGTCCCGCAGGAATGGCTGAGCGAGCTTGGCCTCGGTCGAAGACTGGTCGGGTTCGCGATCTCGTTCGTGCCGCTTGCCTGCCTCGTCTTCGCGCTCATGGCCGCAAGGCGCTGCTTCGGCGCTTTCGCGTCCGGCAACTTCTTCGGACAGGGCGCCATCAGCAATTTGCGGTACTTTGGCCTCGGCCTGCTGGCATCCGCCTTGCTGAAACCGGTTTCGGCGGCGGCATTGTCCGTTCTGCTCAGCTGGGACGCGCCTGCCGGCCAGCACCGGCTAACGCTCGGTCTCGACAGCGACACGATGCTGACCTTGCTGGCAGCTTGCATCGTCGCTGTCATCACCTGGGTCATGGCCGAGGCATCGGCACTCGCCGAAGAAAACGCGCAATTCATCTGATGAGGATCAGCTCATGCCCATAAGGGTCAGGCTCAATGTCGTCCTCGCCGAACGAAACGTGAAGTCAAAGGACCTGGCCGAATATGTCGGCATTACCGAGGCCAATCTTTCTCTTTTGAAGCAGGGAAAGGTCAAGGGTATCCGGTTCGACACGCTGGAGCGCATCTGCGACTATCTCGACTGTCAGCCGGGCGATCTGCTTCGCTTCGAGAGGGTGTCCGAATAGCACAAAAAAATAGGCCGCCGGGTTGCCCCGACGGCCTTATTGCCTGAGATCGTTGCCGTCCGCGCTTACTGCGCGGCGGTGGTCATGTCGGCCAGCATCGGCTCGGCGACTTCCGCACCCGAGGCCTTGCGGCGCTCGTCGATGATCAGTTCGTCGCGCGAGGTGGCGATGCGCCGGATCTGGCTCATCGTGCCGCCGGTACCGGCCGGGATCAACCGGCCGACGATGACGTTTTCCTTCAAGCCCTGCAGCATGTCGGTCTTGCCGGCAACGGCAGCTTCCGTCAGCACTCGCGTCGTCTCCTGGAAGGAGGCGGCCGAGATGAAGGACGGCGTCTGCAGCGAGGCCTTGGTGATGCCGAGCAGCACCGGCAGGCCTTCGGCTGGCTTCTTGCCGTCCTCGACCAGACGCTCGTTGACCTCTTCCAGTTCGATCACGTCGACATGATCGCCCGGGATGTAGGTCGAGTCGCCCTGCACCGTGATCTCGACCTTCTGCAGCATCTGGCGAACGATCACCTCGATGTGCTTGTCGTTGATCGACACGCCCTGCAGACGGTAGACTTCCTGGATCTCGTTGACGAGGTAGGAAGCAAGTGCCTCCACGCCCTTGATCGCCAGGATGTCGTGCGGCGCCGGGTTGCCGTCGAGGATGTAGTCGCCCTTCTCGATGACGTCGCCGTCCTGGAGATGGAACGGCTTGCCCTTCGGGATCAGGTATTCGACCGGCTCAAGCGTCGAGTCATGCGGCTCGATGATGATGCGACGCTTGTTCTTGTAGTCGCGGCCGAAGCGGATCGTGCCGTCGATCTCGGCGATGATGGCGTGATCCTTCGGACGACGTGCCTCGAACAGCTCGGCAACACGCGGCAGACCGCCGGTGATGTCCTTGGTCTTGGCGCTTTCCATCGGAATACGCGCCAAAACGTCGCCGGGGCGAACCTGCGAACCCGGCTCGACCGAAAGAATGGCCTCGACCGAGAGCAGGAAGCGGGCGTCGCCGCCCTTGGACAGCTTGCCGACCTTGCCCTTGGCGTCCTGGATCGCAATCGCCGGCTTCAGGTCGTTGCCACGTGGCGTCGAGCGCCAGTCGATGACCTCACGCTTGGTGATGCCGGTCGACTCGTCGGCCGTTTCCTGAACGGAAATGCCGTCGACCAGATCCTCGTACGACACCCTGCCCTCGATTTCGGTGAGGACCGGACGCGTGTAGGGATCCCACTCGGCGATACGCTGGCCGCGCTTCACCTTGTCACCATCGTCCACGAAGATGCGCGAACCATAGGTGAGACGGTGCGAGGCGCGCTCCTTGCCGGCTTCGTCGAGGATCAGCACCGCCATGTTGCGGCCCATGACCATCTGCTGGCCGTCGGAGTTGCGCACCACGTTGCGGTTGCGGATCTCGACCTTGCCCTCATACGAGGCTTCAAGGAACGAGCTGTCCACCACCTGCGCGGTACCGCCCATGTGGAAGGTACGCATGGTGAGCTGGGTGCCCGGCTCGCCGATCGACTGCGCCGCGATGACGCCGACGGCTTCGCCCTGGTTGACCGGGGTGCCGCGGGCCAGATCGCGACCGTAGCAGACCGCGCAGACGCCAACCCTGACTTCGCAAGTCAGTGCCGAGCGGATGCGGACCGACTGGACGCCGGCCTTTTCGATCTGTTCCACGTCACGCTCGTCCATCAGCGTTCCGGCCTTGACCAGGATCTCGCCCGACACCGGATGGGTGATGTCGTCGAGCGACGTACGGCCCAGCACGCGCTGGCCGACCGAAGCAACGACCTGACCGGCATCGACGATCGGCTGCATGGTGAGGCCCTTGTCGGTGCCGCAGTCGACGGAGTTGACGATGCAGTCCTGCGCCACGTCGACCAGACGACGGGTGAGGTAACCCGAGTTCGCCGTCTTCAAGGCGGTGTCGGCCAGACCCTTGCGGGCGCCGTGGGTCGAGTTGAAGTACTCGAGCACGGTCAGGCCTTCCTTGAAGTTCGAGATGATCGGCGTCTCGATGATTTCACCCGACGGCTTGGCCATAAGGCCGCGCATGCCGGCAAGCTGGCGCATCTGGGTGGGCGAGCCACGCGCACCGGAGTGCGACATCATGTAGATCGAGTTCATCGGCTTCTGACGGCCATTGTCCTCGAACTCGACCGCCTTGATGCGGGCCATCATCTCGTCGGCGACCTTTTCCGAGCACTTGGCCCAGGCGTCGACGACCTTGTTGTACTTCTCGCCCTGCGTGATCAGACCGTCATTGTACTGCTGCTCGTATTCCTTGGCCAAAGCCTCGGTGTCGGAGACCAGCTTGATCTTGGCATCCGGGATCAGCATGTCGTCCTTGCCGAACGAAATGCCGGCGCGGCAGGCATGGCTGAAGCCGAGCGCCATGATGCGATCGCAGAAAATGACCGTCTCCTTCTGACCGCAATGGCGGTAGACGGTGTCGATCATCTTGGAGATGTTCTTCTTGGTCATCTCCTGGTTGGCGGTCTCGTAAGGCACGTTGACGTTCTTCGGCAGAAGCTCGCCGATGATCATGCGGCCAGGCGTGGTGTCATGGATCTTCGACACGACCTTGCCTTCGGCGTCGACCGTGCGGAAACGACCCTTGATCTTGGAGTGCAGCGTCACCGCCTTGGTCTCGAGCGCGTGCTGGAGTTCGCCCATGTCGGCAAACACCATGCCCTCGCCCGGCTCGTTCTGGTTGACGATCGAGAGATAGTAGAGACCCAGAACCATGTCCTGCGACGGCACGATGATCGGCGCGCCCGAAGCCGGGTGCAGGATGTTGTTGGTCGACATCATCAGCACGCGGGCTTCAAGCTGCGCTTCCAGCGACAGCGGCACGTGAACGGCCATCTGATCGCCGTCGAAGTCGGCGTTGAAGGCCGTGCAGACCAGCGGGTGCAGCTGGATCGCCTTGCCTTCGATCAGGATCGGCTCGAACGCCTGGATGCCGAGACGGTGCAGCGTCGGCGCACGGTTCAGCAGCACCGGATGCTCGCGGATGACCTCGTCGAGGATATCCCAGACTTCCGGACGCTCCTTTTCGACCAGCTTCTTCGCCTGCTTGACGGTCGAGGAGTAACCCTTGGCGTCGAGACGGGCGTAGATGAAGGGCTTGAACAGTTCGAGCGCCATCTTCTTGGGCAGGCCGCATTGGTGCAGCTTGAGCTCCGGACCGGTCACGATGACCGAGCGGCCGGAATAGTCGACGCGCTTGCCGAGCAGGTTCTGACGGAACCGGCCCTGCTTGCCCTTGAGCATGTCGGACAGCGACTTCAGCGGGCGCTTGTTGGCGCCGGTGATGACGCGGCCGCGACGGCCGTTGTCGAACAGCGCATCGACGGCTTCCTGCAGCATGCGCTTTTCATTGCGCACGATGATGCCGGGGGCGCGCAGCTCGATCAGCCGCTTCAGGCGGTTGTTGCGGTTGATGACACGGCGATAGAGATCGTTCAGATCCGACGTGGCGAAGCGGCCGCCGTCCAGCGGGACGAGCGGACGCAGGTCCGGCGGGATCACCGGAACCACCTTCATGATCATCCATTCCGGACGATTGCCGGATTCCATGAAGTTCTCGACGACCTTGAGCCGCTTCAGATACTTCTTCTGCTTCAGCTCGGAGGTGGTCGACGCCAGTTCCGAACGCAGGTCGCCGGCGATCTTCTCCAGGTCCATGCCGGCCAGGAGGTCATGAATGGCCTCGGCGCCGATCATGGCGGTGAACGAATCCTCGCCATACTCGTCGACGGCGATCATGTACTCTTCCTCGCTGAGCAGCTGGTGCTCCTTCAGCGCGGTGAGGCCAGGTTCGGTGACGATGTAGTTCTCGAAGTAGAGGACGCGCTCGATGTCCTTCAGGGTCATGTCGAGCAGCGTGCCGATGCGCGACGGCAGCGACTTCAGGAACCAGATATGGGCGACCGGTGCCGCCAGCTCGATATGGCCCATGCGCTCGCGGCGAACGCGCGACAGCGTGACTTCAACGCCGCACTTCTCGCAGATGACGCCCTTGTACTTCATGCGCTTGTACTTACCGCACAGGCACTCGTAGTCCTTGATCGGGCCAAAAATGCGCGCGCAGAACAGACCGTCACGCTCCGGCTTGAAGGTGCGGTAGTTGATGGTCTCCGGCTTCTTGATCTCGCCGAAAGACCAGGACAGAATCTTCTCAGGGCTGGCAAGCGATATCCGGATGGAATCGAACACCTGCGCAGGCGCCTGCGGATTGAAGAGATTCATGACCTCTTGGTTCATGCCGTTCTCCTTTTCGGGATCCTCGAAGATCCCTTGCATCTAGTCGCGAGCCAAACGCCCGCCGTCTTTGTCGGCCACTGGCCGTCGAATTCTTCCTGGTTGAGCATGATCCTGTCCGAAAACCGGTAGCCACTTTTCGGGATCATGCTCGAGGCGCGCCGCGGACAGCCGTGGCGCGCCATCGCCTTACTCGGCCGCGTCGGGCAGCCGGACAGGGTTGTCGTCGAGCTTGGTGTTCTCCAGCTCGACGTTGAGGCCGAGAGACCGCATTTCCTTGACGAGAACGTTGAAGCTCTCCGGGATGCCGGCCTCGAAGGTGTCGTCGCCACGCACGATCGCCTCGTAGACCTTGGTACGGCCGGCGACGTCGTCGGACTTCACCGTCAGCATTTCCTGCAGCGTGTAGGCGGCGCCGTACGCTTCCAGCGCCCAGACCTCCATCTCGCCGAAGCGCTGGCCACCGAACTGCGCCTTGCCGCCCAGCGGCTGCTGGGTGACGAGCGAGTACGGACCGATCGAACGCGCGTGGATCTTGTCGTCCACGAGATGGTGAAGCTTGAGCATGTAGATGTAGCCCATCGTCACCTTGCGATCGAACGGCTCGCCCGTGCGTCCGTCATAGAGCTGCGACTGACCGCTGCTGTGCAGGCCCGCCTGCTCCAGCATGATGTTGATGTCAGCCTCATGCGCGCCGTCGAACACCGGGGTCGCGATCGAGACGCCGCGGCGCATCTGCTCGCTGAGGCGAACGATGCTCTCGTCGTCATAGTCGCGAACCGGTTCGTTGCGGTCGTTGGCCGGGATGAAGCTCTCGAGCGTCTTGCGCAGCGGCTTGATGTCGCCCGCTGCCTTGTACGTGTCGATCAGCTCGCCGATCTTCCTGCCCATGCCCGCACATGCCCAGCCCAGATGCGTTTCCAGGATCTGGCCGACATTCATGCGGCTCGGCACACCCAGCGGGTTGAGCACGATATCGGCATGCGTGCCGTCCTCGAGGAAAGGCATGTCCTCGACCGGAACGATCCGCGACACGACACCCTTGTTGCCGTGACGGCCGGCCATCTTGTCGCCGGGCTGCATCTTGCGCTTCACGGCCACGAAGACCTTGACCATCTTCATGACGCCCGGAGGCATTTCGTCGCCGCGCTGGACCTTCTCGACCTTGTCCATGAAACGCTGCTCGAGCGCCTTCTTGGAATCGTCGTACTGGCCACGCAGCGCTTCCAGCTCGCTCTGGAGCTTTTCGTTCTCCACGGCAAACTGCCACCACTGCGAACGCGGATACTCGTCGAGCGTATCCTTGGACAGCGTCGAGCCCTTCTTGAAGCCCTTCGGTCCAGCGATCGCTTCCTTGCCGACGAGCACGTCGGAAAGACGCGCGTAGACGTTACGGTCCAGAATGGCCTGCTCGTCGTCGCGGTCCTTGGCGAGGCGTTCGATCTCCTCGCGCTCGATCGCCATGGCGCGCTCGTCCTTCTCCACACCGTGGCGATTGAAGACGCGCACCTCGACGACGGTGCCGAAAGTGCCAGGAGGCATGCGCATCGAGGTGTCGCGCACATCGGATGCCTTTTCGCCGAAGATGGCGCGCAGAAGCTTCTCTTCCGGCGTCATCGGGCTTTCGCCCTTCGGCGTGATCTTGCCGACCAGGATATCGCCCGGCTGAACTTCCGCACCGATATAGACGATGCCGGCTTCGTCGAGGTTCTTCAGCGCTTCTTCCGAGACGTTCGGGATATCGCGCGTGATTTCCTCCGGTCCAAGCTTGGTATCGCGCGCCATGACCTCGAACTCCTCGATGTGGATCGAGGTGAAGACGTCGTCGGCGACGATGCGTTCGGACAGGAGGATCGAGTCCTCGTAGTTGTAGCCGTTCCACGGCATGAACGCGACCAGCACGTTGCGGCCGAGCGCCAGATCGCCGAGCTCGGTCGACGGACCGTCGGCGATGATGTCGCCCTTGTTGACCCGGTCGCCCATGCGAACCAGCGGGCGCTGGTTGATGCAGGTGTTCTGGTTCGAACGCTGGAACTTCATCAACCGGTAGATGTCGACGCCGGACTTGCCCGGATCGAGATCTTCGGTGGCGCGGATAACGATACGCGTCGCGTCCACCTGGTCGACGATGCCGCCGCGGCGGGCGCCGATGGCGGCGCCCGAGTCACGGGCGACGATCGGCTCCATGCCGGTGCCGACGAACGGCGCCTCGGCGCGCACCAGCGGCACGGCCTGACGCTGCATGTTCGAACCCATCAGAGCGCGGTTGGCGTCGTCGTTTTCCAGGAACGGGATCAGGGCCGCGGCCACCGACACCATCTGCTTGGGCGACACGTCCATCAGATCGACGTTTTCGCGCGGCGCCATCATCACTTCGCCGGCGCTGCGGCAAATGACGAATTCGTCGACGAAACCACCGTTCTTGTCGAGTTCGGCGTTGGCCTGCGCGACGTGGTGCTTGGCCTCTTCCATCGCCGAGAGATAGACGACGTCATTGGTCAGCTTGCCGTCGACGATCTTGCGGTACGGGCTCTCGATGAAGCCGTACTTGTTGACGCGTGCGAAGGTGGCCAGCGAGTTGATCAGACCGATATTCGGGCCTTCCGGCGTCTCGATCGGGCAGATGCGGCCGTAATGCGTCGGGTGCACGTCGCGCACTTCGAAGCCGGCGCGCTCGCGGGTCAGACCGCCCGGTCCAAGCGCCGAGAGGCGGCGCTTGTGGGTGATCTCCGACAGCGGGTTGGTCTGGTCCATGAACTGCGACAGCTGCGAGGAACCGAAGAACTCGCGCACGGCGGCAGCCGCCGGCTTGGCGTTGATCAGGTCCTGCGGCATCACCGTGTCGATCTCGATCGAGGACATACGCTCCTTGATCGCGCGTTCCATGCGCAGCAGGCCGACGCGGTACTGGTTTTCCATCAGCTCGCCGACCGAACGCACGCGGCGGTTGCCGAGATTGTCGATGTCGTCGATCTCGCCCTTGCCGTCGCGCAGTTCAACCAGCGTCCTGACCACGGCCAGGATGTCGTCCTTGCGCAGCACGCGCACGGTGTCCTCGGCCTTGAGCTCGAGGCGCATGTTCATCTTGACGCGGCCGACGGCCGACAGATCGTAACGCTCGCTATCGAAGAACAGCGAGTTGAACATGGCTTCGGCGGTTTCGAGCGTCGGCGGCTCGCCGGGGCGCATGACACGATAGATGTCGAACAGCGCGTCCTGGCGGCTCTCGTTCTTGTCGACGTTGAGCGTGTTGCGGATATAGGCGCCGACATTGACGTGGTCGATGTCGAGAACCTTGATCTCCTCTTCGCCGGTGCCGAGCAGCACCTTCAGCGTCTTCTCGTCGATCTCGTCACCGGCCTCGAGGAAGATCTCGCCGGTGGCGTAGTTGACGATGTCCTCGGCCAGATAGTTGCCGAGCAGGTCCTCGTCGGTCGCCTTGATCGCCTTCAGACCCTTTTCGCCAAGCGCCCGTGCCTGGCGTGCGGTGATCTTCTTGCCAGCCTCGACGACGACTTCGCCGGTATCGGCATCGACCAGGTCGCCGACAGCCTTGAGGCCGCGGAAACGCTCGACGTTGAACGGAATGCGCCAATGGTCGCCGGCACGCTTGTAGGTGATCTTGTTGTAGAAGGTCGACAGGATCTCTTCGCCGTCCATGCCGAGCGCCATCAGCAGCGACGTCACCGGAATCTTGCGGCGGCGATCGATGCGGGCGTGCACGACGTCCTTGGAATCGAACTCGATGTCGAGCCACGAACCGCGATACGGGATGACGCGCGCGGCAAACAGAAGCTTGCCCGACGAGTGCGACTTGCCCTTGTCATGGTCGAAGAAGACGCCCGGCGAACGGTGCATCTGCGAAACGATGACGCGCTCGGTGCCGTTGACGATAAAGGTGCCGTTCAAGGTCATGAGCGGCATGTCGCCCATGTAGACGTCCTGCTCCTTGATGTCCTTGATGGACTTGGCGCCGGTGTCCTCGTCGATATCGAACACGATGAGGCGCAGCGTCACCTTGAGCGGCGCGGCATAGGTGAGGTCGCGCTGACGGCATTCGTCAACGTCGAATTTCGGTCCTTCGAACTCGTACTTCACGAACTCCAGCATGGAGGAGCCGGAAAAATCGGAGATCGGGAAGACCGACTTGAAAACGGCCTGCAGCCCCTCGTCCGGACGCCCACCCTTGGGCTCCGCCACCATCAGGAACTGGTCATAGGATGCCTTCTGAACCTCGATCAGGTTCGGCATCTCCGCAACTTCCGGAATCTTTCCGAAGAACTTGCGTACGCGTCTGCGGCCATTGAAAGTCTGGGTCTGGGCCATCGTCGCTCCTTAGCTCTAAACTCGGGACGAGCCTCGCCGCGGCTCGCCTTGCATACTGGGCCACCTTGGCGGCAACCCTCTGTCTGTTTTCCCGGCGCCTGTCGGCGGCCGGCTAGAACGGGAGAAAACCCGTTTCCTGAAGGCCGGTTTTCGGCCCTCAGGAAAGAGGTTCTCGCAGATCTCGCGTTACGCGCTCTCCCTTCGGGCGAAGGGAGTGGCGGACGGCGCGAGGCCGCCCGCCGCTTTTACGCTTACTTCAGTTCGACCTTGGCGCCGGCTGCTTCCAGCTGGGCCTTGAACTTGTCAGCGTCGGCCTTGGAAACAGCTTCCTTGACCGGCTTCGGAGCCGCTTCAACCAGATCCTTGGCTTCCTTGAGGCCAAGACCGGTGATGGCGCGGACTTCCTTGATGACGTTGATCTTCTGAGCGCCTGCGTCGGTGAGGACGACGTCGAATTCCGTCTTTTCCTCGGCCGGAGCAGCAGCGGCCGCAGCGCCGCCAGCAGCGGCAACCGCCACCGGAGCAGCGGCGGAAACGCCCCACTTTTCTTCCAGAAGCTTCGACAGCTCGGCCGCCTCGAGGACGGTCAGCTTCGAAAGGTCGTCTACGATCTTTGCGAGATCAGCCATTGTTGTGTTCCTTCATAAGGTTCGAACGTGTGTTTGTGATAGCGAGGAACGGCCTCATGCCGCCTCGTCCTTCCGGGCGTAAGCGCCAATGACGCGCGCGACCGAGGCCGCTGGCGCATTGACGATCTGGGCGATCCGGGTTGCCGGCGTGGCGATCATGCCAACCAGCCTGGCGCGCAGCTCATCGAGCGACGGAAGTGTGGCGAGTGCCTTCACACCGTCGGCATTGAGCGAGGTGGTGCCCATTGCGCCGCCGAGAATGACGAGCTTGTCATTTCCCTTGGCGAAATCGGACGCGACCTTCGGCGCCGCAATCGGATCCTCCGAATAAGCAATCAGCGTCTGTCCCTTGAACAGCTCGATGATCGATGCGGAGTCCGTGCCCTGAAGAGCGATTTTGGCGAGACGGTTCTTCGCGACTTTGACGGTGCCACCGGCAGCGCGCATTTTCGACCGAAGGTCGTTCATTTGCGCGACGGTGATACCGGCGTAGTGGGCCACGACCACTGAACCTGCGTTCGAGAACGCACCGTTCAGGCCCGTGACGAGTTCGCGTTTTTCCGCTCTGTCCACTGCCTATCTCCAGTTGACCCCAATCCTGTTAACGGGAACATCCCATTGACGAGGACAGGCGTCGGGTTGCCTTTTGTCGGCCGGGCCATCCAGTAACGGATCTCCCGAACGACGCTCGAGGATCCTGCCCCCTTTCGCCACATCGACAGTCAAGCCGGCGATGCGCAGACAAAAGGCAAACACGGTTCGAACCTTTCATTGGAGCAATCGCTCCGTTGTCCGGTCTTCACCCGTCTCATGCAGGCCCAAATCGAATTAAGGCTTCTGGGCCGCCTGCAATCTCGGACAGGATGTCCGGAAACCTTTCGGCTTCCGGTACCGGGCCGCCGACAAGTCGGAGGTCCGGAATTCACTTGCGGATCAGCCGCTTGGCGGCCGATCCAAATGTTCGTATCAGGACGCGTTGAGCGTCGCGACGTCGAGCTTGAGGCCCGGGCCCATCGTCGAGGTGACCGACACCTTCTTGACGTAGTTGCCCTTGGCGCCAGTCGGCTTTGCCTTGGTCACCGCATCGGCGAAGGCGCGGATGTTCTCTTCCAGGGCCTTGACGTCGAACGAGACCTTGCCGACGCCGGCATGGACGATGCCAGCCTTCTCGACACGGAACTCGACGGCGCCGCCCTTGGACGCCTTGACGGCGGCGGCAACGTCGGTGGTGACGGTTCCGACCTTCGGGTTCGGCATCATGCCGCGCGGGCCGAGCACCTTGCCCAGACGGCCGACCAGCGGCATCATGTCCGGCGTGGCGATGCAGCGATCGAAATCGATCGTGCCCTTCTGGACGATGTCGACCAGATCCTCGGCACCAACGATGTCGGCGCCGGCGGCGCGCGCTTCGTCGGCCTTGTCACCACGGGCGAACACGGCGACACGTACCGAGCGGCCGGTGCCGTTCGGCAGGTTGACCACGCCGCGGACCATCTGGTCGGCATGGCGCGGGTCGACGCCGAGGTTCATGGCGACTTCGATGGTCTCATCGAACTTCACCGAGGAACGGTCCTTGAGCAGCTTCAGCGCATCACCCAGGGCATAAGCCTTGTTGGGATCGATGCCTTCGCGGGTCTTCGATACACGCTTTGCAATCTTTGCCATGATCTTAGCCCACCACTTCCAGACCCATCGAGCGGGCGGAGCCCTCGACCATGCGCATGGCCGCTTCGACGTCGTTTGCGTTCAGGTCTTTCATCTTCGCGGTGGCAATCTCGCGGACCTTGTCACGCGAAACCGTACCGGCCTTGACCTTGCCCGGCTCCTTGGAACCAGAGGTCAGGTTCGCCGCCTTCTTCAGGAAGTAGCTCACCGGCGCCGTCTTCATGACGAAGGTGAAGGACTTGTCCTGATAGTAGGTGATGACAACCGGAACCGGCGATCCCTTTTCCATTTCCTGGGTCTGCGCGTTGAACGCCTTGCAGAACTCCATGATGTTGATGCCACGCTGACCAAGCGCCGGGCCGATCGGGGGAGACGGCGTAGCCGATCCCGCTTTCACCTGGAGCTTGAGCTGGCCTGCAATTTTCTTAGCCATCTCTTTTCCTGCCTTTGTCTATGCCGGTCATGCCGGCGGTTGCAGTCTGGTGGTGCGATCCCATGCGGCCGGCTAAAGCCGCATTCGTCTCCCACCGTTCTCAGGCCGCGCTTCCGCGCCGCCTCCCCTGATCGCCAAACCGGCTTCAGGGATTTCGGATCAGCCCTTTTCGACCTGCCCGAATTCCAGATCGACAGGCACGGCGCGCCCGAAGATCGAAACTTCCACCTTGAGCCGCGCCCGCTCCTCGTCCACTTCCTGGACGAAACCGTTGAACGACGCGAAGGGACCATCCGAAACGCGGATCGCTTCGCCGATCTCGAACGTGACCGAGGGCTTGGGCCGCTCGACGCCTTCCTGGACCTGGTTCAGGATGCGCTGCGCTTCCGCCTCGGTGATCGGCACCGGCTTAGAGTCACCCAGGAAGCCGGTGACCTTCGGCGTGTTCTTGACCAGCGAGAACACGGCGTCGGTCAGATTGGCCTTCAGCAGCACATAGCCCGGGAAGAACTTGCGCTCGGCATCGACCTTGCGGCCGCGGCGAACTTCGACGACCTTCTCGGTCGGAACCACGATCTGGTGGATGTCGGCAGACAGGCCCTTCTGCTTGGCCTTGTTCTCGATATCCTCGGCGACCTTCTTTTCAAAGTTCGAATAGGCGTGGACGATGTACCAGCGCGCGGTCATTTCAAGACTTCTCCGTAATCGCCGGACTTAGCGTCCGATGCCCAGAATCTGTTCGACCGCGAGGCCCATGAGCTGATCAGCGGTGAAGAAAAAGATCATCGCGATCACTGCGAAGGCCAGAACCATCACCGTCGAGATCATCGTTTCGCGCCGCGACGGCCAAGTCACCTTGGCGGTCTCCGCGCGAACCTGCTGGAGAAAGACGAAAGGATTTGTGGTTTTCGAAGCCATATGCCGCTCTGTCTTCAAGACCCGTTGGCCGGGTCTCCTGGATGATCCCGCTGGCCGGGACGTGCCGCCTGAGCGAACTTCGCGCCGAATCAGCGCAATCATTTCGCCCATGCAAATCAGACGCGTAAAGCCGGTTTCCCAGCTCCACGCGTCGCGTGTCTGTTTCGTCTACATAAAACCGATTCTTGATCCACGCAAGTGGCAAGTCTCCGCTTTATGACCAAACACCGCCTCGGAACCATCCAGTCGTTCCGTCCCGGCTATGGCGCTCTTATGCCCCAATCGACCCTATATGGCAAGCGGGTCGCCGATTTTCAAAGGCCGGACCATGGAAATATCGTTTTGAACGCCATTCCGAAACGGCGAGACATTGGGTTGAATGCCATTCAGGGAATGGCACGGGCAGCAGGGCTCGAACCTACGACCTGCGGTTTTGGAGACCGCCGCTCTACCAACTGAGCTATGCCCGTACGTGCGCATGTCGGCGCAGCAGGCGCTTCCTAAAAGCTTCCGCACGCTCTGTAAAGAGCGGTTTGCATGCAAACACGCCTTAACCTCTGCGCCAGAAATCGGGATAGTCGACAACCAGCCCGTTGCGGTCGATTTCAAGTTCCCGCCTGAAGTCGCTGGCGCGCGATTCATAGAGATATCGCCTGCCCTCTTCGAGGCATGTGTAGCGCTGCGGGTTGGCGACGACCGTGAGGGCGGGGAAGTCGATGAAGGCAGTGGTTATCTCGGCACTCTGCCCGGCGGAAAGTTGCAATCGCCGGATCGGCAGCGTGTTGGTGAACGGCGTGATGGTCAGGTCGGGATCGAAAATGCCGTCGAGCTCCGGCATCGGCAGGCCGTCCCTGGTCCAGCGACCATCGCCATCGGCGGCAAGAACAAGCGTGCGGCCGCTACCGATCATATCGACAACGACACGCCTGGCGTGCCAGCCGACATCGCAAACGATGCGGTAACGGACGGCAAAAGGCGTTTGCCCGGAGCAGACTGCGACAGAGTCGGTCGAGACCTCCCCTGCCCGCTCCTGCAGCACCAAATGTTCGAGACCCGGTCCGTCCCACTCGCGCCAACGTATGATCTTCACATCTTCCGGCATCAGCCCAACACCTCCATGGCGACTGGACGCTAGTTTGTACCCGGTGGCTGATAGGGGCCGCCCGGCACACCCCAGCCCCAGGCCGGCATCGGTTCCGTCTGCGGATCGCAGGTTTCGCCGAGATTGGAGTTCATCTTGGCCAGGCGCGATCCCCATTCGACATAGCCCATGAAGGCCGAACGGAATTCCGGATCGTCAGGCAGGCCGACCGCGTCGGCGGCATCGGCCAGGAGGCTGATCCAGCGGCGGCGCTGCTCTTCGCTCAGATGCTTGCCCAGATGGTGCATGACCATCTCGCGGTGGCCGCCGAACTGCTCGCTGTAGGTCTTCGGTCCGCCGAAAACCTCGCCGATGAAGGCCGCGACATGGGCGGGGTGATCCGGCGACATGGTCTTGAACACCGGCCCGACGATCGGGTCCTGCGCCACCTTGTCATAGAAGGTCTGGGTGAGCCGGTTCAAAGCCTCGCTGCTGCCGGCCCATTCGTAGAGTGTCGGGATATCCTGGCCCATTCTCGATCCTCCGCCTGCCTGAAGCGCCAGCAGCGACGATAGCGGAAAAATCGAAAGCGGCTCAACCTGCCTCGATGGCCAGTTTCGGGCTCCGTCGCGCACTACAATTTGGCCGGCGCGTCAGCCTCGGCATTGGCGGAAGGCCGGATTCGGCAATTCTCGGGTCTTGGCACCGCCTCGCAAATGGTGGCGCCGGTCAGCGCGTCGACCGATTGCAGGCTCGTCGTCAGGCCAACCTTCAGCATCATGTCGGGTTCCAGCCGGCGCTCGACCGAGCGCCGCTCGATCGCCGCGAACAGGGCGGAACTGATCGCCATCTCCTCCAGGTAAGCCTTGACCATCAGCTTTTGCCCCATCGGGTAGAGGCTAAGTCGCGCCTGGGGACCGACAAGCCGCCTGATGCCGCCGGCAAGCATGAACGCGCAGGCCGAATCGCACTCCACGCCCGCATCGATGCTCAGCCCGGCATAGGCGCCCTCCTTGGCCAGGCAATTCCACGCTCCTGGGTCACAGCCGACAAAGTCGGTGCGGCCAACGGCGACGTCGAGCTTCTTTTGATGGATAAGCCGTCCCGCCGCCAGGGCACTGAACAGGTCGCCTCCCTTCGAGCTGATCACGACAGGCAGTTGCCGTTTGCCGAGCGTGGCGAGCAGCTGGCGCAGCTTCTGCGGGGTCTGGGGGGTGATCGCGCCTTCCGCCGAGATCCATTCCGGGCAGTCTGGATTGCAGAGCGGATTGGTGCCGCGAACGACAACGAAGCGCATGTCTTCATCGCGCCGCGCTGCCTCGGGTTCGATCGCTGGCGGAGTAGGCCTGGCCGCGGTCGCCATCAGGCCATCAGGCTTGTTCCCCGGCACCTCCCGGCAATTCGTGGCCAGGCGGCCGGGTTGGCACAGGCTCGCCGCGGTCAACAGGCCCACGGCGTCCGTGCTGGTGACCAGCTTCATCGCCAGCATGTCATCGAGGGCGATCTGGTGGATTTCGCTGGCCGGAGTGCCCTTCATCGTTTCGAGCATGCTTTGTTCGATGCCCATCTGGTCCAGGTAGGCCGCCAGCTTTTTCTCCACCGACTTGCTCATTTCGTAGGTCTTGTAGCTGCCGGCGTTCTTGCGGCTGACGATCTTCGTGTTGAGGATCTTCTTCTTGCCCCCGACGATCCGGTAGGTGGTCCGGTATTGCAATTTCGTGCGGATGTAGGTCGTGGTGATCTGATGGACGCCGAGATAGGCCCATTCGCCGGCCACTCGCCTGATGCCGCCGGCAAACATCAGAGGACAGGCGGAATTGCACATGGCGCCATAGTCGATGACATCGCCGAAGTAGCGGGCGTCACGGTCCTGGCACCCCTTCGCGTCGGGCTGGCAGCTGGAAAACACCGTCTTGCCGATGGCGATATCGAGCTTGTTCTTGCGGATCAGCCGGCCAAGCGTCAGCGCCGCCTCGACATTGCCGCCGGGAGAATCCACGACAACAGGCAGTTTCCGCCCGCCAAGCGTCTTCAGCATGCGTTTGAAGAGCGCCGGAGTTCCGGCTTCTATGGAGCCCTCGGCCGATATCCATTCCGGGCAGATCGGCTCGCACCCCGCTGCGTTGCTGCGGACAATGCCGAACCGCATCGTCGGCCCAAGATCCGGCGCCGCATCCGCCGCGAAGGCTGCCGGGCCTGTGGCAAGCAACGCAATCAGCCAGGTCAGAGCCAGCAGCCACAATGCCCGACGATGAAAATACCGCCTTGGAACCATTTGGAAAAAGCCCCTTGATGCAACCTATACTAGACGAGGTCCAGAGCCTTGCAACAGGCTTCGGCCGACGGGGCGGCAGCCGATAGCCCGGCAAACAAAAAGGGCGGCCCGAAGACCGCCCTTTCTTGTCGATCCGGCGAATGCCGGGCTCGGTTATTCCTTGATGGTGACGACGATGCCGGCACCGACGGTGCGGCCGCCTTCACGGATAGCGAAGCGCAGCTTCTCTTCCATGGCGATCGGCACGATCAGCTCGACATCGACCGTGATGTTGTCGCCCGGCATCACCATCTCGGTGCCTTCCGGCAGCGACACGATGCCGGTCACGTCGGTCGTGCGGAAGTAGAACTGCGGACGGTAGTTGGTGAAGAACGGCGTGTGACGGCCACCTTCGTCCTTGGTCAGGATGTAGGCTTCGGCCACGAACTTCTTGTGCGGCTTCACCGTGCCCGGCTTGGCCAGAACCTGGCCGCGCTCGACACCTTCACGATCAACGCCGCGCAGCAGCGCGCCGATGTTGTCGCCAGCCTGGCCCTGATCGAGCAGCTTGCGGAACATTTCCACGCCCGTGCAGGTCGTCTTGGTCGTCGGACGGATGCCGATGATCTCGAGTTCCTCGCCGACCTTGACCACGCCGCGCTCGACGCGGCCGGTCACGACCGTGCCGCGGCCCGAGATCGAGAACACGTCTTCGATCGGCATCAGGAACGGCTTGTCGAGCGGACGGACCGGCGTCGGGATGTAGGCATCGACCGCAGCCATCAGCTCGCGGATCGCGTCTTCACCGATCTTCTTGTCCGAGTCTTCGAGAGCAGCCAGAGCCGAACCCTTGACGATCGGAATGTCGTCGCCGGGGAATTCGTTCTTGGTCAGAAGCTCGCGAACCTCGAGCTCGACCAGTTCGAGCAGCTCGGCGTCGTCGACCTGGTCGACCTTGTTCAAGAACACCACGATCGACGGCACGCCGACCTGACGGGCCAGCAGGATGTGCTCGCGGGTCTGCGGCATCGGGCCGTCGGCAGCCGACACGACCAGGATCGCGCCGTCCATCTGCGCGGCGCCGGTGATCATGTTCTTCACATAGTCGGCGTGGCCGGGGCAGTCGACGTGAGCGTAGTGGCGGTTGGCCGTCTCGTATTCGACGTGAGCCGTCGAGATCGTGATGCCGCGCGCCTTTTCTTCAGGGGCAGCGTCGATCTGGTCGTAGCGCTTGTATTCGCCAAAATACTTGGTGATCGCCGCCGTCAGCGACGTCTTGCCATGGTCGACGTGGCCAATCGTGCCGATGTTCACGTGAGGCTTGTTACGCTCGAATTTACCTTTTGCCATTGTCTCTTTCCTTGGACGGCCCGGATCTTCAGTTCGGTCGAAGACCTTCAGTTCAGTCGAATGCGGGGCGATTAGCGACAAAGGCCAAAAAACACAAGCGTCTTTTGGCCGGGTGCCGTCTCACTCAGTCCGAACCATCGATCCGATTGCGGGGATGTGGCGCTGATATAGGAAGGCTCCGGGCAAAATGAAGGGGTAGCGGGCCGACCGATCGAGGCCGCGAAAGCGCCGGCTTGCTTGCCCGGCCCTGTCTGAATCATGGCCAGGCCATGGACCATTGCCGCCGCCATCCGCCTCTGATCTTGTGGCCGGATGCATTTCATCCCTGTCTCTATCCGCGGCCCGCTGTTCATGATCGTCTCGACGGGGTCGTATCTCGTCAACGATACAATGATGAAGCTCGCGACGGCGGGCCTGCCGTCTTATGAGGTGCTGTTTCTGCGGGGTGCCGCGGCGGCCCTCTGGGGCTTCCCGCTGCTGTTCGCGCTGGGCTACGGCAAGCAGATCCCGCTGATCTTCGACAAGCGCGTCCTGAGCCGGAACGTGCTCGAGCTGGCGGCGATCCTTTGCTATGTGGTCGCGCTCGCCAACATGCAGATCGCCGATTCCACCGCGCTCGGCCAGATCACGCCGCTCTTGATGCTGGTTGGCTCCTCGATCCTGTTTGGGGAGCGGATCGGCGGCCGGCGCATGGCGCTGATCGGGCTCGGCTTCGTCGGCGCGCTGATGGTGGCGCAGCCGACCATGCAAGGCATTTCGGTCTATGCCCTGCTGGCGCTCGGCAACGCAGCCCTTGCAGCGGCGCGCGACCTAGCCGGCCGGCGGGTCTCGGCCGAGGTGCCGGGAATGATCGTGGCGATTTCCGCCGTCGTGGTGGTGCTGATCGGCGCCGGCGCCGCGCATCTTGTTTCCGAACGCTGGGTCATGCCCGGGGCGCATCACCTGCTGCTGATGGCAGGTGCTGGATTTTTCCTGATCTTCGGCCACTTCTTCATCTTCATGGCCTATCGCGTCGGACCGACCAGCGCCGTGGCGCCGTTCTACTATTGCTTCACCGTCTGGGCGGTCATTTCGGGCCTGCTGGTGTTCGGGCAATTCCCCAACACACTGGCGGTCTGTGGCATCCTGCTGGTCGTCGGCAGCGGGCTGACCATCGTGTCGCTGGATCAGCGCCAGCGCCGGTTGGCCGTCGTCGCCTAGCCTCGTTTCATTGCGGGAACGCCGATCTTTGTTTTCGCCGCCCCGATGCCATAGGCAAGCCACTGCCGGGCATACCGGCCTGAAGCCGGTCTTGCCTTCAGAAACTCGAAACCTCAGACGATCCGCAGGCGCCTAAAGCGTCCGCCTTGCGCTGAACTGATGGTAGGCCCACAGAACAACCACCGCCCCGATGACGGCAACGATCAGGCTGTAGATGTTGAGACCGGTGACGCCCGATGCGCCGAAGGCACTGAAGATCAGCCCGCCGACAATGGCGCCGACGATGCCCAGCACGATATCCATTATGACACCCTGGCCGGTCTTGTTGACGATCTTGCTGCCTATGAAGCCGGCGACCACGCCGAGAATGATCCAGCTGATGATACCCATTTTTTCCTCTCCATCCCCTCGCCAGCCGAACATTTTCATATGATTGTCAAAACCTCAAGCCAGCTTGAAATTCCGCCCGAATGCTTCATTGTTGAGGAGGGGTCGGGCCTTGGTCGCTATGGAGGATCCACGATGGGACTTTTTGACAACGCCGTTCCCGGCGGCAACATCACCAAACCTCTGATGATCGCACTCGGCGCATTGCTGGTCGGCAAGATGCTGAGCGGCAGAAGTGCCGAAGAGCCGGAACAGTCTCCCGTGCCCGCTCCGACCGCCCCCGTCCCGACGGAAACCACATCCGCCGACGGTGGCCTGCTGGGCGGCTTGGGCGGACTGCTCGAAAAGCTCCGGGACGCCGGTCACGGCAACACCGCGGACTCCTGGGTCGGAACCGGCCAGAACCAGTCGATCAACGCCAACGATCTTGGCGCCGCGATCGGACCGCAGATCATCCGCGAGATCGCGCAACGGACCGGACTGGACGAGCAGGAACTGCTCAAGCAACTGTCCACCGCCCTGCCCGGCATCGTCGACAAGCTGACGCCGAACGGCCAGGTGCCGCAGCAGCACCAGGTCGCATCCGCGTTCAACAGCTGACGCGGCGCAGCCACGACAATTGGAGCGCTGCGCTTCGTGCGCGGTGCTTCGGCTTGCCGGTGATGGGATGAGTGTCTGGAGCGGGTAGCGGGAATCGAACCCGCATATTCAGCTTGGAAGGCTGCTGCTCTACCACTGAGCTATACCCGCGCCTTACCTGAAGTACCGGATTCATCCGAAAAGCGCCATGCACTTTCCGGTCCGATTCTTGTCGCGTTTCAGGGCTTCCGGGCCGGCAGTGGTGGAGAGGGTTGGATTCGAACCAACGTAAGCTAAGCTAACGGATTTACAGTCCGTCCCCTTTAACCACTCGGGCACCTCTCCAGTCTGCCGCCGGAGCCATGCAACGAGGCATTCACGCCGATCCGGACCCGAGTTATGTGTTCTCCGAAACCAGCGCAGCGCCTTATGGCGGCAAGGCCATTGGGTGTCAACCGCGCAGCCAGCGTTTTTCGATGTTGTTCGCCGGCTGTGACGGCGGGCCATATCCTTGGCCGGAGGACACCGCTATAGAAGCCAGCCATGAGCGATAAAACCAACACCCCCAAAGACACCCATTACGCCAAGCTGCGCCGCGCCTATCGCGACGAGAAAAGCGGCGGCGCGCCGGCGTTCCGGCCTCGACAGCCGGTTCCGCCGGGCGAAAATGCCGCGGACGGACTGGTGCGGCTCTACGGCCTGCACACGGTTCGCGCCGCACTCGACAATCCGCGCCGCAAGATCAGGAAGATGCTGGTGACGCGCAATGCGGCCGAGCGCCTCGAAATCGCCGATCTCGCCGCCCTGCCCTTCAAGACGGAACTGGTCGAACCCAGGGATATCGACAAGATCACCGGGTCGGATGCCGTGCATCAGGGTGTGCTGATCGAGGCCGAGCCGCTTAAAGCCAAGCGGCTCGATGCGCTTGGTGACGCGAAGCTGGTGCTGGTGCTCGACCAGATCACCGACCCGCACAATGTCGGCGCCATCCTGCGCTCGGCGGTCGCCTTCGGCGCCGGCGCGCTGATCACCACCGCCCGCCACAGCCCGCAGGAATCGGGCGTGCTGGCGAAATCCGCCTCCGGCGCGCTGGAGCACATCGACCAGATCGAGGTGAAGAACCTCGCCGAAGCGCTCGGCCAGCTGCACGAGGCCGGCTTTCGCACCATCGGGCTTGATTCGGACGCGCCGGCCGAACTCGAAAAGAGCTTTGCCGGAGAAAAGATCGCCCTGGTGCTGGGCGCCGAAGGCAAGGGCCTGCGCCAGAAGACCCGCGAGACGGTGACCACGCTGGCGCGGCTCGACATGCCCGGCGCCATCCATTCGCTCAACGTATCGAATGCCGCAGCGATCAGCCTTTACGTGGCACGGGCATTTTTGAAGCGCGGCTAAGCCAAAAAACCATCTCGACGAGAAACGGGTCCCGACAGACGCCGGAACCCGTTCTTCGATGGGCCAGGAGTTGGCGGCTTGGGAACGTTGCGCCGCCCTCTCCTGACCTATGCCGCTTTGCCCCGGGTGCCGGCTGCCTCGCTGCCGACCTCGAAATCGGCCATCCTCTCCAGCGCCCTGACCAGTGCCGAATGATCCTCCTTGGCGCCGCCATTGGCCGCGCAGGCGTTGAACAGCTGCTGCGTGGTGGACGTGTTGGGCAGCGACACGCCGAGCGCTTTCGCGCCCTCCAGCGCGAGGCTCAGATCCTTCTGGTGCAGTTCGATCCGAAAACCCGGGGCGAAGGTGCGCTTGACCATACGCTCGCCATGCACTTCCAGAATGCGCGAAGCCGCCAGCCCGCCCATCAGCGCCTGCCTGACCTTGGCCGGATCCGCGCCGGCTTTCGAAGCAAAAACAAGCGCTTCGGCGACGGCTTCAATAGTCAGCGCGACGACGATCTGGTTGGCCACCTTGGTGGTCTGGCCAACGCCGTTGGGGCCGACCAGGGTGATGTTCTTGCCCATCTTCTCGAACACGGGCTTGGCGCGCTCGAAGGGTTTCTCCTCGCCGCCGACCATGATGGTGAGCGACGCCGCCTTGGCGCCAACCTCGCCGCCCGAGACCGGCGCGTCGAGATAGTCGCAGCCTAGACCGTTGATTTTCCCAGCAAAAATCTTGGTCTCGATCGGTGAGATCGAGCTCATGTCGATGACCAGCTTGCCTTTGGTCAGACCGGACGCGACGCCGTTCTCGTGAAACAGCACATCGGCGACCTGCGGTGTGTCGGGCACCATCAGAATGATGATGCCGGCGGCCTTCGCCACGGCAGCATGGCCGGTGACTGACGTTAGGCCCTTGGCGACGAGATCGGCTGAGAGTTTCGATCGATGGTCGCTGGCTATGACCCTGTAGCCCGCGTCCAACAGGTGCCCCGCCATCGGTGCGCCCATGATGCCGAGGCCGATGAAGCCGATGGTTTCCATTTTGGTTCTCCAGTTGCTTGTGTGAAACGCCCCCTCATCCGGCCGCTAGCGCGGCCATCTTCCCCCGAGGGGAGAAGAGAAGCCGACGTTGGTGCCTGTCTCTTCTCCCCACCGGGGAGAAGGTGGCCCGAAGGGCCGGATGAGGGGGCGCGGCGTTGGCTAGGCCGCAGCACTTCCCTGCCCGGCTAATGCTTGAAACCACCCCAGCCCAGCCTCCGTCCCGGCCTTCGGCTTGTATTCCGCCCCGATCCACCCGGAATAGCCGATGCGGTCGATGTGCTCGTACAGGAAGGGAAAATTGATCTCGCCCGTCCCCGGCTCGTGACGGCCTGGATTGTCCGCAAGCTGGATATGCGCGATGCGGTCGAGGTTTACCTCGATGGTACGGGCGAGATCCCCCTCCATGATCTGCATGTGATAGATGTCGTATTGCAGGAACAGGTTCTTCGACCCGACACGGTCGATAAGCGCCAGCGCCTGATCGGAATAGTTGAGAAAGAAGCCCGGGATATCGCGCGTGTTGATCGGCTCGATCAGCAGCCTGATGCCGGCCTGCTCCAGCTTTTCCGCCGCGAAGGCGAGGTTTTCGGCAAAGACGTCCTCCAGCACCTTGCGGTCGGCGCCGGCGGGCGCGATGCCGGCCAGGCAATTGACCTGCTGGCAGCCGAGCGCCTGCGCGTAGGTGATCGCCTTGGCGATCCCCTGGCGGAATTCCGGCACGCGGTCCGGCAGCACGGCAATGCCGCGTTCGCCCTTGCCCCAGTCGCCGGCCGGCAGGTTGAACAGCACCTGGGTCAGGCCGTTCTTCTTCAGCCGGGCGGCGACGGCATCGGGCGCATGGTCATAGGGGCCGATATATTCGACACCCTTGAACCCCGCGCGGGCGGCGGCATCGAAACGGTCGAGGAACTCATGCTCGCCAAAGAGCATCGAAAGATTGGCTGAAAAACGCGGCATTCTTTTTCTCCTTTTCTCCGCCAAGCCTAATCCAGCATGACGATCGACGTCGGCGCATCTTCGTGGCTCTCGGCAAGGTCCTCGAATTCGGTGATCTTGTCGATCTCGGTGCCCATCGAGATGTTGGTGACGCGTTCGAGGATGAATTCGAGGACAACCGGAACCCGGTGTTCTTTCATCAACCGCTGCGCCTCCTTGAAGGCACCGGCGAACTCTTCCGGCTTGCGCACCCTGACCGCCTTGCAGCCCATGGCCTCGGCGACGGCAACATGGTCGACGCCGTAGCCGGCCTCGGGATCGCCTGCCCGGTTGATGTTCTCGAAGGCAAGGTCGACCTCAAAGTCCATCGAGAAACCCCGCTGCGCCTGGCGGATCAGGCCGAGATAGGCGTTGTTCACCACGACATGGAGATAGGGCAGCTTGTGCTGGGCGCCGACCGCCAGTTCCTCGATCATGAACTGGAAATCATAGTCGCCCGACAGCGCCACGATGGTCCGGTCGGGATCGGCGGCGCGCACGCCAAGGGCAGCCGGCAAGGTCCAGCCGAGCGGGCCGGCCTGGCCGCAATTGATCCAGTTGCGCGGCTTGTAGACATGCAGGAACTGCGCGCCGGCGATCTGCGACAGGCCGATCGTGGTGACGTAGGTGACGTCGCGGCCGAACGCCTTGTTCATCTCCTCATAGACACGCTGCGGCTTCAGCGGCACCTGGTCGAAATGCGTCTTGCGCTTCATCGTCTTCTTGCGAGCTTGGCATTCCTTCGCCCAGCCGGACCAGTCGCGCAGTCTGCCTGCCGTCTTCCACTCGGTGGCGACGTCGAGCAGCATCTTCAGCGCAGCACCAGCATCCGAAACGACGCCGAGATCCGGCGCGAAGACACGGCCGATCTGCGTCGGCTCGATGTCGACATGGATGAATTTTTTGCCCTTGGTATAGACATCGACGGAGCCGGTGTGACGGTTGGCCCAGCGGTTGCCGATGCCGAAGACGAAATCGGCTTCCAGCATCGTCGCATTGCCATAGCGGTGCGAGGTCTGCAGCCCGCACATGCCGGCCATCAGCCGGTGGTCGTCGGGGATCGCGCCCCAGCCCATCAAGGTCGGGATGACCGGCACGCCTGAAATCTCGGCGAATTCGATCAGCAAATCCGACGCATCGGCGTTTATGATGCCACCGCCGGCGACGATCAGCGGCTTTTCGGCGGCGTTGAGCATGGTCAACGCCTTTTCGGCCTGGGCGCGCGTCATGGCCGGCTTGAACGGCGTCAACGGCTCATAGGCATCGATGTCGAATTCGATCTCGGCCAGCTGGACATCGACCGGCAGGTCGATCAGCACCGGACCCGGCCGCGACGAGCGCATCAGGTGAAAGGCCTTCTGCAGCGCCATGGGGACGAGATAGGGCTCCATGACCGTGACCGCCCATTTGGCGACCGGCGCGGCAATGGCTGATATGTCGACGGCCTGGAAATCCTCCTTGTTCAGCCGCGCCCGCGGCGCCTGGCCGGTGATGCACAGGATCGGAATGGAATCCGCAGCGGCCGAATAGAGCCCGGTGATCATGTCGGTGCCGGCCGGACCCGAAGTGCCGATGCACAGGCCGATATTGCCTGCCTTGGCCCGGGTAAAGCCTTCCGCCATGTGCGAGGCGCCCTCGACGTGACGGGCAAGCACGTGGCGGATCGTTCCCCTCGCCTTCAGCGCCGAATAGAACGGATTGATCGCCGCGCCCGGCACGCCGAAAGCGCAGGAAATGCCTTCCTTTTCGAGAACGAGAACCGCGGCATCGACTGCGCGCATCCTGGCCATTTTCCAGCCCTCCACGGGTTTGTCATTGTTGGATTGGCTGAGGATGTCAGCACGCCGGCTATTTTTCAATTTTTCCAGAATATTTTTTCATTTAGAGAAAACAACGGCTATATGCTGATTTTATTGGATTTTTCGTTTTCCAGGAATCCGGCCTGCGATTTTGGTGAAAAATTTTTTCATTGTGCATTTGGCGAAATCGGTCGAGAATGACGCCATGGAACCCACGGAAAAACGCCAGCGCGGCCCGCCCCCCGCGGGCCAAGGGGCCCCGGGGGCCCGGTCGGTGGCGTCGGGCGCGCGCGCGCGGCGGGGGCGGGCGCGGTGGGCGGGGGCCCGCGCGCGCGGGCGGG
>NZ_JBVVQG010000022.1:0-95251 GCF_055811095.1 Mesorhizobium sp. WSM4833
TCCAGCTCGGCGGCCTGCGCGTCGGTAAGGACGAATCGGCCTTCGATACGTTCGTCGGCTACGCCGGCAACGTCATCAACGACACGCTCGTTCCCTACGGCGATTTCGACACCAACGTCGTCCAGTACTACTTCGACGCCGGCAACGGCTTCTCGGCAGTGGTCTCGCTGGAAGAAGGTAACGCCAATGACACGATCGACAGCTATGTTCCGCATGTCGTCGGCGGCGTGAAGTACACGCAGGGCTGGGGCGCCATCACCGGTGTCGTCGCCTATGACAGCAATTACGAAGAAGTGGCCGGCAAGGTTCGCCTGGATGTGAACGTCTCCAACGAACTCTCGCTGTTCATCATGGGCGGCTACGGTTCGGACGACAATCTCAACGATAACCTCAGCAATCATGTCGACGCCAACGGTCGCGGCTTCTACAAGATGTGGGGTGGCAATTGGGCAGTGTGGGGCGGTGGCACCTACAAGTTCAACGAAAAAACCTCGTTCAACGCTCAGGTGTCTGCTGACGATTGGAAGAACGTCGGCGTTGCCGCGAACATCGCTTACGACGTTGTGCCGGGCTTCACGGTCACGGCCGAAGTCGACTACCTCCATGCAGGCCGATTTGGCGATGTCAACTATGTTAACCCATCGTTCACACCGGCCGACAAGAAGAACAGCATCGGCGGCCTCCTCCGCTTCCAGCGCTCGTTCTAATATATTTCGACTTGTCGAAATCGAAAACCCGGCGGGCAACCGCCGGGTTTTTTACGCCGGGTTCCGAGAGACTCGTCAAATGCAGTTGAGCCGCCCCGAGACCGAGCCCCTGCACTTCTTGAAGGTTTGCGAGCGACAATAGCCAGCCGACGAAGCCGAGCCCCGGCAGCTCCGGCAGTCCGGCAGTGCGTGAGTTTTCGCGCCAAGCACTTCGAGCGTGTCGACCAGCAGAATCAATTGACCAACCGAGCGATTGTGTTGGGATCATCGGGTGCGGAATCACGCGCATCCGTAAGCTTCTTCAGCTCTATTTCTCAGCAGTGCCAACCAAATCGAGGAGACGTGCGCGCATGAGCGGAACGCAGGACTGGTCTGAGTTACGTGTCCGCCAAGTCGCCCAAAGCATCGATGAGTGGCTGGATCTCGCCTTCATAATTCTTCCAGCGCTTGACCGACGATTTGTAGATCGGTTGGCGAACCTGCCAGCGACTGGGTGTGTTGACCGAACCATCCCTGTCGAAAAAGCGCAGGCAGGCGTCATCCCAGGGCAGCCCAAGGTAATCGATGAGGCGGCGTGACTGCGCTTCCTGATCGTCGACCAGCGTCTCGTACTGATTTTCGAAGATCAGGTTCGGGAAAACCTCGTTCCAATGCTGCATCAGGCGGTCATATTCTCGATAGTACAGGCCGAGTGTCTTCAGGTCGGTGTTGTAGCTGTGCCCCTCGCCGAATTTCTGGACAAAACAAGAGACGCAATTGTCGATGGCGTCACGACGGCAATGAATGATTCGCGCGTTGGGAAAGAGAACGGCGATAAGACCGATCAGCTCAAAATTATGAGGCATCTTATCCACGATCCGAAGCGCGGCAGGCGCTCGCTCCCTCAGATAGGTCAGGTGCTCTTCGGCCAGTGTTCCGGACAGGTGTTCTGTGATCGACGCCATCGCATGGTTTAGCCTCCCGGCCGATGACTTTCTGAGGTCGATCGCATTCGCGACTCTTCTGAGTTTGCTTAGTTCCCCTGCGCCATGGACATCGGGATGACTTGCGCAAATTTGTTCCGTGAGTGTCGTTCCCGAGCGCGGCATGCCGACCACGAACACAGGAACTTCCGAAGGATTTCCGTAACCCGACCTGGCAGCCAGCATCTCAGGCGTGAAGGTCTCAATCAGTGAATCTACCCACCGACGGTATTGGTCGATATCGAAGTAGCGGCCCGAGGCCTGTTTGGCCTTGTTGAAATGGCCGAATGCATCCTTATAGCGCTTGAGGTCGTTCAGCACCTTGCCGGCCGCCAGATGGAGCTTCTCTACGCCGTCCAGATCAAGCTTGGGATTGCCGAGTTCACCAACGATGGATTGTAGTTCCTTTGGCTCTTCGGTGAACTTTTGCGTCTGTACAAGGTCGTTGTAGGCAGTCGGCATTGCGATGCGACGTTCGATTGCTTCTTTAAGAAAGGCGGCGGCCTCGTCCATGCGCCCCAGGCTGCTGAGCGCGCTGGCCAGTCCTATCCGCACTTTGGGATGATCGCGGTTGATCTTCAGCGCCTTCTCATAGAGCGGCAAAGCCATGTCGGGTTTATCAAACTGGATATAAGCGTCCCCCAATGCACAAAGCGCTTCGATGAGACCTGGCTGCAACTCCAAGGCATACTGCATATGCTCGATTGCCGGTGAATATTCACTGACCTTCACATAGGCCGAAGCCAAACCAAGGTGGTAGTAGGGGTTTTTTGGTTCCTCGCCGACCGCTCGTGCGAAATATCGCAAGGCCGCCTCATCGTCGTAGCCCAGGCACACGGTCCCCAAAATATACAGGGCGAGCGGATGGTTAGGCGTGCGCGCCAGCACCCGAAGGCATAGGTCCTGAGCCTCGTTAAGCCGCTTGGCCTGCTGAAACTGATACGCCTGCTCCAGCAACGCATCGTCTGCCTGCGCAGGCGAAAGCGAATTTGCGTTGCGCAGATTTGGCTGCGGGAATTTGGGTTTCGGCCCGGTTTGGACCTTGAGGTGTTTGGACCAGGCAGGCGGCAGACGGTTGTTCATCACGTCTCGCTAGCAAAAGCGGCCGAAAGAATCCAGCGTTACGGATCTGCCCAGCGGCAACTTGCACCGACCCATCCGGCGCGCTAGCAAGAAGGCCCTTTCAAGCGAGCTTCCACCATGCACCAGCGCCCTCCCCTCATGCCGCTCATCGCAGCGCTTCCCTCGACGGTGCCGTTTGTCGGCCCCGAAGCGCAGGAGCGCGAGCGTGGCCGCGCTTTTCGCGCCCGCATCGGCGCCAATGAGAGCAGCTTTGGTCCCTCGCCGCGCGTCATCGCCCGCATGGCCGAGATCGCCGGCGACATGTGGATGTATTGCGATCCCGACAATCACGATCTGAAGGTGGCGGCGGCCGCGCATCACGGCGTAAAAGCTGAGAACGTCGTTGTCGGCGAAGGCATAGATGGCCTGCTCGCTCTGGTGGCACGCATGTATGTGGCACCCGGCGATGCTGTGGTCACATCGCTCGGCGCTTATCCGACCTTCAACTTCCACATCGCCGGTGTCGGCGGACGACTGGTGACGGTCCCTTACGAGAACGACCGGGAAAGCCTGGATGGCCTGCTGGCGGCGGTGCGCAGGGACAGGGCCCCGCTGGTCTATCTCTCCAACCCCGACAATCCGATGGGCAGTTGGTGGGAGGCGAGCGAGATCATCCGCTTCATCGAGGCGCTGCCGGAAACCACCATGCTGGTGCTCGACGAGGCCTATGGCGAACTCGGGCCGGCCTCGGCGCTGCCGCCGATCGATATCTCCAGGCCAAACGTCATCCGCATGCGAACCTTCTCGAAGGCGTACGGGCTGGCGGGCATACGCTGCGGCTATGCGATCGCCGAGGCCCAGGTGATCCGCGACTTCGAGAAGATCCGCAACCATTACGGCGTCAGCCGCATGGCGCAGATCGCCGGCGTCGAGGCGCTCGCCGATCAGCACTATCTGCAAAGCGTGGTGGCGCGGGTCGCGGCCGGCCGCCGACGCATCGCCGGCATTGCCGAGGCGAACGGGCTGAAGCCACTGGCGTCGGCGACCAATTTCGTCACCATCGATTGCTGCGGCGACGGCGCCTTCGCGCTGAAAGTTCTGCAAGCCCTGCTGTCGCGCGACGTCTTCATCCGCAAGCCGATGGTGCCACGGCTCGACCGCTGCATCCGCGTCAGCGTCGGCCTCGATCACGAGCTCGACATTTTTGCCGAGGAACTTCCCGGTGCTTTGGCGGCAGCGCGGGGCAATTAGGATACCGCTGGCGCGCAACCGGCAGCAAAAGCCGCCTACAAATCCATTTCCCAGGTCTGGCCGGTCAGATCCTTGCCGAAGCTGCGGTGGTGCTCCTGCGAGACCAGCCTGAAGCCGGCACGTTCGTAGATCGCGCGCGCCGCAACGAGGATGTCGTTGGTCCACAGAACCAGCTTGGCGTAGCCGCAAGCCCGGGCCTGGTTCACGCATTCCGCCACCAGTCGTTTGCCGATGCCGAAGCCGCGCGCCGACGCCTCGACATGCAGCATTCTCAGCTTGGCCACCTTGTCATCCTGATGAACCAGGAACACCGCGCCGACCGGCTGACCACCGCGCTCGGCGATCCAGCAGAAATCGCGGCCGGGCACGAAATTGCGAATGAAATCGGCGCCGATCTCGGCGAGCATGGCCTCGAACTCGATCGTCCAGCCATATTCCTCGGCATAAAGTTGGGCCTGGCGCTGCACGACCCAGCCGACATCGCCGACGCGGTGCGGCCGCAACGTCACCTCGCCGCTTTCACGGGTGGGATCACCCAGCAATTCCCCCGCCTTGCGCAAGGCGCTGCGCAGTTCATGCAACCTGTCGTCGGGTACGCTTTCGATCAGCCGCGCCGTATCCCGATCGGCCGCCGCCTGCAGCCTGGCAAGCGCTGCCTCGCCCCTTGCGGTCAGCGAGAGGACCCTTCGGCGCCGGTCAGCCGGGTCCGTTCTGGCCTCGGTCAGCCCCTGGCCCGCGAACTTGCGCAGGATCCGCGTCAGATAGGCGGCATCGACACGCAACTGTCTCGATATTTCGGAGGCCGCCGGGCCATTCTCCAGCCGAAAAGCCCCAACCAGGAAACCTCGCTCGCCGGCGATTTCGGCGGAAGCCGGGTTGCTGCGGTGACCCAGTTCGAACAGCACGCGCGCCTCGGTCAAAGTGAATGCACTTTGTGTCAGCGTCTCGTCGAGAAGGCCGACAGTGCGCGTGTAGAAGCGATTGAAGCGCCGGACATCGGCCACCAATGCGTTGCGTTCGTCCAACATTTGCGGCCAGCTCCTAATAAAGCAGTTCCATTTTCCTAAATTAGTGGACTGAGTCAATTAAATTCAAGGCCAGAAGGCCAGCTAAAGCCGGAAGGCCCAGCTATTGCGTCCGCGCGCAGGTTGCATTCCTCAGGCCGTGCGCCAGATTCAAAACGAGACAGGCTTGGAGAGATTCATGGCTGGGTCTACGGCAACGTGCAAGGCGTCGGCTTCAGAGCCTGGGCCCGGGATGAGGCCACGGGCCTTGGTCTTGCGGGGTGGGTTTGCAATGAAGCGGACGGGTCCGTAACGGCCGAGATCGCAGGCCTCGATGAGGAGGTCTCGACAATGATCGAGCGCCTCTGGAAAGGGCCGGCCGGGGCTTTGGTTTCCAAGGTCGACGTCGAGGAGTTGGAGGCAGACAACGCCTCTGTTGGGTTCAGGATCGTGGCATGAAGGCGGATTTGGATTGAGCGCCTTGAATTAATTAAACGTTCGTTTTATTATTGCTCCGCAGAGGAGCTGACATGGCACGCACCGCCGGGTCTGATGGCGAAAAGACCGAAGCGACCATTCGTGAGGCGGCGGTCAATCTGATCGCGCGTTTTGGCTACGAGGCGATGTCGATGCGACAGCTCGCCGCCGAGGTCGGCGTACAGGCGGCCGCACTCTACCGCTACTTTCCGACCAAGGAAGAGCTTCTGTTCACGCTGATGCGCGAGCACATGGAAGGTTTGACCGAAGCGTGGGAAACAGCTCGCCCGGTTAATGCGGATCCCGTGCAGCGGCTTTCGGCCTATGTCGAAAACCACATCACTTTCCACATCGAGCGACGGCACGCCACGCATGTGTCGAACATGGAATTGCGCAGCCTGTCGCCGGAAAGGCTGACGCAGATCCTGCGCATGCGCACTGCCTACGAGAAGGAGCTGCGCACCATCCTGCGCGACGGCGCCGAGACGGGCACCTTCAGCATCGACGACACCGGGCTGACCGCCATGGCGCTGATCCAGATGATGACCGGCGTCATCGTCTGGTTTCGGCCGGGCGAACGGCTGTCGATCGCTGAAGTGACCACAACATATCTTTCAATGACAATGCGGCTCGTCGGCGCGAAGATCGACGCCTACAGCGCCGCGCGTCCCTTCGGACGCGCAAAGGACGCTGCAGCATTTTGATTTTGCGCATGATCCCTTTTCGAATCAAAGTCGATTTTCGGGGTCATGCGCAGGGAGGAGAAAAATGTACACCAACACGCTCAGCTTCGGGCATGACGAAGAGATCGAGGCGCTGCGCGACATGGTGCGGCGCTTTGCCCAGGACCGGATCGCGCCGATCGCCGCCGACATCGATCGCTCGAATGAATTCCCGGTGCATCTGTGGGGCGAATTCGGTGCGCTCGGCCTGCTCGGCATCACCGCCGACCCCGATTTCGGCGGCAGCGGCATGGGATATCTCGCCCATGTGATCGCCGTCGAGGAGATTTCGCGCGCTTCGGCCTCGGTCGGCCTCTCCTACGGTGCCCATTCCAACCTCTGCGTCAACCAGATCAACCGCTGGGCGACGCAGGCGCAGAAGGAAAAATACCTGCCGCCGCTGTGCTCGGGCGAGCGAGTCGGCGCGCTGGCGATGTCGGAATCCGGCGCCGGCTCGGACGTCGTCTCGCTGAAGCTGCGCGCCGAAAAGCGCAATGACCGCTACGTGCTCAACGGCACCAAGATGTGGATCACCAACGGGCCGGACGCCGAGACGCTGGTGGTCTATGCCAAGACGGATCCGGACCAGAAATCGCGCGGCATCACCGCCTTCATCGTCGAGAAGGCTTTTGCCGGATTTTCCGTGGCGCAAAAGCTCGACAAGCTCGGCATGCGCGGCTCCAACACCGGCGAGCTGGTGTTTAGGGATGTCGAGGTGCCCTTCGACAACGTGCTGCATGAGGAAGGGCGCGGCGTCGAAGTACTGATGTCTGGCCTAGACTATGAGCGCACGGTGCTTGCCGGCGGCCCGATCGGCCTGATGGCGGCGTGCCTGGACGTGGCAATCCCCTATGTGCATGAGCGCAAGCAGTTCGGACAGGCGATCGGCGAGTTCCAACTGGTGCAGGGCAAGCTGGCCGACATGTACACGACGCTGAATGCCGCGCGCGCCTATGTCTATGCCGTCGCCGCCGCCTGCGATCGTGGCCAGACGACGCGCAAGGATGCCGCCGGCTGCGTGCTGTTTGCCGCCGAGAAGGCGACGCTGATGGCGCTCGACGCCATTCAGCTGCTTGGCGGCAACGGCTACATCAACGACTATCCAACCGGCCGCCTGTTGCGCGACGCCAAGCTCTACGAGATCGGCGCCGGCACCAGCGAAATCCGCCGCTGGCTGATCGGCCGCGAGATCATGGCGGAGGGGGTGTAGGTATGGCCACGTTGCAAACCCAGATCTCCCCCTCCTCCGAAACCTTCCGTGCCAATGCCGAACGCATGCGGGCGCTGGTCGCCGACATTGCGGAGAAGGCTGCCACCGTCGAGCTCGGCGGTTCGGAGGAAGCGCGTGAGCGCCATGTCTCGCGCGGCAAGCTTCTGCCGCGCGAGCGCCTTGCGCAATTGCTGGATGTCGGCTCACCCTTCCTCGAGATCGGCCAGTTCGCGGCATGGTCGATGTATGGCGAGGAGATCTCTTCGGCCGGCATGATCGCCGGCATCGGCCGCGTCGAAGGCACCGAGGTGATGGTCGTCGTCAACGACGCCACCGTGAAGGGCGGCACCTATTATCCGCTGACCGTGAAGAAGCATTTGCGGGCGCAGGAGATCGCGCTGCAGAACAATCTTCCCTGCATCTACCTCGTCGACAGCGGCGGCGCCAATCTGCCCAACCAGGACGAGGTGTTTCCCGACCGCGAGCATTTCGGCCGCATCTTCTACAACCAGGCCAACATGTCGGCATCAGGCATTCCGCAGATCGCCTGCGTCATGGGTTCGTGCACGGCGGGCGGCGCCTATGTGCCGGCGATGTCCGACGAGACGATCATGGTGCGCAACCAGGCAACCATCTTCCTCGGCGGCCCGCCGCTGGTGAAGGCGGCGACGGGCGAGGATGTCAGTGCCGAGGATCTCGGCGGTGCGGATGTGCACACCAGGCTTTCCGGTGTTGCCGACCACTATGCGCTGGACGACGACCATGCCCTCGCCATCTGTCGGCGCATCGTCAAGAACCTGAATCGGAACAAGACTGTAAGCCTGAACTCTAGGAGAGCGATTCCGCCGCTTCATCCGGCGGATGAACTTTATGGCATCGTGCCGACCGACCTGCGCCAGCCCTATGACGCGCGCGAGGTCATCGCGCGCGTCGTCGACGGTTCCGAATTCGACGAGTTCAAGCAGAATTACGGCACCACGCTGATCACCGGCTTTGCCCATCTCCATGGCATGCCGGTCGGCATCATCGCCAACAACGGCGTGCTGTTTTCCGAAAGCGCGCTGAAGGGCGCGCACTTCATCGAACTGTGCTGCCAGCGCAAAATTCCATTGGTCTTCCTGCAGAACATCACCGGCTTCATGGTCGGTCGAAAATATGAAGCAGGCGGCATCGCCAAGGATGGCGCCAAGCTGGTGATGGCGGTTGCCACCGCCAGGGTGCCGAAGGTGACTGTCATCATCGGCGGTTCGTTCGGCGCCGGCAATTACGGCATGTGCGGCCGCGCCTATTCACCGCGCTTCCTGTGGATGTGGCCGAACGCCCGCATCTCGGTGATGGGCGGCGAACAGGCGGCAACGGTGCTTGCCATGGTCAAACGCGAAGGCATCGAGCGCAAGGGCGGAGAATGGAGCGCCGAGGAAGAGGCGAAATTCAAGAAGCCTATCCTGATGAAATACGAGCATGAGGGCCATCCGCTCTATTCGTCCGCACGCCTCTGGGACGACGGCATCATCGACCCTGCGAAGACGCGCGACGTGCTGGCGCTCAGCCTGTCGGCCGCGCTCAACGCCGAAATCGAGGACACGCGCTTTGGCGTGTTTCGGATGTGAGAATGGACGGTCAACTTCGACAGCCAAACGGCGGAACTATACCGGCAGGCCGTTGCTGCCGTGTGAAAAGGCTGAACTGTATGGACCAAGCGATTGGCCAGTATAGGCGGCTTCGAATCTCAAACAGTGAACTGGCGGGGGGACAAAATATTCGCTACTGTTTATCCAGCATGGGGCAATGGGGACGGGCTGGAAATGAAACTGAAATATTGCCAGGGAACGGCTGCTTCGATACTTTCCGCATTTCTAATATTAACGGCGACCGGCATCAGCTCGGCGGAATCGCTCGCAGGACGCAAGGGAGACGTGCGTTTTCCGCCGACCTTGGGTTCGGGCGAATGCAACGTTGCCTACAAGGGTTACGTCGCGGCGAGCGGCCATTCGGCCTACGCCACAACCTTTTATTCGCGCGTTGTCGACCTCTACATCATCTGCGGGACGAAGCTCAACGCGCCGTCCCAGAAGGCGGCGGAAGAGACGGCGCTGCGCAATTGCCAGGCCGGCTTGACACGGTGGAAGCTCAAGACCGCGAGTGGCGGCTGCGCAATCTCGTCATCGAAATAAGCAACCGGCCGAGACTTTTTTGCGAATGGGGGAAGCAGAATGAAATCCGGGACCTGCAAACGAGCAGCCACCCCCATAGTGGCAGGCTTGCTGATGGTGGCGGCCTCCACCGCTGCCATGGCCGGATCGCTGGCAGGCAGCAGGGGCGACGTGCGCTACCCGGTGACCATTCCTATAGGAACCACCGGGGGCTGCGGGAAGGCCTATGCAGCGTATCTCGCAGCCGCAGGCCATTCGGCTTTCGCGGCGACGCCAATCGTTCCGGCGACCGAGTACTTCGTTTGCGGCGTGAAGCTGAATGCATCGTCACAAAAGGCGGCGGCGGAACTGGCACTGAAATCCTGTCAGGCCAGCAAAAGCAAATACAAGGTTACCGTCGCCGGCGCCTGCAGCATCGCCGCGTCCAAATAGACCGGAACGCGCCCGGTTTTTCTCCTTGGGGAAGACAAAATGAAATCCACGAATTCCAAGCGAACAGCCATGGCGATATTGGCCGGATTGCTGACGATCGCGGCGTGCGGCGCGGGCATGGCCGGCTCATTGGCGGGAAGCGAGGGAGACAAGCGTTTCCCGCCGTACCTGCCGCGAAATCCCAAGGATCCCTGCACCAAGGCCTACAAGGCCTATGTCGCGGCCGGTGGCCATTCAGCGTACGCAACCACTCCCTACGCACGGATAATGTCGTCGTACATAGTTTGCGGCGGCCACCTCAACGCACCATCTCAAAAAACGGCCGAAGAGTTGGCGATGAAATCCTGTCAGTCCACCCGCGGCCACTACAAAGTCACGACCGGCGGCAGTTGCGAGATCGCGGCCTCGAAGTAGGTACAGCCGACCGCAAGGTAGAGCACTTCCCTGGTAAGGGAGAGGTTTACTCCGAGGGCTTAAAAGGCTCGCGGGACAGCCCCCCCCTCTGTCCTGCCGGACAGAGGGGGGTGTTCAAGCGCCATGCTTCCCATGGACTTCGAACCTTACATGCGGAGGCTCCATGTTCGCCAAGATCCTGATCGCCAACCGCGGCGAGATCGCTTGCCGTGTCATCCGTACGGCTCGGAAGCTGGGCGTGCGTACCGTCGCCATCTATTCGGATGCCGACGCAAAATCCCTGCATGTCGAGATGGCCGACGAGGCGGTGCATATCGGCGCCTCGCCCGTCGGCGAAAGCTATCTGCGCGGCGACAAGATCATCGCGGCGGCCCTGGCAACGGGTGCGCAAGCCATTCATCCCGGCTACGGCTTCCTGTCGGAAAATCCCGATTTCGTCGACCAGGTGACAGCGGCGGGGCTTATTTTCATCGGCCCATCCGCGGCCTCTATCCGTGCCATGGGACTGAAGGACGCCGCCAAGCGGCTGATGGAAAAGGCCGGCGTGCCGGTCGTGCCGGGCTATCATGGCGAGGCGCAGGAGATCGTGCTGCTTGCCTCCAAGGCGCGCGAGATCGGCTATCCCGTACTGATCAAGGCGCGCGCCGGCGGCGGCGGCAAGGGCATGCGCCGGGTCGAGCATCCCGATGAGTTTTCCGAGGCGTTGTCCAGCGCACGGCGCGAGGCGAAAGCCGCGTTCGGCGACGACCGTGTGCTGGTCGAAAAATATGTCGACAAGCCGCGCCATGTCGAAGTGCAGGTCTTCGGCGACAATTTGGGCAATGTCGTGCATCTCTACGAGCGCGATTGCTCGGCGCAGCGCCGCCACCAGAAGGTGATCGAGGAATCGCCGGCGCCCGGCATGACGCCCGCTTTGCGCAAGGCGATGACGGAGGCGGCGGTGAAGGCCGCCAAAGCGATCAATTATTCAGGCGCCGGCACCATCGAGTTCATCGTCGATGCCTCGCAGGGCCTGAAGGCCGACCGCTTCTGGTTCATGGAGATGAACACCCGTCTGCAGGTCGAGCACCCGGTCACCGAAATGGTCACCGGCACCGACCTGGTCGAGTGGCAGTTGCGGGTCGCGTCAGGCGAAAAGCTGCCCAAGACGCAAAGCGAGATCGCGCTCGTCGGCCATGCCTTCGAGGCGCGCATCTATGCCGAGGACGCGGCAAAAGGGTTCCTGCCGGCGACCGGTACGCTGCATCATCTGAAATTTCCGGATGCGGCCCCGCAAGGCGCCACGATGCGCATCGAGACTGGCGTGCGAGCGGGTGACGCCATCTCGCCCTATTACGACCCGATGATTGCCAAGCTGGTCGTCCACGCAACGGACAGGCAGGCGGCTCTCGAAGCTCTCGGTGCAGTGCTGTCGCGAACCGAGGTCGCCGGCTCGACCGTCAACACCGCCTTTCTTGCCGCTCTCGCCGCCGATCCGGATTTCGCCGCAGGCGATGTCGACACCAGCCTGATCGCCAGGCACCAGACGGCGCTGACCGAGGTCGCGCCGCCGACCGGTGAAACCATCGCTGCCGCGGCCGTTGCGGCCTCCGGCGCCGGAGCATCGCCGTCACCCAACGATCCGTGGTCGTCGCTTGCCGGTTATGCGCATTTCCACAGCGTGGCGCGACGCACACGATTGAAGTTTGGCGAAGACGAAATCGTGGCGAAAGTTTCGGTGCGGCATGACGGGCGGTTCCAGGTGACGCTGGACAAGCCCTATGACGACACCAATTCGCATGATTTTCGCTCAACACCACGCCTCGCCCGCTGGCCAGGCCACATCACCGTGTTCGAAGGCGCCGTCGGCTACACCTTTACGGTGCCGGACCCGCTGGCACGGGCCGACGAGGCAGCGGCGGGTTCAGGCAGCCTGCGCGCGCCGATGCCGGGACTTGTCAAGCTGGTGCGCGTGGGAAAGGGCGATGCCGTGATCAAGGGCCAACCGCTGCTGATCCTGGAGGCGATGAAGATGGAACATACCATCGCCGCGCCGCATGACGGCGTGATCGCCGAGATTGCCACCGAGGGCGCGCAGGTGACCGACGGGACAGTGCTGGTGCGATTCTTCGAGGAACAAGCTATCCCGACCGCTGTAGCCAGCTGACGGTTTGAAGGTAAACAACAAAATGGCCGGGACGAACCCGGCCATTTCTCTATGCTATTCAGTCGCCGGGCCGGCGATTACTGCGCGATCGGCGCATATTTTCCGTCATGCCACTGGTTGATGTCGTAGCTGGCATTCTTGAGATCGCCCTTCTCGTCGAAGGTGACATTACCGACGACGGTGCTGATCGGCGTGCCGTTCTTCAGCGCCTCGGCAACCTTGGCCGGATCGTCGCTGCCGGCACGCTTGATGCCTTCGGCGAATGCCTGGATGGTGGCGTATGAGAACAGCGTGAAGCCCTCCGGCACGAAACCGCCGGCCTTGATTTTCTCGACGGCTGCCTTGGCTTCCGGCTTTGCCTGCGGATCCGACGGGAAGACGAACATGGTGCCCTCGCCGGCCGGGCCAGCGACCTGCCAGAATTCCGGCGAGGCGATGGAGTCCGGCATGATCAGCTGGAACTTCAGGTTCTGTTCCGCCGACTGACGCAGGATCAGGCCAGCTTCAGGATGGTAGCCGCCGAAATAGACGACGTCGGCTTTCAAGTCCTTGAGCTTGGTGACGAGAGCCGAATAGTCCTTCTCGCCAGCGTTGATGCCGTCATAATAGACCTCCTTGAGGCCGCCGGCATTCATCGTTGCCCTGACGGCGTCAGCCACGCCCTGTCCGTAGGCGCTCTTGTCGTGCAGGACGACGACATTCTTGCCGGCGAACTTCTTGGCGATCCATGGGCCGATGAAGGCGCCCTGCGCATCGTCGCGCGTATAAAGCCGCATGATCGTCGGCCAGCCGGCCTTGGCGGCCGCGTCGGTCAGCACCGGGTTGGAAGAAGCCGGGCTCATCATCAGCGCGCCGGCTTCGGCATAGACGGCCGAGGCCGGAATGCTCGAACCCGAGCAGGCATGGCCGTCGATGAACTTGACGCCATCGGCGACGACGCGGTTGGCAACCGACACCGCCTGCTTGGGATCGCACTGGTCGTCTTCGATATCAAGCTTGATCATCGACCCGTTGACGCCGCCAGCGGCGTTGATCGCATCGGCAGCGGCCTGTGCGCCCTGCTTGAACTGATCGCCGATGGTGGCGAGCTGTCCGGTCATCGGGCCGATCACCGCAAAGGTGATATCGTCGGCGAATGCGACCGGCGTGCTCATCATCAGGCCGAATATGGCCGCGTTCAAAATACTCAATTTTTTCATGATGGTAGAACTCCTCCACTCACGCGCGGCCGCCCCGGCCACGCTTCTTCCAGAGAGGCGGGACAATTTCATCCTTCATTCGGCCTGTCTAGGCGCATTGGCGCCGCTCGATTGGGCCTGCAAGACGTCATCCACGCAAAAAGCCACGCCAGCCTTGTTCCGGCTGGTCGTGGCTTTTTTGCCCGTCGAGCAATCTCCAGGCGCCCCGCCCCTAAAAATCCCGCTCAGCTTCCCTGTGTCGCGCACGACTGGGCCTTGCGGCCTGCCGCGTTCTTTCTCTTGCCCTCGTGACCGTCTTGCGCGGCCTTCAATTTCGCCGGGTCCGGCCGTCTGTGCGGCCTTGATCCCGGAGCTTCCCTGTCTTCGATAGGCCTGTCTGCGATTGGCAGATTTCAGTGCATGGTCATCCATTCGCGGGCTTCGCGAAGCGCCGTGGCGATCTCGACCTTCGACATGGCCGCCGACAGTTCCGAGCGCAGTTCCGCGGCGCGGGCCGAGCCCTTGATGGCGGCGATGTTGAACCATTTGTGGGCGGCAACGACATCGGTCTCGCAATCGCGGCCGGTCGCATACATCATGCCCAGTTCGAAAAGGATGTCGGCCTGGGCAGTTGCCCCCATGGCGCCGAAACCTGCTTCAAGCATTTCAAAACGTGCCATTTCAATCCCCTGTTTCCGGCCCCTGTCAGGCTCCCGAGAGCTGCCTTCTTTCGTCCTTGGCGGCTGCTCTTCCGATGCTTTCGAGAATGCCGTGCAGGCTTGAATCCGTCGTTAAATGGCGTGCTTAATTTGAGGAAAACAAAGCTAAAACAAGAGGTAAACGCGGAAATTCGTTAAGGATACAAAGCCAGCAATTCAGCCTGCTTGCGTCAAATTTGACGAAAATTTCCCGATGCCAATTCAAGACTTCGCTAACCACAGGAGACAAAGGCGATACGCCGATCGTTTCATTTCCTTGGCCAGGAGGCGCATTCGGGGCCCTTCAAAATCCGAAAGTCTTCCGTTGCGGCACCGCTTTTGTTTTGCCGGGAGCTGGATTAGCTTACGTTTGCGTAAGCGGCAGACCGGCGAGGCGGAGCATCCGGCCGGACATCTAAAGGGAGGAAGACATGTTTCGAAGAGTGAGCCTGGCCCTTGCGGCCACATTGATCATGGCCGGTGCGGCCTGGGCCGATCCGATCGAGGGCAATTGGAAGACGCAGGCCGGCGACACCGCAGCCATCGCTGGCGGCGGCTCGTTTTCCATCACGCTCAAGTCCGGCAAATATGCCGGCAAGACCATCGGCTCGCTCAAGGCGACGGGCGACAACAAATATGCCGGCAACATCACCGATCCGGCAAACGACAAGACCTATTCGGGCAAGGCGACATTGTCGGGCACCTCTCTCAAGATGAGCGGCTGCGTGCTCGGCGGGCTGATCTGCAAGAGCCAGACCTGGCACAAGCTCTGATCGAGCGCATCTTCCGACCTGATGACGGGGCCCCGACGGGCCCCGTTTTCGTTTTGTCGACACATCCTGCGCCGGTGATGCTCGATGGAGGCCGGGGGCTATCCAACCGACGCCGGCGCCGTCGAAACCCCGTCAATCATCTTGAACCGCAGATGAACGCCGCCATCAGAGCCGGTTCAGTTGCATCAGGGCATTCTCCGGCGTGTTGAAGGAGACCGACCCAATGCTTGCTCGCCGCTTCACCATCGTCTGCCTGCTGGTGAGCCTGTTTGGAATGTTCTTCGCCATCCTCGTCGCTGAAGCGGGCCGTCCGACCCGCGCCTGGGACGAAGCCAGTTCCAGAACCTGCCGCCTCGCCTGCCCCACCCATCTTCGCAACTGAACAAAGAAACCAAGACCTCGAAAAGAAAAGCTGAACGCCATGAACCGCATCGCCGCCAACGCTCTCAAGACCCTTCGGCTTCTGCCGCGGGCGGCGCTTATCCTGACGGTTCTGGCCGCTCCGGTTCTGGCCGTGCCGATGATGCGCGCTGACGCCGGCTCGACGATCGACGCACCGGCCCTGAAGAAGTCCGGCGTCGGCTTTGTGCTTCTGGTCAGCCTGCAGCGCGGTTGAAGAAAAACGGCGCTTTGACCGCCTTCGGTCGCGACACCCCTCCCAAGTGCCGATCCAAGTCTCTATATTGAGCCATGGAAAAGCGAATCTACCCACAAGCCATCGAATCTGTCGTCATGCCGGAGCCTTTTGGCCGGCAAAGCTTTGATAGCGCCGAGAAGGCCGTCAAGGCACTGCAGGCGCTTTACGATCGCAACACCAGGTTCCTGCGCGACTCCTTCGCAGAGCTGGCGGCAGCAGGCGGTGATAATGGCAAGCGCTACCGGGCCTTCTATCCGGAGATCGGCGTCACCACCAACTCGTTCACCCAGATCGACTCGCGCCAGGCCTATGGGCATATGCCGACGCCTGGGCATTTTTCCACCACCATCACCCAGCCGGGCCTGTTCGAAAACTACCTCGTCGAGCAGTTGCGCCTGATCATGCGCAATCATGGGGTTGCGGTCACGGTGTCGGAATCGACCACACCCATCCCGCTGCATTTCGCCTTCCTTGAAGGCACCCATGTCGACGGCGCGACGGCAGAGCGTATCAAGCGGCCGATCCGCGACCTGTTCGACGTGCCCGATCTCGATGGCACCGACGACCAGATCGCCAACGGCACCTTCGAAGTCGCCTTCGGCGAGCCAAGGCCTCTGGCGCCCTTCACGGCGCAGCGCATCGACTATTCGCTGCACCGGCTGTCGCACTATACGGCAACCACGCCGCAGCATTTCCAGAACTTCGTGCTGTTCACCAACTATCAGTTCTACATCGACGAATTCGTCGCCCGCGCCCGCGACCTGATGGCCAATGGCGGCGGCGGATACACGGAGTTCGTCGAGCCGGGAAATGTCATCACCAAGCGCGGGCAGAGCGCGCCCAGCGAAGGCGTTGCACCGCCGCGCTTGCCGCAGATGCCGGCCTATCACCTGAAGAAATCGGGACATGGCGGCATCACCATGGTCAATATCGGCGTCGGGCCTTCCAACGCCAAGACCATCACTGACCATATTGCGGTGCTGAGGCCGCATGCCTGGGTGATGCTCGGTCACTGCGCCGGCCTGCGCAATACGCAGGCGCTTGGCGACTATGTGCTGGCGCATGCCTATGTGCGCGAGGACCACGTGCTGGACGACGATCTTCCGGTCTGGGTGCCGATCCCGCCGCTGGCCGAGATCCAGGTGGCGTTGCAGGAAGCCGTCGCCGAAGTCACCGGCCTTTCGGGCTACGACCTGAAGCGCATCATGCGCACCGGCACCGTTGCCACCATCGACAATCGCAACTGGGAACTGCGCGACCAGCGTGGGCCGGTACAGCGTCTGTCGCAATCTCGCGCCATCGCACTCGACATGGAATCGGCGACCATCGCCGCCAATGGCTTCCGCTTCCGTGTTCCCTACGGCACGCTGCTGTGCGTTTCGGACAAACCGCTGCATGGCGAGTTGAAGCTGCCCGGCATGGCGACCGAATTCTACAAGCGCCAGGTGGCGCAGCACCTGACCATCGGCATCAGGGCTATGGAGAAGCTCGCGGAAATGCCGATGGAACGGCTGCATTCGCGCAAGCTCAGAAGTTTTTCGGAAACGGCGTTCCAGTAGGCCGGTTCCACGCATCGCATGGGCGTTTCGCCATCTTGATTGAGCCGCATTTCTGCCGATAAGCAGGCGGCATGGAGAAAGCGGGCTTCGGGACATTGCTGATTTCGGTTGCATTCCTGGCAATGCTGGCCTGTTCGATCGCGCTGGTGGCCGGGTTTTTCGGAACGCTGCATCCCGCCTTCGATTCCTTCTCGCATTTCCGCGTCCATCTTGCCGTGCTGATGGCGCTTTGCGCACTGCCGCTGCTGGCCACGACATTTCGACTGCAAGCGGCCGTGGCACTGCTTTTTGCCGTGGCGGCCTTCGCCACCACTTCCGGCTCGCTGTCCTTCTCCCGCCTGTGGCCGGTTCAGGCCGCCTATGAAGCCAAGAACGAAGACCGCGCGATCTACAAGCTGCTGCAGATGAACCTGCGCTACGACAATCCAACGCCGAAGAAGGTGCTGTCGCTGATCGGCCGGACCAATCCCGACGTGATCACCCTCGACGAGGTGTCGGCGATGTGGGCGACCGAGCTTGGCTATATCAGCAGCGCATATCCATACCGGATCCTCTGTCCTTACCCTAACAAGATATTCGGCGTCGCGCTGCTCTCGCGGCGGCCCTTTGCCGCCGGCACCGAGGCGCGTTGCGAAAGGCGTGGTGCCATGGCGACAGCGACCGTCGACTTCGGCGGCATCGACGTCGATGTCGCCGCGATCCATCTCAGCTGGCCCTGGCCACGCGAGCAGTACTGGCAGATCGGCGAGTTGACGGAGCCGCTTTCCGCGCTCGGCGAGACGGCCATCATGGCGGGCGACTGCAATGCCGCCCCGTGGAGTGCCGCAGTGCGGCGGGTCGCGGCGCTTGGCGGGCTGACCGTCATGCCTTCCGCCGGCCCGACCTGGATCCACATCAGGCTGCCGGATTTCCTGCGGCGCTTCGCCGGCCTGCCGATCGACCAGGTTTTCAGCAAGGGCGGCGTGACGATCCATTCGGCGACACGGCTGGAAGACACCGGCTCGGATCACCTTCCGGTCATGGTGGAGTTCTCTCTCAGGCTGAACCAGCAAAAGCCGCTCGATGAACATGAAACCGCGACCGCGGCCATTGTCCAGACGGGCAAGACGCCAGGCTGAAGGATCAGGGCCTGACCAAAGCGATGACGAGATGCTGGACATGGCCGCCGTCGCGATGCTCGCGCGCATCGAAAGCGAGCTGCTTGGCCTCATATGCGGCATTGGTGGCCTTGATGCGTCGCTGTGCCTCGCGACGTGTCTTGTAGCAGGACCGGTCGTCGGCAATCCTGAGGCCGGAGATGGATCTTTCCGTGGCCCGCATCATCTCCCTGGCGATGCGGCCATGGGTTTCCTCATGGGCGCGGACGCCGGCGAAGAACCGCGTCCAGCGCTTCCGGAGCGTCGGGGTGGTGGCCGAGGCGACACGCGGAAACGTGTAGAAGAGATTGAGCGTGCCGTTGGCACGCCGCAAGCGGCAGACGCCATTGTCCTGGCTGGTGTCGAGGTCCCAATCCACAGCGTAGCCGGTCAGCGCGATGGCATGCGTCATGAAGCCGTGCTTCGGCCCCTTGCGGTCCATAGCCTGGACTAGTGCCAGCCCCGTGTTCCCGGTGATGTCGTAGGTCCGCGTCTTGACCACCACCCTGGTGCCGGCCGGGGCCGCCGAAGCCAAACCGAACAGCGCACCGATCGCCACAAGGCATGCCAGAACCGCCAGGCGCATTGGCCATCTCCTTATCGTCAAGGAATGGAACCATAAGCGCGCGGCAGTTTCAACAGTTCTAATGTTCCACATGCCACGGGAGACCCCGAGCCATCGTCGGGACCTTTGCACGCCGCGGCCGGCGCGGGCCTACATGCCTTGATAGACCGGGCCTTCTCCGCCTTGCGGCGGCACCCAGTTGATGTTCTGGTTCGGGTCCTTGATGTCGCATGTCTTGCAGTGGACGCAGTTCTGCGCGTTGATGACGAAGCGCACATCCTTGGCCGTGGGATCGGCGGCGGCGTTGCCGTCTTTGTCGACCCACTCGTAAACCCCGGCCGGACAATAGCGCGTCGAGGGGCCCGCAAAGACATCGTGCTCGGAACGCTTCTGCAGCTCCATGTCGCCGACAAGCAGGTGGACCGGCTCGTTTTCCTCGTGATTGGTGTTGGACAGGAACACCGAGGACAGCCTGTCGAAGGTCAGCACGCCATCGGGCTTCGGATAGGCGATCTTCTTGTGCCGGGCGGCAGGCTCGAGCGTTGCGTAGTCGGCCTTGCCATGCTTCAGCGTGCCGAAGGGCGAGACACCGAACAGCGCGTTCAGCCACATGTCGAGGCCGCCAAGGCCGACACCGACGATGGTGCCGAAGCGCGACCACAGCGGCTTGACGTTGCGCACCTTCTTCAGATCCTTGCCGATGTCGGTCGCGCGCCAGGCTTCCTCGTAGGACGCGAGTTCGTCGTTGGCGCGCCCGGCGCCGATCGCCTCGGCGACATGCTCGGCCGCCAGCATGCCGGACAGCACGGCATTGTGCGAACCCTTGATGCGCGGCACGTTGACGAAGCCCGCGGCACAGCCCATCAGCGCACCGCCGGGGAAGGACAATTTCGGCACCGACTGCCAGCCGCCCTCGGTGATGGCGCGCGCGCCATAGCCCAGCCGCTTGCCGCCTTCGAACGTAGCCGCGATCGCCGGATGGGTCTTGAAGCGCTGGAATTCCTCGAACGGCGACAGCCAGGGATTCTTGTAATTGAGGTGGAGGACGAAGCCGACCGCCACCTGGTTGTCCTCGAGATGGTAGAGGAACGAGCCGCCGCCGGTCTTCAAGTCAAGCGGCCAGCCGAAGGAATGCTGGACCAGCCCCGGCCGGTGGTTCTCCGGCTTGACCTGCCAGAGTTCCTTAAGGCCGATGCCGTATTTGCCCGGTTCGCGGCCATCGGAAAGCTTGTATCTGGCGATCAGCTGCTTGGCGAGCGAGCCGCGAGCGCCCTCCCCGATCAGCACATATTTGCCCATCAGCGCCATGCCGGGTGCGAAACCCGGGCCGTGCGTTCCGTCCTTCTCGACGCCCATGTCGCCGGTAACGACACCGGTGACGGCGCCTTGCTCATTGTAGAGCAGGCCGGCAGCGGCAAAGCCCGGATAGATCTCGACGCCGAGCGCTTCGGCCTTGCTCGCCAGCCAGCGGCAGACATTGCCCAGCGAAACGATGTAGTTGCCGTGATTGTTCATCAGCGGCGGCATGAAAATGTTGGGCAGACGGAACGAGCCGGCAGGACCAAGGACCAGGAAATGGTCCGCGGTGACCGGCGTCTTGAAGGGATGGCCGTCCTCGTCGCGCCAGCCCGGCAAGAGCCGGTCGATGCCGATCGGATCGACGACGGCGCCGGAGAGAATATGGGCGCCGACCTCACCGCCCTTCTCCAGGACGACGACCGAAAGCTCGGGATTGACCTGCTTGAGGCGGATGGCGGCGGCGAGGCCCGCCGGCCCGGCACCGACGATAACCACGTCGAATTCCATGCTTTCGCGTTCGATGTCGCTCATCAACCCCTCCGCACTGGCTTATCCCATTCGGGTATCTTGCTGGCTCCCGCGCTGCATAGCGCATCAATTGACGACAGGAAACCGGCGCATACGTGACAATGCCGTTTTGGCCAAAAAGTCGCGCATTGCGAGGCTGGAAGACTGCTTTTCGCCCGCCATTGCCTGCGAGGCGCGCGTTTTTAATTGTTCGACGGCTTGCTTATCGGCCATACTTCACGCCATGCGCTTTCCTGGGCCAGCCGGCTTTTCATCGACGCGCTTTCTTTTCCCGCCCGGCCGGATCCGCCGGGCGCTCCTTTTGGCCCTTCTGATGCTGGCGCCGCATCACGCTGCCGCCGACGAAGTGAAGGTCTGGGCGGCGGGCGCCTACTCCTTCTCCGACGAGCTTGGCGGCTTCCACATCACCGGCGCCTCGGGCATCGGCACAAAGGACGATCCGTTCGTCATCACCGAAGAGCTGACTTCGTCAACGCCGGTGACGCTGACGATCCGCACGACAAAGCCGATCCAGGCCTTCGGCAAGGCCGGCGAATTCGCCAACGGCATGATGTATATGCGCATCGAGGTGCTCAACAACAGCGGCCAGGCCTGGGTCGAATTCCAGTTCGAATTGCAGGAGATCCTGAACCAGCCAAGCGTGTTCGGCGACGGGCTTTCCTTCGACCAGCGCAACAAGACGCCGGACAATATCCGGTCGAGCAATTTCGCCGATTTCGATCGCGATTTCGAACCCTATGACCGGCTGCTGTTCAGGAATGGCAAGGTCGACCCGCTGAAAACCGCCAGCTTCGAATTCCTGATGACCGACTACACGCCCAGATGGACCTTCTACCTGGTGCAGGATCCGCGCATACCAACGGGCTGACACGATAGGAATTTTTTCTTGACTCGGTGAGCTCAGCTATGGTACATTTTTGCCTATGGTGCTGAGTTGCGCCAGTGACCCGCCGCACAGGCGGGTTTTTCGTTTGATGCTCCGTCAGCCAACGCGCCGGCGAGAGGCTCCGAAGGAACCCAAGCTGCCAGCCTTGCAAATTGCCGCCACGCGGACGAATGTGAATCGATGACTGCCGCTTCCCCAACCAACAGACCTGATATCGCCGACCTGCTGGCGTTTTACGCCAGCGTGGGCGTCGACGAGGCGCTCGAAGAGCAGCCGGTGAACCGGTTCGCCGAGGTTGCGCCAAAGCCGATGGAGCGCGCGCCGATCGCAGCGCCTTCGGGTGGCACCGCCGCACCGCTGCGCTCGACGACCGTGTCCCGCGGCGAAGCCGGGGACAGAGCAAATGCACCACCCGTTGCGCGGTCGCCGTCTGCGACGACTGCGGTTCCCGACGAAGCGCAGGCGGCACTTGCCCGCCAATTGGCGACCACAGCAACGACGCTGGACGAGCTTCGCCAGCATATGGCGGCGTTCGAGGGCTGCAATCTCAAGGCCACCGCCAAGAACCTGGTGTTTGCCGACGGCAACCCGGAAGCCGCCGTCATGCTGGTCGGCGAGGCGCCCGGCCGCGACGAGGACATCGAGGGCCTGCCCTTCGTCGGCCGCTCGGGCCGGCTGCTCGACCGCATGCTGGCCGCGATCGGGCTCGACCGCACTTCAGCCTATATCGCCAATGTCATTCCCTGGCGGCCGCCGGGCAATCGCACGCCGACGCCGCACGAAACCGAGATCTGCCGGCCGTTCATCGAACGGCAGATCGAGCTGGTCAATCCCAAGGTGCTGATCAACCTTGGCGGCCCGTCGGCCAAGACCTTGCTCAACACCTCGGAAGGCATATTGCGGCTGCGCGGCAATTGGCGCGTTCACACGACGGCATCCGGCATCGCCATCCCGGCCATGCCGACGCTGCATCCGGCCTATCTCCTGCGAACCCCGTCGCATAAGAAGCTGGCGTGGCGGGATTTCCTCGAAGTGAAGGCAAAGCTGCGAGCGCTCACCTAGCGATAACCTTGCAGGTAATTGAAATGCCGTCCTCACCAGCCTAGCCATCCACTCATGACAACAGCCCAAACCTCCGCCGGCAGCCTCATTCGCGAATGGCGCACGCGCCGGCGCATGTCGCAGCTCGACCTCGCCATGGAGGCCGAAATCTCGCAGCGGCATCTGAGCTTCGTCGAAAGCGGCCGCGCCGCGCCCTCGCGCGACATGGTGCTGCATCTGGCCGAGCAATTGTCGATCCCGCTGAGGCAACGCAACCAGTTGCTGCTCGCCGCCGGCTTTGCTCCCAGTTTCGGCGAACGCTCGCTGACCGACACGACAATGGCACCGGCGATGGCGGCGGTCGAAATCGTGCTCAAAGGCCACGAGCCGTTCCCGGCACTCGCTGTCGACCGCCACTGGAACCTGGTTTCGGCCAACGCCGCCATCGCTCCCTTCCTTGCCGATGTCAGCGAGGCTTCGCTGCTGACGCCGCCGGTCAACGTGCTTCGCCTCAGCCTGCATCCCGGCGGCATCGCGCCACGCATCGTCAATCTTCAGGAATGGCGCACGCATCTGCTCGAGCGCCTGAAACACCAGAATGACGCGAGCGGCGACGCGGTGCTGATCGAACTCGAGCGTGAACTGAGGACTTATCCGTCCGGCCTGAGGAGCAACCGGCCGTCGCCGGTCGAGCCGAACGCCATCGTGCACCCGCTCAGGCTGGCGCATGGCGATCAGGTGCTGTCGTTTATCAGCACCATCACGGTGTTCGGCACGCCGCTCGACGTGACGCTTTCGGAACTGGCGATCGAATCGTTTTTCCCCGCCGATGAACAGACGAGGACGGTGCTGGTTCGGTTGGCGAAGGAGCGAGCCGAGCTGTCGTAATCACCCTTCAGGCAAAGATGCCTTGCGCGTGCGGGTGCGCTCCAGGCCGAGCTGGCGTTCGCGCCAGATGATGAAGATGCCGGCGGCGACGACGATCAGGCCGCCGACAAGCATATGGAGCGTGGCGACGTCGCCGAAGACGAGATAGCCGACGACGAGGCCTAGGATCATCGAGGTGTATTCGAACGGCGCCACGACCGAGGCTTCGGCATGGCGATAGGCCGCCGTCATCAGGATCTGGCCAAGGCCGCCGCAGAAGCCGGCGGCAACAAGAAGGGCCGCCTGGAGCGGCGTCAGCGCCTGCCAGCCGAATGGCAGCGACAGCAGCGACATGCCGCTCGCCGTCACCGAAAACCACAGCACGATGGTCGCCGTGCGCTCGCTTTGCACGAGATTGCGCACCAAGAGCATGGCGACGGCCGAGATCGCTGCCGCGACAAGAGCGGCCATGACGCCAAGCACTCCCTGGTCGTCGAGCGCCTCGTCGGAACTCAGCAGCGTCAGTTCCGGCCAGGAGATGATCAGCACGCCGACCAGGCCGACCGCGACCGCACTCCAGCGATACACACGGATGGCCTCGCCGAGGAAGATGGAGCTGAACACCACCACCAGCAGCGGCTGCGCGTAGTTCAGCGTGATCGCTTCGGGCAGCGGCAGCCGGGTCAACGCGAAAAAGCCGAGCCCCATGGCGCAGACGCCGACCAGGCCGCGGGCGATGTGGTTGAACGGACGCTTGGTGGTGAAGGCAGTGCCGAGTTCTTTCCTGAAGGCCAGGAAGGCGATGATCGGGAAGATGGCGAAGAAAGAGCGGAAGAAGACAATCTGGCCGGCCGGAACGGTGCCTGCGGCTTTGATGCAGGTCTGCATGCCGACGAAGACCGCCACCGACACGATCTTGAGCATGATGCCGGTAAGCGTGTCGTGCCCGCCGGCATCATCGCTGGCTGTGGCCGAGGGGCTGCCGGGGCCTGCTGTCACGCTCCCGACGCTTCTCGGATCGTCGCCCAGATACGCGCCGGCGTTGCCGGCATGTCGATGTGCTTGACGCCATAAGCGCGCCAGAGCGCGTCGGTCACCGCATTGAGTGCCGCCGGGGTCGAGCCGATGGTGCCGGCCTCGCCCGCGCCCTTGATGCCGAGTGCATTGGTCGTCGACGGCACGTTGCGGGTCTCGAAATGGAAGAACGGGAAATTGTCGGCGCGCGGCATGGCGTAATCCATGAAGCTCGCCGTCAAAAGCTGTCCGTCCTCGCCGTAGATAGTGTCCTCGGTCAGTGCCTGGCCGATGCCTTGCACGACGCCGCCATGCACCTGGCCGGCGAGCAGGATCGGGTTCACGGTGACGCCGAAATCGTCGACGATGGTGTAGCGGACAATCTCGGTCGCACCGGTGTCGGGATCGATCTCGACCTCGCAGATGTGGGTGCCGTTGGGATAGGTGCATTCGTCCTGCACGAACTCGCCAAAGCCCTTGAGGTCGTCAGGCGTCTTGGCGGCCTTGGCGATGCTGGAAAAATCGAGCGAGCGATCGGTGCCGACGATCCGGGCAACACCATCGGACAGCTCGATGTCGCCGGCAGAAGCCTCCAGTTCGTCGGCGGCGATGCGCTTGATCTTGTTGGCCAGATCCTCGCCCGCACGGGAAGCCGACACACCCCCCAGCGGAATGGAGCGCGAGCCGCCGGTGCCGCCGCCGGCCTTCAATTCATCGGTATCGCCCTGGCGGACATGGATCTTGTCGATGTCGAGATTGAGCTTTTCCGACAGGAACTGCGCATAGGCGGTGGCGTGTCCCTGTCCGTTGGTCTGGGTGCCGATCTTCAGCGTCACCGTGCCGTCGCCATTGAGTTCGACGAAGGCCGGCTCCGAGCCCGGAAAGGCACAGGCCTCGATATAGGTCGCCATGCCGAGACCGCGGATTTTTCCGCCGGCCTTCGACTGCGCCAGCCGCTCCGGAAACGCTTTCCATTCGGATTGCTCAATGGCGCGCTCCATATGGCCTTCGAATTCACCGGTGTCGTAGAGGCGGCCGGTTTGCGTCCGGTAGGGAAATTGCTCCGGCCGGATGAAATTGCGGCGGCGGATCTCCTCGACGGGCAGGCCGAGATCGTGGGCGCAGGCATCGACCAGTTTTTCCAGCAGGAAGGCTGCTTCCGGCCGGCCGGCACCGCGATAGGCATCGACCGGGCAGGTGTTGGTGTAGAGGCCGGTCACCGAGACGTCGAGTGCCTGGATATCGTAGACACCGGTCGACATGGTGACGCCGATATAGGGGATGAACGGACCATATTGCGAGATATAGGCGCCGATGTTGGCGAGCAGGTCCACCTTCATGCCGAGAAAGCGGCCGTCCTTGTCCAGCGCCATCTCGGCCGTGACGAAATTGTCGCGGCCTTGCGCGTCGGTCAGAAAGTGTTCCGTGCGGTCGCCGGCCCACTTCACCGGGCGGCCAAGCCGCTTCGCCGCTTCCAGCACCAGCGGATATTCGCGGTAGACGAAGCTCTTGGGCCCGAAACCACCGCCGACATCTGGCGTGATGACGCGCAACTGGCCCTTCTTGACCTTGAACACGCTGGCCAGGATATACTGCATGGAGTGCACGCCTTGCGACCCGGTGGTCAGCACGAAGCGCTTCTCCTCGGCGTTCCATTCGCCGATCGCGGAGCGCGGCTCCATGTAGTTGCAGACCAGCCGGTTGTTGACGAACTCGATGCGGGTGACGTGTGCGGCCTTGGCGAAAGCCGCTTCGGTCTTTTTCCTGTCGCCCATGTGGTAGCTGAAGGCGCGGTTGGAACCGAGCTCCGGCCAGACCAGCGGCGTGCCTTCGGCAAGTGCATTTGCGGTCCCGGAGGCTGCGTCTTCGCCGTCATAGTCGACATCGATCAGTTCAGCGGCATCCTGCGCCAAGGCACGGCTGTCGGCGACGACGAAGGCAACGGCATCGCCGACATAGTTGACGCGGTCGCGGCACAGGATCGGGATGTCGCGCGTCGGCGCCTTGGTGCCGTCCGGCTGTTCCTGCATGACGCCGGATTTCAGATCGCCGAGATGGGCAAGGTCCTTGCCGGTCAGTACCAGACGGACGCCAGGTGCGGCCTTCGCCGCCTCGGTCGAACCGATGGTGAAGCTGGCCTTGGCGACCGGCGAACGCAGGACATAGCCATGCAGGACGCCAGCCGGCTGGATGTCGTCGGTATAACGACCCTGGCCCTGGATGAAGGCGGCATCCTCGCGCCGCAGCACGGATGCGCCCATGCCGAATTTCGGTGTGACGACGGTCATGGATGCCTCGTGATGATGACAGGAGAACGAACGCCTGAAATAGGCATTGCCTCAGTTTTGTCGAGGGGCCGTTTCGTGTAAAGAGCGCGGACTTCAAATTTCTTGGACCAGCGGACACAATCCGCCGCCAACGCAATCGACAGGAAAACCCACGGAATGCGCACGGACACCGGCCAGGTCTTCAAGCTCGAAGACTATCGCCCCAACGACTACCTCATTCCGCAAACCGACCTCACCTTCCGCCTTTCGCCAGACGCAACGCGTGTCACCGCCGTGCTCACGATAGAGCGCCGTGACGGCGTCTCCCTGTCGGCACCGTTGGTGCTCGACGGCGACGGGCTGACGCTCAAGCGCATCGAGATCGACGGCAAGAAGGTAAAACCGGCGGATCTGCTGGCGACGCCCGACCAGTTGACCATCCTCGAGCCACCGGTGGCGCGGCGCTTCCAGTTGCTCATCGAGACCGAGGTGGCGCCGGCGGGCAACGAAGCCCTGATGGGCCTCTACCGCTCGAGCCACGTCTACTGCACGCAATGCGAAGCCGAGGGCTTTCGCCGCATCACCTATTTCCTCGACCGTCCCGATATCCTGTCCGTCTACACCGTGCGCATGGAGGCAATGCGCGGCGAGGCGCCGCTGCTCCTGTCCAACGGCAACCCGCTCGAAAAGGGCGACCTCGGCGACGGCTGGCATTATGCCGTGTGGCACGACCCTTTCCCCAAGCCGTCCTATCTGTTCGCATTGGTAGCCGGCAATCTCGGCCGGCTCGCGGACAGTTTCGTCACCCTGTCCGGCCGCACGGTCGAGCTCGGCATCTATGTCGAGCCCGGCAAGGAGACGCTGGCCGGCTATGCGATGGACGCCCTGAAGCGGTCGATGAAATGGGACGAGGAGGCGTTCGGCCGCGAATACGATCTCGACGTCTTCAACATCGTCGCCGTGTCGGACTTCAACATGGGCGCGATGGAGAACAAGGGCCTCAACATCTTCAACGACAAATATGTGCTGGCCGACCGGGAGACCGCGACGGACGCCGATTTCGCCAATATCGAGGCGATCATAGCGCATGAGTATTTCCACAATTGGACAGGCAACAGAATCACTTGCCGCGACTGGTTCCAGCTCTGCCTGAAGGAAGGCCTGACCGTTTTTCGCGACCACGAATTCTCTGCCGACCAGCGCTCGCGCGCGGTCAAGCGCATCGCCGAAGTGCGGACCTTGCGCGCCCACCAGTTTCCAGAGGACCAGGGCCCACTGGCGCATCCGGTGCGGCCGCGCCGCTACCGCGAGATCAACAATTTCTACACCGCGACGGTCTACGAGAAGGGCTCCGAAGTGGTGCGCATGATCCGCACAATTCTCGGTGCCGACGTGTTTCGCGCCGGCATGGACCTCTATTTCGAGCGGCACGACGGTGACGCGGCGACGATCGAGGATTTCATCAAGGTGTTCGAGGATGCGTCCGGCCGCGACCTGTCGCAGTTCGCGCTCTGGTATCATCAGGCGGGAACGCCGAACCTGACGATCAGTTCGACGCACAATCCAGCCGCGCAGGAGTTCACGCTCGAAATCGAGCAGTCGGTGCCGCCGACACCCTCCGAAAGCCGCAAGCGGCTGATGCACATCCCGCTCGCTTTCGGGCTGATCGGCGCCGGCGGCAAGCCTGTGCCGTATAGCAGCGTCGAGGGCGCCAGCGTCGAGGACGGCGTCATCCATATCCGCAAGCGCCGCCACATGGTGCGGTTTTCAGGCGTCACCGAGCGCCCGGCCGTGTCGCTCAACCGCGGCTTTTCGGCGCCGGTGACATTGTCCGTCGAGCAGAAAGCCGACGACCAGTTCTTCCTTGCCCGCCATGACAGCGACGCCTTCTCGCGCTGGCAGGCTTTCAACACATTGCTGACCGATGCGCTGATATCAGCGTTCCGCGAGATCCTCGGCGGCAAGCAGCCGGCCTTTGCGCCGCGGCTGACCGAGCTCGCCGGCAGCATTGCCGGCGACGAGACGCTGGAGCCGGCCTATCGGGCATTGGCGCTGGCCCTGCCCGGCGAAGCCGACATTGCCCGCGACATCGGCAGGAACATCGACCCCGATGCCATCTATGCGGCTCGCCAGGCACTGGCGCTGGCGATCGGCACTGCGAACCGGGACGTTTTTTCGGGCCTCTACCTCAGCCTTGCCGACAGAGAAGCGTTCAGCCCCGACGCCGCAAGCGCCGGACGACGCGCCTTGCGCAACACCCTGCTGGATTATCTGTCGCTGCAGCCGGGCGGAGCGGAACTCGCTGCCGGGCATTTCCAGTCCGCGACCAACATGACCGACCGCGCGGCAGCACTTGCCGTGCTCGCGCATCGTCACCACGGTTCGCCCGAGGCGGTCGAGGCGCTGGCGGCTTTCGAGACGACCTACGGGTCCGACCCGCTGATCATGGACAAATGGTTCCAGATCCAGGCCAGCGTACCGGGGCCGCAAACCGTCGACACCGTGAAGGCCTTGACCAACCACCCGGCCTTCTCGATGGGCAATCCGAACCGGGTGCGCTCGCTGATCGGCACCTTCTCCAGCGCCAATCAGACCGGCTTCCACCGGGCCGACGGCGAAGGCTACTGGTTCTTTGCTCAAACCGTCCTCGAGGTTGAAAAGCGCAACCCGCAAGTGGCGGCAAGGCTGGCGACGGCGCTCAGATCCTGGCGTTCGCTCGAACCCTTGCGGCAGGCGAAGGCCAGGGAAGCGCTGCTCTCGATCGCCGGCGCCGAAAACCTGTCGGCGGATCTGCGGGATATTGTCGAGCGCACGCTGGCTTAGCCGCTCTCTTCCTTCTCCCCTTGTTGTGGCAGAAGGGAGATCCGTGCACGCCGCCAAGCTGGTGAATTTCAACCAGGACCTGCCAGCAGCGGCTTCCGTTAGGCGCTGCGCCAGCGAAAGCCCATTATTTTAGTCGATTTTTAATCTTTTTTCGCCGGACCACTGGACAAGGCGAATCACCTTTGATTCTTTACTGACGATTCGGAAGTGCGGCGTTTGCCGGATCACCAAGCAGCATAGGCAAATTCGGGGAGTGCCATTTATGGCGAAGGCGGACGCGTGGGGCGCGCCCGGAGGGACGGTTTTTGCGCATCGTGAGACGCGCGGCGACGGTCTTGCCGGGAATACGCGACTCATCGCCGAACCGGCCTACCGGCGGCTTCTGGCCGCCGAGCCGCTGCTGCGCCGATCAATACCCGTCCTCATCATCACCTTCCTGATCGTCATCGCGGCGCTGCGCGTGCTGTCGCTGATGAACGAGCGCGAAGATGTCGAGCGCAATGCCAAGGCGATCCTGACGCTGGCGGCGGGCCAGCTGGCCAGTTCGCTCGCCACCACCTCGGAAACGGTGCCCGGCGCCATACAGGATTTGCTGGAGACCACCAGCCGTCAGGGCGCGATGGGCCGCAGCCATGTGCTTGTCATCACCGACAGCGCTTTCAAGATCGTCGCGGTGACGCCACGCTCGATGCCATGGCAGGGCCATTCGCTGGACGGCCTCGTCGAGGGCGGCCAGCCCTTGTTCATGTTCGGCGATCGTGCCGGCGTCATGGACGTCAACATCGACGGACGGGATTGGTACGCCGCGGTCAGCCTCGCGAATGGCGGAAAGGGTGCATCGGCGGCCCTGGTGCCACAGGACGCGGTTTTCGATGCCTGGCGCAAGACCGTTTCGCTGAACGTCACCCTGTTCGTGCTGACGGCCGGTGTGCTGATCGTCATCCTCTATGCCTATTTCGGCCAGGCGGCACGTGCGCAGGCGGCCGACCGCATCTACCTCGAAGCGCATCAGCGCATCGACATGGCGCTGGTTCGCGGCCGCTGCGGCCTGTGGGACTGGGACATGGTGCGCGGCAAGATGTACTGGTCGCGCTCGATGTACGACATGCTCGGCTACAAGCCTTGCGAAACGATGCTGTCCTTCGGCGAGGTCGATCAGATCATCCATCCCGAGGACGGCGACCTGTTCGAGCTCGCCAACAGAATCGTCGCACGCGAGATCGATCACATCGATCAGGTGTTCCGCATGCGCCATGCCGATGGCCAATGGGTCTGGATGCGCGCACGGGCACAGGTCATCGATCCGGAAGCGCCGGAGATCCAGCTGATCGGCATCGCCGTCGACGTCACCGAACAGCGTCATCTGGCGCTGCGTTCCGAGGCTGCCGACCTTCGCCTCAGAACGGCAATCGAGAACATCAACGAATCCTTCGTGCTGTGGGATTCGACGCAGCGCCTGATCATGTGCAATTCCAAATACCAGCAGGACAACGGGCTTTCGGACCGCGACGTGATGCCGGGCACCGCGCGCGCGGCGCTGGAAGAACGCATGCTGGCCTTTGCTTCCGAAAGGCGGCTTGCCCACACCAGCGGCCTGCAGGGCGGCGCCACTTTCGAGCGGCAGTTGGCCGATGGCCGCTGGCTGCAGGTCAACGAACTGAAGACCCGGGACGGCGGCATCGTCTCGGTCGGTTCCGACATCACCCAGATCAAGCTGCACCAGGAGAAGCTGGTCGACAGTGAGCGACGGCTGATGGCAACGATCCATGATCTCAGCCTCGCGCGGCGGGCCGAAGAGGAGCGTTCGCGCGAACTGGTCGACCTCAACCGCAAATACATGAAGGAAACCGAACGGGCCGAAGCGGCGAACCGGGCCAAATCCGAATTCCTGGCCAACATGTCGCATGAGTTGCGCACGCCGCTGAACGCCATCATCGGCTTCTCCGAACTGATGGAACAAGGGCTGTTCGGCCCGCTCGGATCGGAGCGCTACGAGGAATATGCCACCGACATCAACAGCAGCGGCAAGTACCTGCTGGGCGTCATCAACGATATTCTCGACATGTCCAAGATCGAGGCCGGCCAGTTCTCTCTGGACCGGGAAGAGATCGACCTCGGCCCGCTGATCAGCGAAACCGTACGCGTCGTTTCGCTGCAGGCGGCGCAAAAGGCCATCACCGTGGAAACGCGCATTGCCGATGCGCTGACGCTGGTCGCCGATCGCCGTGCGATCAAGCAGATCGTCATCAACCTTTTGTCCAATGCGGTGAAGTTCACCGGCCAGGGCGGCCACATATCGGTCAGGGCCCGCAACACATCCGGCGCGCTGGTGCTGACGATCGAGGACAATGGCTGCGGTATCCCCAAGGAGGCGCTCGGAAAGCTCGGACGGCCGTTCGAACAGGTGCAGAACCAGTTCTCCAAGAGCCATGCCGGGTCCGGCCTTGGCCTTGCCATCTCACGTTCGCTGGCCGAGCTTCAGGGCGGCGCGCTGAAGATCCGGTCGAGCGAAGGTGTCGGCACTATCGTGTCGGTGCGCATTCCGGTGAAGAGGACCGTGCTGGCCGTCAAGGTTGCAGCGTGAAGTTTTTATCACCATCCCAGGCCTGATCCACCTCGTGGACGCGAGGTGAAACGCTTTGACAAAGTTATCTATTTTATCTATTTTGGATAAAAAGAAAGGCCTTGTCATGCGAGTGACTTCAACGGAATTCCAGCAGAATGTCGGGCGTTTTCAGGATGCTGCCCAGCGTGCGCCGGTCGCAATCACAAAGAATGGCCGGACCCACACGGTACTCCTGTCGGCGGCGATGTTCGAGGTCTTGGTCAAGGGACGGGTCGCCCGTCCTGTGGAAGAGCTGGACGACGAGACGCTTAACGCCATCGCCGAAAGCGCCGTATCGAGCGAATATGCCGGGCTTGATGCAATGCTCAAAGACTGGACACCGTGAGCCTGCCCAAACCTATCCCGGGTCTGGTGATTTCCTATTCTTACCTCTGGGTGAGAGAACACGAAAAGGGTGCCGAAGAAGGTCGCAAAAACCGACCATGCGCCATTGTCGCCGCGCGGTCGTGGAGGGCCGTGAAGTCATAACGGTCGTTCCGGTCACACACTCGCCACCAGCTGATCCCGCCGATGCAGTAGAAATACCTGCGCCCCTCAAAGCCTATCTCGGCCTCGATGACACGCCATCATGGATCGTCGTCACCGAAACCAATCATTCCCTCTGGCCGGGTCCCGATCTCAGGCCTATCGCGGGGAGCAAACCGTCCCGATTCGACTATGGCATGCTGCCGCCGCGTTTCTATGCCTATCTGCGCGACCGGATTTTGCAGTCTCACGCAAGCCGGGCGCTGCAGCAGATTCGGCGAACAGAGTGGCTGCATGAGACTGGAGGACCACGAAACGTCCCCGATTCCAAGGGACGATCGCTTCCCGGTCATCCCGCACGAAGCAAAAGGTCGAAATCCTTCCTGACCTTCTGCGACGTCTCCTTGAGATGTGCTTCGAGCACACCGAAATCCGGCAGGTCGGTCACCGCCAGAAGCAGATCCGAAAGCCCCGGCGGAACGTCGTCGCGCTCGAAGGCTCCGGTAAGGCACAGCCGCGTCATCTGGGTCAGCGCCAGATAGAGCGCATAGGCGTCGAAAAGCTCCTGCCTCGCCCCGGCATTGGCGAAGCCCGGTGACAGGCGCGAAAGGATTTCGGCGGTACCGGTAACGCGCGGCCCGGCGCCTACCTGCCCGGTGATGACAGCGACTTGGGCGATGAATTCGAGATCGATCAGGCCGCCGGGGATCAGCTTGATGTCCCACAGGTCGCGCGGCGGCTTTTCCTTCTCGATCATAGCGCGCATCTCCGAGGCCTCGGCCATCACCTTGGCGGCGTCGCGCGGCTGACCAAGCACCGCCGCCACTTCCGCTTCAACCTCGCCGCACAGGCTGGCGTCACCGGCAATGGCGCGGGCGCGTGCCAACGCCATGTGCTCCCAGGTCCAGGCCTCCTGGCGCTGGTATTTCTTGAAGGCATCGATATGGGTCGCCACAGGACCCTTGTTTCCGGATGGCCGCAGGCGCAGGTCGAGTTCGTAGAGCACGCCCTCCGCCGTCGGCGCCGACACGGCCGCGATCAGCCGCTGCGTCATGCGGGTGTAGTAATGCGAAGGCGCCAGCGGCTTGTCGCCATCGGACTCCTCGGCGTCCGGCGCGTGGTCGTAAAGCAGGATCAGGTCGACATCCGATCCGGCGGTCAGCTCGCGGCTGCCGAGCTTGCCCATGCCGAGCAGCGCAACCACGCCGCCGGCAATGGTGCCGTGGCGCGCCGCGAATTCGGCCGTCACCGCCTGCAACGCAGCCTCGATGGTGAGATCCGCCAGATCGGAAAAGGCGCGGCCGGCGCGCGCCGGATCGATCGAGCCGGCGAGCAGCCGGACACCGATCAGGAATTTCTGCTCGGAAGCAAAAATGCGCAGCCGGTCGAGCACGTCCTCATAAAGCCGGTCGCCCTCGACAAAGGCGGAAAGCCGTGCCGACAGATAGGCGCGGTCCGGTAGCTCCGTCAGCAAGGCCGGGTCGAGCAGACCATCGAAGACATGCGGCCGGCGGGTGATGATCGCCGCCAGCCGGGGCGCCGCACCCATGATCGTTGCCAGGAGCTTCAGCAGGGCCGGATTGGACTGCAGTAGGGAAAACAGTTGGATGCCGGCCGGCAGGCCGGCGAGAAATTCGTCGAAGCGCATCAGCGCTTCGTCGGCCCGGCGCGTCTGGCCGAAGGAGCGCAGCAGAGCCGGCGTCAATTCCGTCAGCCGCTCGCGCGCCTCCGCCGACTGGGTGACGCGATAGCGACCGAAATGCCAGCCTCGGATGACGCGGCAGATGTCGCTTGGCCGCTGGAAGCCGAGGCCGTGCAAGGTCTGCAGCGTATCGGGATCGTCGACATCGCCGGTGAAGACGAGATTGCCGATGCCTGTCGAAAGTTCCGGTGCTGTTTCGAACAGTGCCGCGTAGTGGCGTTCGACCTGCTGCAGCGAGGCGCGAAACGCCTGGGAAAAGGCAGGAGCATCGGCAAAGGCGAGCATGCGGGCGATGCGCTCCAAGCCTTCATCATCTTCCGGCAGCGTGTGGGTCTGCTCGTCGGCAACCATCTGCACGGCATGTTCGACGCGGCGCAGGAACCAGTACTGGCGGGCGAGCGCATCGCGCGCCTCGATGGTGATCCAGCCGCGTGTCGCAAGCTCGCCGAGCATCGGCACGGTCTCGCGGCCACGCAATTCAGGGAAGCGTCCGCCGGCGATAAGCTGCTGGGTCTGGACGAAGAACTCGATCTCGCGAATGCCGCCGCGGCCGAGCTTGACGTTGTGGCCCTTGACCGCGATCTCACCATGGCCCTTGTGGGCGTGGATCTGTCGCTTGATCGAATGGACGTCGGCAATCGCCGCGTAGTCCATGTATTTGCGCCAGATATAGGGCTGCAACTCCTTGAGGAAGGCCGCACCCGCGGCCAGATCGCCTGCCACCGGGCGTGCCTTGATCATCGCGGCGCGCTCCCAGTTCTGGCCGCGCGCCTCATAGTAGCGCAGTGCCGCCTCGACCGGGATCGCCAGCGGTGTCGAACCGGGGTCGGGGCGCAGCCTCAGATCGGTGCGGAAGACATATCCGTGCTCGGTGCGGTCCTGCAGGATGCGCACCAGGCGGCGCGTCAGCCGCGAAAACAATTCGGTGGCGTCGAGCGGGTCGACGACCGCCGGTGCTTCCGGATCGAAGAAAACCACCAGATCGATGTCCGAGGAAAAATTCAGCTCATGTGCCCCGAGCTTGCCCATGCCGAGCAGGATCCAACCCGACTGTTTCGACGGGTTGTCGACATCCGGCAGTTTGAGTTTGCCCTGGCCGTGCGCGTCGCGCAGCAGGAAGTCGACGGCGGCACGGGTACAGGCGTCAGCGAGGTCGCTCAACCGCCGGACCGTCAGCGCCGTTTCGGCCTCGCCGGCAAGATCGGCCAGCGCGATGAGGAAATGCGCCTCCGCCTTCCACTGGCGCAGCTCCATCATTAGGCCGGATTCCGAAAGGGTCTCCGCCAAATGCGCCAGGTCTATGGCGGCGCCGATCGCTTTCAGCCGAGCCTCGATTGTCTGCTCGAACAGCCCGTCCAGGATTTGCGGCCGGCGACGTGCCGTATCGCGCAGGAACGGCGACAGATCGAAGACGGCGGCGAGGAAATCCTGGCCCTCCCCTTTGCCGGCCAGAAACTTGGCCAGCCGCGTCAGCCCTTCTTCGCGTGCGGCGGACGCGATCTCGGCCAGTTCCAGCCGCGCACGGTCCTCGTCCAGCGGAACAAGCCTGGCCGCCGGCTTCAGCAGCCAATCTTTCGCTCTCGCAGTCGTGCTCATCAGTGATCCTCCCGAACCGGGAAACTCATGACCACGGATAGTCCAGGATTGCCAGGCAAGAGTTCAAGCCGGCCATTGTGGAATGTCATGACCGCCTTGGCGAGGCTGAGGCCAAGACCGGAACCCGGTTGCGAACGGCTCTTCTCCAGCCGCACGAAACGTTCCGTGGCACGCGCGCGGTCGCCATCGTCGGGAATGCCGTGGCCATTGTCGGCAACCGACAGGCGAACGTCCGCACCGGTTCGCTCGAGCGTGACGCGCACCGCCGGCTGGGCATTGGCGCCGGTGGAATATTTGATGGCGTTGTCGACGATGTTCGACAGCGCCTGACCGATCAGTTCGCGGTTGCCGTTGACGGACACCGCCTCGTGCGCGTCTGCTTCCAGCGACACGCCCGCCTCTTCCGCCACCGGCTCATAGAGCTCGACGACATCGCGTACGGCTTCCGCAAGATCGACGCGGTTCGTATTTTCAGACGAGTAGCCAGCCTCCAGCCGGGAGATCATCAGGATGGCGTTGAAGGTTTTTATCAACTGGTCCGACTCGGCGATGGTGCCTTCCAGCGCCTGCCGGTAGTCGGTGGGCTTTTGCTTGCCCGAAAGCGTCGCTTCGGCCCGGTTGCGCAGCCGGGTCAGCGGCGTCTTCAGATCATGCGCGATGTTGTCGGAAACCTGCTTCAAGCCTTCGTTCAGCGTGGCGATCCTGGCCAGCATGGCATTGAGATTTTCGGAGAGCCGGTCGAACTCGTCGCCAACCCCCGTCACCGGCAGCCTGCCCGACAGATCGCCGCCCATGATGCGACGGCTGGCTTCCGACACGCTGTCGATGCGCTTCAGCGCAGCGCGGCCGACAAAAAACCAGATCAGCAATCCGCCCAGCCCCATCATGCCGAGCGCCAGCATCAGCGCACGGCGGATGACCGCACGAAACCGTTCCGGCTCGCCAAGGTCGCGGCCGACCAGCATGATCATCTGGTTCGGCAGCCGCAGCACCAGCGCAATGGCGTTGTGGCCTTTTTCGCCCTGCGCCTGCGCATCGTTCTGCTCGGATTGGGTGGTGGTACCCTGCTCGGCGGGAAGGTTGCGCAGGCGCTCGAGCTCTCCCTCGCCAAAGCGCTGATAAGAGAACGGACTGCTGGTCCAGCCTTCGGTTTCGAGAACACCAGGTTCGAGGCTCTGCACGTTGCCGGTCAGGATCTGGCCGTTGGCGTCGGCGATCAGGTAAAGGTTTGCGCCGGGCTGGCGCGAGCGCGCTTCGACCACGCGGACCAGTACCGGCAGGCCGCCGCGCTGATAGGCGCGGGCAAGGCCGAGCACTTCGTCATTGATGGTCTCCTGCGTCTGCGCGGTCAGCATTCGCGCCGACAGCGAGGTCATGTAGAAGACGAGCGCCACCGCGCAGAGCGCGAAGAGCAGGAAGTAGAGCGCCGAAAGCCGCGCTGCCGTCGTCTTCATGATGGCTGGCACGGAAAGAGCCATGCCGCAGCTAACCACTCTTCAGCATATAGCCGGCGCCGCGAACCGTATGCAGGATGGGCTTGTCGAAGCCCTTCTCGATCTTGCCACGCAGCCGGGAGACATGGACGTCGATGACATTGGTCTGCGGATCGAAATGGTAGTCCCAGACATTTTCCAGCAGCATGGTGCGCGTCACCACCTGGCCGGCATGCCGCATCAGATATTCGAGCAAGCGGAACTCACGCGGCTGCAGCGTTATCTCGCGTGACGCACGGCGGACCGAATGCGACAGCCTGTCGAGTTCGAGATCGCCGACGCGGTAGACGGTTTCCGCTTCCTTGGCACTGGCGCGCCGGTTCAGCACCTCGACGCGGGCGAGAAGCTCGGAGAAGGCATAGGGCTTTGTCAGGTAATCGTCGCCGCCGGCGCGCAAACCCGTGACCCGGTCATCGACCTCGCCGAGCGCCGACAGGATCAGCACCGGCGTCGTGTTGCCCCTGGACCTGAGACCGGCAATGACCGACAGGCCGTCGCGACGCGGCATCATCCGGTCGATCACCATCACGTCGTAGTCGCCGGCGTCGGCGAGCGCAAAGCCGGTTTCGCCGTCACCGGCGACATGCGCGGTGTGACCGGCCTCGGCAAAGGCTTTCTGCAAGTAATCCGCAGCCTCGCGATCGTCTTCTATGACGAGAATCTTCATAGGGCTGTTATACGCGATTTCGCCGGAAGGTTGAGTGGCAGACATCTGCATTGTGGCCTTTGCCAAAGCGCATCGCGACCGAGATCGCTCGAAGCAGTGCGCGATAAAGCTGCTCGCTGCCGATGTCGTTGGCATCGGATCGTTGAAGCGCTTTTGAAATTGTGCGGCAGCGGGCGATGGGAAGCCCGCTGCCGCCGGGGGAAGGCGCGATGACTGACTAACGCGCGCTCCTCCATGCTTTCCCGTACGGCGGCTCGGGGGTGTTGAACCGGCCCACTGGAAAAGTCCAACTTGCCGCCGGAACGCCCTCACCCGCCTCGGAAGGCCGAGAGAACGCTCCGGAGCCGACCTCAGCCCTTGGCGACGGGCAGCGCGACGAAACGATTGGTGTCGTCGCGGGTGATCTGCATCAGCACTGCCTTGCGGCCGGATTTGACCGCTTCGGTCATCGCCTTGGTGACGTCCTCGGTGCCGTTCACTTCGGTCGAATTGACCGATGTGATGACGTCGCCCGGCTGGATGCCGCGATCGGCGGCATCGCTGTCGGGATCGACGTCGGTCACCACCAGCCCCTTGCCGTTTTCGGACTTGGTGACGGTCAGGCCGAGATCGGCCAGCGTGTCGGGCTTTGCCGGAGCGGCAGGCTGCGACTGGTCGACAGAGGCCTGCTTGTCGCTCGAGGGCAGTTTGCCGAGATCGACCTTGACCGTCTGGCTCTTGCCGTCGCGCCACACGGTGACGTCAACCGACTTGCCAGGCGAGTAGGCGCCGATCAGCCGTGCCAGTTCCTTCGGCGAAGCGACGTCCTTGCCGTTGACCTGGGTGATCACGTCACCGGCCGTGATGCCCGCCTTCTTGCCGGGACCATCGTCCTGGGCACTGGAAACCAGTGCGCCGTTGTTGGACTTCAGACCAAGCGACTCAGCGATGTCGGAGGTGACCGGCTGGATTTCGACACCGAGCCAGCCGCGCTGAACGGAACCGCTCTTCATCAGGTCCTGAACGACCTGCTTGGCGGTCGAAGCGGGAATGTCGAAGGCGATGCCGACGCTGCCGCCGGACGGCGAGAAGATCGCGGTGTTGATGCCGACGACCTGGCCGTTGAGGTTGAAGGTCGGGCCGCCCGAATTGCCGCGGTTGACCGATGCGTCGATCTGGATGAAGTCGTCATAAGGGCCAGCGCCGATGTCGCGGCCGCGGGCGGAGACGATGCCGGCGGTGACGGTGCCACCAAGGCCGAACGGATTGCCGACGGCCACCACCCAGTCGCCGACGCGAACCTTGGAGTCATCGGCGAAGTCGACATAGGTAAACTTGCCGACGCCATCGACCTTGAGCACGGCGAGATCGGTGCGCGGGTCGGTGCCGATCAGCTTGGCATCGAGTTCCTTGCCGTCATTCATCACCACGGTGAAGGCCGAGCCTTCCGACACGACGTGGTTGTTGGTGACGAGATAGCCGTCATCCGAGATGAAGAAGCCGGACCCTTGTGCAACCGGCCGCGGCTGGTCGTTGTTGCGGTCGCGATGGCTGAAGCGCCTGTTGCCGCCACCCTGGCCGTCCTGATCACCAAAGCCGCGGAATTCCTTGAAGAAGCGGCGCAGTTGCGGATTGTTGGGCAGGTTGTTCATGCCATCCTGATCGTCGGACGGGTCGGAGCCGTCATCGGCGGCCGGGCTGATCCTGGCCTTGACCTTGACGCTGACAACAGCGGGAGAAACCCGCTCGACGACATCGGCGAAGCCCGGTACCTGCGGCGCCTCGACACGCACGGCATCGGCCAGAACAGGGCTGGTTCCGCTGGTCAGCGCACCGACGCCGATCGCACCGGCCACGGCGACAGACGCGACGGCAGCCATGAGACGCTTGCGGGTGACGGAATATGAACGGGGGGCAATATTCATGGATCTCGTATCCTCTTTCCAAATGGACGCTGCTGATGGGCATCCTCAAGCAAGAGAATTAGAGTGGCGCACATTACAGCGCCATTTCCGACACATGAAACTTTGGTAATGTTTTGGGGTCGGGAGACGCACAAACCCGTTGGCCGCGATGCCCTATGCGCTATCTTGTACACAACTCAGCACAAGGCTTTCATAATGACAGCAAGCACGCCTGGCGGATCGTATTCGTGAAATGGGCCGAGACCTTGGTGATATGGCGACGGGCCGGCCAGGCCGAGTAACAGGCACATATGAGACGTTCATCGGCCGCCTGCCCCACACCACATCATTGCCTATGAGTTGCGCCCGATCGCTGGCCGTCAGAGCGTCGTTATCCTGCGCGTCATTCACACGTCGCGGGACTGGCCCTCGGAAGAATGGCCGAGCTAATTGCCTAGTATCTTGTCCAGCGCCGCCTGTTCCTCAGTGGTCAGCGCATTGGTTGCCAGCGAGCGACGCGACCGCGCGGTCAGCACGATGAAAACGCCTCCCACCAGCAACAGCAGGACAGGCGTGCCCCACAGCAATGCATTGCGCAGGTCGAAACGCGGCTTGAGCAGCACGAACTCGCCATAGCGCGAAACCACGTAGTCCATGACCTGCTGGTCAGTGTCGCCGGCGACGAGGCGCTGACGCACGAGGACGCGCAGGTCGCGGGCAAGGTCGGCATCGGATTCGTCGATCGACTGGTTCTGGCAGACCATGCAGCGCAAGCCTTCCGAAAGCGCCCGAGCCCGCGCCTCAAGTGCAGGATCAGGCAGCATCTCGTCAGGCTTCACCGCCAAGGCCGTGCCGGCAAAAAACAGCGCCAGCAGCAGGATAATGGAGGTCAGCGAAAGCCGTGCGTTCATGGCAGGGTCGCGGATGGCACCACGCTCGCCTGCTTGCGCCGTCGCGACGGCGCGCCGACGCGCAGGCGCCGGTCCATCAGCGACATCGCCGCGCCCGCCATCATCATCAGGCCACCGCCCCAGATCAACGTCACCAGCGGCTTCCACCACAAACGCACGACGACCGAACCGTCTTTGCCCTCGTCGCCGAGCGAGATGTAGAGCTGCGAGAAACCGATCGTCCTGATGCCGGATTCCGTCGTCGTCATCTGCCGCACCGGATAAAACCGCTTGGCGGAGCTGATTTCGCCAACAGGGCTGCCGCTGACGCCGATCAACTCGAAGCGGCCGCGATCCTCGCTGTAATTCGGTCCCTGGGCCGGATAAAGCCCGACGAAACGCAGCGTATGGCCGGACAGTTCGACGGTCTCGCCGGCATGCATCGACAGGATCTTCTCGGTGCCGAAGCAAAGTGTGCCGACGATGCCGAGCGTGGTCAGGCCGAGGCCGAGGTGAGCGAAGGCTGTGCCGAAGACCGAGCGCGGCAAGCCGAGCAAGCGCCGGACCATGATCCCCGTTGCGACGGTCCGAAAGCCGGATTTGACGGCGAGATCGGTGAGCGCGCCAAGGATCAGCCAGACGGCAAGGCCTACGCCCAGGGCTGCGAACACCGAGGCGCCGTCGATGAACAGAGCGGTGACCAGCGTCGCCAGCAGCGCCGCTGCAAAGGCCACCATCAGGCGCTGCGCGACGGCGAAAACATCGCCGCGCTTCCAGGCCAGCAACGGCCCGAACGGAACCACGAGCAGCAGCGGCACCATCAGCGGCCCGAAGGTGAGATTGAAGAACGGCGCGCCGACCGAGATCTTGTCGGCTGAAAAGGCTTCGACAGCGAGGGGATAGAGTGTGCCGACAAGCACGGTCGCCGTCGCCGTGGTCAGGAACAGATTGTTGAGGACGAGTGCCCCTTCTCGGGAAATCGGGTGGAACAGGCCGCCGGTCGTCAACCGGGAAGCGCGCAGCGCAAACAGCGCCAGCGAGCCGCCGATAAACAACGTCAGGATGCACAGGATAAACACGCCCCGGGTCGGATCGGTTGCAAAGGCATGCACCGAGGTCAGCACGCCCGAACGCACGAGGAAGGTGCCGAGCAGCGACAGCGAAAAGGTCAGGATGGCGAGCAGCAGCGTCCAGATCTTCAGCGCCGAGCGCTTTTCCATGACAATGGCCGAATGGAGCAGCGCGGTGCCCGCCAGCCACGGCATGAAAGACGCGTTCTCGACTGGATCCCAGAACCAGAAACCGCCCCAGCCAAGTTCATAGTAGGCCCAGTATGATCCCATGGCGATGCCGCCGGTCAGGAACATCCAGGCGACCAGCGTCCACGGCCGCACCCAGCGCGCCCACGACGCGTCGATGCGCCCTTCGATGAGAGCGGCGACCGAGAAGGAAAAACAGATCGAGAAGCCGACATAGCCGAGATAGAGGAACGGCGGGTGGATGGCGAGGCCGAGATCCTGCAGGATCGGGTTGAGATCGCGGCCTTCGATCGGCGCCGGGTTGAGCCGGATGAACGGATTGGACGTCGCCAGGATGAACAGGAAGAAGGCGGCGCCGATGGCGCCTTGCACCGCAAGCACATTGGCGCGCAGCGTCGCCGGCAGGTTGGAGCCGAAAGCGGCGACGAGTGCGCCGAAGAAGGTCAGGATCAACACCCAAAGCAGTATCGAGCCTTCATGATTGCCCCAGGTTCCGGTGATCTTGTAGATCAACGGCTGCAAGGAATGCGAGTTTTCCCACACGCTTGCCACCGAGAAATCGGAGCTCGCATAGGCACTCGCCAGCGCTGCGAAAGACAGCGCCGTCAAGGCGAAGCCGGTCACCGCGACCGGACCGCCGACGGCCATCAGGCGCTGGTTGTTCAGGCGTGCGCCAAACAGCGGCACGAGCGTCTGCACCAGCGAAAGCGCAAACGCCAGGACGAGGGCGAAATGTCCGGTTTCAACCATGCCCGTGATCCACTGTCGCTCTCCTGCCGGAGCTATTCACTCTTGCTCTCCTGCCACACGCCCTTGGCCTTGAGGCCGTCTGCAACCTCCTTGGGCATATAGCGCTCATCATGCTTGGCCAGCACGCTATCGGCAACAAAAACCCCGTCCGGGCCGAAACTACCCTCGGTGATGACGCCCTGCTCTTCGCGGAAAAGGTCGGGCAGGATGCCGGTATAGGTGACCTTGACCGATTTGTGCGTGTCGGTGACCGAAAAGCCGACCGTGGCCCCCTGCCCGCGCTGGATCGTGCCTTTTTCGACCAATCCACCCAACCGGATGCGCTGGCCAGGCTGGACGCTTGCCGTGGTGAGATCGGCCGGCATGTAGAAATAGGAGGCCTTCTGGCCAAGCGCGTAGAAAGTCAGCCCGGTCGCGGCACCCAGGAAGACCAGGCCGCCCGCGATCACCGACAATCGTTTCTGCTTGCGCGTCATGTCTTGTTCTACTCCGTCGCCGCAAGCCCAAGCGAAGCGGCAAAGGCGGTGAATTTCTTCGCCTGGTCACTGTCGGCCCCAAAGACGGCAATGGCGCGACCGAGCGCCTGACGCGCCTGATCGGCCTTGCCAAGCACGACATAGGAACGAACGAGCCGCATCCATCCTTCCGGGTCGTGCGGATTTTGCCGCAGTTTGTCGTCAAGGCCGGCAACCATGGTGTTGATCATGGCTTCCCGATCCTGCGGCGACATCGAGGATGCGGCGTCGATATCGCCGGCATCGGGGCCGTTGGCGGCGCCGCCGGAAGCCACTTCGGGGTTGCGGGACTTGGCCAGCGCCTGCTCGACGGCACCGCGCCATGGCGAGTCCGGCGGCAATCTGCCCAGCATCGCCTGCCATGCCGTGGTCGCTTCCTTGGCGCGACCCTCCTGCGCCAACGCCATGGCCAGGTAGAAACTGGCCTTCGCATTGGCCGGATCGAGCTTCAGGGCTGCCTCGAAAGCATCCTGGGCATCGGCCGAGACAATGCCGCCTGCCGCGCCGGCGATCGCCTCTCCGAGACCTGCCTGGCGAACGGCGCTGTCGCCATCAAGCCGAATGGCGTTGCGATAGGCATCCGCCGCGTCGGAAAAGCGCTGCATGCGCAGATAGACCGGTGCAAGCACGTCCCAGCCCCTGCCATCGGTGGGATTGGCGGCCAGATGGGCTTCGGCCCGCGCCACCAGTTCGTCGACCGAACTGTCGGCGGGATTCTTGGCCAACCGCTCGCTGAGCGGTTGTGACGGCAGGTCGGGAGAGCCAAGCTTGACATAGAGCCCCCAACTGACCAGCGGCACCGCCAGCACGGCTACGGTCGCTACCAGCCTTGCGGTGGCCGGCGCTCGGCCCGCGTTTGCGCCGCCGGCGGTACCCGCATTGTCAAGGCGAAGGATGCGGCGAGCGATCTCGGCGCGGGCTTCGGCCGCTTCGGCCGGCTGGATCAAGCCACGCGCAGCGTCGCGGTCAAGCTCGGACAGTTGGTCGCGATAGACTTCGAGATCATGTTCGCCGCTCGACGACGCGCCCTTCGCGCTGGCGGCCAGCGGCAACAGCACCGCCAGGCTTGCACCCAGCGTGAGAATGGCGGCTATGACCCAGAACAGCATGGTTCTTCCAATAACGGCAGAGCTCTGCCGTGCCAACAGATGCATGCTGCGACGCTTTGACGACGCCAGCCGCCAATCGTCGGCAGACGGTCGTCAGGTCAGCGGTGTCCAGCTGCCATCGGCGTTGCGGCAAGCGGTTCCGCGCGCCGTGACTCCGGCGCCGCCGGAAAACACCGTCTGCGTGTACTGGCGGCAGTCCTGCGAACCGACGCGGTAGGGCTGGGCCGGAACCACCTCGCCGTAGCGCGAAGCCTGGGCGCCTTTCCACGTCACCTTCTGGCCGCTGGTCGTGTATTCCAGCGCTTTGTACTCAGCCTCGAGCGCGCTGCGCTTCTCGGTCTCGCTGAGGCCGTTGCCGATCGCCCCGCTGATGAGGCCGCCGCCCATCGCCGAAATGATCGTCGTGGTGACCTTGCCGCTGGAAGGAGGTGTCGAGGCCGGTGTCGCTGCCACGGTTGGACCCTTGCCGCTCAAGGTGGTGCAGCCGGAAACAGCCAGCAATGCGGAAACAAGCGCGACGCGAATCTTCATGCCAACAACCGGTTTTCTTGAGTTGGAGCCTGCCATGGATGCGCCGGGGGCCGCGTCATCGAGAAGTCGGCGTGGCCATAGTATTGATATTTGTCGGAAATTTGGCCGCTGGCCGCTGCGGGACCAATGGACATGCCGCCAACAACATCTCCCGCCCCTCTATGTCGATCGGCTCTGGTGAACATCACTGAAGGCTCCGCAATCGCACCACCGCCTTCAATCCGCCCATACCGGACCGTTCGAGCGCCAGAACGCCTCCATACTCGTTGACGAGGTCTGCGACAATGGCCAGGCCCAGACCTGTTCCGGGCTTTGTCTCGTCCAGACGCCGTCCGCGCTTCAGCGCCTCGCGCGCCTTGTCCTCGGGAATGCCCGGACCGTCATCCTCTATGCCGATCTCGAACAGGCCGGCCGGGTCGTCCTTGCCGGTCAAGGGCACGACCGAGACCTGCACCGCGCTCTTTGCCCATTTCATCGCGTTTTCAAGGAGATTGCCCAGCAGTTCCTCAAGGTCCTCGCGCTCGCCGGCGAAGACGATCTCGGCCGCCGGCAGCGACAGCGATAGATTTGTCTGCGGATTGAGCTTCCGCAGAACCCGCACCATGCGCTGCACCAGCGGCGTCACCGGCGTGCGGTAGACGACGCTGTCGCGTTGTGCCGCGACGCGGGCGCGCTGGAGATAGTGTTCGACCTGCTTCTGCATGGAAGCCGCCTGTTCGGCGATCAACTGCCCCTTGGCGCCGCCGAGCGCGCGGCCCTCGTTGAGCAGTACCGCCAGCGGCGTCTTCAGCGAATGGGCGAGATTGCCGACCTGTGTTCGCGACCGCTCGACGATGCGCCTGTTGTTTTCGATCAGCGCATTGGTTTCGTTGGCAAGCGGTTCGATCTCGGCCGGGAAGCGGCCGTCGAGCCTCTGGGCGGTGCCTTCGCGCACCATGGCGAGCGCGTTCCTGACCCGGCGCAGCGGCTGCAGGCCGAGCAGGATTGCGATCGCGTTGATGGCAATCATGCCGACGCCGAACAGGCTGAGATAGGTCAGCAGGCGGCGCTGAAAGGTGGCGATTTCCTGTTCGAGTTCGCTCTGGTTGCCCATGACGCGGAAACGCGCGGCGCGGTTCTTGGCGTCGAGGACGAATTCGCTCTCGAACACTTCGAGCTGCTCGCCGTCGATGCCTTCGGCTGCGTAGCTGCGCTGGAAGCTCGCGTTGAACGGCACCTCGGCAACGCTCGGTGACGGGATCGTCGTGGTCATCGACGACGAATGGAGATCACCATGCACGCCTTCCGAAGCGGGCTCAACCGACCAGTACCAGCCCGAATTCGGCTCCGAGAACCGGAGGTCGCCGAGATCTGGCGCGCCGGTCAGCGCACCGCTGTCGGAGATGCCGATCGAACCGATCAGGTTGAACAAATGCGCCGAAAGCAGGCTGTCGAAGCCGCGCTCGCTGGCCTGGCGGTATAGGGTGGTGATCAAGGTGAAGATGACAACGAGCGTCACGATCGCCCAGACCGTGGAAAAGGCGATGACGCGGAACGTCAGCGAACGCGGCCACAAACGCGGCGAAAGCGGCGTCCTTGCGGTTGGTTTGAGCGGTTCCGAGTTACGCCTCCGGCTCACGCATGCGGTAGCCCATGCCGCGCACGGTTTCGATCATGTCGATGCCCATCTTCTTGCGCAGCCGCCCGACAAACACCTCGATGGTGTTGGAATCGCGGTCGAAATCCTGATCGTAGAGATGCTCGACCAGTTCGGTCCGCGAGACGACCTCGCCCATATGGTGCATCAGATAGGCAAGCAGGCGGAATTCGTGCGACGTCAGCTTCAGCGGCACGCCGCCGACATCGGCCTTGGAGGCCTTGGTGTCGAGGCGCAGCGGTCCGCAGGTCAGCTCGGACGAGGCATGGCCGGCAGCGCGCCGGATCAGAGCCCGCAGCCTCGCCAGCACCTCCTCGATGTGGAACGGCTTGGTGACGTAGTCGTCGGCGCCGGCATCGATGCCGGAAACCTTGTCGCTCCAGCGGTCGCGCGCCGTCAGGATCAGCACCGGCATCTTGCGGCCGCCGCGTCGCCAGCGCTCGACCACGCTGATGCCGTCCATCTGCGGCAGGCCGATATCGAGCACGACCGCGTCATAGGGCTCGGTGTCGCCGAGGAAATGGCCTTCCTCGCCGTCGAAGGCGCGGTCGACGATATAGCCGGCATCGACCAGCGCATCCGATATCTGCCGATTGAGATCCTTGTCATCTTCGACGACCAGTACACGCATGCGGAGTTCGATACCTGTTGAAGAGCTTTGTCGGATGGAAGAGCTTTGTAGGATTGAAAACTGGGGCAGATATAGGCCGATTCCGGCGGCCTGGGAAACGTGGCCTAAGGTTGATTGGATCAGTTCAGCGGAACGACGATCTCGGAACGGCGCGGACGTTGTCCGTCCTTGCCCGGAACGAGCACGACGATGACACAGACAGGCTGACCGCCGCGCGTCGATTGCGAGGCCTTGGCCAGCGTTCCGCCATTCTGCTCAGCCACCTGTTGGCCGATGGCGTAGCAATCGGAGGCCGCCAGTACGATCGGACTGGCAAGATCGGGCGGCGCGATGACCGGCATCGCCATCGCCTGCGACGCAAACAGTCCGGCAGCACAAAGCGCCAGTGTCGCGGTTCGGAAGTGGGAGCGAAGCGTTTTCATGACCGGCGTTGTAACGCATCGGTGCTGAACGTGAAATGAACGGTGAACGCCGCTGAAAACATCCTCGTCACACCCCTGCAACGCGAGACAGTCAACCTGGAATTTCACCGCCTCGAACAGGCGAAATCCCGCGAAAGTCCAGTCTAGACTCCGTTTTGACCATATTGAAAGCGCATCAGGCATTTTCCTGCGTCATCGCGCGAAAACGCAGCAGCCCGTGATGCACGAGCAGATCCTCGTCATGGCGGGCTTCGGCAAATTCCAGCGACAGTCGTGTCTGGCCGCGAGGGCCGATCACCAATGCTGCGTCGGCAAGGCGCGCCTGGATGGCGGCCATGATGGCTAGCGTTTCGGCATCACCATGGGCTTTCGACCAGACATGCAGCGTAATCAACTGATCGTCAGTGTTCTCGATGCCCGTATCCCAGTCGAAAGCGGAGGTATGGCCGCAGGTCACGTACGGAAAAGCGGCGTTGTCGGCTGGCCGTTCGAGCAGTCCGGCGCCGCCCAGCAAGGCCGACAGCGATGGATCGCTTCTCAATCTCTGGAACAATGCCTGCTGCAAATCGCCGGACGCGGTCATCGTCTTTTCCTCCGGTTCCTGCGCTGCCGACTGTTGCTTTTCGGAAGCTGTCCGCGTTCTGCGTGTTCTGACAGATATAGCCATTCGACGCGCAGAGGCGATGGCGATTCGTCATCGGAATGATGGATGCCGATGATCTCGAAAGGGCGGCTTTGCCAAGACCACCGTCGCGGGCACCACGCCGTGAACATGGACTCTCGATTCCTGGTCACATATTCTCGCTCCATACAGCGTCGCATGACGCAATGTTTCCTTGCCGTTTTTGATCCACGAAGCAATTTCGGAAGCTGATGATGCTCGATGCAGAAAAGACCAAGGCTGCGTCGCGGTTGTTGGTAGGCCACTGGGACAAGGGCACCCGTCTCGACGCCATACCCGAGGCGTTGCGCCCACAAACACGGCTCGAAGGTTACGCTATCCAGTCGCATGTCATGGATCGCTCGGCGGCTCCGCTTTTCGGCTGGAAGATTGCCGCGACCAGTCTGGCGGGACAAAGGCACATCAATGTCGACGGCCCCATGGCCGGACGTCTCCTGGCCGAGAAAGCGGTGGAGATCGGCGGGACCGTTTCCCTGGCGACGAGCAAGATGCGCGTGGCCGAGATCGAGTTCGCTTTCCGTTTCGGCCGCGAGCTGCCGCCTCGTCCGGCACCCTATGAAATCGCCGAGGCGATGGAAGCCGTGGCGAGCTTGCACCCGGCGATCGAAATCCCGGACTCACGGTATGACGATTTCTGCGCCGTCGGGGCGCCGCAGCTCATTGCGGACAATGCCTGCGCCAATCTGTTTGTCATCGGCGAGGCGGCGGAAGACGACTGGCATGACGTGGATCTTGCAAAGCACCCCGTGATCGCGTCCGTTTCCGGAAGGTCGCAACATAGCGGATCGGGAGCAGCCGTATTGGGCGATCCTCGCATCGCGCTTACCTGGATCGTCAATGAACTGTCGGGCCTGGGCATAGCGCTCCAGCCGGGACAGGTGGTGATTACCGGCACCTGCGTGACACCGATAAGCGTCGAGGCAGGCGACGAAGTCATCGGCGATCTAGGCAGGTTTGGCCGCGTCTCGGTGAGGTTTGTCTAGGCTCCGCGCTGCCTGGCCACGAAACTGCGCACCGCCAGCACCAGCACGGTGATGATGATCAGGATCACCGACAATGCCGCGATCGCCGGGTCGATGTTGTCGCGCAAGCCCATCCACATGAGCCGCGGCAGCGTGATGGCGTTGACAGAGGTGATGAACAAAGTGACGCCGATTTCTTCCCAGGACAGCACGAAGGAGAGAAGTGCAGCGGTGACGATGCCGAACTTGATGTTGGGCATGATGATGCGGGTGGCGCGCTCCCACACAGTGGCCCCTAAGCCCCGCGCGGCAAGGTCGATGCGGCGGTCGAGCTGGCTGAGCGAGACCAGCATCAGCACCGTGGCGAAGGGCACGGTCATCACCGAATGGGCCATGGCGACGCCCAGCCAGGTGTCGTAGCCGAAGAACGCGCTGAAGCCCGAGATCGAGGTGAGCAAGAAGTAGAGCGTGATCGCCGAGACCACCGGCGGCACCACCATCGGCAGTAGCACGAAGCCGACCAGGGCCGCGGTGAAGCGCGGCTGGAACATCCAGACGCCAAGGCTGAAGCACAGCGCCAGCACAGTTGAAAAGGCGCTGCTGACGACACCGATGCGGATCGAGAGCAGAATCGATTGGAGCCAGCGCGGGTCTTCGATCAGCGCCCGGTAATGGCGCAGCGACAGTTCGCCCGACGGCATGGCCAGCATGCGGCTCGGCGTCAGCGACACCGGGATGACGGCGAGCAGCGGCATCAGCAGGAACAGCGCCACGAAGGCGGCGATGATCAGCGAGACGGGACCGGGGCGGTAGGTCGGCATCAGATCAACTGCTTCGGTCTGACATATCGGAACAAGAGCGCCATCAGCGCGCCGACGAACAGCACCAGCACGACGCTGATCGCTGCACCCAAGCCCCAGTCCGGGCTCTGGAATATCCTGAGATAGATCAGCTCGGCAATCATGACGCTGCGGCCGCCGCCAAGGATCGCTGGCGTGACGAAGAAGCCGAGCGAGAAGACGAAAACGATCATCGCCGCGCCTATGATGCCGGAGCGCGTCATCGGCACGAACACCGTCCAGAAGGTGCGCATGCGGCTGGAGCCGAGCCCGCGCGCCGCCAGGAGCACGCGGTCGTCGAGGCTGCGCATGGCCGATGCCAGCGGAAAAACGGCGAAAGGAATGAGGAAGTGCGTCATGCCGACGATGACGCCGAATTCGTTGCGCACCAACGCCAGCGGTTCGGAGATGAAGCCGATCGCCTGCAGCCACGTGTTGATCAGGCCGCGATTGGAGAGCAGCGCCACCCAGCCGAAGGCACGGGTCAGCACCGAAATCCAGAAGGGAACGAGAATGCAGAACTCGGCGATCAGGCGCTGTGCCGGGGTTCCACGCACCCAGACGACGGTGATGGCGTAGGCAGCGGCCACCGAAACCACGGTGACGACCGCCGCGATGCGCAGCGTGCGGATGAACACCGACTGCACCAGATCGTCAGTGAGCAGCGCCTCATATTGGCCGAGGCCGGGCGTCGGCAGCGTAAAACTCCATTTGACGACGCCAAGGAACGGCCAGGCATAGGCCAGGACAAGAAACAGGAGCAGCGGCGCCATCAACAGCGCCGCGCCCATCCTGTCGGAGAGATAGGATCTCATTGACCCGATTACCCCGGCCCTGATCAGGCCGAGATGATCTTGGTGTATTCGTCGAGCGCCGGCCCGTAGTTCTTGGCGTACCAGTCCATGTCGAGCGCGATCTGCTTCTTCATGTTCTCGGGATCGACCGGGTTGATGCGCTTCTTGTCGGCCGTGATCAGCGCGTCTGCCGCCGGGTTTGCAGGACCTTGGCCGAGCTTGTCGAACATGACCAGCTGCTTTTCAGGGTCCTGGGCACTGGCGATGAACTTCATCGCAGCGTCCTTGCCGCCGGGGTTGTTCTTGAGCACGGCCAGCGCACCGGGCGAGATCAGTCCCTGGTCCCAGATGAACTTGATCTTGCCGCCCGAATCCTGCTCGATCAGCGAAGCGCGCGTCGACCAGACGATCGCCATCGAGGCCTCGCCATTGAGCAGCACGCTCTGGCTTTCGGCGCCGCCACCCCAATAGGCAACGACGTTTTCCTTGAACGCGGCGATCTTGTCATGGGCGCGCTTGAGGTCGAGCGGGTAGAGCGACGCCGGCGCGATGCCGTCGGCCAGAAGTGCTGCTTCCCAGCTCGATACGCCCCATTTGTAGAGCGAGCGCTTGCCGGGGAATTTCTTCACGTCGAAGAAATCGGCCATGCCGGTCGGCGCGTCCTTGCCGTACTTCTCGGAATCATAGGCAATGACATAGGAGAAGAAATAGGTCGAGGCGGCGTATTCCCAACCAAAGCCGGGCCGCATCTTCTTCTTGTCGACGATGTTGTAATCGATCGGCTCGAGAGCCCCTTGGGCGCCGAGCGTGATGGCCGAGAAGGGGTCTACGTCGACGAGATCCCAGGTCGGCGCGCCGCTCTTGAACTGCGCGGCGATGGCGCCTTCAGTCGGACCCGAACCGTCCATCTTGACGGCGATGCCGGTGTCCTTGGTGAAGGCCTGGCCATAGGCGGCATCATAGGCGGTGATGGCATCGCCACCCCAGTTGACCAGCACGAGTTCCTTGGCCTGCGCAAAGGCACCTGTCGAGCGCAGCAGCATCGGCGCGCCAGCCAGCACGAGTGCCGCCAGCTGTGTGAACTGCCGGCGCGAGATCTCGCCGCGACCTGCCCTGGCGGACAGGCTCTCGACGGCTTGTTTTTTGGTGTCATGTGTCATGTCAGTTCCCCTTTTTTGTTGTTGATAGTGCCGGAAAGCGGTGGAGCGATATCTCGCCACACCGTCGTCATTGCCCTCCATGCGGAAGGAGGAAACCCTTTTCCGCCGGCCAGGTGAGCCAGACGGAATTGCCCTTGCTGAGCGCTGCGGCCGCCACCTCGTTCGGCACCGACACGGTAACCTTGGCGCCTTGCCGTGTCGTCAGGTCGAGCCGCGTTGCAGCGCCCAGATAGGTGGAGTTGGTGGCGGTAGCGGCGATGCCATTCTCGCCATCCGCCGCCTCGCCCGATATCGACATGTATTCGGGCCGGATCGCCAGGATGGCATCGCCGCGCACGAGTTCGGCCTTGCAGCCCATGCTGACCGCGCGGTCTTCGCACAGGCCGGTCGAGCCATTGCCGGCAGGCTTGACGCCCTTCAGCGGCAGCATGTTGATTTCGCCGAGGAACTCGGCGACGAAGCGGTTGTCCGGCCGGTCGTAGACTTCGTCGGGCGCTCCGACCTGCAGCAGTTTGCCGTGGTTGAAGATGGCAACGCGCGACGACAGCGCCAGCGCCTCGCTCTGGTCGTGGGTGACGAAGACGAAAGTGGTTCCGGTTTCCTGGTGCAGCCGCTTCATCTCGGCCTGCATCTGGCCGCGCAGGCTCTTGTCGAGCGCCGAGAACGGCTCATCGAGCAACAGCACGCCAGGTTCGAACACCAGCGCACGGGCCAGCGCCACGCGCTGCTGCTGGCCGCCCGACAGTTGCGCCGGCAGTTTCTTCTCGTGGCCCTTGAGACCGACGCGCTCGATCATCTCGCCGACACGGCGCTTGATGTCGGCGGCCGGTTTCTTGCGCACCTTGAGTGGGAAGGCGATGTTGGCTTCGACGCTCATATGCGGGAACAGCGCGTAGCCCTGGAACACCATGCCGGCGGCCCGTTGCTCTGCCGGTCGGTCGGTGATGTCGACGCCGTCGCTGAACAGCTTGCCCTCGGTCGGCTGCACGAAGCCCGCAAGGATCATCAGGAAGGTGGTCTTGCCCGAACCCGACGGCCCGAGCAGGGTCAGGAACTCGCCACGGCCGATATCGAGCGACAGATTGTCCAGCGCACGGAACGAGCCGAAGCTCTTGCCGATCCCGATTGCCTTGATCTCTGCGGCACGGCCGGGTTGCTGCATAGCCTTTCCCTAACGCTTGTCGAAATCGTAGGCAGGGTGCCGGCTCACCGCAACCGAATAGTTTTCGCGTGATCGGCAAATTCCATTCATCTATGGCGAGATGGCGCCGCCTTGCCCTCAATACGGCAGAATGCGGTTCTCCTGGAGTTTCGACCGCAGCCATCCCGCGAACGCTTCCAGCACCGGATGCGAGGCCTTGGCGTGTTCGGAGACCAGGAAATAGGAGCGCGGCGACTTGATCGCGATGTCGAACGGCCTGACCAGCCGGCCCTCGCTCAGCGCCCGCCGGCTGGTCAGTTCGTCGCCCATGGCGATGCCCTGGCCGGCAATAGCCGCCGAAAAGACGAGGTTCATGTCCGAAAAGAAGATGCCGCCCTCAATGTCGGGGTTTTCCACCTTGGACAGCGCCAGCCAGCGCGCCCAATCCTCGGTGTCGTCGAGATGCAGCAGGTTGGCGCGTAGCACGTCCGACGGCCGGGAAAACCCGCCGACCTTGTTGAGCAGCGTCGGGCTGCAGAGCGGCGTGAACGAGATTTCGCAGAGCGGCTCGACCGCCCGGTTCGGCCAATTGCCGACACCAAACGCAATGAAGGCATCGGCATCTGCGTTGCTGACATCGTCGAGCCGGCGCGGCGTCAGGATGCGCAGCGCCACGTCAGGATACATCTGCCGGAACTCGCCGATATGGGTGCACAAGAACAGCGAGGCGAAGCCGGGCGTGCAACTGACGGCAAACGAGCCGCCGACGCCGGTGCCGGCGTCCCGCGTCACCGCATCGCCCAAAACGGTGAGCGCCTTGCGCACGTCGCTGGCGTAGCGCTGGCCGCGCGGCGTCAGCGCCACGCCCTTGCCGATGCGTTCGAGCAGGTCGAAGCCGAGATCGCGCTCCAGCAGACGAAGCTGATGGCTCACGGCGCTGCGGGTCAGGTGCAACTCGTCGGCGGCGCGCCAGACGCTGCCATGGCGGGCGAAGCTGTCGAGCGCACGCAGCGCTTGTGTGGATGGTATACGCAAGGAGCCTCAGGTGAACCGAATTTGCACGAACCGGGAAAACATATCACTTTTTAGCGAACCGCTTCACTGCTTTCTTCTCATGCCATGGAGAAACCGGTGGCCACCTCGGCGCAAGCAACCGCCCTTGCCTGTCTCGACGGCATCCAGCCGTTGTTGTCCGCGTGGACACGCATCATCTTCGATTACGGCGAGACCGCGTGGCGGGAATATCAATCCGCCGCCTGGTATGTCGAGCGACTGAAACTCGAAGGCTTTTCTGTCGAAGAAGGCTCCGGCGGCATGCCGACCGCCTTCTGCGCGCATTGGACCAACGGCCCCGGCCCGACCATCGGCATGTACGCCGAATACGACGCGGTGCCGGGCAATTGCCAGGATGCCGCTACGGTCGAGCGTCCGCGCCGGGGACTTGGCAACCAGGCCGGCGGCCACACCGACCCGCATTCCGGGCTGGGTATTTCGAGCCTCGGCGGGCTGCTGGCGACCAAGGCCGCGATGCAGCGCCACGGCATATCAGGCACGCTGCGCTTCACCGGCGAGCCGGCGGAAAAGGTGCGTGGGTCAAAGCCGATCCATGCCGCCAAGGGCTATTATGACGGCCTTGCCGGCATGATCTCCTTTCATCCGTTCTACATGCTGCCGCTCTGCAACACGGCGCGCTGGGACACGCATTGCGGCGCGGCCTACGCGATGATCTATCGCTTCATCTGCGACCAACCGGAGCGCTGGGCGCTGGCTGCGGGCGCTGCACCCATTCCGCAAGCACATTCGGCGGCGCGCGCGCCCGGCGCCAACGACGCATTGATGATGATGTACATGGCCTCCAAGGCGCTGCGCGATTCCATGCTGCCTCACCAGGGCGGCTGGTCGATCAGCGAGGCGATCCTGACGGCTGGGCAAGCGACCGCCGACAATTTGCCGGCGGGGCTGGCCGAGATTCAGTACATGATCCGCGTGCCGACGCTTGCCATGGCCGAGCAGGTCACCGCGGTGCTCGACCGCAATGCCGAGGCGGCGGCAGCGATGAGTGGTTGCCGCACCGAGCGGCATTGGGTGTCGAAGTCACGACCGGGACTTGCCAATCATGCCATGGCCGAGATCGCCTATGAAGCGCTGTCGACGGTCGGGCCGCCGCGCTGGGACGAAGACGCCAAGGCAGTCGCGCGCGAAATACAGGTCAATGCCGGGCGCATGGCGAGCGACGAGCCGTTCATCGAAGAGCTGGAGCGCCTGATCGAGCCGCAGGCGGCGGAAGCGATCCTGCGCCGCGACCTGCCGCCCTCGCAGGTCAATTCGACCTCCGACGATTACACCGACATGAGCTGGCACACGCCGACGGCGCGCTTCTATGTCGCCCGCCCGGCGCTGCGTTCGGAGACCGGCTATCCCTATCCAGCCTGGGTGATGAATGCGCTGGGCGGTATTTCGGCCACGATCGACCCGATGGTGGCCTGCGCCTCCCGCACGATTGCGCTTGCCGCCCTTCGCCTGCTGGAAGACCAGACTGCCCGCGAGGCGGCGATGGACGAGTTCGTTACCCGCACCGGCGGCGGCATCGGCGGTTCGAACTGGATCGCGCCGCTTTGCGACTACGAGCCGCCGATCGGGTTTCGCTGGCCAGAATATGTCACCACCCCGCGTGGACGCGACTGGTGGATACCGAGCAATCAGACACCCCCAAGTCACCTCACGAGGAGCATCCCATGACCGTTCATGACCGCATTGTCGCCGAGCCGTTTTCGCTGCAGCGCCGCAACCCCGCCGGCGGCACCAAGCCGCTGACCGCCTGGGGGTTTGCCAACGAGACCGACGTGCTGACCGACGTCCTGCTCGGTTCGCCCAATTTCCTGCGTCATCTCTCGACCAGCTCGCTGTCGCGCAAGCACCTGCGCGAGGCGCCCTGCAACGTCCAGATCGCACAAGCACAGCACAAGGACCTGGTCGCCGCCTACGAGCATTTCGGCGTCAACATCCACTGGCACGAGCCGACGCCCGAGCTGCCGATGCAGGTCTATTCCCGCGATTCCAGCGTCATGACGCCCTACGGCGCCTTCATCACCGCCATGGCCAACTGGTGGCGGCGCGGCGAGAACTATGCCGCGATCCGCACCTATGAAAAACTCGGCATCCCGATCTACGACATGGTCACGGCTGGTACCTTCGAGGGCGGCGACTTCAACGTCATCGAGGATGGCGTCGTGCTGATAGGCTGCGGCGGCGCGCGCACGCAGGAGGAAGGTGCGCGCCAGGTGCAGGCCTGGTTCGACAAGGAAGGCTGGGAAACCCGCATCGCTTTCATCGACGAATATTACGTCCATATCGACCTGATGGTGGTGCCGATCGCCGAAAAACTGACCGCCGTCTGCCTTGCCTGCACCGAGCCCGGCATTGTCGACTGGCTGAAGGGCAAAGGCCACGAGATCATCGACGTGCCGTTCCAGGACACGATGGCGCTCGGCTGCAACTTCATGTCGCTGGGCAAGGACCGCGTGATCGCGCCGACCTCCAGCCAGTCGCTGATCGGCCAGCTCAAGGCCCGCGGTTTCGAGGTCGCGGCCGTCGACATGAGCGAGATTTCGAAGACCGGCGGCGGCATCCACTGCATGGCGCAGGCGCTGAAGCGCGAACCGGCCTGAGCCGGCTCGCCCCTCAGCAACAAACCCGATACTGTGTCTTCGCTGCCCTTGTGAGTGCTGGAAAAATGGAGGAATAGTCTTGCGGAATGCATCGCCCTGAAATTGCCGGTTTGCGGTACTCAGGTCGTGCAATTGCTAGCCGGATTCCGAATGGCCAGTCCCGAACCGCGCAAGAGAAGAGGTCCGATCGCCGCCCGGCTGCTGGCGCTCGACGCGTGGATCGATTCCTCGCTCTACGAGATCGGCTTCAAGGCGCGCCAGTTCTGGGAATCGGCGACGATCTTCTCGCGGCGCTTCCGCGTCAACGGCTGGCGCCGTGGCATCATCGAAGTGTTGAGCGAAGGTTTTACGCTCGGCGCCGGCGGCATCGTGGTGATGCTGGCGCTGGCCATTCCGGCTTTCCAGGATACGGCCGGCGACTGGCGCGCCCAGGGCGACTTCGCCGTCACCTTCCTCGACCGCTATGGCAACGAGATCGGCCAGCGCGGCATCATCCAGCGCGATTCCGTGCCGGTCGACGAGATGCCCGATCACGTCATCAAGGCGGTGCTTGCTACCGAGGATCGCCGCTTCTTCGATCACTACGGCATCGATGTGCTCGGCCTTTCCCGCGCCATCTTCGAGAATGTGCGGGCCAATTCCGTCGTTCAGGGCGGCTCGAGCATAACCCAGCAGCTGGCCAAGAACCTGTTCCTCACCAATGAGCGCACGCTAGAGCGCAAGATCAAGGAAGCCTTCCTGTCGCTGTGGCTCGAGGCCAATCTGTCGAAGAAGGAAATCCTGCAGCTCTATCTCGATCGAGCCTACATGGGGGGCGGTACGTTCGGCATCGAGGCGGCCGCCGATTTCTATTTCGGCAAGAGCGTCAAGGATCTGAACCTCGCCGAGGCGGCGATGCTGGCCGGGCTGTTCAAGGCGCCCACCAAATATGCGCCGCACATCAACCTGCCGGCAGCGCGCGCACGCGCCAATGTGGTGCTGTCCAACCTTGTCGATTCCGGCTTCATGACCGAGGGGCAGGTTCTGCAGGCAAGGCTGCATCCGGCCGATGTCGTCGACCGCGGCGAGCAGAAAAGTCCGGACTATTACCTCGACTGGGCATTCGACGAGGTCAAGAAGATCGCCAAACCGGGCCAGCACTCGCTTGTTGCCCACACCACCTTCGACGCGAACATCCAGAAGGCAGCGGAAGAATCGGTGGAGTTCCACCTGCGCCAGTTCGGCAAGGAGTACAACGTCACCGAAGGTGCCGTCGTCGTCATCGAGACCAACGGCGCCGTGCGCGCCATCGTCGGCGGCCGCGACTATGGCGCCAGCCAGTTCAACCGCGCCACCAAGGCGCTGCGCCAGACCGGCTCGTCATTCAAACCCTATGTCTATGCAACGGCGATGGAACACGGCTTCACGCCCAACTCCATCATCTCCGGCGGTCCGATCAGCTGGGGGTCCTGGTCGCCGCACAATTACAGCGGCGGATCGGCGGGCAATGTAACTCTGATCATGGCTATGGCCAAATCGATCAACACCGTGCCGGTTCGGCTGGCCAAGGATCACCTTGGCATCGGGCCGATCAAGGCCATGGCCGAGGCGATGGGCGTAGAATCGCCGCTCGAAGCGCACAAGACGATGGTGCTGGGCACCTCGGGCATGACGGTGATGGACCAGGCGACGGGCTACAGCGTGTTCGCCGACAACGGTTTCGTCGGCTTCCGGCACGGCATCAGCCAACTCGTCACCCGCACCGGCGAGGTGGTTTATGATTTCGCCAAGGATGCGCCGCCGCCACACCGGGTGTTGTCGGAGCAGGCGCTGAAATCGATGAACACCATGCTGGCGGCAGTACCGGTGATGGGCACGGCGCGGCGGGCCCAACTTCCCAACATCGTCGTCGCCGGCAAGACGGGCACGACGCAATCCTACCGCGACGCCTGGTTCGTCGGCTTCACCGGCAACTACACGGCGGCAGTATGGATGGGCAATGACGATTTCACGCCGACCAAGAACATGACCGGCGGCTCGCTGCCTGCGATGGTATGGCAGCGCCTGATGGTCTATGCGCACCAGAACATCGACCTCAAGCCGATCCCGGGCATCGACAAGCCCTTCGTCGACGAGGAGATCGCTGCCAAGGCCGAGGAAGCACAGAAGAAGAGCGACGCGCAGGCGGTGGCTGATGCAGCCGCCGAACGGCCGCCGGTGCTGTCCAGCCGCACGACGCAGACGCTGCGGGACATGACCAGCCTGTTCCAGTCGGCGCCCGTCCTCAATAGGCCTCAACCGCCGGAGACGCTGTCGGCGCTGTGATGGCGCGCCTGGAACACCCCTCATCCGACCGAGCTTCGCTCGGCCACCGTCTCCCGCGGGGGGAAGGAAGAGGCGGCTGCAATTCTACATCGGCCCGCTTGCCACAAGGCCCTGCGCCGCGATATCCCCGAGCGGCAACTCTTCGGTGTCCCCGGCCCTTCATGCTCAAAACTGCCTTCCTGACGTTGCTTTCGCTTGCCATAGCCATCATCGGCGGTGGCGGCAGCGTCTGGTATGCGCTGAAAGTCCAGGATGGCGTCGGCGCCATCCGGATCGGTCAATGGACAGCCTTTCCCGATATCGGCACGCCGTCCGCCGATCCTTATTCCAAGGCTCGCGTGGCGCGCGAGGGCGTGCTTGCACTCGGCCGTGCCGAGGGGCTGTCCTTCGTCGCCGAGCGAGACACGGGCGGCGCCGAGCTCAAGCGCGAATGCACCTACACCATCGAGGGCGGATTTCCAACGGCGCGGTTCTGGACGTTCTACGCCGCCGACCAGTCGCTCAGCGTGGTCGAGACCGGCAAATCACGGCTGGCGGCGCTGCAATCCTACGGGGTGGTGCGCCAGCCCGACAATTCGGTGATCATTTCCGCCGGCCATCACCCGATGCCCGGCAATTGGCTGCTGACAGACGGGTTCGGCAGGATGTATTTCGTGCTGACCTTCTACGACACGCCAATCGCCAGCAGCACGGGCCTGTCGGACGTCTCGCTGCCGCGGATCGTCAAGGTCGGCTGCAATGCGTAGTTTTTATGCGGCGATGCGCAGACTTCTGCATGCCGTCCTGCTCGGCCTGCTCGGCGCCGGCATCGTGCACATCGCCGTGCTGCTTCTGGTGCCTGAATTTTCCGAACGCGACGCCTGGTCGCGGCTGTCAATGGCTTCGGATCTCTACAAGATGACGCGGCTCGATGCCGAGGCCGGTGGGGCGCCCGTGGTGAAATCCGTCGACCCGCTGTTTTATGCAACGGCGTGCCGGTTCGACCTGGGCGAAGGTTTGGTCCGCGTCAAGGCACCTGGACATGTCCCGTTCTGGTCGGTGTCGGTCTATGATCGCAGCGGCCACAACATCTATTCCTTCAACGACCACACAGCGACCGGCGGCGTTCTGGATGCCGTGGTGCTGACGCCGGCGCAGATGATCGACGTGCGCAAGGACCTTCCAGAGGATCTTCAGGGGGCGATCTTCGTCGAAGCGCCGATCGAGGAAGGCATCTTCGTCATCCGTGCCTTCGTCCCCGATGACAGCTGGAAGCCGATCGTGTCGCGCTTCTTCGAACAGAGTTCCTGTGAGTTGCAGGACTTCTAGAGCGTGTCGCGTCTGAACGGATTCAGACGACCCGGTTTAGGTCTTTGTTTTCATGCATGTCGTTCTCCAAAACCGAGGTCACTTTTGGGCGACATGCACTAGACATTATCCCGGACCAAAGGTCCGTGGCCGCCGAAACTCAGTGGTGCGGGACCGGCTTCGTCCCTGGCGACCCCGTCTTGTCGGGATCGACCGGCCGCACTTCGCCGGCATGCGACCGCTCATAGCGGATGCCGGGAAAGATGATCACCGCCGCCGGCATTTCGGCGGTTTGCTTTGCTCTGGTGTTTGGTGCCGTACGCGGCACGAAAGACAGTACCATGCCCATGGTTCGCGCATTCCTCTCGGTTTCCCCGGAGCACAACGCAACGCCTCCAAATGTCATTAAGGCCGGCAGAGGGTTAACGGAACGCTAACGGATCGTCGCTAACTTGATCTTTGTTCTTGGCGTTCGCGAAACCGACATAGTCCCGGTGGAGCGCGCCAAGCTTGTGTCGAGTACGGGCGTATCCTTCGTGTCATCTTCGGACTTCAGGCAAATCGCGGTACGAAAAGACTCGGGAAAGGCCGAAAGGCTGTTCCGCGCCGCGGTGTCGGCGTTCTGCTCGCTCACCCGCCCTTCACGCCGCGAGATCGGCCAGCTCGAAGACCTGACGCTGCCGCTGTTCAATGACGTGTCCGTCGAATCCCGCCGTTACGTGGCAGCCGCCCTTTCCGAATGCGAATACGCACCCGCCGCCCTGGTGCGCCGTCTTTGCGAGGAACCGGTCGACATTGCCGCGCCGTTGCTCATCCGCTCACGCGCCGTCAGCGACATCGATCTCATCGCCCTGATCGGGCGACATGGCCTGCCGCATGCGCGTGCCATTGCGCGCCGCAAGGGCTTGAACCCGACCATTGCTGACCTGATCAGGGCCCTCGAGAGGCCAACCCTGGTGCGCGCGCCGGACCCGGATGCGAACGCCGCTGGGGCAGACAAGATCGCGCCAGCGAGCGCGGATACCGCCTCCGGCGAGCCAGCCCGGGAACAGACACTCGGCATCGCGGCCGAGAATGCACGGCGCAGGCTGCGCTCGATGATGCGCACCGGCGACGAGAAGACAGCGACCGCCGAGCCTTTCAAGGGCGCCGACACCTATATGAAATTGCGCGAGACAGCGCTGACGGGAAACGCCGCGTTCTTCCAGACCGCGCTCGCCGATGCGCTCGACATCGATTTCGAGATCGCGCGATCGCTCACCGCCAACCAGAATTATGCCTCGCTGCTTGTCGCCTTGCGCTCGCTCGACCTCAGCGAAGACAGGGCCTTCCTGGTCACGGTTGCCGTCTATCCCAGCCAGTTCCCGCACCCGCAGGCTATCCGGACTTTCCTCGACCGCTACCGGCTGCTGCATCGCGAGGCGGCCCAGGACAAGATGCGGTCGTGGAGAGCGGAAATCCTTTCAAGGGTGGTTCGCGGCGCAGCACCTGCCAACAGCGATACACGCACCGCTTCGAACAGCGACGATGCGGCGGCTTCTTCCGGCCTCAGGGCGTCTTCACGGAAATAAGCTCCTCGACGGGCACGGCACCGGCCTCGATTTCGACCACCCAGATGTCGGGATCGAATTTTTTCTCCCGTTCCAGCCTGGCTTCGAGCACCGCGGGATCGTCACCAGCTCCGAGCAGAGTGAAAAACCGGTCGTCGGGCTTGGCCGAATCATAGCTTGTCTGCGGCGCCGGCCCGAACAGGGCAACCTCACCCAGCCTGCCCCGCGCCAGCACGAACACAGCGCCGGCCTCGGTCGCGCCACGCTTGACCACGGCGGCAAATCCACCGGCGCCGAAAATCCGGCGCAACAGGGCCGAAACCCACAGATCCGATGTGACGCGCATGAGAGAGCTCCCGAAACTGCCGGTTCTCTATCGATATTTCCGCCGCTCGGCGAGCCGTCGTTTCGGCCGTCAGTTGGTCAGGCCGATCTCGCGCATCTTGACGTAGACGATCTCATCGGGCTCGCCGGTCTGCGGCAGCCCGAACAGCGACTGGAATTCCTTGATCGCCGCCTTCGTGCGCGCGCCGACGACACCATCCAGCTGCATGTCGTCATTGCCGAACGCCTTGAGCCCGGCCTGGATCTTGACGATGCGGGCATCGGGCGCTTGCGTCGCGGCATCCGCCTGCCCGGAATTTGTCTGTCCCGAACCTGTCTGCAAAGACACCGGAACGGCGGCCGGCATATCCGGGCGCGGCTGCGGTCTGGGCACGACGGAAGCTGTCTTCGGCGTCGCGCCCAGTTGATCGAGCAGAAGCGCGTCGATCTCGCCGGACGTATTGAGCCCGACCTTCTGCTGATAGTCCTGGATGGCCTTGCGGGTGTTGGGTCCGGAAATGCCGTCGACCGTCCCGGAATAGAAATCGAGATCCTTCAATATGCCTTGCACCTGCTCGACAACCGGATCGCCCTTGATCGGTGCCGGCGCGCCGGATGGCCGCACGATGTTGAATGTCGTCTCCGGTTCGTCGGGCGTCGCGTGCGGAAAGCCCGCAATGCTGCGGGTCGCAAAAAATGCGCCGGCATGCGGGAAAGGTTGGTACCACAAGGCATTTGCGGAGACATAAAACAGCGTCACCAGGAACGCCGTCGAGCCGCCCACCAGGACAGGATTGCGCGAGATCATGCCGCCGACGGCGACAGCGCCGTCCTGAAAGGCATTGCTGCGGCGCTTGACCGCCTTAGCCGGTTTTGCGGAGCGAGCCATCTCTGTCCCCTTTCGCCATCGCCACAGGCATGGTCAGCACGCCGGTCTTCTCCGCCTGATGTCCCTTCGGTCCGTTCACCGGCAGGCTGATGGTCACCGTGGTGCCCTCGCCTGGCATGCTTTCGATGGACATCGTGCCCTCGTGCAGCGCCACCAGGCCCTTGACCAGTGAAAGGCCAAGACCAGTCCCCTCGAAACGGCGCGTATAGTCGTTCTGGATCTGCATGAAGGGCTTGCCGAGATTGGCGAAATCCTCCTCGGCGATGCCGATGCCGGTGTCCCTGACCCAGAAATGCAGGCGCGAACCGATCCGCTTGGCGCCGACGACGACGTCGCCGCCGTCGGGAGTGAACTTGATCGCGTTGGAGACCAGGTTGATGAGCATCTGCTGCACGGCGCGCTGATCGGCATTGATGTCGCCGGCGTCCGGCGCGATCTGCGCCTGCAGATCGATGTTCTTGGCCTGCGCCTGCAGTTGCATCATCGACTGGCACATGTCGACCGCTTCCGCGAACCGGAACGGCTCGGGTTCGGTCGCATAGACGCCCGATTCAATCCTGGACACGTCGAGTATCGAGGTTACGACGGCGAGCAGATGCTGGCCCGAATCCCGTACCAAGCCGACATATTCTTTCTGGCGCGGATCCTTGAAGGCGCCGAACATCTCATGCAGCAGCATATCCGAGAAGCCGATAATGGCATTTAACGGCGTGCGCAGTTCGTGGCTGACCACCGCCAGGAAGCGTCCCTTCGCCACCTCGGCGGACGCGGCCGCCTCATTGGCTGCCGCCAGATCCTCGCGCAACCGGGCGATCTCGTCATTCTGCCTCAGGACGAACGTAAAGACATCACCCTGTTCCTCACCACGCACGAGATCAAGCGAGAACGGCCGGTAATTGTCGGCCGTCAGGCCATTGCCATTCTGAGGCAGCCGGATGCGCAATTCGAGCCGGCGCGACAGTGCGCCGTCGCGCATGTCGGCCATTGCGCTGAGATAGGAAACGCGATCCGACAGATGGACGCGATCGAAGAGGCCGTTTCCGGACAGCAGTTCGGGCGGCAGTTTCAAAAGCGTGCGCGCTTTTGGCGACGCGTCCAGGACCTCGCCATGACGGGCGACGCGCAAGACCACCGCATCGATGATGTCTTCGAGCCGGTCGGCAGTGTCGAGCACATCAGCCGCATCGGCCGTGTTTTGAAATGCCGATGCGCGCGGGATCAGTGTGAGCGTCCAGGCCAACGGCACCAACCAGTGCCACGCCGCGATCTGCGCTCCTGCGAACGGGAATACGGTTCCAGCCAAAGGCTGAGCCAAGATGGCTACAGCGGCCGACACGGCTCCCCACAGTGCCGCGCGCCGCGAAGCGCCGATCCACCAGGCTTCAAAAGGCAGCGCCACGACAAGCATGGCGACAGGCGAACTCAGCCCGCCCGCGGCGGCAATGAGACTGCCGAGAGAAATGCCGGCCAGCACCAGGGCGACCCAACTCGCTATCGCCATCTTGCCGGTCGCCGCTACCAGCAAGGCGACGAACCAGCACAGGCCAAAGGCGGCGAAGATGGCGGCCATGGTGACGGCGACGCCCATGCCTGAAGTAACCAGCGTGACCGCGGCACCGGCGACAAAGAAAGGAGCGGCGAGCATGACGCCGATAAAGCGGCGCTGGCGCTCGCGGTCGCTCCGCCCAAGGATGGACGGATGGACCATACGTTCGCAACCGGCCGAAATCGCGCCAGGCAATTCAACGTATCTGGCCTTGATTGAACTCAACTCAACGCACTCGCACTTGTCGTGGACAGCTCTGCTTTGCAGATGGTTCTGGTTGGCTTTGAAACTCGCATCCAGCGTTTAAGGAATGGATAAGGCAGGGCCGACCAGGGCCCGGCCTGCGGCAAATATCGGGATGCCGGCGGCCGAAAGCACGGACAAATGCAGCCATAGTAAACGGAGAGTTATCCGCCGACTGCACCCATCGGCCGGGCGCACTCGGCACCTGGACTTCCCTATTTCAAGAAAAACACAGGGAAATCATGGGGATATATGGTTATTTGTTGTTAAGGAAAATTGCTCGGATTTGAGACAAGTCGATTGCAGAACGGTTCGTTTCGAATTTGCCTAAAATTTGAGGAAAATTCTCTCTTTGCCCGCAAGCCGTCCTTTGCGCCTGTGTGCCAAAATCCTGCCTACAAAAGAGGTCATGCCATATGGATGCATGATCCGGTCACGACGAGAGGGCAAGGGCATGGTCTTCCTCATAAGAATGGCTTTCTGGTTTTCGCTGGTGCTGCTGGCGCTGCCATTGAGTGTCGGCCCCGATGAAGCGGGGCATGAAAGCGTCGGACCGATCCAGGCCTTGTTTGCGGCACGCGAAGCGGTTGGCGATATCGCCGGCATTTGCGAACGCAAACCCGATGTCTGCGAGACCGGCAAGTCGGCGATGCACACCATTACCGCCCGCGCCAAGGAGACCGCCAAGATCGCGGCAGCGATGATGGACGACAAGTCCGCCGCCGGCCCCGACACGTCGACGATGACCGGCAGCCTGCCCGAAGGAATCGTCTTGCCCGAGACCGTCAACCTGCCGCCTCAGAATTAAGCCGTTTCGACGGCGCACCGCGGACTGTCTGCCCTCTCGACGCCCGCGGTGTCCTTGTTTTTTCCGTGACGCGGAGCCGCCGCGTGACTATATCCCAGACATGACCACCACGATCCAGACGATCCGCGACGACTTCTCGTTCCTCGAGGAATGGGAAGACCGCTATCGCTATGTCATCGAACTCGGCGAGGCGTTGCCGCCGTTTCCGGACGAGCAGCGCAGCCCCGCCAACAAGGTGCCGGGATGCGTCAGCCAGGTCTGGCTGACCACTGAACGCGGAGCTGGAGCCGATCCTGTCATCACCTTCACCGGCGATTCGGACGCTCATATCGTGCGTGGGCTGGTCGCGATCATGCTGGCGCTGTTTTCCGGCAGGACCGCCAGCGAAATCCAGAAGACCGATGCGGAAGCGACATTGAAAGAACTCGGCCTCGACGAACATCTGTCGCCGCAGCGCGCCAACGGCCTTCGCTCGATGGTCAAGCGCATCAAGCGCGACGCCGAGGCAGCGCTGAAGCAGACCGCCTGACGCTTCCCGACCCGATCCGCGCGTCGCGGCTCGCAAAAATCAAACGGCGCCTGAAGGCGCCGTTGATGTCGATCCGATCTGGCTGGCAGCGATTACCGCGCTTTGCGCTTGCGGCCGAGACCCATCTTCTTGGCGAGCTGGGACCGGGCAGCTGCATAGTTGGGTGCAACCATCGGATAGGTCGGGTCGAGGTTCCACTTTTCGCGATACTGGTCCGGCGTCAGGTCATAGTGGGTCATCAGGTGGCGCTTCAGCGACTTGAACTTCTTGCCGTCTTCAAGGCAGACGATGTAGTCGTCATGAACCGACCGCTTCGGGTTGACCGCCGGCTTCTGCTTGTCGGCAGGCGGCTGTTCGGCGGTTCCGCCCACACGCCCGAGTGCGGCATGGACATCGGATATCAGGTTCGGCAGTTCGCCGACCGGCACGGGATTGTTGCTGACATAGGCGGCCACCACATCGGCGGTCAATTCGATCAGCGCATCGCTGTTTCTGGAAGGTGTTTCGACAATATCCATGGTCTTCGGTCCCCAACAAGAGTTACATCGATCTGCGCCCTTTTTTACAAGCAGGGCATCGCACGAATTTTGTGCAGGTAGAGTTTCTACGATTCGTGTCGCGGGCACATCAATGGGCGTGCAGACCAAGTAAGTCAATTCACCCCTCGCGCTATATTGAACGATATTGATCAAATGTTCCGCGATCAGCTTCAATCTTTCGTGCATTGTGTAATTTATCGATATTTCGCGTTCCCGTCGGCGGCAGCTGACGCAACGTCAGATCGCCGTTACATTCGTGGCAACTCACGAAACGGGTTTTAATGTTTGATCTTGCTTGGCTATCGCTCGAGAAATATTGGTTGTTCGCATTTGCCCACAAAACCACAGGTTGCCGTGGTCATACACAAGCAATCAGGCGACATGCCAGTCATCCGACCGATCGGCTGATTGCTGCCGCGTCAATCAATGCGGGATGATGTATTTGCCATAGGCCCAGCCGGTGACGAAATTGCCGTTCTGGACCGGATCATGCCAGACTTCGCACCAGCGATAGCGAATCTTTTGTGCCTGCTTCCATGCCGGCTGGTTGGCGATGTCGAGCAGGTTTATTCCGCCGGTGCATCGCCCGGTCATCTGCAGAACGGTACCGTTCGGATATCCCGCCTGCTTTTGGGATGTGCCCGAAGGGTATTTGCGTACATTGAGCGTGTCGCCGAACGGGACATTGGCCACTTGCCAAGCCGCGAATACGGTCGCATGAGACTGGCCGGCAAAGCCCAGAGTTAGCGAAGCAACGGCGAAAGCCGCAGCAGTCCGAGACCAAATAGTCATCATCTCTCCTCCCGGCTCATCTCCTGGAGCCGACACAACCCATACGCTCCGGCTCTTGAACCTGCCCTGATCGGCGTGTTCATTTGCCATTCAAGATATTTCTCCATTCGAGATGGCCCTTCAAGATACTGGCCCATTGAAGATACTGGCCCATTGAAGATACTGGCAAAGCGAGACGCAATGACAAAGACATCCATATTTCCGATCGTCAGCCCGCCAACGCCCGAGAAGCGGCCGGTTTCCGACACGCATCACGGCATCACGCGAACCGACGACTATGCCTGGCTGCGGGCCGATAACTGGCAGGAGATGTTCCGCGACCCGTCATTGCTCGATGCGGGGATCCGCGCAGAACTCGAGGCGGAGAATGCCTACCAGTCGAAGCTGATGGCCGATACGGTCGAACTGCAAAAGCAGCTTTTCAAGGAGATGAAGGGCCGTATCAAGGAAGACGATTCTTCCGTGCCGATGAAGGATGGGCCCTATGCCTACGGCTCGTCCTTTAAACTTGGTGGCGAGCAGCCGCGCTATTTCCGCATGTCGCGCGACGGCGGCGCCGAGCATATCCTGCTCGATGGCGATGCGGAGGCCGCGGGCAAGGCCTATTTCCGTCTTGGCGGTGTGGACCATTCGGCCGACCACGCCAAGCTGCTATGGGCATTCGACGACAAGGGCTCCGAATTCTACACGCTTCGCGTGCGTGACCTTGCCGATGGCAAAGAGCTTGCCGACCAGATCCCCGACACCGGCGGTTCAGGCGTCTGGAACGCAGGCAATGACGGCTTCTTCTACACGCGTCTCGATCCCAACCATCGCCCGTCCAAGGTACTGTTCCATGCGCTGGGCGACAGCCCGGACAGCGACCGGCTGATCTATGAGGAAACCGATCCCGGCTTCTTCATGAATGTCGACGGCACCCGCAACAACGAATGGATCATGATCGGCATCAACGATCACGAGACTTCGGAATACCGCCTGATGCGCGCCGACGATCCGTCTGCCGAACCGAAACTGGTGTCGCCGCGCGAGGTTGGCCTTCAATACGAGCTGGAAGAAGGCGGCGATATCTTCTTCATCCTGACCAATGCCGACGGCGCCAAGGACTTCAAGATCATGACGGCGCCGGCGAGCGATCCCGTGCGCGCCAACTGGCAGGAACTGGTGCCGCACGAGCCCGGCCGGCTGATCCTGTCGGTGATCGGCTTCAGGGACCACATGGTCCGGCTCGAACGCAAGGAAGGCCTGCCGCGCATTGTGGTGCGCGACCGTATCAGCGGCGAGGAGCATCTTCTGTCCCTCGATGAGGAGGCCTTCTCGCTCGGCCTGTCGGGTTCCTATGAGTACGACACCGAGATCATGCGCTTTTCCTACTCGTCGATGACGACGCCCGCGCAGGTGTTCGACTATAACATGCGCACCCGCGAGCGGGTGCTGCTGAAGGCCCAGGAAGTGCCGTCCGGCCATGATGCGGACCATTATGTCACGCGGCGGCTGATGGCGCCGGCCAGCGATGGCGAACTGGTGCCGATCTCGCTTTTGCATCATCGCGACACGCCGCTGGACGGATCCGCACCTTGCCTGCTTTACGGCTACGGCTCCTATGGCATCACCGTGCCGGCCGCCTTCAACACCAACTGGTTCTCGCTGGTCGACCGCGGCTTTGTCTTCGCCATTGCTCACGTTCGCGGCGGCAAGGACAAGGGCTATGGCTGGTACGATGACGGCAAGCGGGAGAACAAGATGAACACGTTCACCGATTTCATCGCCGTCGCGCGCCATCTGGTCACGGAGCGTTACACGGCGCATGACCGTATCGTCGCGCAAGGCGGTTCGGCCGGCGGCATGCTGATGGGTGCCGTCGCCAACATGGCGCCGGATTGTTTTGGCGGCGTCGTCGCCGAGGTTCCTTTCGTCGATGTGCTCACCACCATGCTCGATGCGACCCTGCCACTGACGCCGCCGGAATGGCCCGAATGGGGCAACCCGATCGCGTCCGCCGACGACTATCGGACGATCGCTGCCTATTCGCCCTATGACAATGTCTCTGATCACGACTATCCGCCGATCCTGGCGCTGGCCGGTCTCACCGATCCGCGCGTCACCTATTGGGAACCGGCCAAATGGGTGGCCCGGCTGCGCGACCGCAAGAGCGGCGACAATCCGGTTCTGTTCAAGATCAACATGGATTCCGGCCATGCCGGCGCTTCCGGCCGGTTTTCGCGGCTGGAAGAGATCGCCTACACCTATTCCTTCGCGCTGAAAGTGATGGGCAAGGCGCAGCTTACGGGAGCAACCAACCAATGATCGACCTGACCACCCTGATCGCCTACATCGCGGTCGTGCTCGGCTTCGTCTTCATTCCAGGCCCCGCCACCCTGCTGACGATCGCCCGGGCAACGAGTTCCGGAACCAAGGTCGGCATCGCGACGGGCGCCGGGATCGCTGCCGGCGACGTCTTTCATACCGTCATGGCCATGATCGGCATCTCGGCGATCATCGCCGCGTCGGCGACGCTGTTCAGCGTCATCAAGTACATCGGCGCGGCCTACCTGGTTTATCTCGGCATTCGCGCGATCATCGAGAAAACACCGGCCAACCCGGCGGCCGGTGCGCTCGCAATCTCCGCCGGCAAGGCGTTTCGACAGGCTGTCCTGACCGAAGTGCTCAACCCCAAGACCGCTCTGTTCTTCCTCGCTTTTCTGCCTCAGTTCGTGCGGCCTGAAAACGGATCGGTGATGCTTCAGATGACCGTGTTGGGGGTCATCTTCGTCATACTGGGCCTTTTCAGCACGGTCGTCTTTGCCGTGAGCGCTGGCCGGCTCGGCACGTTCCTGCGCCGAAATCCGTCGGTGTTGCGATTGCAGGGCAAAGTTGTCGGCGGCATCTACTGCGCTTTGGGCGTCCGTCTGGCGCTGCAGCAACGCTGACTCTGGACGATAATCGACGCACCCTTTCCAGAGGGCTGGGTGTCAGGACTTTTTGAAGCTCCCGTCGCTCATTTTCACTCGCAATTGCGACGACCGCGCGCTACCCAGTGCGCGGCTTTTCCGGCCTGACAGCCTCCAATCGCGTAAAGGTTCATTATGCTGCTCGTCGACGTCTATCTCGACAAATCACCCATCCAGGGAATCGGCGTCTTTGCCAAGAACCACATTCCTCGCGGTACTCTGATCTGGAAGTTAGACCCAAGGTTCGATCGGCTCATCGAGGTCGAGACTTATGAGCGGGCGGCCGGCCCGGTGAAGAGCTATCTCGACCGCTACTCCTATCCTGACCGCCGCGATCCGAACTACATCGTCTTCGAAGCCGACGACGCGCGCTACATGAACCATGCCGACGAGCCTAATTGCGACGTCTCCTCACCCGAGGAGAGTTTTGCGCTGCGCGACATCGCGCCTGGCGAAGAGTTGACCTGCAACTACAACCATTTCTTCGAAACGGGCTTCGATTTTCTCGGTGACCGCCACCTGTCATCCGCAGACTCGGTCTAGACTAGTTCGCCCTCTTGCGGGCCGGATAGCCGTTTGGATGCGCGGGTATCGCCTTGAGATAGGCGGCGATGGCAGCACGGTCCTGCGGCGCCAGCTCGGCCATGTTTCGCTGCACGTCGACCATGGCGCCGCCGACGGAATCAAAATCGGGCGTGAAGCCGGTTTCGAGGTAGTTGACGATGTCGGCTTCCGACCAATCGCCTATACCGCCCTCGCCCGATGTGATGTTCGGCACGACGCCGCTGCCTTCGGCAGCCACCGCACCGGCCAGCCACACGTTCTTTTTCGTACCACCTGCGAGGTCGCGCGGCGTGTGGCATTCGCCGCAATGGCCCGGCCCCTCGACCAGATAGCGGCCGGCCATGACCGGATCGGGCGTGCCAGCGGGAAATGGAACGACCGGCTGGTCGCTAAGATAGAGCAATTTCCACAGGCCGATGCCGCGACGAATGTTGAAGGGAAAACCGAGCGAATTTGCAGGCGTCTTGCCGGCGACGGCCGGCAGCGTCTTGAGGAAGGCATAGAGATCGCCAATATCGGCCGGATTCATGCGCGCGTAGGACGCATAGGGAAACGCCGGATAGAAGTGTCGGCCCGAAGGCGACACGCCCTTCAGCATGGCATTGGCGAGGTCCTCGACCGACCATGCGCCGATGCCGTCCTTGGCGTCTTGCGAAATGTTGGGCGGCACGAAGGTTCCGAACGGCGTCTTGAGCTCGAGACCGCCCACGAGTTGAAGCCGCGCATCGCCCTGTGAGCCCGGCTTTGCATGGCAGGATGTACAACCGCCGGCATAAAAAATGCGCTTGCCCCTGGCTGCGTCGCCAGGACCGAGCTTGGCCAGGGTCTCCCTGTCGAGCCTCACCGGCGCCGACCCGACCCACCCGGCAACCGCGCCGACGCCGCCGAGGATGACGATGGCGCCGACGAGTTTCTTTAGCCAGGACATCGCCCGCTATCAGCCTTTTTTCACCCGGTAGGTCTGGTGGCAGGTGCCGCAATCGGAGCCGATGGCGCCGAATTGCGCCTTCAACGCATCAACGTCGGCAGGAGCGGCAGCGGCCGCGGCCTTGACGTCGGCGACATATTTGGCGTTGGTGGCCTTGAAGCCGGCCATGTCTTCCCAGATCTTCGGCGACGCAGTGGTATCGCCGCCCGTGTCGCTGCCCGCCGGAAACAGCGCGTCTACGTCGACTTTCTCGGCATTCGCATGCAGCGCCTGCAGCGCCGTCAGCACCGCGGCGGCATCAAACGGCTCCTCGCCCTTGACCACTTTCGACAGGCCGCCGACGATCTTTCCACGTTCCTTCATCAGTGCCTGCCGGTCGAGGATCGGGTCGGCAAAGGCCGCCGAAGCCGCGAGTGCGAGCACAGAGATGGCGATAACAAGCTTTCTCATTCAATTGGCTCCATGATGAAGGCATTTCGGGACAGGACGTCAACGGATGCTACAGAGGGAAAATTCCCTTCCCCCTGATGATTTTTGCCGGACCTTTGCTCTTGCGGGACGCAGAAAAGAAAAGCCCCGGGTGATACCGGGGCTTCTGGAAATCGATCACTTCGCCTTTTCGTACAATTCCAGGACATGGTCCCAGTTGATCAGGCTGTCGACGAACGCCTCGAGATATTTCGGCCGGGCGTTGCGGTAGTCGATGTAGTAGGAGTGCTCCCAGACATCGACGCCGAGGATCGGCGACGCGCCATGGACGAGCGGGTTTTCGCCGTTCGGTGTCTTGGAGATCGCCAGCTTGCCATCCTTGACCGAGACCCAGGCCCAGCCGGAGCCGAACTGTGTCGTGCCAGCGGCAATGAAGTCGGCCTTGAACTTGTCGTAGCCGCCGAGATCGCTATCGACTGCCTTCTGCAAGGCGCCCGGCAGCTTGTTGCCGCCGCCGCCTTTCTTCATCCACTTCCAGAAATGGATGTGGTTGTAATGCTGGGCGGCATTGTTGAAGAGGCCGGCATTCTTGCCGAACGACTGCTTGACCACCTCTTCGACCGACAGATCGCCCAAGCCGGCCTCGGCGGCGAGTTTGTTGCCGTTATCGACATACGCCTTGTGGTGCTTGTCGTGGTGATATTCCAGCGTCTCTTTCGACATGTAAGGCTGCAAGGCCTCATAGTCGTAAGGCAGAGCGGGCAATTCAAAGGCCATGGATAGTACTCCCTCGTGGAAAAATCCGGTGTCGATACCGGAGTAAGATAGGTCTGGAATGGGTTGGGACAACTCCGGATGAAGCGTCGATCGCCTTTTTATCCGCTCAAACAGCAGAAGTCGAATGCGCCCAATCCCAATAGAGTTCGCGCGCTTTTTTGGCCACCGGCCCGGGTTGCAGATTGCGATCCTCGATGCGCGTGATCGGCACCACCTTGGAATGGTTCCCGGTCGAAAAAATTTCGTCTGCTTCGAGGAAATCGCGCACCGACAGCGTATTTTCCGTGGTCCTGAAGCCATATTCGCCGAGCAGCGCTATCGTGCGCGAGCGGGTGATGCCGGACAGGAAGGTGCCGTTCGGCGCAGGCGTAAAGACGTGGCCGTCCTTGACCAGGAAGATGTTCGAGGTTCCGGTCTCGGCGACGTTGCCCAGCATATCGAGCACCATTGCGTTGTCGAATCCGCGCATCTTGGCTTCGAGAATGGCCCTACCGTTGTTGGGGTAAAGGCAGCCGGCCTTGGCGTTGGTCGGCATGGTTTCAATGGTCGGACGCCGGAACGGCGACACGGTCACCGAAAAGCCAGTCGCCGGAATCATCGGTGATTCATAGAGGCAAAGGCAAAAGCGCGTCGAGGCGGGATCGGCCGGCACGCCCATATAGCCGCCATGCTCGGCCCAGTACATCGGCCTGATATAGACCGCCGTCTTGCCGTCGAACTTCTTCAACCCATCCCATGTCAGCCCGACGATCTTGTCGGCGCTCATGTTCGGCTTCAGGCCGAGCGCAATCGCCGAGGAATTCACCCTGGCTGCGTGGAAGTCGAGATCCGGCGCCACGCCTTCGAACCAGCGGCCGCCGTCAAAGACGCTGGTGCCGAGCCACATGGCGTGGCTGCGCGGCCCCAGAATGGCGACGTTGCCTTCGTGCCAATCACCGTCGACGAAAGTCCATGTCGTGGATTGCGCCGCAGCCGCCAGTGTCATCATCTCGTCCCGTCTCAATCGGTCTCGTGTGACAGCCATTGGAAGATGCTTTGGCGGGCGCCGTCAACCGGCATCATGGAGTTTTGTTGAGGCCAGTGCCGGGGCGCAATGCAATCAAAGCTTGCACCTTGTCGCGCCTGCCCTCAAAACTGCTGTCATGCAATACACCGCCTATGTCTTCGACGCCTATGGCACGCTGTTCGACGTGCATGCCGCCGTACGCCGTCATGCCGACCGGATCGGGCCGGACGGCCAATTGCTGTCCGAGATCTGGCGCGCCAAACAGCTCGAATATTCCTGGGTGCGCACGCTGATGGGCGCCTATGCCGATTTCTGGCAACTGACCGAACAGGCGCTCGATTTCGCCTTGCGCAAGGTTCCCTCGGCCGACGCCGGTCTCAAGGCGATATTGCTGGATGCCTATTGGCGGCTCGATTGCTATCCGGAAGTGCCGGCCGTGCTCAAGGCGCTCAAGGCTTCGGGAGCGAGGCTGGCGATCCTGTCCAACGGCTCGCCCGAAATGCTGCAGGCGGCGGTCAAATCCGCCGCGCTTGACCAGGTTCTGGACGATATCTATTCCGTCGATACGGTGCGGCGCTTCAAGACCGATCCGGCGGTCTACGACATGGTCGCCACCGGCTGGCGCCTCTACCCCGGCGCGGTTTCCTTCCAGTCGTCCAATCGCTGGGACATTGCAGGCGCCACCAAATTCGGCTTTCGCACGGTGTGGATCAACCGCTCCAACCAGCCCGAAGAATACCGGGACTTCCCACCGGCCCTGATCCTGCCGTCGCTCGAAGCCCTTGTGCCCGGCAGCTAAGAGACCTGTGTCTCTGGCGCCACAGTAGCAGCCTGGTCACAGCTTCGCCTTTCTTTGCCCACGTTCGGGCCAGAATCGGAACCGCCTATCGCCCCAGGTGTTGTCAGGCACCCGCGTAACTGTCGGCGAATTCACGCTTTGTTGCGATTTGAGACTTAAAGAAGGCAACCATGTCCATAACCGAAATCGAATCTTTTCGCCTGAGCCGTCGCGGCTTTCTCAATGCCGCAGCCCTGGGCGCCGCTTCGATCGCGGTTTCCGCATGCGCCACCACCGGGCCGGGTCCGGTCGAGCCGCCGCCACCAACCTATGTCGAGCCGCCTCTGGCGGACTATGTGACGATGTATGCAGCAGTCAGCGACGGCGGCTTCGATTTGCCGGCCATCCCAGTCGACAAGATCGATCCGCAATTCCTGCGTCAGATCGTTCCCGACCCGACGGGACAGAAGCCGGGAACCATAGTCGTCGATACGACCGGCCACTTCCTTTATCTGGTTCGTCCAGGCGGTCAGGCTATACGCTACGGTGTCGGCCTTGGCCGCGCCGGCTTCGAATGGTCCGGCGACGCCGTCGTTCAGTGGAAGCAGAAATGGCCAAAATGGACGCCGCCGGACGAAATGATAGCCCGCCAGCCGGAACTGAAACCCTACAGCGCCGACAATGGCGGCATGCCCGGCGGCCTGAAGAACCCGCTCGGTGCACGCGCGCTCTATCTGTTCCAGGGCAATGTCGACACGCTCTACCGTCTGCACGGCTCGCCGGAGTGGCGCTCGATCGGCAAGTCGGTGTCGTCAGGCTGCGTGCGTCTGATGAACCAGGACATTATCGACCTCTATGATCGCGTGCCCTCGAAGACGCCGGTCATCGTGACCAGCGACGCCAGCCAACCCATGGTGGCGACGGCCAACCGACAGGCGATCCCGATCGATGCCGGCGTGCCGGACGGTTCGGTGCTGCTTGGACCGGTCAAGGCGATCACGAATTCGATTTTCTGAGCTGACTAGGCAGCGGCGCCCGCTGCCTCCAGTCACCGCCCGCGCGACAAGCTCCCCAGAATGCCGCGCACGATTGCCCGACCGACCGAGGAGCCGACCGAGCGCACCACCGACTTGATCGCCGCCTCTGCGACCGTCTGGCGGTTGGACGGGCGCGGTGCAGATGTGCGCCTGCCACCGGATTGCGGCGCGGGATCGTCATTGCCGAAGCCCGGAATGGTCCAGCGCGAGCCGCCGCTGCCGGCCTGCTGGGCCTGCTCTTCGGCATCCTGCGCGTCCTTGGCCTTTTTCTGCAGCATTTCGAAAGCCGATTCGCGATCGACGGCCTGATCGTACTGGCCGGCGACCGGGCTTTCTTGGATCAGCTTTTGCCGCTCAGCGGCCGTTATGGGCCCAAGCCGCGAGGATGGCGGGCGGATCAGTGTCCGCTGCACCATGGACGGAACACCCTTGGCTTCCAACGTCGAGACCAGCGCCTCGCCAGTGGCAAGCTGTGTAATGGCGGTCATGCAGTCGAAATCGGGATTTGGCCGGAACGTTTCGGCCGCCGTCCGGACTGCCTGCTGCTCGCGCGGTGTATAGGCGCGCAGCGCGTGCTGGACGCGATTGCCGAGCTGGGCCAGGACTTTTTCAGGGATATCCAAAGGGTTCTGGGTGACGAAATAGACGCCGACGCCTTTCGAGCGGATCAGTCGGACGACCTGTTCGACGCGATCGATGAGCACCTTGGGTGCTTCGTCGAACAGAAGATGGGCCTCGTCGAAGAAGAACACCAGCTTCGGCTTGTCGGGGTCGCCAACTTCCGGCAGCACCTCGAACAGCTCCGACATCAGCCATAGCAGGAAGGTCGCGTAGAGCCGCGGATTCATCATCAGCTTGTCGGCGGCAAGCACGCTGATGGCGCCGCGTCCGTCGCGGGTGGTGCGCATGATATCGGCGATACGCAGTGCCGGTTCGCCGAAGAAGTTTGCGGCCCCCTGCTGTTCGAGGACCAGCAGCGTGCGCTGAATAGCCCCGACCGATGGCTTCGTCACGTTGCCATAGCGTGAGCCGATCTCGTCGGCGCGCTCGGCGATGTTGGCGAGCAGCGCCTGCAGGTCCTTCATGTCGAGCAGCAGCAGACCTTCCTCATCCGCCAGGCGGAAGGCGATGTTCATGATGCCTTCCTGCGCCTCGGTCAGGTTCATCAGGCGCGACAGCAACAACGGCCCCATTTCCGAGACCGTGGCGCGGATCGGATGACCCTGCTCGCCGAACAAGTCCCAGAAGATAACGGGAAATTCCTGGAAGTCATACGGATCGAGCTTGACCTGTTCGGCCCGCTTGACGAGGAAATCCTGTGCCGTGCCCATCATCGCGATGCCCGACAGATCACCCTTGATGTCCGCGCAGAACACCGGCACGCCGGCGTTGGAAAATCCTTCGGCCAGGATCTGCAAGGTGACGGTCTTGCCGGTGCCGGTGGCGCCGGTCACCAGGCCGTGACGATTCCCATATCGCAGCAACAACTGCTCGGCACGCTGATAGCTGTCGTCGGGCTTTCGGCTGGCGCCGATGAAAATACTGGTCTCGTCAGCCATATGTCCGGTCTCCGCAAACTGATGTGTCTAAAGCCAGTGGCCTTGCCGCAGGTATAGTGAGGCCATTGCACAGCGACAATGCCATTCGTCCAAATCGGGGCCATTCGTCCAAATCGGCCCCATCGTTCAGATCGGGTTTTTGGAGCTTGCGGATTTTGCCGCTGTTTGGCAATCGTCGTCCACGCGGACTGACCTATATCTGATGGATCGAATCCGGTCTCTGAAAGCGCATTGCATTGCGATATCGGACCGGGGACCGTAGACTGAACCGCTCCCGGCTGGTGCGGCCGCATGAAACGAGGAGGACGGATGGGCGCCGGAGCCTTGATCCAGGACGTGGAACCCGAGAACACCGAGCGTCAGCGATGGCTCGCCTTGGCGGAAAAGGCATTGGCAGGCGCTTCCTTCGAGGAAAAGCTGGTCTCGCACAGCGACGACAACATTCGTATCGAACCGCTCTACGACCGCAGCACCGCGGCGGAACCGATCGTGCGTACAAACCCGAAATCGCCGTGGATCGTCAGCCAGCGCATCGACGATCCGGACATCGACCGTGCCAGAAGCCAAGCGCTGGAGGATGTTGCACAGGGTGCCACGGGATTGTCGCTGGTCTTCGAAGGGGCGCCCAACGCGTTCGGCTACGGCTTGCCGAGAACGGCGGAGGCGCTGGAGGCAGTGCTGGACGGCATACCGCTCAACCGCATCCAGGTTCGCATCGACGCCCATCCCTGGAGCCGCGCCGTGGCCGACTGGTTGGTCGCGTTCCTGAGCAAGCGGCGATCGGACCCGGCAAAGCTCAACCTCTCCTTCGGCATCGATCCAGCGGCGATCTTCGCGGGAACCGGTCGGCTGCGCATGTCGATCGAGGCGCTGCAGGCCTCTATGCCACAGTCGCTGGCGCACTTCTTCGCGATGGGCGTTCCGGGCGTGCTGCTGGAAGCTGACGGGCGCGTGTTCCACAATGCCGGCGCCACGGAAGCGCAGGAACTTGGCATCATGCTGGCTTCGGCTGTCTCCTATCTCAGAATGTTCGAGACGGCGCGGCAGCCGCTTGTCTATGCCGCACCCCATATCGGTTTTGCGCTCAGCGTCGACCAGGACCAGTTGCTGTCGACGGCCAAGATGCGAGCATTGCGCAGGCTATGGGCGCGGGTGCAGGAGGCTTGTTCGATCCCGACATCCACCGCCAATATCCATGCCGAGACGTCGTTTCGCATGATGACGGCGATGGATCCGGAGACCAACATCCTGCGCACCACCATTGCATGCTTTGCCGCGGCGTGCGGCGGCGCCGATTCGATCTCCATCCTGCCGCACACGATCGCGCATGGTCTGCCGGCGGGTTTTGCCCGTCGTGTTGCCCGCAACACGCAGCTGATCATGGCCAATGAAAGCCATATCGATCATGTCACCGATCCCGCCTATGGTTCCGGCGCCGTCGAGGCGTTGACCGCGGAGTTGTGCGAGTTGGCGTGGACGGAATTGCAGACGATCGAAGCCGAGGGCGGTGTCCTGTCCAGCCTTCAGGACGGACGCATCCAGAAGCGCGTCCACGCAGCTGCGGAGCAGCGCAATGCAGCCTACCGCACAGGCCAACGGGCCATCATCGGCACCACGCTCTATCCATCGAAAGACGAACGTCCGGTCGAGACGCTGGCGGCGGAACGGCGGCCGGCCTTCACCGAAGGCGTTGCCGTCTGCGAGGCGCTGTTTCCAGTCCGCATCGACCAATCGATCGGAGCCGGCTCTTGATCCCGGACTTCGGCCAGATCGGCTGGGTCCCGCCACGCCGCGCTCCCGTCGAGGTCAAAGGCCAGCGGACCACGCCGGAAGGGCTCGTCGCCAAGCATCTGTACAATCAAAGCGACCTCAAGGGGTTGCCGCATCTCGACACCTATCCCGGCCTGCCGCCCTTCGTGCGCGGCCCCTACCCGACCATGTATGTCCAGCAGCCCTGGACCATCCGGCAATATGCCGGCTTCTCGACGGCCGAAGAATCCAACGCATTTTACCGACGCAACCTTGCCGCCGGTCAAAAGGGCCTGTCGGTCGCCTTCGATCTCGCCACGCATCGCGGCTATGACAGCGATCATCCGCGCGTTGCCGGCGATGTCGGCATGGCTGGCGTCGCCATCGATTCCATTCTCGACATGCGGCAGCTCTTCGACGGCATTCCGCTCGGCGAGATGACGGTATCGATGACGATGAACGGCGCGGTGCTGCCGATCATGGCGCTCTACATTGTCGCGGCGGAAGAACAGGGCGTTGCGCAGAAAGATCTCGCCGGCACCATTCAGAACGACATTCTAAAGGAGTTCATGGTCCGCAACACCTACATCTATCCGCCAAAGCCCTCGATGCGGATCGTGTCGGACATCTTCTCGTACACATCGAAGAACATGCCGAAGTTCAATTCGATATCGATCTCCGGCTATCACATGCAGGAGGCCGGCGCGACGGCCGACCTTGAACTCGCCTATACGATCGCCGATGGCATCGAGTATGCCCGCGCCGGCGTCGCGGCGGGCCTCGACATTGACCGCTTTGCGCCGCGCCTGTCCTTCTTCTGGGCCATCGGCATGAATTTCTTCATGGAAGTCGCCAAGCTGCGGGCCGCGCGCCTGTTGTGGGCGACCCTGATGCAGAAGAATTTTTCGCCCAAGGACGAGCGCTCGTTGTCGCTGCGCACCCATTGCCAGACTTCTGGCTGGTCGCTGACGGCGCAGGATCCCTACAACAACATTGTCCGCACCATGATCGAGGCAATGGCTGCAACGCAGGGCCACACCCAATCGCTGCACACCAATTCCTTCGACGAGGCGATGGCGCTGCCGACCGACCATTCGGCGCGGATCGCCCGCAACACCCAGCTCATCCTGCAGAAGGAATCCGGCACCACGCGCATCATCGACCCGTGGGGCGGTTCGGCCTATCTTGAACGGCTGACGCATGATCTGGCGGCGCGCGCGCTTGCCCATATCGAGGAGGTCGAGGCGCTCGGCGGCATGGCGGCGGCGACCGAACAGGGCATTCCCAAGCTGCGCATCGAGGAAGCTGCCGCGCGCACGCAGGCGCGGATCGATTCCGGCGAGCAGATGCTGGTCGGCGTCAACGCCCATCGGCCCGAGACCGACATCGAGGTCGACGTGCTGAAGATCGACAATGCCGAGGTCAGGGCCCGGCAATTGTCGAAGCTGCAACGGCTGAAGGGCACGCGCGACGTCGCCGCCGTCGAAAGCGCACTCGATGCGCTGACCCGTGCCGCGCAAGGCAATGAAAACCTGCTGGAATTCGCCATCCGAGCCGCGCGCGCCAATGCAACGGTCGGCGAGATTTCATTCGCGTTGGAAAGGGCGTTTGGGCGCCACGTCGCTACGGTGCAGACCATTTCCGGCATCTATCGCAAGGCGCTTGGCGATCATCCCGTGGTCGACGGGCTGCAGGACAAGCTTGACGCCTTCGAGAAGAAGACCGGCGGCAAGCCGCGCATTCTCGTCGCCAAGATGGGCCAGGACGGCCACGACCGTGGCCAGAAGGTCATCGCTACGGCCTTCGCCGATCTCGGCTTCGACGTCACCGTCGGCGCGATGTTCCAGACACCGGATGAGATCGCCAGGCTGGCGGTCGCACAGGACGTCCACATCGTCGGCGCCTCGTCGCTGGCGGCGGGACATCTGACGCTGATCCCCGAACTGCGCGACGCGCTTAAAAAGCTCGGCCGCGGCGACATGCTGATCGTCGCCGGCGGCGTCATCCCACCGCAGGACTATGACGCGGTGCGGCAAGCCGGCGCTGCGGAAATCTTCCCGCCGGGCACAGTCATTCCAGAGGCAGCGGATCGCCTGCTGGACCGCCTGCTGGCCACGGACTAGGACTGCTGCATCTCTGAAAAGGTTGTGCTAGACTGACACTGCAACCAAGGTGCGGTAACCGTGAAGACGAACATCCGCAAGCTCGACGACGGATCAGATGCCCTGATCTTGCCACGGGAAATGCTGGACAGCTTGAATCTGCAATCGGGCGATCAGCTCCAGATCATCGAAACTGATCACGGCATCATTTTAAGACCGGTGGCCGACAGGTTCGAACGGCAGATGAAGGCCGCGCGCGAGGTCATGGACAAATATCGGGTCGGGCTTCAGAAACTCGCCAAATGACCCGCCAATCAGTGCGGCGGATTTGAGACGTCCTAGCTCTCGGAGAGCTTGACGATTTCCCATTCCTTGCCGTTGACGCTGGCCACGTCGCCGATCTTCTTGCCGAACAGGGCGACAGCCATTGGCGAAACATGCGAAATGCTGCCCTTGGTGGGATCAGCCTCGTCCTCGCCGACGATCTTCCAATGCACCTTCTTGCCGTCATCGCTCTCGATCGTGACGCCCATGCCGAAGCGCACAACGTCACTGCCCGGCTCCGGCACCGAGAGTTCGGCGCTTTCGCGCCGGGCGGTCCAGTAACGCAGATCGCGCGACACGACCGCTATGCGCTCGCGGTCGGCTTTGCGTTCGGCCTTCGCCAGTATGTCGCGCAGATCGGCCAGATTTTCCTCGATCTGCGCCAGGCCGCGTTCCGTCACCAGATTGCGATGCTGGCTGACCGGCCGCTCACCGACACCGGCGATGGCATTTTCGCTGTCTTCCTCGCGGGTGAAAGCTCTGCTCATTTCCTGAACTTAGGCCCGCAGAGGCTGCTCGACAAGCCATTGTCGTTTCCGTCCAGAGGAGAGGCAAACCGTCTGGCACGATTCCTGCGACGCCAAGGTTGAACGCTGGGATTCTGTGCCGATGTTGAACAGACGAACGCTGCTGACTGGAACCGCCGGCTTTGCCGTCATGGGCCTTGCGCTCGGCAAGGCGGTAGCCGCAAGCTTGAGCGGCATCGAGAAAGCCTCGATGCGCGGCTCGATCAATGCCACCGAACTCGGCGTGCAGCCCGGCACATCAGACGATCAGAGCAAGGCCTTCGCCAAACTGCTGCGTGACGCAAACAGCCGCGACATGCCGGTGTTCCTGCCGCCCGGCACCTATGTCGTCTCCAATCTTTCGCTGCCCGGCCGCGTACGTCTTTCCGGCGTGCCGGGCGCGACGCGCATCGTTTACGGCGGTGACGGCCACCTGTTCATGGCCGAACAGGCCGACCATATCGAACTGAGCGGGCTGGTCTTCGATGGTTCGAACCGCGCGATGGGCGATTACACGCAAGGGCTGCTCGATCTGCGCCGTGTCGCGCACCTCGCCATCGACAATTGCCAGATCACCGGCAGCGGCAAGAACGGGCTGGCGCTGGAACACGCGATCGGCCGGATCGAGCGCTGTGAGATATCGGGCGCCGCCGATGCCGGCATCTATTCGGTCGAAGCCGGCGGGCTGGCCATCACGGGCAACACCGTTTCCGACTGCGCCAATGGCGGCATCCTCGTACACCGCTGGCAGGTGGCCGAAGACGGCACCATGGTCACCGGCAACCGCGTCCAAGGGATCCAGGCACGCAGCGGCGGAACCGGGCAGAACGGCAACGGCATCAATGCCTTTCGCGCCGGCAATGTCGTCATCTCGGGCAACATCGTCTCGGACTGCGCCTTCTCGGCCATCCGCGCCAACAGCGCCAGCAACCTGCAGATATCGGGCAACACCTGCTCGCGCTCGGGCGAAACGGCGATCTATTCCGAGTTCTCGTTCGAAGGCGCCATCATCAGCAACAACATCGTCGACGGCGCCGCCAACGGCATCTCGATCGTCAATTTCAACGAAGGCGGCCGCATGGGCGTCTGTTCCGGCAACATCGTGCGCAATCTGTCGACCAGCGGCCCCTACCCCGCCGACTCGCCGGGATTTGGCGTCGGCATCGGCGTTGAGGCCGACACCACCGTTTCCAACAATGTCATCGAGAACGCGCCACTCTATGGCATGCAGATCGGCTGGGGCCCGTACCTGCGCAATGTCGTCGCCACCGGCAACATCATCCGCAAGGCAGGAACCGGGATCGTCGTATCCGTGGTCGAGGGCGCCGGTACGGCCGTCATTTCAGACAATGTCATCGACGGCGCGCTGAACGGTGCGGTTGTCGGCCAGCGCTGGGCGGAGCCCGCGACAGGCGATCTCGCCTCGTCAAACGGTAGCGGCTACACGCATCTGACCGTCGAGCGCAATCACGTCACTTGAGAGTTGCCGTCGGCCTCAGCGCTCCGACTTTGGCACCGTTGCGATTTTCGATGGGCGTGTTTGCCAATTCGAGCAGCTTCGCCGCCAAGGCCTCGTCGGCACGCAACAGTTTGGCAAGGACGGCGGCAACCATGGCTTCGCCGGCGCGGCCGGCGCCATCATCGCATTTGAGTGCGATGCCGAGGCCAAGTTCCGGAATTGCGGCACAATGGACGCCTTCGGCGCCGCCCTTCGTGAAAATCCGCCCTGGTGCGGCCTCCATCAACGCGACGTCTTCGCGGCCGCTGCCGGAAACGAAGAAGGGTTCGGCCATGCAGGCGGAAAGCAGCCGCTTTGCAGCCTTGGCTCGCTCTGGGCCAAAACCTGATGTCGTGGCCATGCGGGCAAAGCCGAGCGCGAAGCTCCTGAGCGGCACCGCGTAGGTCGGGATCGAACAGCCGTCGATGGCACGCTGGTCCTCACCATGGACGGCGCCCGTCACCGACTGCATGGCGTCGCGCACCATGTCCTGCAGGCCGTGTCCCGGCTTGACATAGCCGCGATGCGCAATGCCGGCGTGGACGCAGGTGCAGAGGAAGCCGGAATGTTTGCCCGAACAATTGTTGTGCAAAGCGTTCGGCGAGCCGCCGGCGCGGGCGAGCGCAATCTCGGCGTCATGATTGGACGGCCAATGCGTGCCGCATTCGAGCGCCGATCCGTCCAGCCCAGCCTTGGCCAGCATGGATCGCGCAAGGTCGACATGTGCCGGCTCGCCCGAGTGGGAGGCGCAGGCGAGCGCCAGTTCGCGGTTGCCGAAACCATAGGCATCCGCCGCCCCGCTTTCGACCAACGGCAAGGCCTGGATCGCCTTGACCGCCGAGCGCGGAAACACCGGCTTGGCCGTATCGCCGATCTCCCACACGGGCTTGCCGTCGCCATCGAAGACCGCGACTGAGCCGCGATGCGCGCTCTCGACGATCGCGCCGCGCAAGACTTCGATCAGAACCGGATTTGTCATGTCACCTCCCGCAAATGCGGGCGGTTTATCTGATCCGGTCGAGAATGGAAACGTAGTTGGCGACCGCCGCACCGCCCATATTGAAGATGCCGCCCAGTTTTGCGCCCGGCACCTGGATGCCGCCGGCCTCACCGACAAGCTGCATGGCGGTCAAGACATGCATGGACACGCCAGTGGCGCCGATCGGATGGCCCTTGGCCTTCAGCCCGCCGGATGGATTGACCGGCAGGCGACCATCCTTGGCCGTTGTGCCCTCCAACGCCAGCTTCGCCCCCTCTCCCGGCTTGGCAAGGCCCATCGCCTCGTACTCGATCAGTTCGGCAATGGTGAAGCAGTCATGCGTCTCGACGAAGGACAGATCGTCGAGCGTCACGCCGGCCGATTTCAGCGCCCGGTTCCAGGCCTGCTCGCAGCCTTCGAAGGTCAGAATGTCGCGCTTCGACATCGGCAGGAAATCCTGGACATGTTCGTTGGCGCGGAAGGCAACGGCACGGCGCATCTTCAGTGCCGTGGCGGTGTCGGCAAGGATAAGGGCGGCGGCGCCGTCGGAGACCAGCGAGCAGTCGGTGCGCTTCAGAGGACCGGCAACGAAGGGGTTCTTCTCGCTCTCCTGGCGGCAGAACTCATAGCCGAAATCCTTGCGCATCTGCGCATAGGGATTGTCGACGCCGTTCTTGTGGTTCTTGGCGGCAATCATGGCCAGCGCATCCGACTGATCGCCATAACGCTGGAAATAGGCCTGCGCGATCTTGCCGAAGACGCCGGCGAAACCCGCGGGTGTCTCGCCGTCCTCGGGCAGATAGGACGCCTTGAGCAGGTTTTTGCCGATCTCCGGCCCCGGCGTCGTCGTCATCTGCTCCGCGCCGACCACCAGCACGATGCGAGCGGCATTCGCGTCGATGGCGCGGATGCCCTGGCGGACCGCCGCCGATCCGGTGGCGCAAGCGTTCTCGACACGCGTCGCCGGCTTGAAGCGCAGCCGGTCGTCGGCCTGAAGCACCAGACTGGCGGTGAAATCCTGCGCCGAAAAACCGGCGTTGAAGTGGCCGAGCACGATCTCGTCGACCTCGTCGGGACCGATGCCGGCATGGTCGAGCGCGTCCGTTGCCACCTTGACGATGAGGTTTTCGAGCGTTTCGCCCTCAAGCTTGCCGAAGCGCGAATGCGCCCATCCGACGATGCATGCGGTCATGGCGGTCTCCATCCTTGGCGCCGGCCTGGCATGTCGGCTCACGGCGCATTTCGCATCTATTGTTCAAAGATAAACAATCGTGCCGGTTTCGTGAAGGGCTGGAGGCGTACAATCGCTTGGTACAGCCGAGATCGGGGCCGATTTTTTTGTTGATTGACGCGTCAATAAAAAATAATCCTGTTTTCTCAAAGGATCATGGCGAGATGCCGAAAATCGGAATGGAACCGCTGCGCCGCAAGGCGCTGATCGACGCGACGATCTCGGCGATCGGCGAGCGCGGTTCGCTCGACGTGACCATGTCCGAGATCGCCGGACGCGCCGGCGTGTCGTCAGCCCTTGCCCATCATTATTTTGGCGCCAAGGACGAGCTGCTCTTGGCGACGATGCGGCACATACTGGCGGAGCTTACAGCCGATACGTTGCGCGCCCTTGGCTCGGCCAATAGCGCGCGCGAAAGGGTCTCGGCGGTGGTCGCTGTCAACTTCTCCGACATCCAGTTCCAGCCGGAAACCATCGCCGCCTGGCTCGCCTTCTATGTCGAGGCGCAGAAATCATCGGCCTTGCGCCGGCTGCTCAAGGTCTACGCGCGGCGGCTGCACTCGAACCTGATGAGCGGGCTGACCGGGATCTTGCCCAGAGCCGAAGCCGACCGCGCCGCCGAAGCGACCGCGGCGATGATCGACGGGCTCTACATCAGGCGGGCGCTGAAAGACGGCGTGCCCGATGCCGCGACCGCGATCGCGCTGGTCGAGGACTATCTCGAAACCAAACTTGGCGAGCGGCGCAAACAGTGACAATGAAGCCAACCAATTTCCTGATCGTCATGGTCGACCAGCTCAACGGAACCCTGTTTCCGGACGGACCGGCGGAGTTTCTGCATACACCGCATCTGAAAGCGTTGGCCGCGCGTTCGGCGCGCTTTGCCAACAACTACACGGCCTCGCCGCTCTGCGCGCCGGGCCGTGCCTCGTTCATGAGCGGGCAATTGCCGTCGCGCACCGGCGTCTATGACAATGCCGCCGAATTCGCCTCATCGATCCCGACCTTTGCCCATCATTTGCGCGCCGCCGGCTATTACACCTGCCTGTCGGGCAAGATGCATTTCGTTGGGCCGGACCAGTTGCATGGTTTCGAGGAGCGGCTGACGACCGACATTTATCCAGCCGATTTCGGCTGGACGCCGGATTACCGCAAGCCCGGCGAGCGTATCGACTGGTGGTATCACAATCTGGGCTCGGTGACCGGTGCAGGCGTCGCCGAGATCACCAACCAGATGGAGTATGACGACGAGGTCGTGTTCCTGGCCACGCAGAAGCTCTATCAGCTTTCGCGCGAACAGGACGATGCGAACCATCGGCCTTGGTGCCTCACTGTCTCGCTGTCGCATCCGCACGATCCCTATGTCGCGCGCAAGCAGTATTGGGATCTCTATGAGCATTGCCAGGCGCTGGACCCGGAAACCGGGTTCATCGCGTATGACCAGCAGGATACGCATTCCCGGCGGCTGTACCACGCCAGTGACTACCCCTCTTTCGAGATCACACCGGAGCAGGTGCGTCGTTCGCGGCAGGGCTATTTCGCCAACATCTCCTATGTCGACGACAAGCTGGGCGAGATCCTGGACGTTCTCAAGCGCACACGCATGGCCGACGACACAATCATCCTGTTCTGCTCGGATCACGGCGACATGCTCGGCGAGCGCGGCCTGTGGTTCAAGATGAGCTTCTTCGAGGGTTCGGCGCGGGTACCGCTGATGATTGCCGGCAAGGGCGTTCGCGCCGGGCTGATCGAGACGCCGGTCTCCAATCTCGACGTGGCGCCGACGCTTTGCGATCTCGCCGGCATCGACATCGCTGCGATCGCGCCGTGGACCGACGGCCAGTCGCTGCTGCCGCTCACCGAGGGCATCGAGCGCACCGCGCCGGTGTTGATGGAGTATGCCGCCGAAGGGTCCAATGCGCCTTTGGTGGCGATCCGCGACGGCAGATACAAATTCGTCCATTGCGAGCTCGATCCGCCGCAACTGTTCGATCTCGAAGCCGATCCGCTCGAACGGGACAATCTGGCCGACGACGCGGCCAATGCGGGCCTGGTGGCGGCATTCATGGACAAGGTCCAGACACGCTGGGACATGGCCGGCTTCGACGCCGCTGTCCGCGAAAGCCAGGCGCGCCGCTGGGTCGTCTATCCGGCGCTGCGCAACGGCGCCTATTACCCCTGGGATTTCCAACCCCTGCAAAAGGCGTCCGAGCGTTACATGCGCAATCACATGAACCTCGACAATCTCGAAGAGAGCAAACGGTATCCGCGAGGCGAATGATGTCAGACCTTCTCGTCCCCTCCCTTGACCATCTCAAGCAGGCCTATGCCGTCACCTCCAGGGCGACGCAGATCACGCCGCTGCTGGAATCGACGGCACTAGCCCGCGAGACCGGCGCCGCCCGCGTCTTCATCAAGCCGGAATCGCTGCAATGGGCCGGCTCATTCAAGGTGCGCGGCGCCTATTGGCGCCTGAAGCAGCTTTCAGTTGACGAAGCGAAGAAGGGCGTCGTCGCCTACTCCTCCGGCAATTTCGCGCAAGGGCTGGCGGCTGCCGGCCAGGCGCTTGGCATTCCCGTCACCATCGTCATGCCGATCGACGCACCGGCCGCCAAGCGTGATGCCACGGCGGGCTATGGCGCCCGCGTCGTGCTGACCGACCATGGCGAGCGCGCGCGAGAGGAAGTCGCCGCCGCCAAGGCGCGCGAGATCGCCGAGACAGAGGGCCTGGCGCTGCTGCATCCATTCGACGATCCGGAGATCGTCGCCGGCCAGGCGGGCGCCGGCCTCGAAGCGCTTGACCAACTCGAAGCCAAAGGTGCCAGGGCCGACCTCTTGTTCTGCTCGGTCGGTGGCGGCGGGTTGATCGGCGGCGTTTCGCTTGCCTTCCATTATCTGTCGCCAGCGACAGAGATCATCGGCGTCGAGCCGGAAGGTTTCAATGGCATGGGCTCGTCGCTGGCGCATGGCGCTATCGAGACGATGCCGATCGGGCCGAAATCGATCTGCGACGGTTTGATGTCGCGACGGCCGGGCGATGCTCCGTTTGCCGCGGTCAAGACGGCGGGTGTTCACGGCATCACCGTCGACGACCAATCGGTGCGGCGCGCGATGCGGATCGCCTTCGAGCGCATGAAGCTGGTGCTCGAACCGTCGGGGGCGGCGTCGATCGCGGCATTGCTCGGCGGCAAGGTGGATGTGAAGGACAAGACCGTCCTTGTTGTGGCTACCGGCGGCAATGTCTCGCTCGCCGATTTCATGGCGCATATGAACCATGCTTGAAGCGGATTTCGTCATCATCGGCTCCGGCTCGGCCGGCTCGGCCATGGCCTATCGCCTGTCGGAAGACGGCAAGCATTCGGTCATCGTCATCGAATTCGGCGGCAGCGATATCGGGCCGCTGATCCAGATGCCGTCGGCGCTGTCGATCCCTCTCAACATGAGCCTCTACGACTGGGGCTTTGCCAGCGAGCCGGAGCCGCATCTCGGCGGCCGTGTGCTGGCGACACCGCGCGGCAAGGTTATCGGCGGCTCGTCCTCGATCAACGGCATGGTCTATGTGCGCGGCCACGCCCGCGACTTCGACCATTGGGCCGAAGAGGGTGCGGCCGGCTGGGGCTTCGCCGACGTGCTCCCCTATTTCAAGCGCATGGAGGATTCGGATGGCGGCGAAGATGGCTGGCGCGGGCACGGCGGCCCGCTGCATGTGCAGCGCGGCTCGCGTAAAAATCCGCTCTATGGTGCCTTTGTCGAGGCTGGCCGCCAGGCCGGGTTCGAACTGACGGAGGACTATAACGGTTCCAAGCAGGAAGGTTTTGGGCCGATGGAGCAGACCATCAGCGGCGGCCGCCGCTGGTCGGCGGCATCGGCCTATCTGAAGCCGGCGCTGAAGCGCAAAAACGTCAGTCTGGTCAAGGGCTTTGCGCGGCGGGTGATCATCGAGAATCAGCGCGCCATCGGCGTCGAGATCGAAGCTCACAAACAGATTCAGGTCGTTAAGGCGCGACGTGAGGTAATCGTCGCCGCATCGTCGATCAATTCGCCCAAGATCCTGATGCTGTCCGGCATCGGTCCGGCCGAGCATCTGCGCGAAAACGGCATTCCGGTGGTGGCCGACAGGCCCGGCGTCGGCCGCAACCTGCAGGACCATATGGAGCTCTACATCCAGCAGGAATCATTGCTGCCGATCACGCTCAATTCGGTGCTGAATCCGTTCTCGAAAGCGCTCATCGGGGCGCAGTGGCTGTTCCTCAAGAACGGGCTAGGCGCCACCAACCATTTCGAAGCGGCGGCCTTCGTGCGATCGCGTGCCGGCGTCGACTACCCCGACATCCAGTACCATTTCATCCCCGCGGCAGTCCGCTATGACGGCAAGGCGGCGGCCAAGTCGCACGGCTTCCAGGCGCATGTCGGACCGATGCGCTCGAAGTCGCGGGGGTCGGTGACGCTGCGCTCGCCGGACCCGAAATCGAAACCGATGATCCACTTCAACTACATGTCGCATCCAGACGACTGGGCGGAGTTCCGCCACTGCATCCGGCTGACGCGCGAGATCTTCGGCCAGTCGGCGTTCGATCCCTATCGGGGCAAGGAGATATCGCCGGGCAGCCACGTGCAGTCGGACGACGATCTCGACATCTTCATCCGGGATCACGCCGAGAGCGCCTACCATCCTTGCGGCACCTGCAAGATGGGCCGCGCCGACGACGTGATGAGTGTCGTCGATCCGGAGTGCCGGGTCATCGGCGTCGAAGGATTGCGGGTCGCCGATTCCTCGATCTTCCCGCGCGTCACCAACGGCAATCTCAATGCGCCGTCGATCATGACCGGCGAGAAGGCATCCGATCACATCCTTGGCCGCACGCCGCTGGCGCCGTCCAACCAGGAACCATGGATCAATCCGCGCTGGCAGGCGTCGGACAGATAGAGCATGATCGTGTGACTGCACGATCCGCATGCCGCGAAAGACAATCTGGAGACTTCCATGCGCGCTCAGCCCACGGCATCGCACTATGTCAACGGACGCTACATCGAGGACGAAGGCGGCGCCCCGCTGCCGGTCATCTATCCGGCAACCGGCGAGACCATCGCCATGCTACGTTCGGCAACGCCGAACGTGCTGGAACTCGCCGTCGAGGCAGCACGAGCGGCGCAGCCCGCCTGGGCGCGGCTGAAGCCGGTCGAGCGCGGGCGCATCCTGCGCCGCGCCGCCGACATATTGCGCGCCCGCAACGCCGACCTCGCTCGCATCGAGACGCTGGACACCGGCAAGGCGATCCAGGAAACGTTGGTGGCGGATGCGCCCTCGGCTGCGGACTGCCTTGAATATTTCGGCGGTGCCGTTGCCGCCTACAACGGCGAGTCGGTCGATCTCGGCGGACCCTTCGCCTACACAAGGCGCGAAGCGCTCGGCGTCTGTGTCGGCATCGGCGCATGGAACTACCCGATCCAGATCGCCGGCTGGAAATCGGCACCGGCGCTCGCCATGGGCAATGCCATGGTGTTCAAGCCGTCGGAAAACACGCCGCTGTCGGCGCTGGCACTGGCCGAGATCTACAGCGAAGCGGGGCTACCCGACGGCTTGTTCAACGTTGTGCAGGGCTATGGCGATGTCGGCGCCGGGCTTGTCGGCCACGATGTCGTCGCCAAGGTCTCGGTGACCGGTTCGGTGCCGACCGGCCGCAAGGTGCTGTCGCTTGCCGGCTCGAAGATGAAGCACGCGACGATGGAACTCGGGGGCAAGTCGCCGCTGATCGTGTTCGACGATGCCGACATCGAGAACGCCATTGGCGGCGCCATGCTCGGCAATTTCTATTCGACCGGACAGATCTGCTCCAACGGCACGCGCGTCTTCGTGCAGAGCGGCATCCACGACCGCTTTGTCGACCGTCTGATAGAGCGGACCAAGAAAATCCGCATCGGCGACCCGCTCGATCCCGAAACCCAGATGGGACCGCTGGTCTCCAAGGCGCAGCACGACAAGGTGGCCGGCTATATCGAGATCGGCAAGCAGGATGGAGCGACGCTTGCTTGCGGCGGCAATGTGCCTTCGCTGCAGGGCTTTCAGGGCGGCTTCTTCGTCGAGCCGACGGTGTTCACCGGCGTGACCGATGGCATGCGCATCGCCCGTGAAGAAATTTTCGGACCAGTGATGAGCGTGTTGAAATTCGACGGTGAGGACGAGGTGATCGACCGCGCCAACGACACCGAATTCGGCCTCGCTGCCGGCGTCTTCACGCGCGACCTGCCGCGCGCCCACCGCGTCATCGCCGAACTGCAGGCCGGCACCTGCTGGATCAACGCGTATAATCTGACGCCGGTGGAAATCCCGTTCGGCGGCTTCAAACAGTCAGGCATCGGGCGTGAGAATTCACTGGCCGCACTGGCGCTCTATTCGCAGCTGAAGTCGATCTATGTCGAGACGGGTGACGTGGCGAGCCCGTACTGATCCAGCCCTCTACGCCTTCAGGTCGGCCGTGCTGTCCAGATATTGCGTCAGCGCACAGACCAGATGATAGAAGATGCTGGCTGGCACATCGGTCGCCAGCGAGCGGCCGCGTTCGTCGATGCGGTCGATCCACAGTCCGAGCGGCGCCGGGTCGATGTGCCAGCGGAACAACCGGCCGACGCGCGCTTCGATCTCGGGCTTGAGATCGGGCCCGCCCGAACCATCCAGCGCGATCGCCGCCTTCACCGCTTCGGCCTGCGGCCAGCTGCGCGATATCAGGTCGAGCGGCAGGCCCTGTCGCGAGACGGCGCCATAGGCAAGGCCGGTGGCGCGGTTGAGGCCATTGGCGATGGCCGAGGCGTAGAGTTTCCTGGCAAAGCCGCTCAGCTCGGCCTGGCCGCTGCGCCCAGCGAAATCGACCAGCAAAGAGGCCCATTCGAAATGGTGGCCAGGCTCGGTCCACGAGCCTTTCTCGCCGGCGGATGGTTTCCATTCGGCATCGAAATACTCGCCAAGCGTCCAGCTTTCCGGATCGAAGAAATGACTGCGGAAGAGGTCGATGATGCGCGCTGCGCGGCGCAGATGGGCGCGCTCGCCGGTTGCCTGGTGCCAGGCGAGGAAGGCCTCGAGCAGGTGCATATGCGGGTTGGAGCGGCGCTCGCCTTTGCCGTCCGATGTCTCAAGGAAGCCGGTCATGCGGCTGTCTTCGAGATGCGCATCGAGAAAGGCGAAGGTTTCCTCGCCGAGGCGCAAGGCGTCGGGATTGCCAGACATATGCGCATGCGCCAGTGCCAGGAGCACGCAGGAATGATCGTAGGCATCCTCGGTGGCGTCGGCGACCGAACCGTCGACATTCAGCGTCCGAACCCAGCCGCCCTTGTCGGTGCGGCCCTTGCCGGCCATGAAGGCGATGCCGTGGCTGATCAGCCGGTCGGCCGGACCGTCCCAGCCGCGCGCCCGGGCGACGGCGAAGGCATAGACCTGCCTTGCCATGGTGCGCATGCGCTTGGACTTCATCAACGGCGAAGCGTCCAGGCCAAGCGCTTCGTGAAAGCCACCATGGCGTTCGTCGACGCCCGATGTCGACCACAGCGGCAAGGTCTCCTGAAACAGCCAGTGATGCACGCGCCGCCGCCAGGCGCCGCTTTCGATGACGCGGTCATGCGCCGGCGTGAACCTGGTTTCCAGGCGACCCGATTTTTCGAGCTGCTCGACGATCTTCTTGACGTGTTGGCTGTGGCTGACCGGAGCGACGAAGGTGGCATCCGATGTCGAAACGATGGCGATGTCCTTCATGCCGATCGCCGACAGCAGGCGGCCGTCACTGCGAATGTAGGAATTCTCGCAATCGATGGCGACGACGTCGCCGATGATGACATTGCCCCGGTCGTCGGCGGGGCCGACATCGAGCAGCGACTGCCATGAGCCGAGATCGTTCCAGCGGAAGCCGGCCGGCACCATCGCGATGTCTTTTGCCCGCTCCATGATGGCGTAGTCGATCGAGTTCGACGGAATGGCGGCGTAGAGTTCTAGCGGCATGTAAAGGCCGGACAAATCCGATGTCGCTGCCTTGTAGGCTGCTTCGGTGGCCTGCCAGATATCCGGCTGGAACGCTATGAAGGCATCACGCATGGCGCTGGCGCGAAAAAGGAAGATACCGGTGTTCCAGTAGAAATTTCCGGCCTTGAGATAGCTTTGCGCAGTCGCAAGATCCGGCTTTTCGACGAAGCGCGACACGTCGAAGATGCCGCCGCTTTCGGCCGCAACCTCGATATAGCCGTAGCCGGTCTCGGGCTGTATCGGCCTGATGCCGAACACCACCAGCCGGCCGCTACGCGCTGCTTCGGTGCCGGCTTCGACGCTCTGCCAGAACTGGCGCGGGGTCGATATCTCATGGTCCGACGGCACCACCAGCACCAGGCTGTCGCTGAACTCGGACAGTGTGCGCAGCGTCGCCAGTGCGACGGCGGCGGCTGTGTTGCGCCCGGTCGGCTCGAACAGCGGCCCGCCGCCGGCGAGGTCGAGGCCGGCAAGATCGGCGTGAACGCGGTCGGCATGGCGCTCCGCGGCAATCAGGAAGATCGGCGTTTCGCCTTCCGGCCGGGCCGTCAGCCGGCGCAAGGTCTTGGCCAGCATCGAGCCGTCGCCGGACAAATCGTGGAACTGCTTGGGATTGTCCTCGCGCGACAGCGGCCACAACCGCGAGCCGACGCCGCCGCTCATGACAAAACTGACAATCCGCTCGGTCATTCAACCACCATTCAAAAGGTCTGGTTGTAGGCGCCCACCTCGGGGCTGCGGCGCAGCACGGTGTCGACAGCCTCGAACATCTCCCGTCGACGCTG
>NZ_JBVVQG010000023.1:0-64429 GCF_055811095.1 Mesorhizobium sp. WSM4833
ATCGCTCTAATCCCACGAAATCTCTCTCGTGTAGATACAAGGTGGCGCTGCGAAGCAGCGACGGAGTGGGGGAAGCCATCAGCCAAACGCGCTGCCGCCGCAAGACAGGCATTATCGGGAGAGAAATGCCCGCCATGACGAGGGGCGGTGCCGACGTCGTTCCAAGGCGATCGTAGATCGTAAAGCTAGCTGAGCATGACTCTGCCCTCAACCTGTGCTATGCGCCGCGCTTCCTTTCCGGCACGATGCGTGAAATCGGCCGCAAACCGCTTATATCAGTGCAACCATGACCCTTTCATTCGATCTCACCACTGACAGCGCCCGCGACGCGTTGCGTGCCCGCTCGGCACAGCCCGAAAAGCAGTCGCTGATCGGCCTGACGCGGATCGAACTCGCCGAGACTCTGGTTGCATCAGGCGCTGTGCCCGAGCGCCAGGCGAAAATGCGCGCCCAGCAGCTGTGGCACTGGATGTATGTGCGCGGCGTCTCCGATTTCGCCGGCATGTTCAACATCTCCAAGGATCTGCGTGCTGAGCTCGACAAGCATTTCACCGTCGCCAGGCCCGAGATCGTCGAGGAGCAGATTTCCGCCGACGGCACGCGAAAGTGGCTGTTCCGCTTTCCGCCGCGCGGCGCCGGCCGGCCTGTCGAGATCGAAACCGTCTACATTCCCGAAGAGGGTCGCGGCACGCTGTGCATCTCCTCCCAGGTGGGCTGCACGCTGACCTGCTCGTTCTGCCACACCGGCACGCAGAAGCTGGTGCGCAATCTGACGGCCGAGGAGATCCTCGCCCAGCTGCTCACCGCCCGCGACCGGCTCGGCGATTTCCCTGACCGCGACACGCCCGACGGCGCCATCGTGCCGGCCGAAGGCCGCAAAGTGTCCAACATCGTCATGATGGGCATGGGCGAGCCGCTTTACAATTTCGAAGCGGTGAAGAAGGCGCTGCTGATCGCTTCCGACGGTGACGGCCTGTCCCTGTCGAAGCGGCGCATCACGCTGTCGACCTCCGGCGTCGTGCCGGAAATCTTCCGCACCGGCGAGGAAATCGGCGTCATGCTGGCAATCTCGCTACATGCCACCAATGACGATCTGCGCGACTTGCTTGTGCCGATCAACAAGAAGTATCCGCTGAAGGAACTGATCGCCGCCTGCCGCGCCTATCCCGGCCTGTCGAACGCCAAGCGCATCACCTTCGAATATGTGATGCTGAAGGACGTCAACGATTCCATCGAGGACGCCAAGGGACTGATCAAGCTGCTCAAGGGCATTCCGGCCAAGATCAACCTGATCCCGTTCAACCCGTGGCCGGGCACCAATTACCAGTGCTCGGACTGGGAGACGATCGAGAAATTCGCCGACTACATCAACAATGCCGGCTATGCCTCGCCGATCCGCACGCCGCGCGGCCGCGACATCCTCGCCGCCTGCGGCCAGCTCAAATCCGACTCCGAGCGCATGCGCAAGGTGGACCGGCTGGCTCTGGAAGCGATGATGATAGCGGGGCACGGCGAGGCGTGAACCGCCCCTTCGCCTGGCTAAGACGCCTCGCCATCATGGCGGTCGGCTATGTCGCCGCCGTGCTGACCTCGATCCTGGTGCCGGTGCTGCTGATCGCTCTTCTGGAAGGCATCGAAGACGGCAACTGGTCGATCATTTTCGCCTTCGACTGGCTTGGCTCGTTCCCGCTCGCCGTGTTGACCGTAATGATCGGCGCGCTGTTGATCGTCGGTCCGGCGCTTTTTGTCGCCGAACGGTTTTCACTTCGGGGATGGTTCTACTTCGCCGCCACCGGTGCGATCACGTCCATCACCTTTGGCGTATCCATGCCGCGCTCGGCCAGCAGCTTTGTCTTCAATCCGGGCTTTCTGGGTTTTCTCGCCACCGCCGGCATCGCCGCTGGTTCGGTCTACTGGCTTCTGGCTGGACGCAGGTCCGGCACGGGCCGGAATCTGGGCCGGGATTGATGGCGCGTCTCGTCGGCTATCTCATCCGTTTCACCGTCATCCTGTTCGGCTATGCCGTCGCCTCACTGGCGGCGAGCGCCTTCCTCAACATCCTGTTCCTGGCATCGCTCGGCTACACGCCGGAGCATGCGCATCCGACGGCGACGGCTTCCCTGTATTTTTCAATTCCTTTCGCCGCCCTGTTCGTCGCCTATTTCGCCCTGATGCCGGCCTCTGTCGTCATCCTGCTTGCCGAAATCCTGGGCCGGCGCGACTGGCTGTTCTATGCGCTGGCGGGCGCGGTGGTTGCCGGTGTTTTCCTCGGGCTTGCCGACCACAGCGATGACACCGCCTTCGCCGTCAGGGACACCAGCGCCATCATGGCCGTGATCGGCAGCGGCATGGTCGGTGGTATCTTTTATTGGCTCAGCGCCGGGCGCTGGGCCGCAAGCTGGTGGCAAGGCGAACCAGGATCAAAAGAGGATGGCCGGACAGGATGACGGCGCCTACTTCGCCTGGGCCGTCAGGATCTTGAGGGCGAAGGCGGAGAACACGCCGGCAAACAGATAGTCGACCACCCGCGTAACGCGCGGGCTGGCCTTCATCGCCGCCGAAAACTTTTCCGCCGCCAGCACCATCGGCACCGTCACCGGGACCGACAGCACGATGAACATCGTGCCCAGGAAAAACAGCTTTCCCGGTGCGTTCGGATCATGCGCGGAGACGAACTGCGGCAGGAAGGTCATGAAGAACAGGATGATCTTCGGGTTGAGCAGATTGACGCCGAGGCCCGCCGCCCAGCTGCGCAACAGCGAAATCTCGGGGCCTGTCTTCTTTTCCGGCGAAAAGGCCGAGCCCCTGGTGATTGCCTGCCAGGCCAGGAAGACGAGATAGCCGGCGCCGAAGATCTTCAGCACGAAGAATGCCATCGGCGAGGCGACGATCAGCGCCGAGACGCCGACCACCACCAGCGTGGTGTGGATCAGCGTGCCGCACAGCGCGCCGGCCATCGAGGCAAAGCCAGTGGCACGGCCCTGGCTCAGCGTGCGCGAGACGAACAGGGTCATGTCCGGCCCCGGCGTGATCGCCAGGATGACCGTGGCGATGGCGAACTGGATCAGCGTGGTGGTGTCTGGAATGAACGACATGGACGGCCCCAGGGAATTGGGAGGCCTATACAGGATGCGCCATGTCGACGCCAGACACAGCAGCGGTCCGATCTCGATCCAGCAGGCGTCTGCACGGCATTCGCTGGACGGCCGGCCTCAGCCGTATCCTCGCTGGCTCCTCCGCGAAGAGTCGATCGTTGCGGACATCGGTGTCCCCGGTGATCTGGTCGATCGGCTTGGGCCGGCCGAGAAAATAGCCTTGCGCCTCATTGCAGCCTTCGACCTGCAGGATGGTGAGCTGGACATGTGTCTCGACGCCTTCGGCGAGCACCGGAATGTCGAGGCTGCGGCCCAGCGTCAGCACCGCCCGGATGATGGCCTTGGCCTGCGGGCTTCGCTCGACATCGGCCATGAATGAGCGGTCGAGCTTGATCTTGTCGAAGGGAAACGAGCGCAGCGTATCGAGCGATGAATAGCCGGTGCCGAAATCGTCGATCGCGATCGTCACCCCAAGCGCCTTGACCTGGCGCAGGACATGCAGCGTGCGCACCTTGTCGGCGACGATCGTCGATTCGGTCAACTCCAGCTCCAGCCGTTTCGGCGACAGCCCGGTCTCGATCAGGATCTGATGGACGAGCTTGGCGAGATCGGCATGGGCGAACTGCACCGGCGACAAATTGACCGCGATCTTGTGGCCATTGCCCCACGAGGCCGCCTGCCGGCACGCGGTCCGCAGCACCCATTCGCCGATCGCCATGATCGAGCCGTTCTCTTCGGCAATCGGGATGAATTCGGCGGGCGGGATCATGCCATGCACGGGATGGGTCCAGCGCAGCAGCGCTTCGTAGCCGCAGGTGGCGCCGGTCGGGACCGAGGTCTGCACCTGATAGTGAAGCGAAAGCTCGCCGCGGTCGATCGCCTGGCGAAGGTCGGTGGCCAGCGCGCGGCGCGCCCGTGCCGTCTCGTCCATGGCCGATTCGTAGAAGCAGACGGCACGCGTCACGTCGCCCTTGGCCCGGTACATGGCCAGATCCGCATTGCTGACCAGCCGCTCCCGGTCGGCCCCGTCGCGCGGATGCACGGCGACGCCGATGCTGGCGCCGGTGACGATCTCGAAATCGTCGAGCCGCAAGGGTTCGAACAATGACTTTTCCAGCCGCGACACCAGGCCGAGCAGGTCGTTCTGGTCCTTGAAGCGCTTGATGGCCGCGAATTCGTCGCCGCCGAGCCGAGCGACGAATTCGCCCTCGCCGGCGAGTTTCGCCAACCTGCGGGCGATGATCTTGAGAGCCTGGTCGCCGGCCGCGTGTCCCCTGAGGTCGTTGATCTCCTTGAAGCGGTCGAGATCGATGACGATGACGGCCGTCATCATGTCCCCGTCCTCGCCTGCCCGCTCGATCTCATGATCGAGGCGGTCGTTGAAGGAGACCCGGTTGGCAAGGCCTGTGAGCGCGTCATTGAGGGCGAGATGCTGGAGCCGCTCGAAGCTTTCCAGCCGGCCGCGTTCGTCGATCAGGTAGCTGGCGAAGCCGGTGGCGGCGACGATCATGCCGACAACGGCGACAGCGACGGCCATCGCTTCGAGTATATCGGGATTGGTGCCCGTGGTGATGAAGGAGAGCGGGGTCACCGCCACTGCCGCCATCGCCGTGAAATGCAGGCCGACGATCGCCAGCACGAACAGCCCGATGCCGAGATATTGCGACCAGCGGTATGGCCGGCGCACCACCTGGCCGATCGCCGCGGCGGCAAAGACCATCGCGATCAGCAGCGAAGCGGCGACGTAGCCGCCGTCCCATTCGACGATGCCGGCCACATGATAGGCCATCATGCCGGTATAGTGCATGGCTGAAATCGCGAGGCCGACGGCGCAGCCGCCCCATTCCGGCGCCAGGCGCCGGGGCCTGTTCAAGGCAAGGGCGAAACCTGCTCCGGTTCCGGTCATCGCTATGACCAGGGATATCATGGTGAGCGCCGGATCGAAGGTGATCGGCGCGCCGGGCTGATAGGCCAGCATGGCGATGAAATGCGTGCACCAGATCGAAGAGCCGGCGGCAACCGCGGTCAGAAACAGCCAGCCTCGCATCTGCACGCCGGCGGTTTTCCTGGCGCGGTCGAAGAGACCGATCGTCACCCAGCAGCCGGTGACACACATCAGCGCCGCCAGGAGGACAAGCCACAGATTATGCTCCGTGGCGATGCATGATATGACGCGCATCGAGAGTCGCCCAAGCCCGAGGAGCCCGCGACAAGGCAGGCAAGAAGCCGCCCGGAACGTGCCCAAGGCGGCTTTGTCGTAAGTGTTAGCGGCACGGCATGAAAACTTGATTAAGTCTCACCGGCAAATGCAGCCTTTGATTGCAGCAGGTTGTTTCCGCTGCCGGCATCGTGCTCCCGCCATACGCTGGACCAGAAGCCATGCACGCACGCGTGCTTGCTCGCTCTGCCGTTCCTGCTAAAAGGCGCTGCGACAAATCCGTGACGCCCAGGCTGGGGCGTCCGCCACCGACGGGGTAAAAATGTCCAAAACCAAAGACATCAAGAAAGTCGTGCTCTCCTATTCCGGCGGTCTCGACACATCCATCATCCTGAAATGGCTGCAGACCGAGTTCGGCGCCGAGGTCATCACCTTCACCGCCGATCTCGGTCAGGGTGAAGAGCTGGAACCGGCGCGCCGCAAGGCCGAGATGATGGGCATCAAGGACATCCGTATCGTCGATGTGCGCGAGGAATTCGTCGCCGACTTCGTCTTCCCGATGTTCCGCGCCAACACCGTCTATGAAGGCACCTATCTGCTCGGCACCTCGATCGCCCGGCCGCTGATCTCCAAGCATCTGGTCGATATAGCCCGGGAAACCGGCGCCGATGCGATCGCGCATGGCGCCACCGGCAAGGGCAACGATCAGGTTCGCTTCGAGCTCTCGGCTTACGCACTGAACCCCGACATCAAGGTCATCGCGCCGTGGCGCGACTGGACGTTCAAGTCGCGTACCGACCTGATGAATTTCGCCGAGCAGCACCAGATCCCGGTGCCGAAGGACAAGAAGGGCGATGCACCGTTCTCGGTCGACGCCAACCTCTTGCATTCGTCCTCCGAGGGCAAGGTGCTGGAAGACCCGTGGGTGGAGCCGCCGGAATTCGTTCATCAGCGCACCGTTTCGCCGATGGACGCGCCGGACAAGGTCACCGAGATCGAGATCGAGTTCCTGAAGGGCGATCCGATCGCGCTGAACGGCAAGAAATTGTCGCCGGCAACCATGCTGGCGACACTCAACGATCTTGGCCGCGACAATGGCATCGGCCGGCTCGACCTGGTCGAGAACCGCTTCGTCGGCATGAAGTCGCGCGGCGTCTACGAAACGCCAGGCGGCACCATCCTGATCGCCGCCCACCGGGCCATCGAATCGATCACGCTCGACCGAGGTGCGGCCCACCTCAAGGACGAGTTCATGCCGCGTTACGCCGAGCTGATCTATAACGGCTTCTGGTTTGCGCCCGAACGGCTGATGCTGCAGGCGATGATCGACAAGAGCCAGGAAGACGTCGAGGGCACGGTGCGGCTCAAGCTTTACAAGGGCAACGTCATGGTCACCGGCCGCAAGTCGAAGAAGACGCTTTACTCCGATGCGCTGGTCACTTTCGAGGATGACCGTGGCGCCTATGACCAGAAGGACGCCGCCGGCTTCATCCGCCTCAATGCACTGCGGCTGAGAACGCTGGCAGCGCGCAACCGCGCCAAGTAGGGCGGATGCGCGGTTTCGGTCGCTGCCTGGCGCCGCTGGTTGTTCTGGCGACGCCGGCCGCCGGCCAGGAGTTCGACCCCGCCTCTCTTGACCTTCCCGCGCTGATCGAGTGCAGGGCGGACGTTCCGACTTACAACGACTTTGCCCTGTGGCTGTCCAGCGCACCGGGTGCCGTTGAAACGCTTGGCTGGAAGGAGGTTGCCTCCGCCAATCCGTTTCTCAGCCAATACGAACTGCCGGCCAAAATCCGCGTGTTCAACCGCGAGACAGGATCGATCGTGTTTACCGCTGCGGGGCCGATGGCCGTGCTCGACGGCGTTGCCGCGCCGGAGCTTGCAAAAGAACTCGACGTCATGGCCGTTTTTTCCACGCCGCAAAAATTCCTTGGCGAGAAAGTCGTTGTCCACAGCACCGAAGAGTCGGAAGGATTGGCCTTCTCCACGGACGTAAAGCTCAACGTCTCGACCGTCGAGTCCCATCCCGGCAAGACCCTGGCCGGCTGCTCCTACACGCTCGAAATCAAATAAAAACCCGGCATTCATGCCGGGTTTTCGATCAAGTCAAAAATGGCCGGGGCCTTCTGCCCGGTGCATGGTCCGTCAATCGCCGTCGATCGCCGTGGCAATGCGGGCGATGGCCTGCTGATAGACGCTCGCGGAATTCCAGCCGGCAATCGCGCCCATATTCGCACTCGCGCTCGCGCCTGCCCGCCAGCCATGGCCCTTGAGGAAGTTGGCGGTGGAAGCCAGCGCCGTGCCCTTGTCGCGCAGGTTTCCGCCGCCGACGCCATATTTCAGGACGTTTCCTGGCAGGAACTGCGTGTGTCCGATCTCGCCATGCGCGGCCCCGACCGACGAGGCTGTCAGCGCCCCGCGATCGACCAGCTTCAGGGCGGCGATCGCATGCGGGTAGAAGAACCCCGGGCGGCGGCAATCATAGGCAAGCGTCAAAATCGCAGAGACGGTGTTCTGGTTGCCCATGGCCGAACCGAAGCCGGTTTCCATACCCCAGATGGCCAGCAACACGCCCGGCGACACGCCGTAATTCGCTTCGATCTTGGAGAACAGCGCCGCATTCGACTTTTTCAGCGACCGGCCCTTGGAGATAATCGCCGCGCCGCCGCGCCGCCGCATGAAATCGTCCACCGAGCCGCTGAAGGCCTTGTGAATGCCGCGGTCGACGGAGATGGTCTTTGTCGCGTAGTTCGCCCCGGCCAGAGCGGCCAGCCCCTTGGCGCCCACACCTTCCGACCTGGCCTGCGCGGCAAAGTCCTGCTTCCAGGCCTCGAAGCCGGCGCCGGTCTTGCCGCAGCTGGCCGCTGCCTGTGCGCCCGTCGCCAGCGCAAGCACCGCCATCGCGGCCGCTGCAAACATCTTTCCCTTGGCAAGAATTGCCATGTTGATCTCCTGATTGCCTGAATCACGTCCCAATTGCGAACTTGCCAGCGAAACGCGCACTTGTCACTGTCACCGCTGCAATGCTGGCGAATGCCGTGGAATTTGCCTAGGATCAAGTGATTATTGTGGCAAGGGGGCTGCATGCAAGACGTTGATGTCGTCATCATCGGCGCCGGCTCGGCGGGTCTTGCCGCTGCCAAAACCCTGCAGGCGGCGGGGCTTTCCTTCACGCTGCTCGAAGCGATGGACAGAATCGGCGGGCGAGCCTGGACCAGCGACCAGCATTTCGGCGTGCCTTTCGACATCGGCTGCGCCTGGCTGCATGCCGCCGACCGCAATCCCTATTTTCCCGAAGCGCAAGTGGCAGGCTGGACGTTGCATCATCACGACATGAATGTCGATCATCTCTACTACCGCGAGCGCAAGGCGAGCGAAGCGGAAGAAGCCGACATGAAGGCCGCCGACGCCAAGCTGTTCGAACTGCTGGCCAGGCATGAAGTGAAGGACGGAGATGACGATCGTCTTTCGGCGCTGTTGGCAAAAGGCCATGCGCCGCGCGCCGCCGCCACCTTCGCCGGGCCGATGGATTTCGGCGCCGACGAGGACGAAATCTCGATCCTGGACTTCCAAGCCGCCGCCGATCTCGACCCGAACTACTTCAGCAAGGAGGGCCTTGGCGCGCTGGTGGCGCGTTTCGGCGCCGGCGTGCCGGTCGAACTGTCGACGCCGGTGCGTAAGATCCTGTGGGACGTGCCCGGCGTCGCCTGCGTCACCGATCGCGGCACCGTCCGCGCCAAAGCGGTGATCGTGACCGCTTCGCCGGCGGTGCTCGCCTTCGAGGAGATCGCGTTCTCGCCGGCCCTGCCCGACACCCATTTTGGCGCCTTCTTCGACCTGCCGATGGGCATGCTGACCAAATTGCCGGTCGAAATATCGGGCACAAGGCTCGGGCTGCAGCCTTTCGACGACCTGCTGATCGAACGGATGGCCAGGCACGACATCTATTTCCTGTGCTTCCCGTTCGACCTTGACCTGATGGTCGGGTTCGTCGGCGGCGATTTCGCCTGGGAAATGTCGGCGGCCGGCGAGGCGGCCGGCATCGACTTCGTCGTCGACCGGCTGTGCGGCATCTTCGGTGGCGATACGCGCAAGCATGTCGGACGCGCCATGATGACCAATTGGGGCGGCGAGCGCTTCGTGCGCGGCGCCTACGCCGCCGCCCGCCCTGGCCGTTCACTGGCGCGCGCCGCGCTCATGCAGCCGGTGGCCGACAAGATCTTCTTCGCCGGCGAGCACTTGGCCGGCCCGCTGATGCAGACCTGCGGCGGCGCACGGCTGTCGGGCGAAGCGGTGGCAAGACAGGTTGTCGCCCAGCTTGCGGCCAAATAGCTTCAGGAAAATGTGGAACGCCGCGCGGCTGTTCGCGTTGGGCACGGGCCGCCGTGAACATCTATGTCACCTCCGGTGAATTGAGACCGACATGAAACTCTTCGACTGCCCCCATTGCGGCCATCGCATCTATTTCGAGAACGCCCAGTGCCTGAACTGCGGGAACGCCGTGCTCTACGATCCCGAGCACGCCTGTTTCACGCTGGCCAGCGTCGACGGCATCTTCCAGTGCACCAACGCCGATGAATGCGCCTGCAACTGGATGGCCGAGCCCGGACACGCCTTTTGCCGCGCCTGTGCGCTCAACCAGTTGATCCCGGATCTCTCCGTCGACGGCAACCGCCGCCGCTGGATCCGTGTCGAAGCGGCGAAGAAGCGCGCCATCTATTCGCTGCTGGCCTTCGGGCTGCCGGTGGCGCCCAAGCAGAACCCCGCCGACGAGATCGGGCTGGCCTTCGACTTCCTCGCCGATCCGATCGGCGGCGGCCCCGGCGGCGAGCGGATCCTGACCGGCCACGACAATGGCCTGATCACGCTCAACGTCGCCGAGGCGGATTCGGCCGAGCGCGAGAAGCGGCGCGTCGAGATGGGCGAGAACTACCGCACCTTGCTCGGTCATTTCCGTCATGAGCTTGGGCACTATTACTGGGACCGCCTGATCCGCGACGATCCGCACCGGCTCGAAGCTTTCCGCGCACTGTTCGGCGATGACCGCGCCGATTACGAACAGGCGCTGAAGGCCTATTATGCCAATGGTGCGCCGCCCGACTGGCAGCAAGGCCACATCTCGGCCTATGCGACCTCGCATCCATGGGAGGACTGGGCCGAGACCTGGGCTCACCACCTGCACATCACCGACACGCTGGAAATGGTGCACGCACTGAACTTTCCGCTCGGCCGGCTGGAGACGGTGGAGGCCAACGACTTGCCGCGCGGCGACACCGGCGGCGAATTGCAGGCCGCACCTTCGGAGCCGCCGACCGCGCCCGAGTCTTTCGAAAAGATCCTTGCCCGCTGGCTGGTGCTGTCGGAAGCCTCCAATTCGATCAACCGCTGCATGGGCCTGCCGGACCTCTATCCCTTTGTCATTTCGGACGTCACGGCGCGGAAATTGGACTTCGTTCACGAACTTCTGACCGATTTGCCTGGAGAACAGGGAACAAATCGTGAGTTGGCACAGGCGCTTTAGCGGGAACGCATGAGCTGCTGCCCCGTTTTCGCTGGCGAGGGACCATGAAAACGGAGAGAAACCATGAAATCCCTGTTGTTTCCGGCGGTCGCCGGAATGCTGACCGTGATGTCGGGCGCCGCGTTTGCCGACACCGCCGTCTCAGCCATCACCGACCTTAACGTTCGCGCCGGACCCGGCCCGCAATACCCTGTCATCGGCGTGCTCGCCGCCGGTCAGTCGGCAACGCTCAATGGCTGCATCGAAAACAGCAAATGGTGCACCATAGCCGAGGCCGGCGGCCAGGGCTGGGTCTATTCCGACTATGTGACGGCCGATATAGGCGGCAGCCGGGTGGTGCTGACGCAACGGCGCGCCAGCGTTGCTGTCGTCTCGCCGCCGGAGGACATCGGCAACTACTCGACCGATTATACCGGCGCGATCATCGCCAGCGATCCGGTCGTGGATGACTTCCCGCCGCCCCCGGCTGAAGTCCGCACCTATGTCGACACGCACCGCCTCGATCCCATCTATCTCGATGGCGAAGTGGTCACCGGCGCGACCCTGCCCGACACCGTCGAGCTGCGCGAGATTCCGGACTACAATTACCGCTATGTCTATGTGAACGGCCAGCGGGCGCTGATCGATCCGCAGACCCGGCGCATCATGTACGTCGTGCGCTGACGACAATTGGCATAAGCGGCCGCTGCCACAGCAGCGGCCGCCGGCAGGCGGCACCGCAGCGTCGCCTCTTCTGCGCCGACGCTGCTCTGAGCATTGTCCTTTGCGGAAAACTTCCGATTTTTCCGGCGGTCGGTTAGTCAATAGGCGATGACTTTGGCAAAGGAGCCCGCGTGACCATCGATCCGGCCGCCTTCGAGCGCTACAGGCATTCGCCGAACGCCAGGACGACCTTGCCGCGCCTGTTGCTCGGAACGGGGATCGTCGTCCTTTTTTGGGCAGCAACCACCGTGGCCGTGCTGGTCGGCGGCACCTATGCCTTCTTCGCCCGGCAGGCGGCCCCATCATCCGGCATGCAGGGTTTCCTCGCTTCGCCCATCGGCATTCTCACCGCGCTCGTCTCGTTCGCCGGCATCTGGATCGGCCTGTGGGTCGCGATGCGCTGGGTGCATGGCGAGAAGCTGTCGGCGCTGCTCGGCAACAGCCGGCGTGTTTCGTGGTCCGGCTTCCTCAAGGGGCTGATCGCGGTGCTGATCACCTCGTTGATCTCCGAAATCCTGCTCTATCTCTTGCAGCCGCAGATCGCGCGCGGCCCGATCAGCCTGTCGTCCTGGCTGCTGTTTGCGACCCCGATCGCCGCGCTCACTCTGTTGCAGACCTCGTCGGAAGAGTTGCTGTTTCGCGGCTACCTGCTGCGCGGGCTGGCCAGCCGGTTCAAGAGCCCGTTCATCTGGGCGCTGCTGCCGGCCCTGCTGTTCACCTCGCTGCATTGGAGTGCGAGTTCGTCGCCAGCCATCAACGCCTGTGTGCTGGCGTCGATCACCGCTTTCGCGCTGCTGCTGACGCTTGTCGTTTACGCAACAGGCAATCTCGGCGCCGCGCTGGGTGCTCATCTCGGCAACAACCTGACCGGCTTCCTGCTGATCTCGCATCAGGAAAGCTACAATTCCTTCGCCCTGTTCAACGCCAGGCCGCTCGAGGGACCGGGCTGGGCAACGTCGGATGCGGTTCTCATCGCCTTCATCGGCATCGCCTGCAGCCTGCTGACCATCGGGCTGCTTTTGCATCCGCGCTCGCCGCTCAAGGTCGCCGCCGAGCTTCCGGACCGCGCGAGCACGGCCTGAATGCGGGTCCGGGAATGACGCTACCCGGCCCTTGTCTTGACTCTTGCGCAGATTTCCTGTCTACACGCCCCGAATTCCGCGACGAGTATCCCTCCGAGCAAGCCGACCAGGACGCCGAAACCTCTTTGAGGTGAAGTGCTGTAAATCGATCCTGGAGGCCAACACCCGGCAGCGCTGAGCGCCCCCGGGTGCTTTTTGGTTTTGGCTTTTGCTTGGACTTTTGGTTGGACACTGGGCGCGAACGCATTACCTCTCGGGCACCATCCGGGTGCCAGGGAAAAGGAAAACGAATGTTTGAATCGCTACAGGAACGTCTTGGTTCGATCCTGAACGGCCTGACCGGCCGCGGCGCGCTGTCGGAGGCTGATGTCTCGGCGGCGCTGCGCGAGGTGCGCCGTGCGCTGCTCGAAGCCGACGTGGCGCTGGAAGTGGTGCGCTCCTTCACCGACAAGGTGCGCGAGAAGGCCGTCGGCGCTGCCGTGGTCAAGTCGATCAAGCCCGGCCAGATGGTCGTCAAGATCGTTCATGACGAACTGGTCGACATGCTCGGCGCCGAAGGCGTCGCCATCGATCTCAATGCCCCGGCGCCGGTCGTCATCATGATGGTCGGCCTGCAGGGTTCCGGCAAGACGACCACTTCGGCCAAGATCGCCAAGCGTCTTTCCGAGCGTCAGAACAAGAAGGTCCTGATGGCCTCGCTCGACACGCGGCGCCCCGCCGCGCAGGAGCAGCTTCGCCAGCTCGGCGAACAGGTCAAGGTCGCCACGCTGCCGATCATCGACGGCCAGTCGCCGGTCGACATCGCGCGCCGCGCCGTGCAGGCGGCCAAGCTCGGCGGCCACGACGTCGTCATCCTCGACACCGCCGGCCGCACCCATATCGACGAGCCGCTGATGGTCGAGATGGCCGACATCAAGAAGGTATCGAGCCCGCACGAAATCCTGCTGGTCGCCGATTCGCTGACCGGCCAGGACGCCGTCAACCTGGCCAAGAGCTTCGACGAGCGCGTCGGCATCACCGGTCTCGTGCTGACCCGCATGGACGGCGACGGCCGTGGCGGTGCTGCCCTTTCGATGCGCGCCGTCACCGGCAAGCCGATCAAGCTGATCGGCACCGGCGAAAAGATGGACGGGCTGGAGGAATTCCACCCCAAGCGCATCGCTGACCGCATCCTCGGCATGGGCGACATTGTTTCGCTCGTCGAAAAGGCCGCCGAGAACATCGACGCCGAACAGGCGGCGGCGATGGCCAAGAAGATGCAGTCGGGCAAGTTCGACCTGAACGATCTCGCCGGCCAGCTTCAGCAGATGTCGAAGATGGGCGGCATGGGCGGCATCATGGGCATGATGCCCGGCATGGGCAAGATGAAGGACCAGATGGCCGCCGCCGGTCTCGACGACAAGATGTTCGGCCGCCAGCTCGCCATCATCTCGTCGATGACCAAGGCAGAGCGCGCCAATCCCGATTTGCTCAAGCATTCGCGCAAGAAGCGCATCGCTGCCGGTTCCGGCACCGACGCGGCCGAAATCAACAAGCTGCTCAAGATGCATCGCGGCATGGCCGACATGATGAAGGCGATGGGCGGCAAGGGCAAAGGCGGCGGCCTGATGCGCGGCATGATGGGCGGCCTCGCCTCCAAGATGGGCCTCGGCGGCATGATGCCCGGCGGTATGGGTGGCATGATGGGCGGCGGCATGCCGGACCTGTCGAAGATGGATCCCAAGCAGCTCGAAGCCTTGCAGAAGCAGGCGCAGGCAGCCGGCCTAGGCGGCGGCATGAAAGGCCTTCCCGGCGGCGGTGGCCTGCCCAGCGGCATGCCAGGTTTGCCCGGCGGCATGAAACTTCCCGGGCTTCCCGGCCTCGGCGGTGGCGGGCTGCCCGGCCTTGGCAAGAAGAAGTGAGGACGCCATGAACGAAGAAAAGGACATGGCCGACGCCCGCGCCCTCCTGGCAGATTACCGGGCGTCGATCGACAACATCGACGCAGCCCTCATCCACATGCTTGCCGAGCGCTTCCGCTGCACCAAGGCGGTTGGCGTGCTGAAGGCGACTCATGGCTTGCCGCCGGCCGACCCGGCACGCGAGCAGCAGCAGATCGCCCGGCTTCGCCAGCTGGCGAAGGATGCCCATCTCGACCCGGATTTCGCGGAAAAATTCCTCAACTTCGTCGTCCGCGAAGTGATCCGCCACCACGAACAGATCGCCGCTTCCAACGGCGTGACGAAAACCAACTGAAACCCAATCAACGAACTTAGTTTTTAGGAGAAAAGAAATGCCCTTGAAGATCCGACTGGCCCGTGCGGGCTCGAAGAAGCGTCCTTACTACCACGTCGTCATTGCCGACGCCCGTTCGCCGCGTGACGGCCGGTTCATCGAGTCCATCGGCTCGTGGAACCCGCTGCTGCCCAAGGACGGCGAACGCGTCAAGGTCGACGCCGACCGCGTCAAGCATTGGCTGGCGCATGGCGCCCAGCCGACCGACCGCGTGCTGCGCTTCCTCGACGAGGCCGGCCTCGTCAAGCGCGACGCCCGTTCCAACCCGAAGAAGGCCGAGCCGGGCAAGAAGGCGCAGGAACGCGCTGCTCTTCTGAAGAAGGCGCAGGAAGATGCCGCTGCTGCCGTTGCCGCCGCCGCGGCTGCACCGGCCGAGGCGGAAGCCGCAACCGCCGAATAAGTATTTGCTCTATCGCATCCAGGAAAACGGCGGGCCATGTGCCCGCCGTTTTTTCATTCGACCCTGTCTGTAAAAGCCGCCCGGTCAATAGCCGCGCGGGCAGCGGTCAATATAGACGCGGCCACGGCTATCGCGGTAGCGGCATTCGCCACGCTCGCTCGCCCGGCCGATCAGCGCGCCGGCAACAGCGCCGACAGCACCACCGACGACGGCGCCTTCAACCGGATCGCCGGCGACGGCCGCACCGACGGCAGCGCCACCGAGGCCGCCTACGGCCGCGCCTTTTTCCGTTTGCGAACAAGCGGCGAGCGGCACCAGCAGCGCCATCAAAAGCATCGTTTTCTTCATCGTCGTTCCTCTCCGATAGGAGCCGCCTCCGCCGCCGGGCGAATCTCTAACTCGCAACTCGACGATTCGATCCCTGAGATATTGCCCGGCAAAGGGTTCAGGCTTCGAGTTGAAAGCGGTGCTTCGATCCGGATCTAACGGCTGAACGGGATCAGCGCGCGGAGCCTGGGATCGCGCAGATACAGGCCACCCCACAGGATAATGCCGAGATAGACGCCGAACAGAATGTGCGAGAACAGCGGGTTGTCGACGCGGACATTGGTGGCGATGGCGCCGCCCATATAGGCGGTGAGCAGGATGGCGCCGAGCACCGAGGTGCGCGGCAGCGCATAGAGAGCGGTCGAGATCAGGCCGATGACGCCAAGCATGCGCGCGACATTCGGATCGGCCGGCCAGCCAAGCGGCACCATCGTCTGGATGACGATATCGAGCGGCGGCAGCTTGATGGCGCCGTCGAAGATCATGAACAGCACGATGACGCCGCTGAGCGCGCGGCCGGTCCACAAAGCGCCCGGCGAGACGGGCGCGGTTTCGGAAATGCTCATGATGGTCCCTCCTGATGGTTCTATCCCCTTCTTGCTGGGGTCGAACCAAGGACGTGGCATGGAGCGGCGATCCGACAGCGGGGCGGATTCTTTTAATCCCGCTAAGCCCGCGCGCCTTTGCCTACGAAAAATAGAACTTTTCCGCCGGGATCATCTTCGGCGGCGTTTCGCCCAGCGCCTCGAACACCGAGATTTCGCAGACACGGCAGAGGCTGTCGAGAGCGAGGTCGTTGGCTTCGGTGCCGAACGGATCCTCGAGCTCTTCCGACAGCGCGTCGAGGCCGAAGAAAGTATAGGCGATCAGCGCGGTGAACAGCGGCGTCGCCCAACCGGTGGTCGAGATCAGGCCGATCGGCAGCAGCAGGCAGACGATATAGGCCGTGCGATGCACCAGCAGCGTGTAGGCGAACGGCAAGGGCGTACCGGCGATCCGCTCGCAGCCGGCCTGGATGGCCGCGACCGACGCGAGCCTCTCATCGAGGATACGAAAGCCGATCGTGTCGACGTCGCCCGCCAGGCGCTGCGCATTGGCACGCCGGCCCATCCGCCTGACCATCTCATCCGCCGGATTGGAAAAGGCTGCTGCCTTGTCCGCCTCCGCGTCGATGAAGGCACGGGCATCCTTCGTGCTGTCGATCTTGCGCAACTGCCCGCGCAGGAAATGACAGAAGGCGAGCGCTTCCATCAGCAAGGCGCGCTGTTCGGTCTGGTTCGGGATGAGGCTGGTGGTGGCGCGTGCCAGGTTGCGCATTTCGAAGACCAGCGCGCCCCACAGCTTGCGCGCCTCCCACCAACGGTCGTAGGCGGCGTTGTTGCGGAACGAGAGATAGATCGACAATGTCACGCCGACCAGGCCGAAAGGCGTGATGTTGAAGACGCTGAAATCAAGCTGGAACCGGCGCGCCGCGGCCAGGATGATCGCGGAATAAAGCGCGAAGCCCAATATCTGCGGCAGGATGCGTGGCACGACCGAACCGCGCATGATGAAGAACAGCTGCAGGAATGTGGGGCGCGGGCGAACGATCATCGAAGGCCTTTCACGGACCGGCACTGGCCCTCAGCTTCTCTATTGTGCGATGCGACAGCTCTGCAAGCCCAGCCGCCAGCGACATCGCCATGTCGTCCTTGCAGCGCCTGGACTATCGGCACGCGCCGGTCGCGGATATTGAAGAGCACGTGGGCTGCGGCCCGTTTTTTGCAGGCGAGGGAAGACAGATGGCCGGCGAAACCGATCTCAAGACACTGCTGGCGTCGATGACACCGGAGCTGCTCGCCGGCGCCTATGTCTTCGTCACGCTGGCACCCGGCGTCCCTCAGCCGGAAGGCGTTGAGCCGGTGATGGTGTTTCGCGAGCGCGAGGGTGTGACGCTGATCGTGACCGAGGAGGAGGCCAACGCCGCGGCACTGACCGCTTCGTTCCGCTGCCGGATGCTGACGCTGAACATCCATTCGTCGCTGGAAGCCGTCGGCTTCCTCGCCGTCATCACCACGCGCCTGGCCGCCGCCGGCATGGGCGTGAACCCGGTTTCGGCCTTTTATCACGACCATCTGTTCGTTCCCGCCGATAGGGCGGAGGAGGCACTGAAGCTGCTGATCGGGCTGGCCGAGGACAACCGAGTGTAGCGCATCGGCGAAGCTGCCGATCTCCCCCGGGGGAGATCGGCCTTCATCAATGCTCCGCAAACCTTCAGCATCCCGGCCGAGGGCCGAGCCCGCGACCGCGGGCCAGCCGCGCTAGCGGCGGTGCGGCCCGTGAGCGAAAACTAAATCAGCCGTCAGGCCGCCTTCTTCTTCGGCTGGATCAGGCCGCGCTCGACCAAAAGCTCGGCGATCTGCACCGCGTTGAGTGCGGCGCCCTTGCGCAGATTGTCGGAGACGATCCACATCGACAGGCCGTTGTCGATGGTCGAATCCTCGCGGATGCGCGAGATGAAGGTGGCGTCCTCGCCGGCCGATTCCAGCGGCGTGATGTAGCCTCCGTCCTCGCGCTTGTCCAAGACCTGGCAGCCTGGGGCTTCACGCAGGATATCCCGCGCGTCGTCGGCGGTGATCGGCTTTTCGAACTCGATGTTGACCGCTTCCGAGTGGCCGATGAACACCGGCACGCGCACGCAGGTCGCCGTCAGCTTGATCTTGGGGTCGAGCATCTTCTTGGTCTCGGCGACCATCTTCCACTCTTCCTTGGTGGAGCCGTCGTCGAGGAAGACGTCGATGTGCGGGATGACATTGAAGGCGATGCGCTTGGTGAACTTCTTGACCTCGACGCCATCGGCGACGAAGACCGCGCGGGTCTGGGTAAAGAGTTCGTCCATGCCTTCCTTGCCGGCGCCCGACACCGATTGATAGGTGGCGACGACGACGCGCTTGATGGTGGCGAAATCGTGCAGCGGCTTCAGCGCCACCACCAGCTGCGCCGTCGAGCAGTTCGGATTGGCGATGATGTTCTTGCGCGTGAACAGCGAGATCGCGTCCGGGTTCACTTCCGGCACGATTAGCGGCACGTCCTGGTCGTAGCGGAAGGCCGACGAATTATCGATGACGACGCAGCCCTGCTTGCCGATCTTCGGCGACCATTCCTTGGAGACGCTGCCGCCGGCCGACATGATGCAGATGTCGGTGTCGGAAAAATCATACTGGTCGAGCGTCTTCACCTTCAGCGTGCGGTCGCCGAACGACACTTCCGTGCCCTGGCTGCGCCGCGACGCCAGCGCCACGACTTCGCTTACCGGAAAGCCGCGCTCTTCCAATATGTTGAGCATTTCCCGGCCCACATTGCCCGTGGCGCCGACGATCGCTACCTTGAAACTCATCGAAAAATCTCCTGTCCCTCTCCGCTTGGTTTTTGGAGAAACCCGCTGGCCGCTGCGGGTTCCGTCCCCCGGGCCGAACCCGGGAGAGGGTGGTTAGGCCAAGGGAATCACACCGTTTTGGTGGTGGTTTTGCCAGTTTTCTTGGCCAAGAATGCGGTTTTGCTGAAACGAGGAGACGCGCCGACGCGCCCGGCCCAATGATGTGCATTGAGGCTGGGGGCATCGAATGCAGGAAGAGCCGTCAAAAGGCCGCGCATCGAAACTGTCCCGTTCGGTGCCGGCTTTTACGCGGTTTGCGTCAAGAGTCAATTGCCGAGCGGCGCCTGGTTTTGCGCGCGCCCTGTACAATCGCGGCTGCGCGAAGTACGAACGGCCAAGATTGTTTGGCTGGCGCGAGGCCCGCCCCGGCATGTGCTCCGTGATGAGCGCGGACCCTAAAATTCCGAAAGAGTGAGATGTCCAACTTCGAAGCACTTGTTCCAGCGCTTGCCAGGGCGCTGGAGAAACGCGGCTATTCCGAGCTGACGCCCGTCCAGAAGGCGGTCGTGGCGCCCGAGCTCGGCGAGGCCGATGCGCTGGTTTCGGCGCAGACCGGCTCCGGCAAGACGGTGGCCTTCGGCCTCGCTCTGGCGCCGACCCTGCTTGAGGGCGCGGAGCGCTTCAGCTACGCCGCCGCACCACTGGCGCTGGCGGTGGCGCCGACGCGCGAACTCGCCTTGCAGGTGACGCGCGAACTGGAATGGCTCTACGAACTGACCGGCGCCACCGTGGCGTCCTGCGTCGGCGGCATGGACATGCGCTCGGAGCGGCGGGTGCTGGAGCGTGGCGCCCATATCGTCGTCGGCACGCCCGGCCGGCTGCGCGACCACATCACCCGACGCTCGCTCGACATGTCGGCGCTGAAGGCGGTGGTGCTCGACGAGGCCGACGAGATGCTCGATCTCGGCTTTCGCGAAGACCTCGAATTCATCCTCGACGCCGCTCCGGCCGAACGCCGGACGCTGATGTTCTCGGCCACGGTGCCGCGCTCGATCGCCACGCTCGCCCAGGGCTATCAGCGCGATGCGGTGCGCATTTCGGCCGCCGGCGAGGAGAAGCAGCATCTCGACATCGAATATCGGGCGCTGAGCGTCGCCCAGCCCGACCGCGAGAACGCCATCATCAATGTGCTGCGCTATTACGAAGCCAAGAACGCGCTGGTGTTCTGCAACACGCGTGCCGCCGTCAATCATCTGACCGCGCGCTTCAACAACCGCAACTTCTCCGTCGTCGCCCTGTCGGGCGAGCTCAGCCAGAATGAGCGCAGCCATGCGCTGCAAGCGATGCGGGACGGCCGCGCAAAAGTCTGTATCGCCACCGATGTCGCGGCGCGCGGCATCGACCTGCCCAATCTTGAGCTGGTCATCCACGCCGATTTGCCGACCAACCCGGAAACGCTGCTGCACCGCAGCGGCCGCACCGGCCGCGCCGGGCGCAAGGGCGTCAGCGCGCTGATCGTGCCCAACAGCGCCCGCAAGCGCACCGAACGGCTGTTGCAGAACGCCGGCCTCAAGGCGACATGGGCGAGCCCGCCCTCGGCCGACGACGTGATGCGGCGCGACGACGAGCGCATCCTTGCCGATCCGGCTTTCGATGAGCCGGTGAAGGAGGACGAGCGCTCCTTCATCGACGCGCTGCTCGCCAGGCATGGCGCCGAACAGGTGGCCGCTGCCTTCGTGCGCCAGTGCCGCGCCAGCCGCTCGGCCCCCGAGGACCTCATGGAGATCGCGCCCTTCACGCCGTCGCGTGAAAGACCGGCGGGCGAAGGATTCGCGCGCCGCGACGAGGCGCCCAGCCGCCGCGACGATTTCGGCGACAGCGTCTGGTTCTCGCTGTCGATCGGGCGCCGGCAGAATGCCGAGCCGCGCTGGCTCATCCCGATGCTATGCCGCACCGGCAGCATCTCGAAGCGAGAGATCGGCGCCATCAAGATGCAGCCGGAAGAGACCTACGTGCAGATCGCGGCGGATTGGGCAGACCGCTTCCTGGCCGCGATCGGTCCCGACCGGAAGCTGCAAGGCAACATCCTGGTGAAGCGGCTCGACGGTACGCCCGATCTGTCGCGCGCCGGCTATCAGCCGCCAAGCCCCGACAAGAAGCCGCATCGCGGCAAGGCGCCGTTCGATCCCAACGCGCCGAAGCGCAAATTCGAAAAACGTGCACCGGCAGCAGCCGATCAGCGCCCGGCCGCCCCGCATGATGCAAAGCCATGGGCGAAGAAGCCGGGCAAGCCGAAATTCGACACCTCTGGTGCACCCAAGCACAAGAAGGCGAAGAAGCGGCCTTCGTAAGACCGGGCAACGAGCCTCATCCGCCCGCATGACGCTGGCCGCATCCCGATGCGGTCTTGCCCATCGGTTCGGCCATGTGCCACACCTTGGCAGGGACGTGGCAAGTGGGGGTGGCAAATGCGCGGCAAAGTGCTTCACTATGACGAAGTCCAGGGCTTCGGCTTCATCACCGGAGCCGACGGCAACCGCTACACCTTCACCCGCGAAAACCTGCGCCGGGAAACCACTATGCGGAAGGGCGCGGGCGTGGAATTCCAGGCGGGCGGCGGCCAGGCGCGCGACGTCTTTTTGATCGCCGCCGAGACGGCTGCACCGGCCGGCGACGCTGGTACGAGCGCCGCGCCAACTCAAGCCGGTAACGCACCATCCGCTTCTGCGCCACAGGCCCAGCATTTCGGCCGTTCCTCCGGGCCGGCCGAGCCCACCGATCTCTGGGGCTATTTCTGGCGTGGCGTGACGCAGAACTATTTCAATTTCGCCGGACGTGCCCGCCGCAAGGAATATTGGGGTTATTTCCTGTTCTGGGTGGTCTCGCTGCTTGTCATCGGCGGTATCGGTCTTTTCGCCGACAACGAAATGGGCAATTTCGACAGCAGCGTATCGGCGGCGGTAACCGTCGGCCTTTGCGGCACCTTCGTCCTGGCGACACTGCTGCCCAGCCTCGGCATGACCGTTCGCCGCATCCATGACATCGGCCTCTCGGGCTGGCTTTATCTGGTGGTGCTGATCCCGACCATCGGCAGCCTGATCATCCTGGTCTTCGCGCTGATCCCGACGCAGGCCCGCGAAAACCAGTGGGGACCGGTGCCGGCGGGCGTCAGGGTCTAGGGATGATCGCCTTCAGCGCCTCGCCCGAAAGCCTGAGAAAGACCTTCTGGCCGTGGCGTTCTGCGCCAAGCCGGTCGTAGAAGCGCTGCGCGCCTTCGTTCCAGTCCTCGCTGGTCAGGTCGATGCGGCCGATGCCTTCGCGCAGGCAATGATCGGCGAGAAAGCCGATCAGCGCCCGGCCGACACCAGCGTTGCGGGCTTTGTCGCGCACGAACAGGTCCTTGAGGAACAGCAGCCGCTCGAGATCGATACCGGGATGCGCGATCGCCACCGACGCCAGGCCGCTGACCTCGCCCTCGATGAAGGCGAGCGCGAAATGCGGATAGGCCGGGCTTTCCTCGCCAAGCCATTTTCGTGCCGCAGACAGGGCCCGGTCGGCATCGAGAGGCGGTTGCCGATAATGTTCCGCCATCTCGCAAAACATGGCCGCGAGCGTCGTCGCGTCCTCGATCGTCGCCCAGCGGACGTCGACCGTCACGGTATCAGCCCAGGAATTTGGCGATGATCGCGTCGCCCATCTCAACCGTACCGACCTCGGTCATGCCATCGGACATGATGTCTTTCGTCCGCAGGCCCGCGTCGAGCACGGCGGCGATCGCGCCTTCGACGCGGTCGGCTTCATCGACCATGCCGAAGGAATAGCGCAGGCACATGGCGAAGGAGGCGATCATGGCGATCGGGTTGGCAATGCCCTTGCCGGCAATGTCGGGCGCCGAACCGTGCACCGGCTCGTAGAGCGCCTTGCGCTTCTTGGTCTTCACGTCAGGCGCGCCGAGCGAGGCCGACGGCAGCATGCCGATCGAGCCGGTCAGCATAGCGGCGATATCGGACAGCATATCGCCGAACAGATTGTCGGTGACGATGACGTCGAACTGCTTTGGCCAGCGCACCAGCTGCATGCCGCCGGCGTCGGCCAGCATGTGGTCGAGCTTGACGTCGGAATAGCGCGCCTTGTGGGTCTGGGTGACGACCTCGTTCCACAACACGCCCGACTTCATCACATTGCGCTTTTCCATCGAGGTGACGTGGTTCTTGCGGGTGCGCGCGAGTTCGAAGGCGACGCCCGAAATGCGCTCGATCTCGAACGTGTCGTAGACCTGCGTGTCGATGCCGCGCTTCTGTCCGTTGCCGAGATCGATGATCTGCTTGGGCACGCCGAAATAGACGCCACCGGTCAGCTCGCGCACGATCAATATGTCGAGACCTTCGACCACCTCCTGCTTGAGCGAGGAGGACGCCGCCAGCGCCGGATAGCAGATGGCCGGGCGCAGATTGGCGAATAGCTCCATGTCCTTGCGCAGGCGCAGCAGGCCGGCTTCCGGGCGCACCTCATAGGGCACCGCATCCCATTTCGGACCGCCGACGGCGCCGAACAGCACCGCGTCGGCCGCCATCGCCTTTTCCATGTCGGCATCGGAGATCGCCGCGCCATGCGCGTCATAGGCGCAGCCGCCGACCAGCCCCTCATCGGTGGCAAAACCGCTGCCGAGCCTGTCGTTCATGACCGCGATCAGTTTCTTGACCTCGGCCATGGCCTCAGGACCGATGCCGTCACCGGGGAGCAGGAAAAGATGCTTCGTTGCCATGGAGAAACCGTCCTGGAAAGAATGTGTTTCGATTTGCACAGCGTCCTTTGCGCCCCAAAAGGCGCGCGTCGCTGTGCGACCGCGGTCTTGCTAAACGCCAAGCGAGTTGCATGCAAGGGGACGAGCGCCGAGATCCTTCTGTCCCGCCAGCGTCGGAAGCGTCCTGTGGCCGTCTACCGATGCGAGAGAATGTTGATCAGCCGGCCGAACGGATCGCGGACGTAGAAGCGCCGCACGCCCCAGGGCTCGTCGGCCGGTCCGTATTCGATGGCGAAGCCGGCCGCCTGCATGGCGTCGAGCGCCGCATCCACGTCGTCGACCTCGATGGAGAGGTCGGGCACCGGCGTGCCGGAGCCGCCTTGCGCCATGAAGCTGACCTGGACATCCATCTTTGCTTGCGAGCCGTAGGTCGCGATCCAGCCGAGGTCCATCAGCAGGTCGAGACCGAGCACATCCTGGTAGAAACGCTTCGCCGCCGCGACATCCGCTGTCTCGATATTGGCAACAATGCGCTGGACTTTCATCGTCGGTCGCCCTTCAGGCCGTGCGCCGCAGCGCCGTCACCTCGATCTCGATCTTCATTTCCGGTTTGTTGAGTTGGCAGACGATCATCGTCGCTGCCGGCCTGATGTCACCGAACGTCTCGCCGAGGATCGGGAAGACTACATCTACGAAGGCCTGGTCGGTGACGTAGTAATGCGCCCGCACCACGTCAGCCATCTCGAAGCCGCCGTCCTTCAGCGCCTTGCCGATCGTCGCCAGGCAATTGCGCGTCTGCGCCTCCACCGTCTCCGGCATCGTCATCGTCGCGTAGTCATAGCCGGTGGTGCCGGAGACGAAGCACCAGTCGCCCTGCACCACGGCGCGCGAATAGCCGGCGGTCTTTTCGAACGGCGAACCGGTGGAGATGAGTTTGCGCATATGAGGGGCCTTGCTTGGGTTATCGGCCAGCATTAGCAGGCGGAACGGCGCGGGTCGTGGGCCAAGCCAGGCAAACTGTTATCCCGGAAGCGAAGCGCGAACCTCCGAGATTGGTTGAAGCATCCCTTCCGTCGTCATCCTATGGCGGAGCAAGGAGCGTAGCGACGCGGCGCAGACCATGGGATGACGAAAGCGCGGGGGTGCTGCGCAACGCTAAAGCTTTAATTTGCCGCCCCCAGCGCCTTGTCCAACGCCGCCTTCACATCCGCGGGCCATGTCGCCACACCAGGCCACGCCTGCGGCTGGCCATTGTCGCCGCGGCGGGCGAAGTAGAGTTTGTGCTGGGCCGGGTCGACCGCCATGAAGCCGTCATTGCCGCCGCAGTCATGCGGCACGCAGCCGCTGGCGTAGAAGGCGCCCGAAGCGGTCTTTTCGGTGCCGCCGCCGACCAGCAGACTGGTCGCCATGTCGGCCATGTCCTTGCCGAGCAGCTTTTCCGCTTCCTTGTAGACGGCCTCATTGTGGAAGGCGTCGATGATGTTCTGGTACTTTTCCGGATCGATGTCTTTCCAGTCCGTTCCGGGTTCCGGCATGTAGGTCAGATTGCCCGAAATCGTCAGCCCGTCGGTCGGCGACCATTGCAAAGCCGGCTTCTGATCTCCCGGCAACAGGTAGGGCACGAAATAGATGGCGTTGTCGGACACCGCCGAGGGCGGCGCGCCGCACTGGTCCTGCTCGACCGTGGTGCTCTGGATCGTGCCGCCTTCCGGTTTCCAGACGATCACCGTCGCCGGCCCGCATTGATTGCCGCCGTCGCCGACATCGAACAGCGCCACCTTGACGCCGCCGACCTCGACTGTTTTGTCGAAGAAGACATCGTAATTGCTGGCCAGCTGCTGACCGTCATAGGCGAGCACCTTCTCGCCATACTGTTCCTTCTGGGTGATGGTCAGCGTGCCGCCTTCGAATGGGACGGGAGCTTGCTTGTCGTCATCGGAAGCATCGGCGGCGTTCGTCCCCTGATCGGCGGACGGCTGCTCCGTCGCCGGGGCCGGCTGTGTGGCAGGCGTCTGGGTCTGCGCAGACGCGCTGGCGATTTGCCCCAGCAACAAGGCCAGCCCGCAAAGGCCGGCAAGAAGCGAACGTGTCATGACTGTCCCTCCACTCAGTCGCCGCGAACCGGCCCGAAAGGCCAGATCCATCCGTCCGGAGCGCGCCGCTCAGGCCCAGGGGCGCTGTTCGGCGTTCCGCTTCTCGAACGAAGCGATGGCGCCGGCTTTCTCCATGGTCAGGCCGATATCGTCGAGCCCGTTGAGCAGGCAGTGCCGCTTGAAGTCGTCGAGGTCGAATTTGACCACGCCGCCATCCGGCCCACGGATTTCCTTGGCTTCGAGGTCTACCGACACGGTGGCATTGGAGCCGCGCGAGGCGTCGTCCATCAGCTTCTCGAGATCCTCGGGGCTGACGGTGATCGGCAGGATGCCGTTCTTGAAGCAGTTGTTGTAGAAAATGTCGGCGAACGAGGTCGAGATGACGCAGCGAATACCGAAGTCGAGCAGCGCCCATGGTGCGTGCTCGCGGCTGGAACCGCAGCCGAAATTGTCGCCGGCGACCAGGATCTGCGCCTTGCGGTAGGCCGGCTTGTTGAGCACGAAATCCGGGTTTTCCGAACCGTCGTCCTTGTAGCGCATTTCGGCGAACAGGCCGGTGCCGAGCCCGGTGCGCTTGATCGTCTTGAGGTAATCCTTGGGGATGATCATGTCGGTGTCGACATTGACGATCGGCATCGGAGCGGCGACGCCGGTGAGCTTGGTGAATTTTTCCATGGCTTTTGCCCGTGTTTTCGTTGCGGGGGAATTTGCTGAGGCCCGGTTTACACAAAGCCGGCGGCAAATAAAAGGCAACTGTTCGTGCATGGTGGCACAAGCCAGCCCGATGGTGCAATCTAGCGGCCATGGCAGAAAACGCACACGTCCTCTATAACAGAGAACCCGCGCTCGACGTCGCCGAATTCCGTCGCGTGCTGGTCGAATCCGGCCTCGGCGAAACACGGCCGATCGATGATGAAGCGCGGCTGCGGGCGATGCTGTCGGGCGCCAATCTGGTACTGACCGCGCGCCTTGATATTCAGGGCAAGCCGCTGATCGGCGTCATCAGGGCGATCACCGACTTCTCCTGGGTCTGCTACATCTCCGAACTGGCCGTTTCCCGATCGGCACAGGGGCTCGGCATCGGCAAGGGCCTGATGGACGAGGCGCGCCGGCAGCTTGGACCATCGGTCGCCATCAGCCTGATCTCCATGCCCGATGCCGTAGGCTTCTACGAACGTATCGGCATGAAGCGCATGGCCGACGCCTTCTGGTTCGACCGCAAGGGCTGAGGCTCGCTCGAAATACTCTTCCGCAACCGTGGCGATCCTTCGCGCCAGCGTCAAAAAGGACCTTCCCTTTGCCCGCTCAAATCACATTCAATTCCCGGAACGCCCTTCCCTCCGCCACCCGCTCATACCCGAACGCCGAGCAATCCACCGTGCGATAGCCGCCATGCACGATCAGTTCGGCCAGCGCTTTGCCCACTGCTGGCGCCTGCTGCAGGCCGTGGCCGGAAAAGCCGTTGGCGAACAGGAAATTGCCGACGTCGGGATGCGGACCGATCACCGCGTTCTGGTCGAGCGTGTTGTAGTCGTAGTGGCCGGCCCAGGCACGGGTCGGCTTGATCGCCTCGAAGGCGGGAATACGGGTCGCCAGCACCGGCCAGATCACCTCTTCGAACAGTGGCCAGTTTACCTCGAAGTCGCCGGGATCGGGTGCGCAGTCACCTTCCTCCGGTTCGGCGCCGCCGGTGAGGTAGACCGAGCCTTCCGGACGGACATAGATGCCGGAGGGATCGACCAGCAGCGGCATGTCGGCATATTTCTCGCGCGCCTCGAAGACGAAGACATTGCGCTTGCGCGGCTCGACCGGCAGCTCAAGCCCGGCCATGGCAGCCACCTTGCCGGCGTTCGGGCCGGCGGCGTTGACGACGATGCCAGCCTCCAGCATCTCGCCATTGCCGAGGCTCACTCCCGTGACGCGGTTGCCATCGCGCGCGATGCCGGTGACATCTGCGGCGATGAAATCGACTTTCTTCTGCCGCAGCGCCTTGCGGAACAGCGTCAGCATCGCATGCGCGTCGAACCAGCCTTCGCCGCTGCGGCCATAGGCGCCGGCTGAAATGCCCTCGGTCGACAGCCATGGGAACCGGCGCACCAGCTGATCCGCGTCCTCCAGCACAATGTCGGCGCCCTCGGCCATCTGCGCCTGGTGATTGCTCCTCAGGATCGGCAAGCCGTCCTCGCCGGCAAGGATGAGGTAGCCGCCCTCGCGAAAGCCGATATCGGCGTCATCCCCGAACTCTTCCTTCAGCCGCCGGAACAGCTTCAGCGTGAACTGCGACAGGCGGATGTTTTCCGGGATCGAGAATTGCTGGCGGATCGAGGCCATGGACAGCGTCGTTGCCGCATGCGCGAATTGCGGATCACGCTCGACCAGCGCGATCGTGCCGGAAAACCCTTGCTCACGCAGGTAATAGGCGACCGAGGAGCCGACGATGGCTCCGCCGATGATGACGATGTCGTAGCGCATGTTCTCTCCGATCCGGCCGATAATGTCCTTCACGCCACCGGCAGAATGACCTCGAAGCGCGTGCCGCGCTCGCTGTCAACCAGCGCGATCATACCATCATGCGCTTTCAGGAGGGCCAGCACGATGCCGAGGCCCATGCCGGTGCCACCCTGTTCGCGCCGCGTGGTGAAGAACGGCTCGAAAATGCGCGCCCGGTTGCTCGGCGAAATGCCGGCACCGTCGTCGCTGACCAGGATGCTCGCCTTGCCGCCGGCGCTCGTAGCGGAGACAGAAACCTGCATCGCGCCATGCCTGGCCGAATTGTCGATGAGATTGGCCAGCACGATAGCCGCGTTCTCGGCCGATATGCGCAAGTCGATGTCGCCGCCGGCCCCGATGCTAACCGCGAGCCTGTTGTCGACGGGCAGCAGCGACAGTGCCGCACCGAGCGATGTGCTTTCGCCGCTCGGCGCCAGGTTTTCGGCGCGTGCCAGGTCGAGCAGGCGCCGCACCAGCAGATTGAGCCGCCCCGCATCGGTGACGATATTGTTGGAGAAACGCCGCCGCTCCGCATCGTCCATCGCGCCACCGGAATCGCGCAGCAATTCGGCCGCGCCCTGGATCGCCGTCAGCGGCGATTTGAGCTCATGCGAGACATGTGTGGCGAAAGTCTGGACCGAGTCCGACCGCGCCTGAAGCTTCTCGGCCATGTCGAGGAAGGCGGCGGACAGCTCCGCCATCTCTCGCGTGCCGTGGTGGTCGAGCGGCCGGATCGCCGTGCGGTCGCCGGCGGCGATGCGCTCGGTGCGGTCGATCAGCGCATAGATCGGCCGGCTGACGGTGCGCAGGAAGATGAGACCGATGAGCAGCGTGCCGCCGAGAATGGCGATCGCCGCCAACGTCACCTTGCCACGTTCGCCATAGAGATGTTTGATGATGTTGTTGGGCGTCCGCGACACATAGACGACGCCGGCGACCTGGCCGTCGACAGCGACCGGCAGGGCGACGAAGACACGCACCTTGGTGCCGCGGCTGACCGAATAGAGCGGTGGCGTCGGCTGGTCGGGAATGCGCAGCCTGAGCGCGCTGGCATAGCGGCCGGCAAGTGCTGTGCGCACCTCTTCGACCGCACTGAGCGACTGGCCGACCTCGCCGCGCCCGGCAATGACGACGCCCCGGGGGTCGAGCAGCCGGAAGCCGGCCAGCGTGGTTTTCTGGGTGGCGTCGAGGATGCCGGACAGGCGCGCGCCGATCACCGCGAAGGCGGGATCGACGATCGCCGGCATCGCCGCCGGCCGGGTCGGCAGGACATAATCCGAGGCAAGATCGAGCTGCGGTTCGATTGGCCTGTAGAGCGGGTCCGGATTGACGCTGCGGCTTGAATCCCCACTTGGCTCCGGCATCGGCGCACCGAGCTTTTCCGGTGGGATGCCGGCGTCACGGACATCCCGCGCATAGATGGCGGCGATGGCAGCGCCTTGCGCGATCAGCTCCGCCTCGGTCTGGCGGATCAGCTGGTTCTCGTAGAGGCGGAAGAAGAACAGGCCGACCAGTGGCAAGGCCATCACCATGATCAGGATGGCGACGACGACCGTGGCAAGCCGTGGCCGCCATTTGCGGCCGATCCATTTGCTGGAGGCCGTCAGCCGCATCGGCCAAGCCGGAAGCCAACGCCATGCACCGTCTCGATGACATTTGGGCAACCCACGGCTGCCAGTTTGGCGCGGATGTTGCGGATGTGGCTGTCGACGGTGCGGCCGGCGACGTGGATGTTTGCGGCATAGGCGCTGGCCGTCACCGCGTCGCGGTCGAGCACATGCGCCGGCCGCGCCAGGAACCCCTTCAGGATCGAGAACTCTATTCCTGTCAACGATAACGGTTTGCCGTCGAAGCTGGCGGTATGGCTGGCCGGCGCCAGAGCCAGTTTGCCATGCGAAAACTGCCTGTCGTCGGCCGGTTCGGGCGCCGCCGGGCGGGCACGCCGCAGGATGACGTTGACGCGGGCAACCAGCTCGCGCGGGCTGAATGGTTTCGTCACATAGTCGTCGCCGCCCATTTCGAGCCCGAGAATGCGGTCGATCTCCTCGTCGCGCGCAGAGAGGAACAGCACCGGCACATCGGATATTTGCCGCAGCCGCCGGCAGACCTCCAGCCCGTCCATTTCCGGCATGCCGATATCGAGCACGACGAGGTCCGGTGCCCGGCGGCCGATTGCCTGCAAGGCGGCGGCACCGTCGGCCACCCCTGTCGTTTCCATGCCGGCCTTCTCCAAGGCAAAGCAGATCACCTCGCGGATGTGCGGGTCATCGTCGGCGACGAGGATGTGATGCGGCATGGATCAGCGGCCCGGCATGGAAGGTTCGATAGCGGAGGGAATCACGAACGGCTCCTTGGTGTCGAGATATCGAAGCAGCCGCCAGTCGCGAAAGCTCCAGGCCCGCCAGTTCTGCTGGATAGTTCGATACCAGATTTCGTCGCTGCCGCGCACGCCGGCCAGTTCGCGGACAGTGCCGGCGGCCGCCGTCTTGCCCTGGTGCTCGAGGAAGCGATCGAGCGCGGGAAACGCGCCCGGACCGAGCGAGTGAAGATACCAGGCGTCTAGGGGAATGCCCTGGCCGGTCATTTCGAGGGAATGGTCGACATTGTAATTGGCGATCGTTGCTGCGAAATTGATGAAACAGCCGGCATAAAGCGTCAGGGATAACGTCAGAAGATTGGCGGACAGCAGCCATTCGTTGGATTTTCTAAGCGCGATGCGGGCAATGATCAGGGCAAGGCCTGCTGCCACCAGCCCCATCCAGACAAAGGCGGCGACGCGCCAGTAGGTCAATGCATAGATGCCGATATAGAGGTCGAGCCGCAGGATCGACGAGATGACCAGCATGATGTTCTGCGCCACCCAGACATAGACCAGCCGGCGGATCAGCGGATCGGCCGAGGTTTCGCTGCCGGGTCGCAGCGCTGCCAGCACGAAGCCGGCGGCAAGCAGTGCCGTGACGATCAAGGGATAGGCGCCACGATGCGCGTAGGAGGCGTAGCTCAGCCCATCGGGAAGCGCTGCCCCGCCCCACAGATAGGCGGCGTCGAGCGCCGTCTGCAGCGCAAACAGGATGTTGAAGACGATCAGGGCGCGCAGGATGGCGGCCTTGCCGAACAGGATGTCTTCGATGGTGGTGGCGGTTTTGCCGGCTTGAGCGCTGACCGCCGGCAACGCGCGCGGGATGCGGCGAATCAGGCGCGGCAGGCGCGGTCGCAGAAAAGCCCAGACAGCGGCGAGCACGAACAGCCAGAAGGCAATCCGCGCCAGCTGGATAAGATCGAGCAGCCTCACGAGATCGATCAGCGACAGCCAATAGTCGATGACCGGATTGGCGGCACCGAACAGCGCCAGGAAGACCGCGCCCAGCGTCAGCGGCATCACCCAGACGGCGATCGCCGCCAGCCGGATGCGACGCCCACCGAACCGCCGCGCCGTCCTGCGCCAGCGGATGAAATCAATGACGAAGCGGAACGGCGCCGCCAGCCCGAACAGCACGATCTGCCCGGCAATGCGGGCGATGCTGTGCCGCAGCCGGCCGCTCAACGAAAGCGCGAAGACGGTCAGCGCCGCCAGCGCGATCGAGACCGACAGGGTGCTGACGTTTTCAGCCAGCGGCAGCAGCGCGACAAGCATGGCGATGGGCTTGAGCCAGACCCGGCCGTCGTTGAAGGCGGCCGGGTGCACAGCCACGACCGCCGCGGCAATCAGCAGGGCGAACAGGAAAACCGTGATCCCGGCGGGCTGGCCATAGAACAGAAAATCCGCGAGCGCTGCCAGCAGGATGGCGACACCGAAACGGCTGCAATAGCTCGGCGCGGCGGAGAACAACGCTGTCATGACCTGGCTTTCCTGATGGCTTCCAGCCGAACCGTTGGCGGGCTTCTGCGGACAAAGGGAATGAGGGTTGCGACGGGACACGCGCGCGGCGGATCGGCCAGCCACCAGCCCTCGCTACGCAGTCGGTGAGGCAGGGACCAACGGGGCTTTGCTCGCTTGTGCATGCCGCTTGTCTCGCAAGCGGGCGGGGAAACGGCAGGGCGGATCCGAGGAGGTTTTCCGCAGGCCCGTGCAGTTTTCGTGCAGGGGTAAACGCTGCCGATCTCCCCCCTCGAGGGGGGAGATTGGTAGCTTCATGCCCCGACTTGCCTCGACCAACCACAAGCGGCATAGATCATCCATGGAAACCTATCGCCCGCGCCGCTCCGTGCTCTACATCCCGGCCTCCAGCGACAAGGCCTTGGCCAAGATCGCGCAGCTTGCCTGCGATGCCATCATCATCGACCTGGAAGACGCCGTCGCTCCGGCCGACAAGATCGCCGCCCGCGAAAAACTGGCCGGCATTTTCGCCGGCCATTCCGAGAGACGCTGCGAGATGATCGTGCGCATCAATGCGATATCAGGCGAATGGGGCGCCGACGACCTGCTGGCGGCCGCAAGCTGCGAACCCGACGGCATCCTTCTGCCCAAGGTCGACACGCCGCGCGACCTGCTCGAGGCCGGCGACGTGCTTGACGACAATTTTACCCCCGACAGCGTGAAACTATGGGCGATGATCGAGACGCCCAAGGCGCTGCTCAACATCGGCGCCATCGCCGAACTTGGCCGCGATCCGGCCTCGCGGCTCAATTGTTTCGTTGCCGGAACGAATGATCTGGTCAAGGAGACCGGCATTCTGGCGACGCCTGACAGGCGCTACCTCGTGCCATGGCTGATGCAGATGGTGCTGGCCGCACGCGCCGGCGGCATCGACATGCTCGACGGCGTCTCCAACGATTTTCGCGACCTCGACGCCTTCGCCCATGAATGCGCGGAAGCCGCGGCCATGGGGTTCGACGGCAAGAGCCTCATCCACCCGGCCCAGATCGAAGCCGCGAACCGCGCCTTCGTGCCGTCCACGGAAGCGGTGGCCGAGGCACGCTCGGTGAAGGAAGCCTTCGCGCTCGCCGAGAATGCCGGCAAGGGTGTGATCGCGCTGAACGGCAGGATGGTCGAACGGCTGCACCTGGCGCAGGCCGAAAAACTGCTGGCGAAGGCAGCCGCCATCGGGTCATAAATGCTCGATGGATGCGAGCGGGCTACAGCTACTCACGACAGGAATTGAACAATGAAACTCTACCGCTTTCTGTCCGCTCCGGACGATGCCAGCTTCTGCCACAAGGTGACAGCGGCGCTGAACAAGGGCTGGCATCTGTTCGGCTCGCCGACCTATGCCTACGACAAGAAGGCCAAAGCGATGCGTTGCGGCCAGGCCGTGGTCAAGGATATCGACGGTCAGGAATACGGGCCCGATACCAAGCTGAGTGACTGGTAGATTTGAAAAGCTCCGACGCAGGGTGTGTTGAGATTCAGGTCAGGCCGAGTCGAAAATGGTGGTTTCCGAGAACCGGAGCGGAGCGTACTTTTGGTTACGTGAGCACAGTTCTACCGCGACGCGGTAGAGCGGGGAAGCGCAGGAAGCCATCATTTGCAGGCGGGCATCACCTGAATATCAGCGCACCCTACTCCGCCGCCTCTTCGATCTTCTCCATATCTTCGTCCGACAGGCCGAAATGGTGGCCGATCTCGTGGATCAGCACGTGGGTGACGATGTCGCCCAGCGTCTCTTCGTTCTCGGACCAGTAATCGAGGATGGCGCGGCGGTAGAGCGTGATGCGGTTCGGGCCTTCGCCGGTCTGCGGGTTCCAGCGCTCGGCGATGCCGCGTCCCTCGAACAGGCCGAGCAGGTCGAATGGCGTTTCCAGCGACAGATCGTCCATGATTTCGTCGGTTGGGAATTCGGCGATCTGGATGACGATCTCGCCGGTCAGCTTGCGAAAATCCTCCGGCAGATGGGCGTACGCCTCCAGCGCCAGGAACTCCATTTCGTCCATCAAGGGCGAGAGTTCGTCGTGCCAGGTGCGGGTCTTGTAGATGCGGGCCATGCTTTGTCCTTTGATTCCGGCATATAGGCTTTCGCACCGGAATCGGCAAATGAACGGGCCGATGCGCCTGCGCCATCCCTGCAGAGAGGAATAAATTCCCCATGACTCTGCTTGACTCTTGGGATGCGCTCTGGAATCTATAGGAACATAACAGGAACAATTGTGAGTGGAAGCTGACCGTCATGGCGATGACCGCCGTGGCGCGGGAGACTGTTTTTGCCCTGCGCCGCCAGATCGCGAAAATCGAGGGAACGCTGCCCGAGCGCTTGGCTGCGCCGGCAGCCGCACCCTTTGATGCTGACGTCAACACTGATCTCACAATCGTCCGGCGTGGCATTGCCGCGGCGTTGCCGGATGCGTTCCTGCCTATCGGCGTTGGGCGCCTCGATGCCGCCCTGAGCGGCGGGCTGCCGAAGGCCGCCCTGAGCGAAATCCATGGGCTTGAAACCCGCGATGCCGGGGCCGTCGCCGGCTTCGCTTTGTCGCTCACCAGCCTGATCCTCAAGCAAACGCCGGGGCTGCCGGTGCTGTGGATCGGCACATCGGAGATTTTTCGCGAGGCCGGCTTTCCCTATGCCAGGGGGCTTCACGCCTCGTTCGGCATCGAGCCGGAGCAATTGCTGTTTTCCGAGGCGCCAAGGCTCGTCGATGCACTGTGGGTCGCCGAGGAGGCGGCCCGGATGACGGCGCTCGCCGCCGTCATCCTGGAAATCCGCGGCAATCCGCAGCGGCTTGACCTGACCGCGACACGCCGGCTGCATGCAAGGGCGCAAGCGGCCGGCCGGCCGGTGTTCCTGCTGCGGCAGGCGGCTGGGCCCGAACCGACGGCGGCACCCGTCCGCCTCATCGTCGCCTCGGCGCCGGCGGTGCCGCGCGACACCATCGCCGGGCCGCTGGCCGGCTCGATCGGCCGCCCGGCCTTCACCCTCACCATCGGCAAGAGCCGCACGGCCCTGCCTGGACAATTCACACTGGAGTGGAACCCCGATGAACGCGCATTCGACGAAAGAGCGGGCGACGAAGGAGCAGGTGGGGAAAGAAACAGGCCAAAGAATCCTGTCCCTGTGGTTTCCCTATCTGGCGGCGGAAAGGATCCTGCGCCAGCGTCTGGGGCGGTCCTGGCGTTCCCGGCCGTCGGATCACCCCTCTCACCCGCCGCTCGTGATCAGCCATCGCGACCGCAACGCACAGCGCATCTCGGCCCTCGACGAGCGGGCTGAGGCGCTGCACCTGAAGCGCGACATGGGCATCGCCGATGCGCGCGCCATGCATCCGTCGATCGACGTCGTCGAGGCCGATCCGGAAGCCGATCGCCGCCTGCTCGAAGGCCTCGCCGACTGGTGCGACCGCTACACCCCGCTGGTGGCGCTGGACGGGGCAGACGGCCTGTTTCTCGACGTCACCGGCTGCACCCATCTGTTCGGCGGCGAGCGCGCCATGCTGGACGACATCCTGTCGCGCTTCTTCCATCAGGGTTTCGATGTCCGCGCCGGGCTTGCCGCGACGCCGGGCGCTGCCTGGGCGGCGGCACGCTTTTGCGGCGACCGCATCATTGTGTCAGGCGAGGAGGAGGCGCTGCTGGCGCCCCTGCCGCTGGCCGCGCTGCGCATAGAACCTTCGACCCGCACCAGCCTGGAAAGTGTGGGCCTGCGCACGGCGGGCGCCGTCATGGCGGCACCGCGCGCGCCGCTCGCCCGCCGCTTCGGCGCCCTGCTGCTCCTGCGCCTCGACCAGGCGCTTGGCCGGCTCGACGAGGCGGTGTCGCCGCGCCTGCCCGTCGCGCCGCTTTCGGTCGAACGCCACCTCGCCGAACCCGTCACCCTGACCGAGGACATCGAACGGCTGGTGGGCATGCTGGCGGCGACCTTGAAGACCGACCTCGAGCGCCGCGGCGAGGGCGCCCGGACGCTGGCGCTGCTGCTCTTTCGCGTCGACGGCGCCGTCAGCCGCATCGCGCTCGGTACCTCGCGGCCGATGCGCGAACCCATGCTGATCCAGAAACTGTTCCATGAAAGGCTGGCCGCGCTCGAACAGGATATCGATGCCGGCTATGGTTTCGATCTGGTGCGGCTCTCGGTGTTGGCATCAGCCACCTTCGACATGCAGCAGGCCGATCTTGCCGGCGAGGTGACCGACGACGGCGCCGATATCGCGCTGTTCGCCGACCGCATCCGCGCCCGGCTCGGCGATGGCGCGGTTCTCCGGCCGGTCGCGGTCGAAAGCCATCTGCCGGAGCGTGCCGTCGCCACCATCCCCTTCACCGACGCGCCGTGCCGGACCACGCCGCCGAAGAAGCCGGACAGGCTGCAGGCACCAAAAACCATATTTCCGCCGGAACGACCGATCCGGCTGTTCCGCTCGCCCGAACCCATCGATGTGCCGGCCACCGAAATGCCGGAAGGACCGCCGCTGAACTTCCGCTGGCGGCGCGCGCTCTACCGGGTCAAGCGCGCCGAAGGGCCGGAACGCATCGCCGCCGAATGGTGGCGGGAAGCGCCAAGCGACGAGGCGGCATCGACGCGCGACTATTTCCGCATCGAGGATGCCGACGGCCGCCGCTACTGGCTCTACCGGCAAGGCCTCTACGGCGGCGCCTCGCAAGTCCCGCCGCGCTGGTTCCTGCATGGAGTCTTCGCATGAACGCGCTGACCGTCATTCCCTATGCCGAGTTCGGCATCCAGTCGAATTTCTCCTTCCTGCGCGGCGCCTCCAAGCCGGAGGAGCTGGTGGTCGCGGCCAAGCTCCTGGGCTTCTCGGCGATCGGACTTGCCGACCGCAACACGGTGGCCGGCGTGGTGCGCGCCTGGCAGCAGGCCAAGGTCGAAAAACTCTCCTATCACCCCGGCTGCCGGCTGGTTTTTGACGACGGCACGCCGGACATCCTCGCCTATCCCCAGGACCGCAAGGGCTGGGGGCACCTCTGCCGCATGCTGACGCAAGCCAATCTGCGCGACGAGAACGAAAAAGGCGCCACCCTTCTCCAGCGCGGCGACCTGCTCGAATGGGGTGACCTGATGTCGCTGGCGGTCCTGCCCGGTCTGTCGACGGGGGCGCAAGACAGTCTTGCCTTGCTTGGTGAGCTCAAGGGCCGTTTCGGCAGGAACCTGCGGCTTGGCGTTTCGCCCGACTACGCCGGCAATGACCGTTTCCGCATCGAGCAGGCGGCAGCACTTGCCGAGAGCGCCGGCATTCCGCTGATGGCGACCAACGACGTTCTTTATCACACCGCCGAACGACGCCCGTTGCAGGACGTGCTGACCGCGATCCGCCTCAACACGCCCGTTGCCGAGGTCGGGCTGCAACTCTCCGCCAATGCCGAGCGCCATCTGAAGCCGCCGATGGAGATGGGCCGCCTGTTCCGCCGGCATCCGCAGGCGCTGGCCGAGACGCTGCGGTTTGCGCAAGAGCTGACTTTTTCGCTTGGCGACCTCCAGTACAACTACCCCGACGAGCCGACGGAATCGGGTCTTGGTCCACAGGCTGAGCTGGCGCGACTGGCGCGGGAGGGGGCGGCGAACCGCTATCCGGCTGGTGTGCCGGATTCCGTGACCAAGCGCATCGAGGAAGAGCTCGCTTTGATCGAACGCCTCAACTATGCCCGCTATTTCCTGACTGTCTACGACATCGTCAAGTTCGCGCGCAGCAAGGATATTCTCTGCCAGGGACGTGGATCAGCCGCCAATTCGGTCGTCTGCTTCTGCATCGGCATCACCGAAGTGGGGCCGGAAAAAATCGATTCGCTCTTCGAGCGCTTCATTTCCGAGGAGAGAAACGAACCGCCGGATATCGACGTCGATTTCGAGCACGAAAAGCGCGAAACCGTAATCCAGTACATCTACGAAAAATACAGCGGCAAGCGCACGGCACTTGCCGCCGCCGTCATCAGCTATCGCGGCCGGTCGGCGCTGCGCGAAGTGTCGAAGGCGATGGGCCTGTCCGAGGATGTCAGGGCATCGCTTTCCGGCTCGATCTGGGGTTGGTCGACATCGGAGCTTGGCGAGAAGGAAGCCCGCGCCGGCGGCCTCGACCGCACCGACCCGGTGTCGAGGCACGTGATGGAGCGTGCCAATGAGATCATGGGCTTCCCCCGCCATCTCTCCCAGCATGTCGGCGGCTTCGTCATCACCAGGAACCGGCTCGACGAGATTGTGCCCATCGTCAAGACGGCGATGGACGAGCGCAAGATGGTCGAATGGGACAAGGACGATCTCGACGCGGTGAAAGTCTTGAAAGTCGACGTGCTGGCGCTCGGCATGCTGACCTGCCTGCAACGCGCCTTCACCTTGCTCACGGATCACTATCCTAATGCGCGGGATGATTATGGGCAGCCCTATGTGTTGGCCACCCTGCCGCCGGAGGACAGGCAGGTCTACAAGATGATCTGCCGCGCCGACACGCTCGGCGTCTTCCAGATCGAATCGCGGGCGCAGATGTCGATGCTGCCGCGCCTCCAGCCGAAAACCTTTTATGATCTCGTCATCGAGGTGGCGATCGTTCGGCCGGGCCCGATCCAGGGCGATATGATCCATCCCTATCTGCGCCGCCGGCAAGGCAAGGAACAGGCCGAGTATCAAAAGCCGGAGCTGGAAGCGATCCTCAAGAAAACGCTTGGCGTACCGCTGTTCCAGGAACAGGCGATGAATATCGCCATCGTCGCCGGCGGTTTCAAACCGGGCGAAGCCGATGAACTGCGCCGCGCCATGGCCACCTTCAAGCGCACCGGCACCATCGGCAATTACCGCGACCGTATGATCAATGGCATGGTCGGCAAGGGCTACACGAAGGACTTCGCCGAGCGCTGCTTCAAGCAGATCGAGGGCTTTGGCGAATACGGCTTTCCTGAAAGCCATGCTGCTTCCTTCGCCCTGCTCGTCTATGCCTCCTGCTGGTTCAAGACCTTCTATCCCGACGTGTTCTGCGCCGCGATCCTGAATTCGCAGCCGATGGGGTTTTACCAGCCGGCCCAACTCGTGCGCGACGCAAGCGACCATGGCGTCGGCATCCGCGACGTCGACGTCAATTTTTCGGTGTGGGATTGTACGTTGGAAAAGGCGCCATTCGATCCGGCCCGCATCCTGCCACGCCATGCCGAAATGCGCGGCGTCATCGAGACAAATCATGCGCTGCGGCTCGGCTTCAGGCAGATCAAGGGCCTGTCGAAGGAGCGCATGGAGGCTTTCGTCGAGCGGCGCGGCTCAGGCTATGTATCCGTCAGGGATGTCTGGCTGCGCTCCGGCCTCGATGTCGGCGAGATCGAAAAACTGGCGCAGGCCGATGCCTTTCGCTCGCTCGGTCTTGACCGTCGCGAAGCCCTGTGGGCGGTGCGCGCGCTCGACGGCAAGAGCGCCGCCGAAAGGCTGCCGCTGTTCGACCAGCCGGCGCTTCGCCTGCGCGAGCTGGAACCGGAGACGAGGCTGCCGAAAATGCCGCTCGGCGAGCATGTCATCCACGATTACCGCGCGCTCGGCCTGTCGCTGAAGGCGCATCCGGTCGCCTTCCTGCGCGAGCGGCTCGACCGCGCCAGCGTCATCCCCAATGCGAATCTTCCTTCCGTGCGCGACGGCAGGCGCGTCTCGGTCGCCGGCCTCGTGCTGGTGCGGCAGCGCCCCGGCAAGGGCAATGCGATCTTCCTGACGCTGGAGGACGACAAGGCGGTGGCCAACATCATCTTCTGGCAAAGAACCTTCGACCGCTATCGGCCTATCGTCATGGGGGCCCGGTTCGTCAAGGTAACCGGGAAATTGCAGTCGGAATCGGGTGTGGTCCACATCGTTGCCGAGAAGATCGAGGATCTGACGCCCTGGCTGACCGTGCTTCTGGAGAAGGTCAGCGAGGCTGCACCAGCGGTTCCTCCGAGAGACCTCGCCAAGGACGGTTCGGATCGCTTCAGCCCCGCCAAACAAAGCGCGCCGATCCGGCAGGATCTCGCAACGCTGTCGGAAGAAGCGGAACAGGTCATGCCCAAGGGGCGGAATTTTCAGTAGGCAAGGCCATGCCAAGAACGGAACGAAAGCGGACGTCGGCGATCCTTCGCGCCCCCCTCTGTCCTGCCGGCCTATTGGGTACAAGAAACGTGCCCCTCAGCCCGGCCCACCCAGACGCGGCGGTGGCGGGGCCAGAACATCCTCCACCGAAAGCGTCCGCGCCTCGGAAGGCAGCATGATCGGGATGCCGTCACGCACCGGATAGGCAATCTTGGCGACCCTGGAAATCAGTTCGCCGCGCTCCGGATCCCAGGCCAGCGGCCCCTTGGTCAGTGGGCAGGCCAAGAGTTCCAGCAGCTTGGGGTCGACCTTCTTCCCGTCACGTCCGTCCGCCATCGCGCCCTCTTACTGCAAACTCGACCCAAAATCCTCATTCTCGCGCGCCAGCGCCATTTCGGTGATGGCGATCAGCGTCTCGGCCCGGGTCTTCAAATCCGCCGCTTCGAGCAGCGCCTGTTTCTCGGCTGGCCCGTAGGGCGCCATCATCGACAACGCATTGACCAGCATGGCATTTTCGGCCCGGCTGACGCTTTCCCAGTCGGCCTCGAGGTCGTTGGCCTGCAGATAGGCGCGAAATGCCTTGAGCAGCGATGGCCGGTCGATCTCGTTGCCCGCCTGGTCCTCATCGAGATCGGCAAGGAAAGGCGAGGGCTTGCACTGGCGAAACGGCGTCTTGACCGTCAATTCATGGGCGATGCGGAACCGGCACACGCCCTGCAGCGAAATCAGGTAACGGCCGTCGCCGCTCTCGGAAAAGGCGATGATGCGCCCGGTGCAACCGACATTGCAGAGTTCCGGCTCGCCGTCGTCGCGCAAGGCGCCGTCGAGACTGGGCTGGATGACGCCGATGAGCCGCGAGCCGGCGATCGCCTCGTCCACCATCTGCAGATAGCGCGGCTCGAAGATGTTGAGCGGCATGCGGCCTCCCGGCAGCAAAAGCGCCCCCTCGAGCGGAAAGATAGGGATCGTCGACGGCAAATCCTTGGCGAGCCGGTAATGCGCGTTTCCCGCTTGCACCTCGTTCCTCCGATCGCGCCATCAAGAAGCGCGTGAGTTCTTGGCCCTAATCTGGCGCAATCATCGCCGACGCCAAGCCCGTGCGGCAAAACAACCGGCAGCCGGCTCAGGAAAACAGCAGCGCCGACAATTTGCGGCGCGCGGCCAGCGTCGCCTCGTCGGTCATGCCCCAGGCCTCGAACAGCTGCAGCAATTGCGTCCTCGCACCATCCTCGTTCCAGGCCCGGTCGGCCTTGATGATGGCCAGCAGATTGTCGGCTGCGGCCGTACGGTCGCCGTTGGCGTTCTGGATCATGGCCAGATCGAAACGCGCCTGGTGATCTCCGGGATTTTCCGCAAGGCGCCGCTCGAATTCGGCTGGATTGCCGAGAGCCGCCGCCTGCGCCGCAACCGCCATCCTGGCGCGCAGAGCTGCCAGTGGCGGCGCATCCTTCTTGGCCTCCGGGGCTGTTGCCAAAAGCGCCTCGGCGCCTTCCGTGTCGCCGGCCTCGAACAGCAGCTCTCCCAGTCCGGCGATCGCCTCGATCGTCTCCGGCGCCTGCGCCAGGATGGCGTCATAAATGTCGGCCGCGGTCTGCATGTCGCCGGCGTCGCGCGCCTCGGTCGCCGCAGCCAGAGCTTCGGCCACCGGCGGCGCGCCATTGCCCTTGCCGCCGACCTTGGTGATGAATTCGTTGATCTGGCTCTCCGGGATGGCGCCCATGAAGCCATCGACCGGCTGGCCGTCCTTGAAGGCGATGACCGCCGGGATCGACTGGATGCCGAGCTGGCCGGCGATCGACGGATGGTCGTCGATGTTCATCTTGACCAGCTTGACCCTGCCGCCGGCGGCCTTGACCGCCTTCTCCAACTGCGGCGTCAGTTGCTTGCAAGGTCCGCACCAGGGCGCCCAGAAATCGACCAGCACCGGCTGACGGCGCGATTCCTGGATGACATCGGCGGCAAAGGCAGCCGTCGTCGTGTCCTTGATCACATCGGCGGGAGCGGCGGGCGTATCGCCAAGCGCGACTTTCGCCGGCGCCGGCGCGGTTCCACCATACTGCACCGAGGTGGTGTACTGGCCGCCATTGCCGCCAAAGGGGCCGCCGAACGGATTGTTGTCGCTCATCTCTTTACCCTTCCGTGGCGCCGCCGGCCGGCAGCCAGGCGCCCTATGCTTCAGACCATCGGTTTTAAGCCATCCATGTGGCGATCACGCGGAGACTTTCAAGATAGCAGCATCGTGCCCGGTTGCCTCGACGAATCTGATCAGGTCGCCCGCTGCGATCGATGTCGTCGCCTCATTGGTCAGCGGATGCCCATTGATCACCGCATGCTCCATTAAATCCTTGTCGAGCACGAGCTTGACCCTGTTTGCCGTGTCGTTGATGATGCCAAAGACCGTGACGGCGCCCGGCGTGACGCCGAGCAGCTCCATCAGCATCTCCGGTTTGCCGAAAGAAACCCGGCTGGCGGCGCCGATCACTTGGTGGATCTGCTTCAGGTCGACGACCGCATCCTCACCGACGGTGACCAGAAAGAAATTGTCCTTCTTGTCCTTCAGGAACAGGTTTTTCGTGTGCCCGCCGGCGATCTCGCCGCGCAGCGCCTGCGAATCGGCGACGGTATAGAGCGGTGGATGGCGCTTGGTCGAGGCAGCAATGCCCAGCTCGGCAAGAAAGGCAAAAAGTTCGGCTTCGGTCTTCGGCATCGGTTTCGTCTTCGTCCCGTTTGTGAGCCCATGCCGTTTACGGCCAATGGGGCGGCCGACACAAGGCCGTCATGCGACATCACGGTGAGCGGCACCCGCCCTTTGCGGTGGCGCACCCGCCGCGTGCCACTCGCGCGCCGCCGGCGGCTTGCCGGCCTCGCTTGCCGGGTCGTAAAAAAGCCTGCGATTTCCCTGTTGCAATCGCCGCGCTCTTCAGCCATATAGGCCCGGCTTGCGGCCAAGACGCCGTGCGAGCGGGTGTAGCTCAGGGGTAGAGCACAACCTTGCCAAGGTTGGGGTCGAGCGTTCGAATCGCTTCACCCGCTCCAAATCTTCTTTAGATTTGAAAAGCATAAAGGGCCCGGGTAACCGGGCCTTTTTGCTGTCTGGCGCCGGGGAGCGGGCGGGGGAGTTTTGCTCACGCGGGCAGCTCGATCCGGTCACGCTGTCGAAAGAGCGGAATGCAGCACAGACGGAAAATGAGCCAGCAGGCATAGATCGCGTCGGCGCCATAAGGGCTTCCATCAGTTAGAAGCCCGTGGGCGACCTGATGGCGGAGACTTGGGCCGGGTTTCGAGAGAAATACATTATCAATGTCAGCCACAACGGACTGGCCAAACGTATCCTCCATTTCAGGCCGCATCTGCTCGAAAAGAGCCGAGATGGTCCGATCCTCCTGAACCTGATTGGCATCGTCGAACGTCGTCACGTCGTTGCCATGCATCTTCAGAACGTGGCGCAACGAGTTTTCCAACATTGGGGTCAGAATATAGAGGCCGGCTGTGAAGTCTCCTTCAAAGAAGCGCGCGAAGCCTCTGCTGAACGTGCCGATCAGATCGTGCGGAATGAAGGGGCTATGCTGGAGAAGCGCATGGAATGTGTCTTCGCCAACATAAAAGCGATCCATGATGTATCGTCTGGCAGTTTGCACCTGCCCAAACGAATGAATCTGTCGACGAATTTGCTCTTGTTGAGCGATCTGCACACGAATGGCACTGCTGTTCTCGTTGTCACCAAACCCACCACCCTCCGACCTATGAATGACCTTGCCCTCGCCGTCATGGAACGACGCGCCAAACAGAGAGGATAGCGGATGTTCGTTGATCGACTTGGTCGCGTCCGCAATGAGTTTGTCCGGCGAGGGCGACCGTTCCAGGTCGGCGAAGATCAACAGCATGTCTATAAGCTCGCGTTCGCCCGCAAGCTGCTTCTCGACCTGTTCGACGATCTCCGTCAGATCCATCGGATGTGAGAACGACGACATCTCTTCGGCGATCCCTGATTGGACGTCGATCAGTTTGTGGCGAAGCTCCGTCCGCCGCTCCCGCTTGCCCGGAATTCCGTGGTATTCGGCAATTGCGCCGCTGAGCCAGTGTGACGCAAGCATTGCCGAAGCGTGCTGTTCCGCCTCCGAGACGAGCGCTTCGGCGGCAGCGGCACGACATCGATACTTGCCCTCATCATCCTTGGCATGGTGGTGAGCCCGAGCTGCCAAACGCCAAAGCTCAACCATCATATGTGAGGTCGAGGAAGGGTCCCGACTCGTTAGGAATTGCTCGATTTCCATTGCGAGGGCGCCGGGCGCCGAAATGCCGAAGTCCAGGTCAATCTCGAAAAACCAGTGAACTGGAACAGCGTTAGCTCCTTTTATCGAACGTGCTCGAATGGCCGGAATCCAGTTGCGTGCGGCCAAGACCTCATCGTTATCCCACCCGATTGCGCGGCCCACATAGAGCGCCCGCCTAAGGACGTCGCGTGCTGTCAGCCCAAGGAGGGGGTCGTCGCGCTCAAGGCGGTCTTTAAGCTCACCAGAGTTAATTCCATCGACGATGGCGACATAGGACGCCACGGCAGCTCTGCCCAAGGCGTGCCGCTTGCGCTCAAGCAGCCAACACACGTCGCATAGCCGGGCCTTCAGAACCGGGTTCGTCGAGAGTTCAGCCGCTTCAGCGAGAACCACGACAGGCCCGCCACGAAAATCTTCTGGAATTGCGGATCGCCTGCCTTCCATGACCATCATCGCGCTAAATGGCGCGTTTCGGTCATTTGGCTTGAAGTGAAAATCGCTTACTGCGGATAGCATAGCGAACACGCGAGCCGCCGATGCGGCAGCCTGATCGCCAAGCTTCTCGTGGAGTTTTGCCGCTTCACGATAGGGTGAACTCAAATCCGAGCAATCGGCCGAACTACTATCGGCGATCGGACCTTCAAAATCGAGTTCGTGTATGTCGTCGACGGTCGCTTGAAGCCAGAAGGGTATCTCGGCGGCAGCGACTTCGTTTTCCGCCCCGCGCTCGATCTCCGACGTAACTTGTTCATTCCGAGTCATAGCTGCGATCCATCAGTGGCTTGGCCCTGTCGAGCGTCGCCGCCTCTATTGCAACGAACTTCCACAAATGTACGTAGGGCGGCTCGCATCAGTCCGATGAAGAGGCCCTCTAGCTCTAAATGGTCGTCTTCTGGCAGGGCGGTATGGACGCCGCCGCGAATGCGGTGAGCCATCACCAGATCGGCTGCGACCTGGCCACCGGGCTCGCCACACAACGCGTTGATTCTGGCCTTCAGAGCAGGCCAATCCTCTGCCAATCGCGCTGTACGGGCCAGGGGCGCCACATCGCTGCGCTTGAGGATCCGCAACACGTTAGGATCGCGCCAGAGCTGTTTGAACTTTTCATGTAGCTGCGTTGCGGTTCCACCGAGAGCGACCGCTATATGCTCCACCGCAATTGCCATTCCCTGAATGTCGCTTCGCATGCCCTCGATTGCGAACTCGTTGCCTCGCAAATCATGATCTTCGAACGATTTCAGCCGCCAGAAAAAGGCCTCCTGGCCCTCAGTGGCGAGAAAGTGCACAAAGGCGTCGATATCGGCGTCGGCAATAGCAAGCCCGTTGGCTTGGTTCGGCCTCATCGCGGCCCTCAACGTCAGGCGCGCACGCTCTTTCTCTTCCTCGGCCCAATCCGGCCAGATTACGTCAAGGATCGGCTTGAACCGTCCGCCAACCCTTCCAATGCGGTCCCGCGCTTTAGCAAAGGTGAGGCCTTCAACACGTCGCAGCAAGATGACCGCACTTTCCAGGAATGCCTTGTACGCATCCGCAATTCGTGGGCGGCCTTCGCGATCCCGGTTCGACCAATATTCGGCAAGGAAACGTATGAGCGCCGTGAGGTCGTCGCCGCTTATGCGAAAGCGGTCGACAGACGCTAAAGCCAGCTCTTGGCTTGTCTGCTCGTATTGCGCGCTCTCCGCTCGACTCAGGCGAAAACGTCCTCCGGCATGTTCCATGGTGATTTTCGATAGTGTGCGCCAGCGCTCTTCCGCGAACCAGACGACCGCATCGAGCGTCCTCTCGTGCCTGACAAAGCTCCGCGCGGCATGCACCGGCAGCAGATTGAATGAGTATGAAACGCCTTCTGGGGCGCGGCCCTGATCAAGGGCTTCTTCTGCAGCGCGAGCAACATCCTTGTCCGCCAAATTAGTCCTGATATGAATGCCGGCATCAGCGACTTCGGCGGCGAAGAGTATCTGCCAGCTGCTGTAAAAATCCTCGACATTGCAATTGTCGAACAGCGTGTCGTAGACGTCGCTGCTTACGTCAACGCGCCGATCAAGCCGGCGCTCGAAAGCTAGATTCTTGGGCTGCTCGATGAACTCGGCAAAGCGCGGTTCAGGATCATCGAGCGGATGAGGGGACAAGCCATAGGCGATGTAGTTCTGCCAACGATAAAGCGCATTGCTTAGATCGACGGCAGCATCCCAACGTTGCCCATCGGGCTCCAGCGGATGCTTCAGTTGACACGGCATGTGCTCGTGCATCTCCGACCAGAAGCGGCGCGCGATTGGATCAGGATAGCGAATGCGAACTCGAGGATGCAGCAGAGCCGCCGCCTCGAGTCCCTCCAATAGACCGGTGCCCATGTACTCGCCGCGAAAGGCGTGCAAAGACGCCAGTTCGCGCACAAACTCGTCGGCTCGCATGAAACGATGGAACTGCATACGTTGGATTCTACATACAGTGGGACGTGAAGGGCTAGCCTACCTCTGTGCCCTGTGCCCTGTCCCCTAAAACTGCTTTCACAAACGTTCCGGTGACGCAGTTTGGCCCTGCCAAGGTTTGGATCGGGCGTACCCGCTCCGATGTTCTTGGATTTGAACAGTTTCGGGGCTCGCGTACCGACGGGGAACAGTGGATTAATGGTCGAGCCGTGTGATTTCAGAGGCGTCTCCACGCCAATTGCCATCCCAGACACACGCCAGCCTGCAAGGCCAAGGAGCGTTCATCCTCTTTGGGGTCTACAAAACAAAACCCCGGCATCACTGCCGGGGCCTGTCATTTCAGTACGCTGCTCCGCCATTGAGCTACATCCCCATGGTGGAGATGACGGGTACCGATCCCGTGCCCTGCGTATTAAAACCACACTAACCGAAACGAGTTAATTTGTCAAGGACAAACAACAATAGTTGAAATACATCAGATGATGGTCGTCATTGAATAAGTAATTTTGGGTCGTCCTCTGGAAATTCGCCAGCTCGCGTAAGGCAACTAATTAGGCAATGTCGCGCCAATGCTTCGCTAAACCGTCGGGTCGACGTCCAATCATGCCCCAGATTCTCGTTTGTCCCATGGATGGTGCGGCTTCGTCCCTTACCATAGACTTCTTTGACGGCTTCGCTGGCCGTCTGGCCGTTTGGACGGAGCTTATCGTTCGGCCCCGGCCCGAGCCGAGCCTTGATCAATTTCAAAATCCCGGCAGACTCTCCTCCCGATGCGAGTGCATCAAGGCTGGCAGCAAAATTTACAATGGCCATAAGATCAACTTGCTCTCTGCATCCTTCATGGAACCATATAAAAGCCTGTGCCAGGGCGTTCATCAGCTTGGGCCGGGCAACGTTTCCTGTTGGGCTTAGGTAAAACTCGATAAGTTGCCCCAACACGACAAACTCGTCGCTATTCCGAAAAAGAAGTTCTGCCCATTCATCAGGTTTGATCGGAGGTCCGTGGGGCCTACCTTGCAGCGTACTATCTGCAAGAGTGACCTTGCCGGGAACAAAAACAAGGGTTCGCTGCCGCCGGACTGTCCGATCTACCAATAAATTGAACCCGTCCAAGGCACTTGATGGCGTTTCCCACCAGAGCGCAACACCTGTCAGGGCCAATCTCGCGGCTGTTTGTGCTTTGAGCTTCCCGGCGTTCGAGGCTAGCCCGTCCGTCGCGACTGAACACACATAGCCACAGTTGCCGATTGCGTCGACAATGTCCGTTTCACGGATTTCCTCTACCACAGCTCTTCTTTTGCGGACACGTTTGCCCGACCATCGCTTCCGCAGACGCTTTGCCGTGACGGTCGTGACAGCCCTCTCTGTCAACTTGCGCCCAAGCCATTCAAGTCGAGGTTCAAAGCGCACCGGCCCGATGGCAAAACCTGCCACGGAGTTATTGCTGAATAGCGTGCAACCAAACGCGTACTCCCGCATTCCACTGAGCGTGTTCTCCGCCAAACCCTTGCGAACTGCAGTCAAAACTGCATCTGCATTTTCATCAGGGTCGTCTGCGAGGTCTATGGTGGCGAGTGGCGGACCAAAGGTCTTCCGAACCAGTTGGGTCCATTCTTGATCTGTGTGCGAACGAACTAGCGTCAGGTCGTTCTGCTTGAGAACATTGCTGATTTCAATAATCAGCCTTTCCATCGGCTGTGACAGCGTTAGCGATCTGCCGTCTCCTGCAGCTACGAAACCCGACATAACCGGGATACCGTCGATTCTCTCGGGAAAGGCGCCCGGAGCCTGAGCTTTCGCCAACTCACCGATCAATGACTTTACCAGACCATGTAGCGTAGCCATGTTCCCCCAAGCTCTAGCGAAGATCCCCGGCACCGTTCGGCGGCTTGCTGCCCGCCGTCGGTGACTACTTTGTTAAGCGCGGCATGGACCTTCGAGCTAGTACAGTGGCATTCATTTTTATCTACTAGATCGACTTTAGCGCCGCGCCTTTACCGCCAGCCCGCTGATCGTACCTCACCCTTGCTGCAAAACCACCATAGGCGATCTGACTGAAGTAAAGCCGGGATGACAGAATCATGCGACCTTGCCCTCGACCCTGCCCCATCAAAAGCCGTGTCCATTCCCAGGCGTCCGACTCTTTCTATTGTGGGTTGAACGCAGCAACGTCGCCTGTAGCTTTTTGTTCGGCAATATCCGGTTCTCATCTTTCGAATCGGCGCCTGTACGACTAGAAATAGTCGCTAGAGAGGATGTCAGCTGGTATAGGGAGGTCAATGGCATCAAGTGTGCAACTCTGCGGCAGTTTTCGAAGGGAGGCGGGCCGCGTCTGGAAACAGATGGCGGCCGCTCGCAGCATGGGTCTGTTCGTGGGTGAGGAAACGATAACCGAAACCTGCCTCTACAACATTTCGATCCGGCACTGGAAAAGTGGTATTGCGATCATTCCGGCGAGCAAGCCACAGGAAAAGCTTCACGGAGCCGACTGGGAGTGGTGGTTCACCAGAAATGGGCGCGGAATTGGGTACAGGGTGCAAGCCAAGCGTCTCTTCCCGGACGGCCGATATCAGAGCCTCTTTAAGTCCGGTGACAAATACAGCCAGTTGAAGACACTGATTGCCAGCGCCAAAGCTGACAACCTCGACCCTATGTACTGCTTTTACAATTTCGATCGGACGGACGGTCTTCGCGGTTTCCCCAACAGCTGCTCACATTCCTATCGCGGCCCGAGCTTCTGGGGTTGCTCGATCGCCCTGCCCGAGGACGTAAGGCAAGCAAACTCGAATGACATCAAAGATCTTCGACATATAATGCGGCCTTGGCATTCGCTAGTCTGCCTCTCTTCTCCTGGCGCCCACCTCCCGACCTCGGTTCTTAAGAACGTAAAACGCATGGCCGCGCCCCGGACAGTGGGCGCAGAAGGAACGATCCGTCGCGAAGCCATCGACGTCGCCTCCTCGCAGCGCGAACTACCTAACTACGTGCGCCGGTTGATCGACCTAGGTCGCGAGACGCGCGATGCACCACCAGAGGAACGACGTTACCTCGATTTTGCGTACTGGCAGCAGGGAACCGTTGCCGGTGACGACGCGGCCGACGCGAAAGCTCTCCCAGGTAAGGGCGTCGCCGGAATTGCTGTCTTCGACGAGGAATAGGCGGACGCTGATGTACTCTAATAGCGTGAACGCGCAGGCCGATGCAGTGACCTTTCAGCCCAGCACCCTGCATTCCGGATAGAGGGTGCGGCTTTCGTTTGGGAAGTTAAGGCACCGTAAGGGCCGAGGATCTTCAACAGCAATTGCGGTTCGACCCGGCATTCAGCCCCGCCGGACGTGAGAACCGGTCAAAAGGTCCGTCGGCAGCGCGCATCAAATTGTCTCTGATTACATCGCTGAGAGATGACAACGGATTACGTCGAAGTTTCCCGGGCTGGCCGGACGGTGCCAGAATCACGGCTGTAATTCTTCAGCTTGGCGAGAGGCATCGCGAGATCATAAAAACTGGCTACATCAAAGGCCGGGACCAATAGATTCTGCCACCCGGCGGACTTTGTGTGCTGGGCTTGGAATCACCACGGCGCCCCAGTCCAAGGAGGCGCTCAGCGACTTTCAGATTCCGCCACTCTTATGATCTCAAGCGGATCAGCGCCGATCGCCCTCGCAACGGTGACGAACTCGGCAACGTCCAGGCGGCGCTCACCCAGCTCGAATTTCGAGACAAACGTCTGTCGCTGCCCAAGGCGCTTGCCCAGTTCGATCTGGGTGATGCCGGCATCCTTTCGCACTTCAACGAGAAGCTCGATCATTTTGCGGTAGAGATCGGAACGAAGTGAGGACAACAGAAGCGCCAATGCTGGGACCGGCTCTTCAATAAAACCCCAAATCGGAGTACCCCAAATTGGGGTATTGTCATATGCTTGGGCGCGAGATCGAGCATCGACGTGACGCATCATTGGCCATCCGGTCCGACCCAAGATCACGGGTCAATGGATGGTTGTAGTCTGCAGATAAGGGGATTGCGCATGCTGAAGTTCCAAACCCGAACTCACGCCCTGGTCGTGCTCCTGTTACTGAGTTGCACAGACGCCACCACGGCACCACTGTTAAACAGCGTGAGCCACCGGCCACCGAAGCTGGATATCGTCGAGCAGCAGGCAATTGAAGGCGGTTTTTTTGTTCACAGGTACGCTGACGGGAGTGCATCTGTGTCCACTAGTGCCGATTTACTAAGCACCATATGGCGTATTGCTTGCCCAATAGACGCTATGGTTGACAAACGAGATTGCACGATCTCCTCTAAACTCGGAGGACCAATGATACTTTACGAAAAGACGACCAGGCCGGTCAGTGTTTGTGTTGATGGACACGATTTTCCCGGCAGAACAGCGATGATGCGAGTAGACAGCCATTCGCCGATTTCGACGGACGAGAACGGGTGCATAAGGGCATCGGACGTCTTGCCGCAGATGCTGCGGGGACACCGGTTTGTTGGCCGTCGTGTGGAATGGCCCTACGATCAGGATATAGACGAAACAATGAATCTTACCGGCTTGGCAAAGGCACTTCAGATCGTGGATCAAGTATTGAGGGGACAATGATTTCTGGCACAAATCGTGGTCGCCCCAGCAGCTGGCGCTTAGAGTGATGATGAACCGCTTCCTCATCGCTTTATTGGCTTTCATTCTGACCTGGTCCGTCGCTGCCGAAGAGGCACCACCCTGGCTTCGCAGTGCGCCCTTTGCTGCAAAGGATCCATCGAAGAAGGCGCGCAGCATTCCCTTCACCGTCATCGAGCGTTATCTGAACGAGGAAGAGGCCGAAACAGGGGTTATATGGCGCATCGAACGCTGCGATGATGCACTGTGCATCGACGTTGTGAAGGTGAGCGATACGTCCCGCCCAGTCGACGTGATGCGCGGCATCTGGATTGTTGGTCGAATGGTGGAAGAGGACTTCTCGGAGGCGAAACTCGTCGATGCCGACAGCGTCGTCTATCGCATTGACTGGGTTCGACTTCGTGAAATCGGAGAGGCCTTTGTATGGAAGGAAGAAGGCGGCCAAAACCCGATACACCTACAGCGCATGTTTGTGGACGCTCTTCGCCATTCCGATGGCACTCGTGCAGCCCACCTTATGAACGGCTCCCTCATGGGAGACACGTCGATTGCGCTCGAATTCATAAACAAGGACTTCGTGCCGCGATTTGCATTGTCCGCACTCCAATAAGCCGAGCTCCTCAGTCAACCTACCCTGGGGGACTGGACGCTTCGCGCTGGGTTTTAGCCGGCATACTCCAACTGAGGTTAGAGTGCCGGGCCGCAAAGCCTGTTGATGACGGCGTCTTGCCGGCGCTGGTCCGGTGTTCGGGGAGCGTCGGGGGAGCGGCAGCTCTAGTCCGGACAGATCTTGCCTCTAAGGCGCGCGCGTTGGGCCGATTTCGGCGATCGACCGGGTACCGGCATGATCGCGCCATGCGCATGGTGGTAAGAGACAGAGTTGGGCAGTTAGGGCAGACCGGCTGGACCGGGCTTCCCGCCTCGTGGCCCTGCGGCCCCGACTGATCCACTTGGGGCGAGCCGGCAGCTACGCGGGGACTGGCGCCGTCGCCCCGGCCCGGTCGGCGGAGCGGCGCGTTGGCAGCAGTGCAACTCAGTGACCAAGAGCATCGCCGGGCTTTTCAAGCGGGCGGGCACTGCCCGGGGGCGCTGATTGGCCAGTCGGGCGGTCGCAACGTGCTCCGGCGCCCGACAAGCCTCCCCTCCTCGGTCAAAAAAAGCAAGGCTAGGCCCGTTCTGCGGGTCCCCTCCTCGGGAATCGCGACTGGCTGGACGGCAGTCCGCCGGTGCCGGCGAGCTTGACGCTCTACGATCCATACGGCCTGGATTTCGACGCGTCGGTTCGCGACCGGACGGTCCTTGAACGACTTGACCTTGACATCATGAGTCAGAAGGTCGGGCACATCGGAGCTGAACAGTTGCTGCTGTGAGCCCGCGCAACAACGGCAAGCTTGCGGCCGATCTTGTGAGCTCGCGAGCCCGAGCGGCATCGATACGTGTTCTTCATGTCAACTTGCGCCGGACGCCGTTCGAGCGGAATGGTATCGAGCTGAGACGAACGATGAGCCGGCTAAGGCAGAGGCGCTGTTGTTGATTGCGGAAGATCAAGCATTAACTCAATCATCAACTCTCAGTGTACCACCATCATCAACCTGCTCCGGACCTCCCGAAATACCGGACCCATTGTGAGTCCAAGTAAAATATTTGGGGGCCGTCCCCCTGCAGTTTGCTACTCCAGTCTCGCCCAGGCCAAGTATTTCATCGAAAACTGTTATCGACTCGTTATCATTTAGTTTCTCAACGACTGTTATTGTGCTCTCGGCACCGTCGTTTTTTACGTAGATTCTGAAGCTCATGTGAGTTCCTTTCCCGACAATACATCGCGCTAAATCATCTCATGGCATGACTGATTGCTGAGGTTAACACTACGTCCCGAACACTCACGTTGCTAGGAAGAAGCTGGTCCCCGACTATGCCTTTGGCTCAGACGGTTTGCTCACCTCACCGTCAGAACCCGAAGGAGCCAGCTGGCCATTGGGGTCGATGATACGGCAGCCGCCGCTCTGGACCTTGGATTTGGCTGACGCTACCCTGTCTCCCGAACCGGTCAAATTCCTGCCAATAGAGTTGTTGTAGAGATCCATAGCCATTTCAATAGGTGGTTGACCAGTTGCCCCATCTTCGTGAGCGGTCCCCCATTTGGTCGCCCATTCGTTACCGATGTCACTGTCGCTAGCCATTCGCGAGTTCCATAAACAATGACGAAATGCGTCTCCGTTGCCATTGTGCAGCGACGACCGTTCGTAGAGATCGTTGCTTTTATCTGTGGACCATTTTGCGTGGTAGATTACACGCAATCCAACTATCGGATCTTCGTCAAAGAGCTTCTCTTCCTCATCGTTCAAGAGCTCCTTGATGTACGGCAAGTCCGAGTAATCTAGCGGTGACAGTTTGCCTTCAATGAGCGCCTCGATGGCCGGAAAGCGGTTAGCAATTATGGCGAGGCGCATAATTTGGTCGATACTCGATCGAATGCGGCCCTCCTCATCTGCGTCGAACGACACGGCGAATTCGTCAATAGTTACCTTGGACAGAGTGCGGGATCGTTCCACATAAACGATCGTATCGTTGTAATCGTTGTCATCTCCACCGTCGTTGTATGGGATGACGACAGTTTGCCCATTGGGGTTGTACCGACCTTCCGAGCTGTTCGCCCAGCCGCCGCCGCCGGTGGCGTACTGTCCAATAATTTCCAGCATGCAATCAAATGACAACGGCACCGGAAAAGAAGTGCTGGATGGCGGAGCTGCCGTCTCCAAGGAAGCCCTGGCGCCGTTCGGGGCAATTAGCGTCAGAATAACCCGTTGCGATGCGCCGGCGTCTCTCGTTGTCCTCACGCGGAACCTGGTACGAGCCGGTATGGGTACGCGGGCCATTATTTATTCTCCGGGGTAATCATCGAGAGGGCCGCGGGCTCGAATTCACTTATGGATTTTGCGGCACGGGTTGTGTTCCAAGCCTTTTCAACATCGGGGTTCGCACCAGCCGGAACTTTTGTACCTAGCGCCTCGCACTCTTCCTTCTTGACATTGGTCGATTTGTAAACTTCCTCCTCAAATGTTATGAGATCCGGGCGCCGAAAGCATTGTCCATCTTCTTCGCAGCGAACGCGGTCCACCCGTTCAATTTGTTCCAACTGCACGATCCTGGCGAAGGAGCAAGCAGCCTGCGTGCTGAATGGCGCGGGTGCTTCAGACAACAAATGGAGGGCCTTGTAAGCGTCAACACTAATGTAGTTTTTCGGAACTGGCATTCTAGCGCGGTACATAAGGTCTGATGGCAATGCGTCTGCCACTTCGCTTTTGCAGCGCATTCTCGGATTGTAGACGTCATTTAACGTTTTAAAGCATTCGGAGATCGAGTCGGCGATCTTGTCGATATTGCCGAGCAATTCATCCCTCATGGCCTCCATCCCCGGCAGGGTCCTCGGCTCCCCGGCAATCTTGTCTAGCTCCATGAAGCTCCACGTGTCTGCACCGACCAGAATGTCCTTCCTCTCCAGTATTGCGGCTTCGAGGTCACGCAACACGGTGCGGTATCGGAAGGAACGTTCAATCAACTTCTCAATCGTCGCCCGAAACGCGAGAAGGTTCGCCGAACGCCCATCGGATAGGTTCTCATAGGGCACTATAAGCATGAAGAGCGGACGTTCGTTTTCTTTGGATCGCTCAAGGAAGGTTTTAAATGATCCCTTCAGCTCTTCCCTAGTAACGGGAATCGGTGCTGGTGAAGAGCCGGTTTCCTTCAAACGAATCGCAGTCCGGTCCGTAGTCTGTGTCAGGACCGATTGAAACGTACCGCTTGCCTCCGTCGAAAAAACATCGCCGGGACCAGCGGCATTTATTGAGGCGGTTAGATCACGCCGTTCCTCGTAGCTAAGACTGTTGAAGTCCAACGTTCCATAGAAGTCGGACCCGTAGCTGATCTGAGCAATATACCCATCGCCGCACAAGATACGAAATCGCTTCGGATAATTTATCATCAGCCGCCGAGCCTCGCTAGTTAGCTCAATGTGCGGAACAGAGACATGCGGCCCGCTTGCAACAGCTGTTCCCAACGCCACGGCGTAGTTGATGCTGTCAGCCTTCAACACGGCGCTGATTTTTCTTGTTGACGTCTTTGTTTCAACTGTGTTGCTGTACGAGCCTCCTCCGCTCCATCCGGCATAGCTGGCCTTTGCCTTGATGCTGATGTTGGATTTAGTCCACAGCGAGTAATCGTCGACAACTTCATCGAACGACGCTTTACGGCTATTGAACGTAACTCGGACTTCCGCTCCATGGTTGATGCATCGAGCTGGCCGCCTTTCCGCTGTGATCAGGTCAATACCGTCGCCGATGATGGGGGCGTTATCATCTGGAAAGGGTATTTGGATGGGCATGCTCGGGATGCTGCCACCGGATGTTGCCAAACCAGAGCTTTCCCAAGCAAAACAAGGCGATGACGATGCCACCAAGAGCACTGCCGTCGTACAAATACGATGCATATCTTGCCCCCCCTAATTTCAGGATTCTTGTCCTATTATTGGAATGAATAATAATCAATTGGGTGTATAAGTAAAGAGTGATATACGGACATCCGTTAAAAGCATTGAGCGTTTAACAGTTGCGCCTTTGTCGGCGCAGCTGTTTTCGTCGACTAGGCTGCAGCGCTTTCGGAACTCTCACTGGAGATTGTGGTCGCTGGCGGGATTCGGCCGAAAGACCTTTGCAAGGCCCTGATCTCCTGTGTCGAACGGCAATTCTTAAAGGCTCTCTGTCAGCTGTCGGAATAAAGAACGCAGTAAGCGGCCATTCGGCTATCGACTTCCTTCGGCGGAAAGACCGCGATGGCCGTTGTTGGAAACCGCTCAATCCAATGCGGCATTGCGAGGGGCGCAATCAAAAGCAGTCCTGCCAAGCACTTTAGCATTTCCGGAATCTGTGCGACGAAAGTGTCGCCGACGGGAGCTACGCTTCAAGGATCCGTGATGATTTTGCCGGAAAAACTGTCCGATCTGATTGCCTATGATCCCGGAACGCTGAGGGTGACCAGCCGCGAAAGTAAGCGGCTCGAATTTAAGCAGGCGTTCGTTCGTGCCAACCTTCCGGCCTATGAGCGCACGATCGCTGCGTTCGCCAACACCCAGGGCGGCTTTGTCGTCTTTGGCGTGGACAACAATCCCCGGGTCATAGTCGGCACGCCGCCGGCGGACATCGCCGACGAGGCAGACATCTCCACGCTGCTGCGCCAAGACTTCGCGCCAGAACTACCGTTCGAGAGCAAGGTTTATGAGGTGGACGGCAAAACCGTGTTCGCTATGGCCGTCGAGCCTGCGCTTGACCGGCCGGTGATCTGCACCAAGACACGCAATCGGAGCTTTACGGATCCGACCGGCAAGAAGGTAACCCAGCCGGTAATCACCGAGGCCACAATCTACTACCGCTATACGGCTCGCACCTCGGCCATCGGCTACCCGGAACTCAAGGCATTACTCGATGCGCGCGAAGAGCGGCGCATGACGATGCTGCTGCAGACCATCGAAGCCGTCGAGCGAGTCGGCGTGGAACGCGCTGGCGTTGTCGACATCACCACGTTCGGCGATGCCAACAAGTCTACCAACCTGTACGTGTCGCACGAGACTGCGCGCTCCATGAACTTCATTGAGGAGGGACGCTTTACTGAGAAGGAGGAAGAAGGATCGCCAGCTTACATGGTGGTCGGAAAGGTGTCGCTAGGCGAAGTTGTCCGGGCCCCCCTTTCCGATGCTGACAAGAACCTCCCCTCAGAAGCAGCAGCGGCGTTGGCAGACGTCGTACACGAGGTGTGCGGCAACGAAGTTGTACTGAACCAGAGCGGGGTCTTGCCGCTGCTAAAGGCGTTCAACCTGATGGAACTGCCATACCATGAGTACGACGCGAAGGTGAAACGTCGCTACATCACTCAAGAGGGAATAGCCGCGCTGCAGGACGCTATCCGCGCAGAGCCTCTTAAGGCGTTGCAGAGCTTCGCCTCCAAGAAAACGATCGAGGGTTATCTGGCCACGCAAGCGGCAGCCGTGCTGCCCGAATTACAAGCAGCACCAGCCGTTAACGCCGCTCCATGACGCTTTGGTGTCGCATCCTCGAGGCGGCCAGATTCGGCCAACGCCGCCTACCTCATGCTGAAGCCTTCGGTATGTTGCCGAGGGACGAAATCGCGGCTTCGGGCAGTGAATCCGACTGGTCAGCGTCGCGCCGGTGATGTTGTTGCCGAAGATGCGGTCGCCGCCGCCGATGACGGTGATGCCGTTGAGCGTGTTGCCGTTGCCGAGCGTAAAGACGGGGTTGGCGACGTTGGTGCCCTGGATCGTGCCGTCGCTGCCGCCCAGGTTGAAGGTGCTGGTGCCGCCGCCGAAAAGCCTTGCGGTGACGCTTTCGCCGCCGCCGATGACGGTCTGTCCATTGGCAAGCGTCACCCCGCCAGTCGTCAGATTGCCGTTGCCGCCGAGTGCCACGACAAAACCGTTCGCACCCGACTTGGTCACGGCGTCGTCGAGCGTCGTCGGGTCGGCCAGCGTGCCGGCGCCGGCGAGGCCGCCATCGGCGTAGTAGAACTTGCCGAAGGCGGCATTGGTGGCGGCGTTGATGGCGACACGCGTCGTCGAGCCGCCGGTCAGCGTCTGCGACTGGACGCGGACGCCGATATCGCCACGCACGCGCTCGTTGACGCGCTTGCGCAGGCCTTCGCTGACCGGATAGACCGGCTCCGGCCCGCTGTCGGCCCCATTGTCCGAGCCGCTGCCGGGATTGAACGGGATGTTCAGCCGCACACTGCCGGCGAACTGGGTGTCGTCGCGATTGTCGTTGCGGACCTCGCCGGCGAAGACCAGTTCCGTGTTGCTGCCGAAGACATCGCCGATCGTATACTCGAACCCGGCCTTGGCGCCGGTGACGCTGCCGTCGTCGCCATGCGGATCCTCGAAATGATAGCCGCCGATGTCGAGCCGCAGCGAATGCTTGTCGGGCAGGTTGACCGGCACCTGCGCGCCGATCTCGGCCTCGATGCCCCATGCCGCGTAATCGCGGTGGTCGAGGACCGAGATCTGCTCGATCAGCTGGTTGCTGACCATCGACAGGGTCGAACTGGTCGAGTGATCCGTCGAATCACCCTTGATCGGCAGATAGACGTTCACATGCGCATCGAAATGAGGCGTGATCGCCTCGGCGCCCAGCGTGGCGGCGGTGAACTGGGTGGAGTTGTAGTTCTCGAGATCGAGATAGGCGTAGCCGCCGATCATCAGGTCCGGGTTGACGATGCGGCGAATGCCGAGGCCGACATCCTGGCCGGAACCGTCCTTGAAATCGTGTTTGGCCCGGACATCCAGGAACAACACGGATTCGGCCGTCTGCTTGAGCGGGATGAAACCTTCGAGCGCGCCGTTGCCGCCATTGTTGTCGGCGCCGATGATGGCGCGGATCTGCGGCTGCCATAGCCCGTTGGGATCGCCATAGGCGGCCATGCCTGAAAGGCCGAGCGCCAGCGTCGTCAGTGCCGTCGTCTTCCAGAGATGCCTGGCGATTCGCGAACGGCGATAGCCGGCGTGCACGCGGAAATCCTCCCCAGGCGCCGCCATCTCACCAACTTGCCGAGGCGTCTCGGTAGTTCCCATCCCTGGCGAGTCCTTCGGGGACTGCACGCACCCCGTGTAAAATCTTACTCGAATTCTATTGTATAGCGAGTCTCCGCCGCTTCGATTTCTGAGGGCCTCCTGCAATATTGTTCGTTGTATCCGAAAAGCCACAGTAATTTCGCCGGCTTGCTTGCCTCCTGCTCGGCTTTCGGAACAGTCGCGGGTGTTGTATCAAGCCATGCTCGGGAGAATACCGGGCGCGGCGAGGAAACATGCAAGGCATCCGGCAAAATAACATGACATTTACTTTAGCTAGATCTAATTTACTCGGCATGGCCGCGGGACTGGCCGCCCTGTGGCTTGCTCTGGCCACCGGCCCAGCCCTCGCCGAAGATGCCAAGCCGGCCCAGCCAAAGCGGGCTGAAAGCAATGCAAAACCGGCCGATGCCAATCCGTGGGCGGTGAACTGCTCCAGCGGTTCGGCGACCACCGAGCTTCAGTGCCAGCTTTCGCAGAACCTGACCGAGGCCAAGACCGGGCAGCGCGTGCTGACCGTGACCGTGCGCCGCGACAACGGCAATGGCAGCCTCGCCATGCTGCTTGCCCTGCCGCACGGCCTGTTCCTGCCGTCCGGCGCCTCCTTCCAGATCGACCAGGGCCAGAAGACGACGATTGCCATCCAGACCAGCGACCAGAACGGCGCCTATGCCGCCACGCCGCTGTCGGCGGATCTCATCAAGGCCATGAAGTCGGGGACCAATCTGAACATCGGCATGGAATCGGTCACCCGCAAGCCGGTCACCATCCCGGTGTCGCTGGCTGGCTTCACCGCCGCCGTCGCCAAGCTGGAATCGACCAAGTAGCTGTTGTCAGCGGCTTGATTGTACGCACCCGGAATGCTCCGTTGCCGCTTCGGACAGTGGAGAAACCCATGACAGGCTTTGTCGACCGCCAGCGCGCGGCGCAACTGATGGACCGCGCCGGCATCGAGGCGCTGGTGCTGTGCGCGCCCGAGGCCTTCCACTATGCGACCGGAGCCTCGATCGGCCCGGCGGGACTGTTCCGGCGCGCCGGCGCCGGCTTTGTCGTCATCCCGGCTGGCCGAGACCTGCCGATCGGCGTCGTGGTGGCGGACTTCAATGCGGGACAATTGCAGCGGGTTCTGCCGGACGCTGTTATCCGCAGCCACCTGATCTGGATCGAAGCCGCCACGCTGGACGCCTCGACGTCAGGGCAAGGGTTGCCGCAACGCATCTCGGCCGGCCTTGCCGGCCGGGCGCCGGGTTTTTCTCGGCCCGCCACATTCGAACTCGCCCGTGCCGTCGACGAGCTGAAGCAAATCCTGACCGGGTTTGGGCTCGGGCGCGCAAGGGTCGGCGTCGACCTCGATTTTGTTCCCGCCGCCGATTTCTCGGTCATGCAGGCGCTGCTGCCGGCCTGCACGATGGTCGACGGCTCGGCCGTGCTCGACAGGTTGCGGGCCATCAAGTCGCCGCGCGAGATCGACCTGCTGCAGCAAGGCATCATCCTGTCGGAAGCCGGGCTGGAGCGGCTGCAGGTCGATGCGATGGCCGGCATGCGCCAGGCCGATCTCATTGCCCTCTACCGGCAAGGTGTCGCCACGGCCGCGGCCGGCCTGTCCCATCCGGTCCAAACGGCCGAATATGTGACGCTGGGCGCTCGGGCCAAAGATGCCGATGCGAAAGCGATGCCTGGCGATCCGCTGAAGTGCGACATGGTCTGCACGGTCGGCGGCTACGCCTCCGACATGTCGCGCAACTTCACCTTCGGGCCGCCATCCGCCGAGCAGGCCGAACTGCACGCCATTGCCGAGCGGGCCTTTGACGACGGGCTGGCGTCCCTTGTTGCGGGAACCACGCTCGCCCACGTGCATCGCGTCGCCACCGACAGCCTGGCGCGGCAAGGGCTGCGCACCTACCGCCGCGGCCATTTCGGCCATGGCGTCGGCCAGTCGGTGTTTTCCGAACAATGGCCGTTCATCGCCGCCGACAGCGATGTCGTGATCGAAGCCGGCATGGTGCTGGCCTTCGAGATCCCGCTCTACATAGACGGCCTCGCCAGCTTCAATCTCGAGGACCAGTTCCTGATCACGCCGGACGGGCCCAAGCCGATGAACAGGCTGCCGCGACGGCTGGGGAGGATTGGATAGCGAGGCGGGTCACTGCAGGGGCAGCGCTCTACGCCCCCCTTGCCCTACCGGGCATCTCCCCCTCAAGGGGGGGAGATTGGCAGCTTCGCCGTCTCGCCACCTTACCGTGTAGATGATTTGGCGAAGGCTGTTGAGCGCGTAATCTCCCCCTTGAGGGGGAGATGTCCGGCAGGACAGAGGGGGGCGCCACGGAACTCGGCGGTGGGGTGCCAAGCACCTAACCACTCACCGCCGGCCTTCTCCCCCTCCACGGCATCTCTTGTTCCAGCTGCGCCGACGCGGCCAGCACCGTCGCCTCGTCGCCATAGCGGCCGACGAGCTGCACGCCGATCGGCACGCCGCCTTTCGACCAGCCGAGCGGCAGCGAGATCGCCGGCTGGCCGGAGATGTTGAAGGGAAAGGCAAACACTGCGTCCGTCCATTTGGCATTGTAGCGGTCGATATCCGTCTCCGACATGTCGTAATAGCCGAGCGGGCGCGGCAGCTGCGTCAGCGTCGGGGTGATGAAGAGATCGTAGGCGCCAACGTCACCGACGATGTCGCGGCCGACCTGCCTGAGCTGCTCGACATCGGAGATGTGCCTGGTGCCGCTGGTCGCACGGCCACGCTCGATGATCGCAAAGGTCACCGCCTCGACATCGCCCGGTGTCACCGGCCGCCCCATCACCGTTTCAAGGTAGTCGAAGGTCGCCGCCGTCTGCACGCAGGTCATGTTGGTGTAGGTCTTCCACACAGCATCGGCGTCGAGCGGCATGTCATGCTCCTCGACATGGTGGCCGAGCCGCTCGAGCGCCGCCACGGTCTCCAGCACCGCCGCCTTCACCTCCGGATCGATCGCGGTGCCGTTGGGCGGCGTGACGGAAAAGCCGATGCGCAGCTTCGTTGGCGCCCGCGCCGACAGGCTGAGCCAGCTGCCATCAGGAACCGGCGGCGTGTAGGGGTCGCCCGGCAGCGCGCCGGCGACCGCGTCGAGATAGGCCGCCGTGTCACGCACCGTGCGCGAGCAGCAGAGGAAATAGGCGCCGCCATACCAATAGTCGCCGAACGGCGCGAGGCTGACGCGGCCGCGCGACGGCTTCAGGCCGACGATGCCGCAGCAGGAGGCCGGGATGCGGATCGAGCCGGCGCCATCGCTGGCTTCGGCGATCGGCACCATGCGCGAAGCAATCGCCGCGGCCGCTCCGCCGCTGGAGCCGCCGGGCGTGATGCCTTCCTTCCACGGGTTCTTCGTCGCGCCGTAGAGCTTTGGCTCGGTGGTGATCGACCAACCGTTCTCCGGCGCGTTCGACTTGCCGACCAGCACCAGCCCGGCCGCCTTCATGCGGCGAACCACTTCGGTGTCGAAATCGGCGACGACATCTTTCAGGTAGAATGAGGAGTTGGTGTTCGGCGCCCCGGTCCAGGACGAGGCCAGCTCCTTGAGCAGGAATGGCACGCCGGCGAAGGGCGCTGATGTGTCGACCGTCTGCGCCTGGGCGCGCGCCATGTCGTAGAGGCGATGGATGACCGCATTGAGCGTCGGGTTGAGCCGCTCGACCAGCGTGATTGCCGCTTCCACCAGCTCCGCCGGGGTAACGTCGCCGCGCTTCACCAGCGCCGCAAGGTCCAGCGCGTCGGACTCGGCATAGGTTTTCAGCAGACTGTCGGTGACCGCGGCCATATCTCTCTCCTTCGGCGGATAGCTTGTGTTGATGCTGCTCCTGGGGAGAACTGTATTGGGGCATCGGCCCCCTCACCCAGCCTCCGCTTCGCTCGGCTGACCTCTCCCCGAGGGGAGAGGAGACTTGCAGCGCCAGCGCCACCCTCTTCTCCCCAACGGGGAGAAGGTGGCCGCGAAGCGGCCGGATGAGGGGGCTGGCGCGACTTCAGGCCAGGTCGATGGTGCGCCCCAGTGCGATGCTCTGCTCGGCGGCCAGCACGATGCGCAGGCTGTTGACCGCCGCATCCATCTGCTCGGTGAGGTCGAGATCCTCGCGTATGGCGCGCAGGAAGAAGGCCTGCTCGCGATCGCACAGTTCCTGGTGGCCGGGTTCGTCCTCCATGCTGACGATCTCGTCGGGTTTGGAGAAATTCTTGTCGCCGTCGACAGCGGCATAATGGATCTTCAGCGCATCGGTCTTGGTGTGGCGGTCGATGTCGGCGGAATTCGAAACCTCTGCCAGCTCGGCAACACTGCTTGCCTGCTGGCCGGCGACGATCGACACCGCGCCCTTGGGGCCGACGACGTCCTTCACGAAATAGGCCGTCTCGCTCATCATCGGGCCCCAGCCCGCCTCGTACCAGCCGACCGAACCGTCATCGAAGGTGACGTGCAGATGGCCGTAATTCTGCTTGTCGGCTTCCGCCCAGAGCTTGGCGCCGATGCCGTGCACGCGCACCGGCTTGGCGCCGGTCAGCTGGCACATGACGTCGACATAGTGGACGCCGCAATCGACGATCGGGATCAGCGAATCGATCAGGTTCTTGTGCCAGTGCCAGGCGCTGCCGCTGCTCTGCTGGTTGAGGTTGAGCCGCATCACCAGCGGCTTGCCGAGCGTCTTGCCGACCTCGATGAACTTGATCCACGACGGATGCACGCGCAGAATATAGCCGAGCACCAGCTTGCGGTTCTTGGCCCGCGCCGCCGCGACCACCTTCTCGGCATCCTCGTTGTTGGTGGCGAGCGGCTTTTCCATGAACACATGGCAGTTGGCGGCGATTGCCTTCAGCGCGTATTCAGCGTGGGTGTTCGGCCAGCTGTTGATCGAGACGGCGTCCGCTTTTGTTTCCTTCAGCGCCTGGTCGAAATCCTCGTAGAGTGGGTAGCCGGCTAACTCTTCCGGAATCTTCGTGTTGCTCTTGATCGACCGGCTCATGATGCCGACGATCTCGAAACCGTCGAGCCGGTGATAGGCGCTGGCATGCGACGCACCCATATTGCCGAGACCCACCACCAGCACTTTCACCTTGTCGGACACCGCTACCTCCCAAATTCTTGATTGAATAATATGCGGCGATCGGTTGCCGCTCGCATGTCTATCCGGGACAACCACCTCGGGTCAGCGCCGCCGCTCATTGCCTGCCCTTTCCTCTCCCCGTCGATCGGGGGAGAGGTGTCGAGCGAAGCTCGACGGAGTGGGGGTCGACCCTCGCGCCCGCTTGAGGTCTCTTAGCCCGCAGCTAGTGACGCTCATGAGGCGCATTCGCCGTTTAAGCAGACC
>NZ_JBVVQG010000024.1:0-59523 GCF_055811095.1 Mesorhizobium sp. WSM4833
GCCAAGGTCCGGGCGGCCACCCGGACCTTGGCTCAATCGCTCTAATCCCACGAAATCTCTCTCGTGTAGATACAAGGAGTCAGCAGACGCTGGCGCCCGTCTCTTCTCCCCTCGGGGAGAAGGTGGCCGCGAAGCGGCCGGATGAGGGGGCTTCGTAAGGCGAGCCCTCGATATCTGGTGCAATAGAATCCGGCCCCAGGGAATTCAATCTTGGCCTGTCCCATGCAATAAAACGCTCTGATCCGAGACCAGCGCCATGACCCTTACCGGATTCCTCGCCTATAGTGCGGCCCTCGGCATCGCCGCCGCGATTCCTGGTCCCGGCATCACCGCGCTGGTCGCCCGTGCGCTCGGCTCAGGCTTCCGATCGTCGCTGGCGATGTCGTTTGGCCTGATGGTTGGCGACATCACCTATCTGACCGCCGTGGTGCTTGGCCTCGCCTTCGTCGCACAATCCTTCGGCATGGTTTTCCTGGCCGTCAAATGGCTCGGCGTCGCCTATCTCGCCTTTCTCGGCTGGCGCTTCTGGAACAGCGGCATCACGCCCGAGACCGTCGAGGCCGGAAAAGGCAAGGGCGGCTTGCTGTCGAGCTTTGCCGCCGGCCTGACCGTCACGCTCGGCAATCCGAAGACGATGATCTTCTATCTCGCGATCACGCCGACCATCGTCGACCTGAAAACCATCACGCTGGCGGATTACGGCATCCTCGTCGCGCTGACCGTTGTCGTGCTGTTGGTGGTGCTGGTGCCGTATCTGGCGCTGGCGGCCAAGGCGCGCTGGTTTCTGAAATCGCCCCGCGCGCTCAAGGCGCTGAACCGCACGGCGGCCGGCTTCATGGTCGGTGCTGCTGCAGCGATTGCCGCTCGGCAATAGAGAGCTTTCGGCCAAAGCATTTCGCAAACAGGCCTTTGCGAGAAATGCTTTTCCGGGACGGCACGGTTTTAGACACAGGTCCCACTCGGATATTTTCAGCCGACAGTCTATCTTGCGCGACCGAAGGCCCTATCTTGCCGGCTGCAATTCCACTGCCTGAAATCCTTACTCGCCTGAAGTTCTGGGAGCGAAACAAATGAACAAGTCCGCCACATCAGCCCGCGTGCCCGGCCGCGGCCGCGTCTACAATTCCATCACCGATACGATCGGCGACACTCCCCTGGTGCGGCTCGACAAGTTCGCCAGGGAAAAGGGCATCGTCGCCAATCTCATCGCCAAGCTCGAATTCTTCAATCCGATCGCCTCGGTCAAGGACCGCATTGGCGTGGCGATGATCGAGGCACTTGAGGCATCAGGCAAGATTTCTCCCGGCAAGACAACGCTGATCGAACCGACGTCGGGCAACACCGGCATCGCGCTTGCCTTCGCCGCCGCGGCCAAGGGCTACAAGCTGATCCTGACGATGCCCGAAACAATGTCGGTCGAGCGCCGGAAAATGCTGGCGCTGCTCGGCGCCGAGCTGGTGCTGACCGAGGGTCCGAAAGGTATGAAGGGGGCCATCGCCAAGGCCGACGAACTGGCAGCGACGATCCCCAATGCGATCATCCCGCAGCAGTTCGAGAACCCGGCCAATCCGGAAATCCACCGTACGACGACGGCCGAGGAAATCTGGAACGATACGCATGGCGAGGTCGATATCTTCGTCGCCGGCATCGGCACCGGCGGCACCATCACCGGCGTCGGCCAGGTGCTGAAGAAGCGCAAGCCCTCCGTGCATGTCGTCGCCGTCGAGCCCGACTCCTCGCCGGTTCTGTCGGGCGGCCAGCCCGGCCCGCACAAGATCCAGGGCATCGGCGCCGGTTTTGCGCCCAAAATCCTCGACACGACGATCTATGACGAGATCGTCAAGGTGTCGAACGAGGATTCGGTGGCCAATGCCCGCCTCGTCGCCCGCCTCGAAGGCGTGCCGGTCGGCATCTCTTCGGGCGCCGCCCTGCAGGCGGCCATCGTCGTCGGCTCGCGGCCGGAGAACAAGGGCAAAAATCTTGTGGTGGTCATCCCGTCCTTCGCCGAGCGCTATCTGTCGACAATCCTGTTCGAGGGGCTGGGATCGTAGTCCGACGCTCCTTCGCGTCCAAGCTGGCCCGCTGAAAAAACGCGCGTGGCCGCCATCGGCGGCTTGAGCGCGGCACCGCTTCCGGTTCATATCGCCCCGGCCTGCTTTGCGCGGCCGGGGGAGAATTTCATGTACAAGCTTTATACCCGTCCTGGCAGCGGCGGCTTCGTCGTCGAGGCAGCGCTGGTGTTGGCGAATGCACAGTTCGAGCAGATCGACGTGCCGAAGACCGACCGGCCCGACCCCGCCTTCCTCGACATCAGTCCGTTGAACCAGGTGCCGGTGCTGACCTTGCCGGACGGAAGCTCGATGACGGAATCGGCGGCGATCTGCATCCTGCTTGCCGAGCGTCATCCCGATGCCAATCTGGCGCCGGCAGCAGACGCGCCTGCCCGCGCCGATTTCCTGCGCTGGATGGCCTTCATGTCGTCGGTGCTCTATCCGGCGGTGCTGCGTTTCTACTACGCATACCGCTACACTGCCGATCCCGAAGGCACCAAGGCGGTCAAGCAGGCAGCCGTGGCCGAGATGGACCGTGGCTTTGCCGTTCTGGATGCCGCGCTTGAAGGCCGTGACTGGCTGGTCGGCGAGCGGATGTCGCTGGCCGACATCTATCTGGTCATGCTGGTGGCCTGGCATCCCGACATCGACAGCGCGCGGACGGCATGGCCGAACATTGAACGCCTGTGGGCGCGGCTGCGCGACCATCCGCTGATGAAGACGCTCAACACCTCGCACGAGATGTGGCCGGGCTGAAGCTCAATTTCTGAGCACTGCCCGCTTTTCCTGCAGGAAGCGGCGCACCGCCGGGTCGCGCTCGAGGCCGATCGCCCGGTCATAGGCTTCGCAGGCTTGCAGTACCTGACCAAGCCTGGCCAGGAGACCGGCGCGTGCGGCCCAATAGGGCTGATAGTCATCAAGCCGTTTGTCGTCGCCCAGCACGTAGAGGGCCGCCAATCCCGCCACTGCGCCCTCGGCCTCGGCGATCGCCACCGCGCGATTTATCGCCACCACCGGCGATCCTGCGATCGAAAGCAACGCGTCGTAGAGCTCGCGGATCGCCGCCCAGTCGGTGCGGCCGGTCAGCCGTCGTGCCGCATGCGCGGACTGCACGGCCGCCTCAAGCTGGTAGCGGCCGATGATGCCCTTGGCCGCGGCGTTGGAAAGCAGCGCCTCCGCCTCATCGATCAGCGCGCGGTCCCATAGAAGGCAATCCTGTTCCGCCAGCGGCACGAAGCCGCCGGCGGCGCTGCGCCGTGCGGCGCGGCGCGACTCAGCAAACAGCATCAGCGAGAGGAGGCCCAGCGCCTCCGGCTCCTCCGGCAACAGCGAAGCCACCAGCCGGCCGAGCCAAATGCCTTCGGTCGCCAGATTGCGCCCTCGCGTCTCGGTGCCCGCCGGGTCGGACCAGCCTTCGGCGAAGGCGGCGTAGATCGCTTCCAGCACCGCATCCAGCCGTTCGCCGAGTTCGGCCTGCTCCGGCACGCGGAACGGAATACCGGTTTCACGGATGCGGGACTTGGCTCGCACCAGGCGCTGGCCCATCGTTGCCGGCGAGACCAGGAAGGCGGAAGCGATCGTCGCGGCGTCGAACCCCAGCACCGTCTGCAGGATGAGCGGCGAACGCACGCTCGATTCGATCGCCGGATGGGCGCAGGCGAACATCAGCCGCAGCCGCTCGTCGGGCAGGTCTTCGTCGGTCATGCGCGCCTCCGCTTCCTCGGCAATCAGCTTGAGATGCTCGCGGCCGGCCTCGCTGGTCAGCCGGCGCCGCACCGCATCGACGCGGCGCCGCCTTGCCACCGCCAGCAGCCAGGCTTCCGGTTTCTTGGGTACGCCGGTTCTTGGCCAGCGTTCGAGGGCGGCGGCAAAGGCATCGGCCAGCGCGTCCTCGGCTGCGGCCACGTCGCGCGTGCGGGCCGCGAGCCAGGCGACAAGCTTGCCGTAGCTTTGCCGGGCGGCGGTCTCCGCTGCCGCCCGCGCGATCTCCAGGCCACTTTCCATCACATGGTCTGTTCCCAGATCGGCCGCAGCTCGACCGTGCCGGCGCTGGCCGCGGGGCAGCGCGCCGCCCAGGCGATAGCGGCATCGGCATCCTCGGCCTCGATCATGTAGAAGCCCGCAAGCTGCTCCTTGGTGTCGGCATAGGGGCCATCGAGCACGTTGGTCTTGCCATTGACCATCCGCACCGAAGTGGCGGCCTGGGTCGGCTTCAGCCGGTCGCCGGCCAGCCAGGCGCCGGATTTCTTCAACGCATCGGTATACGCGCCATAGGCAGCGCTGATCTCGTAGGTCTTATCGGTCGGCGCGGCCGCCATCGCGGCTTCATTGACGTAGATCAAAAGCATGTATCGCATGGTCTTCTCCCGTTGTTTCGAAGGCTGCTTCGTTTGCGAGCCGGACGTATGTCGCGCGGCCCTGGCCGATTTCGACAGGCATTGGAAAAATCTTTCGGCTCCGAAGACATTTCACGCAAGCGGCCATCTGTGCATCCCGCACTCAACCATTCGTCTAACGCATGGGATTGCGGGTTGGCATTTCCATCTCGCTGTCTAAACTCGCTTCTGTTCGCGTCAGGGAGGTGATGCGGCTGCTATTTCAGGGAGGAAATCAGATGTTCCATTTCAGGACGAAACTTGTTGCGGCCGGCGCCGTGGCGCTGTCGCTTGGCCTAGGCGCTGTTTCCGCCAAGGCGCAGGAATTCATCAACGTGCTCACCGGCGGCACATCTGGCGTCTATTATCCGCTCGGCGTGGCACTGTCGGAAATCTACGGCAAGGGCATCGAAGGCGCCCGCACCCAGGTGCAGGCAACAAAGGCTTCGGTCGAAAACCTCAATCTGTTGCAGCAGGGCAAGGGCGAGATCGCGTTTGCGCTGGGCGATTCCGTCAAGCTGGCCGCCGAAGGCAATGCCGAGGCCGGTTTCCCCGGCAAGCTCGATAAGTTGCGCGGCATCGCAGCCATCTATCCCAACTACATCCAGATCGTCGCCAGCCGGGAGTCCGGCATCAAGACGCTGGCCGACCTCAAGGGCAAAAGCCTGTCGGTCGGCGCGCCGGCCTCCGGCACCGAGCTCAACGCCCGCGCCATCTTCGCCGCCGCCGGGTTGAAGTATGAGGATCTCGGCCGGGTCGAGTATCTGCCCTTCGCCGAATCGGTCGAGCTGATCAAGAACCGGCAGCTCGACGCCACGCTGCAATCGGCCGGGCTCGGCGTCGCCTCGATCCGCGACCTCGCCACCTCCGTGCCGATCAATGTCGTGGCGGTGCCGGCCGAGGACGTCGCCAAGATCGGCGCGCCCTATCTGTCGGTGGTCATTCCCAAGGGCACGTATGAAGGCCAAAGCGAGGATGTCGCCACCGCCGCCGTCGGCAATTTCCTCATCACCCGCGCCGATGTCTCCGACGAGACCGCCTACCAGATGACCAAGCTGATGTTCGACCATCTCGACCAACTGGCTGCGGCACATGCCGCCGCCAAGGCGATCGACCCGGCCAAGGCGCTCGACGGCATGCCGGTGCCGCTGCACCCCGGTGCCGAGCGGTACTACAAGGAGAAGGGCTTGTTGAAGTAGGGCGGGTCCGTCGGATGACCGAAGCAACGTCTGGAACATCAACCGACGGCAAATCCGCCATCTTCCATCTGCCTGCCGTCGAAGAACAGGTCGAAGGGCTGCCGCCGGGCTTCGGCGACGGCCTTGCGGGCAAGGCCGCCTTTCTCATCGCCGTCGCCTTTTCCGTGTTCCAGATCTATGTCGCCGCCTATGGCAGCATTCCGAGCCAAGTGGTGCGGGCCATGCATGTCGGCTTCCTGCTGCTGCTCGGCTTTGGCCTGATCGCCAATCTGCGCGCCAAGAGCATGCCGGCGAAAGCCGCGTTCTGGACGCTCGGGGCGCTCGGCTTCGGCACCGGCCTCTACAATTGGGTGTTCTACACCGATCTGATCCGCCGCTCCGGCTTCCTGACCACGCCGGACCTCATCGTCGGCGCGGTGCTGGTGGTGCTGGTCTTCGAGGCAGCGCGGCGGCTGATGGGCCTGCCGCTGGCGGTCATCGCTTTCATCTTCCTCGCCTATTGCTTCGTCGGCAACCATTTGCCGCCGCCGCTCATCCATCGCGGCTATGATTTCGCCCAGCTCGTCGACACCTTCGCCTACGGCACCGAAGGCATCTACGGCACACCGATCTATGTCTCGGCTGCCTACATCTTCATCTTCGTCGTCTTTGCCGCCTTTCTCGAACGCGCCGGCATGATCGCGCTGTTCAACGATTTCGCGCTTGGCCTGGTCGGCTCGTGGCGCGGCGGCCCGGCGCAGGTCTGCGTGCTGTCCTCGGCGCTGATGGGCACCATTTCCGGCTCGGGTGTCGCCAATGTGGTGGCCAGCGGCCAGTTCACCATCCCGCTGATGAAGCGCTTCGGCTTCCGCTCGGCTTTTGCCGGCGCCGTCGAGGCGACCTCCTCGATGGGCGGCCAGATCATGCCGCCGGTGATGGGCGCGGTCGCCTTCATCATGGCCGAGACGCTGAACGTGCCTTATGCCGAAGTGGTCAAGGCGGCGATCATCCCGGCGCTGCTCTATTTCGGCGCCTGCTTCTGGCAGGTGCATCTGGAAGCCGGCAAGGCGGGCCTGCACGGCATGGCCAAGGCCGAGCTGCCCAATCCGTGGGACGCGGTGCGGCAACACTGGCCGCTGATGCTGCCGCTGGCAGCGCTCATCTACCTGCTGTTTGCCGGCTATACGCCGATCTTCGCCGGCACGATGGGCCTGGCGTTGACCATCGTGCTCATCCTCGGCACGCCGTTGGCGGCAGCGATCGGGCCGTTGGCCTTCCGCATCGTGTTCTGGATCGCGCTCGGGCTTGCCGCCGCTTCGTTCATGAAGTTCGGCGTCAACCTCCTCGGCCTGGTGATCGCCGCATTGGTCGTCGCCTGCTTCACGTTCAAGGGCGGCCGCGAGACGTTGCAAATCTGTGTCGACTCGCTCGCCGAAGGCGCCAAGAACGCGCTGCCGGTCGGCATTGCCTGCGCCATTGTCGGCATCGTCATCGGCACGCTGACGCTGACCGGCATCGCCTCGACCTTCATCGGCTGGATCATCTCGATCGGCGAGGACAATTTGTTCCTGTCGCTGGTGCTGACCATGGTCACCTGCCTGGTGCTGGGCATGGGCATTCCGACCATTCCCAACTACATCATCACCTCGTCGCTGGCCGGGCCGGCGCTGCTCGAGCTTGGCGTGCCGCTGCTGGTGAGCCACATGTTCGTGTTCTATTTCGGTATCATGGCCGATTTGACGCCCCCGGTGGCGCTGGCGGCGTTCGCCGCCGCACCGATGGCCAGGGAAAGCGGCCTGAAGATCGGCATCCAGGCGACCAAGCTGGCCATTGCCGGCTTCGTTGTGCCGTTCATGGCTGTCTACACGCCGGCGCTGATGCTGCAGGACGCAGGTCCGATCGCCGCCCAGTTCGGCTATCCCGTCGAGGTCGCCTACATCGTCGCAAAAGCGTGCATGGGCATCGTGCTGTGGGGTGCCGCCGCCGTCGGTTTTCTGGTCACCCGCATGGCGTGGTGGGAGCGGCTCGTCGCCTTCGCGGCCGGCGTGCTGCTGGTCGCCGCGGTGCCGCTCACCGACGAGGCCGGCTGGGTGCTGGCGCTGGCCTGGATCGGCTGGCACTGTTTTCGCGCGCGGCAGGCTTCAGTCAGAACATGAGCCTGTGCCTCCTGGCCGCGGGCAAGACGGTAACGCTCTCCGTCGCCGCCTTCACGCTGTCCTGGACGCATTCGGTGGAACGGACGCGCTGGCAAGAAGACTGGAAGGTCACGTCCTCCGGCCTGCAGGTGGTCGAAGCCCGGATCGAGGGCTCGGGCGCCGGCATGGAGCCACCGGAAGGCGCTGTGCTGAAGGAGGGTTGGTGGAGCTATGCGCCTGATGTCGGCCCGCAGCGGCGCGTCGTGCTCGCCGCTTCAGGTGCAACCAGCGACGGCTGGACACTGTGCACGGTTCAGGGCTGCCGGGAATTGGGGAGGACGGCAGGCGGACCGATCGTGCTCGAGCCGTGCCGGCCGGATGGCACGAGCCAGCCGCGGTAGCGCATAGCCACACCCTCAGCCAAGGAACCGCTTGCGCAGCTCCGGAGAAGGAATGTCGCAAGCATCCTTCCTGCCGAACAGGGCGTAGCGGTTCCTGGCGATGCGATCATAGAGCCAACCACGCAGCGGGCGCGGCAACAGCAACAGTGCCTTGGCCGCCCGCCAAGGCCAGCCGAGTTCCGCCATGACGGCGACAAAACTGTCCAGCCGCGTGAAGGCGACGCCGTCGATCAGGACGAGATTGGTTTCGTAAGAGTCGGTGCGCAGTCCATGCTTCCGGAACAGCGCTTCACCGAAGGGCGACTGCGCGGTGGCGAAGCGGAAACGGCCTTGGCGGTCGAGCCTGACCACCATGCGCACGAAACCGGAGCAGAGCACGCAGACGCCATCGAAAACGATCAATGGATGGCGTGAGTCGAGAACTGTTTCGAAGGGACGAGTTGACTGGGGTCGAACTGGTTGAAGATGGTCCGTCACGCTGGCCTCGGCTGCTCGTGTCCTATGACACTAAGCCGGCCAGCGATGGTATCAAAGCCGTGGCGATGTCGCACGGCGCCTGTCGGCGAGAGCGGGACGCTCGGCGCGATAGGTGGTGGCGCGGGTAGAGGCGGCCGGCCTGCAGATCCGGCTGTTGTGGCGATTTTCGAAAGCCATGATCAGTGCGCGCCCAGCGAGTTGCCGCGACGGGCGCAGGCCGGGCCGGGGCCGCGCATGTAATAGCGTTCGGGCCGGTAGGTCGGCGCGACGAATTCGCGGATGGCGGCGGCATAGCCGATGAGGTGCGCGAGGAAGTTCATTACCTTGTCCCTGTCCCGATTTTCGGATGTCCCTTCCGAATTGCGGTCATCATAGCGTCGAGGCGTGAATAGTCGGTGAACGTGATGTTAATATCTGGTCGAAAATGCCTTGCTTCGTGGCTGGAATGCGGCTGATTCGGGGTCTTTCCGTGCAGTTGGTTGGCATTCCGGCCAATGTGACTTTTGCATCACATATGTTTCGTTTGAATGTCGCCTGCGCGCGGTTCTGTTTCAACTTTTGCCGAGCCCGCGAAATTTCCGTGCTGGCGGCCAGAACCAACCAGGCGGCCCCTTGGCATCCAGATCGGCGCGGGAGCGCGGAACTGGAGCGCGATCTGTCCGTTCTCACCTTCATCTGGTTCTGAAGGGAAGATATCATGGCGCCGCGTCCGGCCTGGAGAGGCTATCTGAAGCTTTCGCTGGTCACCTGTGCCGTCGAACTGACCAATGTCGTCACCCATACGGAGCGGGTCTCGTTTCGCATTCTCAACCGCAAGACCGGCAACACGGTGAAGCGCCTCTATGTCGATGCCGAAACCGGCAAGCCGTTGGAGGAGGATGACGAGATCAAGGGTTATGAACTCAACGATGGCAATTTCATCCATATCGAGGAAGACGAGATCGAGGCGGTGCAGATCGAATCCTCGCACACGATGGCGCTCGACGGCTTCGTCGACAAAGCTTCGATCCAGCAGATCTATCTCGACACGCCCTACTATGTGGCGCCGGCCGACAAGGTGTCGGAAGAGGCGTTCGCCGTCATTCGCGATGCGATGGCGGGCAAGAAGATGGCCGGGCTGGCGCGTATCGTGCTCTACCGACGCGAACGGCCGGTGGTGATCGAACCGCTCGGCAAGGGCATGGTGCTGACGACGCTGCGCTACGACAACACGGTACGTCAACCGGACACCGTCTTCGGCGACATCGAGCCCGTGAAGACCGATCAGGAGATGACCGATCTGGCCGAGTTGATCATCGACAAGAAGAAGACGAAGTTCGATCCCTCGAAATTCGACGACAAATACGAGGACGCGCTGCTGGAGCTGATCCGCGCCAAGAAGGCCGGCCACAAGGCGCCGAAGGCCAAGGCGGCGCCCAAACCTTCCAATGTCGTCAATCTGTTCGACGCGCTGAAGAAGAGCTTGTCGGACTCCGGGTCATCGAAAACATCTTCGTCGGCGAAGGCCAGGCCAGCGGCCAAACGCGCCAAGTCGAAAGCCAGCGCGCCCAAACGCAAATCGGCGTGAGGAACCCCAACGAATGGCCAGCCTCGAACAATATCATTCCAAGCGCGATTTCAAGAAAACCGCCGAACCGGCCGGCAAGGTCGCCCGGACCAAGCAGGGCGGCGCGGGCGGCATCTTCGTCATCCACAAGCATGCCGCGACGCGGTTGCATTACGACTTGCGGCTCGAGCATGACGGCGTGCTGTGGAGCTGGGCGGTGACGCGCGGCCCGAGCCTCGACCCGCATGAGAAGCGACTGGCTGTCCATGTCGAGGATCACCCGATCGACTATGCGCCGTTCGAAGGCACCATTCCCAAGGGCGAATATGGCGGCGGTTCGGTTATCGTTTGGGACGAGGGCACCTGGATTCCCGAGATCGACCCGGCCAAGGCGATGAAAAAGGGCCATATCAGCTTCGAGCTCAGGGGACACAAGCTGCATGGGGCATGGCATCTGGTGCGGCTGAAGCCGCGTGCGGGTGAAAAGCGCGACAACTGGCTGCTGATCAAGTCGGACGATGCCGCAGCGCGTCCCGGCGAGGACATCCTCAAGGAAGCGCCTGAATCGGTGAAATCGGGCCTGACCATCGAGGAGGTCGGCGAGGGCAAGACCGCGAAGGGCGAGAAGCCGAAAGTCTGGCATTCCAACAAGCCGGTCGGCGGCAGGGCGAAGGCCGCGGGCAAGAAACTCGACTTCATCGAGCCGCAGCTGGCCACGCTGGAGCGCGATGCGCCGCCGGGCAAGGACTGGCTGCACGAAGTGAAGTTCGACGGCTATCGCATGCAGGCGCAGATCGCCGGCACCGATGTGCGGCTGCTGACCCGCACCGGCCTCGACTGGACGAAGAAATTCGGCGGCGAGATCGTCGCGGAGTTGGCCGGGCTGAAGTGCAGCGACGCCATCCTCGATGGCGAGGTGGTGGTGTTGGCCGACAGTGGTGTTTCGTCCTTCGCGCTGCTGCAGCAAGACCTGTCGGCGAAGCGGACCAATCGTTTCATCTATTACGTGTTCGACCTGATGCGCCTCGATGGAAGGGATTTGCGGCGCGAGCCGCTGGTCGAGCGCAAGCAGGCCTTGCAGGAACTGCTCGGCGAACACTCCGACAATGCGGCGGTCCGCTTCAGCGACCATTTCGCCGAACCCGGCAAGATCATGCTGGAGCATGCCTGCCGGATGGGCCTGGAAGGCGTCGTCTCCAAGCGTGCCGATGCACCGTATCGCAGCGGCCGCGGCCCAACCTGGGTGAAGTCGAAATGCACGGCGCGGCAGGAGTTCGTCATTGGCGGCTACCTGCCGTCGGACAAGACCGGGCGCGGCCTGCGCTCGATCCTGGTCGGCTTCCACGAGGGCGGCAAGCTGCATTATGCCGGCCGCGTCGGCACTGGTTTTTCGGGCAAGGGCGCCAATGAGCTGAAGGCAAAACTCGATGCGTTGACGGCAAAATCATCGCCCTTCTCCACCGCCGTGCCGAAGGGCAAGGGCCTGGTCTGGGTCAAGCCTGAACTTGTCGGCGAAGTGGAGTTTCGCAGCTGGACCTCGGACCGTATAATACGCCACGCCTCGTTCCAGGGGTTGCGCGAGGACAAGCCGGCGGAGGAAGTCGTGCAGGAAAAGCCCAAAGCGGCGACAGGCAAGCCATCGACAGGCAAGAGCACGGCCAAGCCGGCATCAGGCGGCAAAGCCGCCGGGTCGATGACGACCACGGTCAAACTCTCGCATCCCGACAAGCTGCTGTGGCCGGACGAAAACATATCCAAGCAGGGCCTGCTCGACCATTACGCACAGGTTTGGCCGCGCATGGAACAGTTCGTGGTCAACCGGCCGCTCAGCCTGGTGCGGGCGCCGGACGGTGTCGGCGGCCAGCGTTTCTTCCAGAAACATGCCTCGGCTGGCATGAGCGATAAGATCGCGCGCATGAAGGACCCGACCGACGGCGAGGAGATCCTGTTCATCCGGGATTTCGATGGTGTTGCCGCACTGGTCCAGTATGGCGTGGTCGAGATCCACATCTGGGGGTGCACGATCGATGAGATCGAAAAGCCCGACCAGATCATCTTCGATCTCGACCCGGACGAAGGCGTCGACGTGAAGGCGGTGCGCGAGGCGGCGCTCGATATCAGAGGCAAGCTCGACGAGCTGTCGCTGCCGAATTTCGTCAAGACCTCGGGCGGCAAGGGCTATCACGTGCTGGTGCCGCTGAAGCCGTCTGCCGAATGGGACGCGGTGAAGGGCTTCGCCCATGACTTTGCCCGCGCGTTGGAGCAGGGTGCCCCCGATCGCTACACGGCGACGCTGTCGAAAAAAGCGCGCACAGGAAAGATCTTCGTCGACTATCTGCGCAACGGCAGGGGCTCGACGACGGTCGCGCCCTATTCCTCGCGCGCCAAGAAAGGCGCCACCGTGTCGATGCCGGTGACCTGGCCAGAGATCGAGGCCGGCTTGCCGCCGAACGCTTTCCCGATCGGCGACAAGACGACGCTGAAGCAGCTGGCGAAAGCCGATCCGTGGAGGGAATTTTTCAAGCAGGGGAAGGCGTTGAAGCGGGGGTAGTTCGCGCAATTTGCCAGCGCAGCGATCCTTCACGCCCCCTCTGGCCTGCCAGCTGACGAAATCAGCGTCGGCTCCTCAGCTCAGAAACACCTTCTCGAAAGCCTGCTTGCCCGGCAGCGAGAAAATCACCGCGCGGCTGTCCTTCTCGCGGCGCGCCCATTTCTCGGCAAGGATCTTGTCGAGGATGGCGGCGCCCAGCGTGCCGGCGAGGTGCGAACGGCGCACGCTCCAGTCGAGGCAGGCGCGGCATACCGGCCGGCGCGGCTTGGTGTAGACGTCGATGCCGATCGCGGCGAAATGCGAAGCCGCCGATGGCCCGAGCCTGATCTCTTGTTCGTCGCGGACCAGTACGTTCTTGGCGACGAGCCGGTCGAGCATCGCCACTGCCTGCTCGCCGGCGAGGTGATCGTAGCAGACGCGCGCCACGCGCATCGCTGCATCGCGCGGACCCGGCCGCACACGCTTTGGACCGACGGCTTCCGCGACGCCTGTGATGGCTTCGATCATGCCCGCCACCTGCGGTCCGGCGAGGCCGTAATAGCGATGCCGGCCCTGGCTCGCCACCGTCAGCAGCCCACGTTCCATCAGTTTGCCCAGGTGCGAGCTGGCGGTCGGCAGCGAGACGCCGGCCTCGAGCGCCAGCTCGCTTGCTGTCAGCGCCGTGCCGCCCATCAGGGCATTTAGCATGTTTGCCCGTGCCGGGTCGCCGACCAGGCTGGCGATGCCGGCGATGTCGGGTCCTTCGCGCATAGTTCGTTCCTCATCGAAGCGTTCTTGTCAGATAATCACTATTCTCCGGTGAGATCAAGGAGACGACGATGGCCGCACGAACCGCTTTCCCCTCAGCCCCGCTCCACAGCCGTCGGTTCTTCCCGTTCGTCAGCTGGTTGCGTTCGCGGCTGCTGGCCCGCTGGTATGACCGCCATCTGCAGCGTCTCGATCTTGCCGAGATCGACGACCATCAGCTGCGCGACCTTGGCCTGACGCGGCAAGACGTGCGCCGCGAATGCGCGAAGTCCTTCTGGCAGCCCTAGCAGACCAGTCGGCACGACGTTTCGATGCCGTTCAAACTATCGACGCAAGCCGAGGAGACCACAATGACCATCACCTGCTTCATCCGCTACGAGATCGACCCGTTCGGCAAGGCGGCCTTCGAGGAGTATGCGCGCAACTGGGGTCAGGCCATTCCGCGCTGCGGCGCCGATCTGATCGGCTATTACGCGCCGCATGAGGGCTCGGCGACGACCGCCTATGCGGCCTATAACATCGAAAGCCTGGCCGCCTACGAAGCCTATCGCGCCCGGCTTGCCGCCGATCCCGCCGGCAAGGCAAACTACGAGTTCGCCAAACGCGAGAGATTCATCCTGAAGGAGGATCGCATGTTCCTGAAACTGGCCTCAGGCCCGCACGCGAAACTGGTGCTGCCGTGATTGCCGTCATCTTCGAGGTCGAGCCGGCGGAGGGTCGGCGCGATGCCTATCTGAGCATCGCCGCGGACCTGCGTCCGCTGCTCGACGGCATTGACGGCTTTCTCTCCATCGAGCGTTTTCAGAGTCTGGCCGATCCGAACCGCATCCTGTCGCTGTCGTTCTGGCGAGATGAGGAAGCCGTGAAGGACTGGCGCAACACCGAGGAACACCGGCAGGCGCAGAAGGCCGGTCGCGGCGGCATCTTTGCCGGCTACCGATTGCGCATCGCCCATGTCGTGAGGGACTATGGGCTGACGGAAAGGGACGAGGCGCCGGCCGACAGTCGGGCGGTGAATGGGTGAGTGAGGCTACTCACGCATTCCCGATCAGCACGCCGGCCGCGAACACCAGGGCGCCGCCCAGCACCACCTGGAAGGCGGCGCGCAGGAAGGGCGTCTGCATGTAGCGGTTCTGGACAAAAGCGATCGCCCACAATTCGAAGAACACCACCACCGCGGCAACCCCGGTCGCCGTCCAGAAATGCGGAATGAGATAGGGGAGTGCATGCCCGAGACCGCCCAGCGTCGTCATGATGCCGACGGTCAGACCGCGCTTGAGCGGCGAGCCGCGGCCCGACAGCTTGCCGTCGTCTGAAGCGACTTCGGTGAAGCCCATCGAAATGCCGGCGCCGATCGAGGCGGCAAGCCCGACCAGCAGCGTCTGCCAGGTGTCATGCGTGGCAAAGGCGGCAGCAAAGATCGGCGCCAGTGTGGACACCGATCCGTCCATCAGCCCGGCCAGCCCTGGTTGCACATAGGTGAGGATGAACTGGCGCTGCTCGGCGGCGGTCTCTTCATCCTTCACTTCGCCCGGCACATGTTTCTGCTCCAGCCGCTGCGCCAGTGTCTCATGGCCCAGTTCGGCCACCGCCAGATCGTCGAGCAGTTTTCGCGTCGAGGCATCCGCCGTGCGCTTGGCAGCCTCGACATAGAAAAGGTAGGCTTGCCGCTCCATCGCCTCGGCCTGGCTGCGCACGTGCTCGATGCCGAGCGGCCGGACCAGCCAGTCGGGCTTGCGCTCGTAATAGCCCTTCACATGTTCGCGCCGGATCAGCGGAATGCGCTCGCCGAAACGCTTGCGGAAAAGCTCGATCAGCGAATCGCGATGGCCATCCTCTTCCTCGGCCATCTCCTCGAACACTTTTGCCGATTGCGGGAAGTTTTCCGTCAGGCCGTCAGCATAGGCCCGATAGATGCGACCGTCATCCTCCTCGGACGAAATGGCCAGCGCCAGGATCTCCTGTTCGGAAAGCGATTCGAAGGGGCGGCGGCCGAAGCCGAAAACACGGGAAAGCATGAGGAATTCACCCTAGTTTAGAATAATTCTAAACTAGGGCTCAAGGTGCCTCCGGTCAATTGCGCGCTTGGGTCGCGGTCAAGAATTGTTGAAGCTCGCATGCCGGGCCGACCCCTTCATTATCAGTGAATGTTCACCTATATAATTCAACCCAACCAGAACAAGGAACCCGCAGATGACGGCAAAACAGCCTCCGCATCCCTATGACCCAAAGCCCGTTCTCGATCTCATCGCCAGCATCGAAGCCGATCTGCAGCGCCTGAAAGGCCTGGTCGAGCAGCAGGTCGAGAAATTCGACCCCGCCAATCCGCACAACAAGGCGCCGGACGGCAAACTGACCGAGGAAGGCGTCGAGTGCTGCTACCGCATGTTCGACGAGGGCAAGTCGCGCTATTCGGTCGCCCAGCAGATGAAGATATCCTTTGCCGCCGCCAGCCACCGCTTCAACAACTGGCGCAAGCTGGGTGGGAGCAAGAGGCAGAGGACGCTGTTGGGGTGAACTCGTGGGACGGCGGCGGGACGGCGCCCCCCTCTGTCCTACCGGACATCTCCCCCACGAGGGGGAGATTGGCAGCTTCATTAGGTGTGCCCCTTCTTCAACGTTGGAAATTGGCGAAAGCGGATACCCAGCCGATCTCCCCACCCATGGGGAGATGTCCGGCAGGCCAGAGGGAGGCGTGCAGCCGAGGCGTTGGCGACCGCCTCGCTAAACCTTGTAACGGTCACATTTTTCCCATGGTGCGCCACCTCCCTTTGCGGGCATCATGGAAAGACCCCTGTCCACTGGACCTCACATGACCGCCACCACCCCTCCCAGCATCGCCGACATCCACGCCGCCGCCGCGCGTCTCGCCGGCCTGATCGTCGAAACCCCGTTGATCGAATCGCAGGAGCTGAACAAGCGCTTCGGCGGCCGCATCCTGTTCAAGCCGGAGACGCTGCAGCGTACCGGCTCGTTCAAGTTCCGTGGTGCCTACAACAAGCTGTCGTCGCTGAGCGACGAAGAACGCAGCCAGGGCGTCGTCGCCTTCTCGTCGGGCAATCATGCGCAGGGTGTCGCCGCTTCGGCCGCGATGTTCGGCGTCAAGGCGGTCATCGCCATGCCTTCAGACGCGCCGGCGATGAAGATCGCTAACGTCCGCAAGATGGGGGCGGAGGTGGTGCCGTTCGACCGCTTTCGCGACGACCGCATGAGCGTGGTTCGCCCTTACGTGGAAAGAGGCATGGTGCTGGTGCCACCCTTCGACGACCCGGCCATCATTGCGGGCCAAGGCACGATCGGCCTCGAATTGATGCGCCAGGCAAAAGCGCTTGGCGTCGACCTCGACGCGGTCGTCATTCCCTGCGGCGGCGGCGGCCTGACCAGCGGCATTTCGGTTGCCGTCAAGGACGCCTCGCCCAACACTGCGGTCTGGGCGGTGGAGCCCGAGAATTTCGACGACACCCGCCGGTCGCTGGCCGCCGGCGCCAGGGTGTCGAACGAACCCGGCCACGCGTCGATCTGCGACGCGATCCTGACCGCGGAGCCCGGCCTGATCACCTTCGAGATCAACCGCAGGAACCTGGCAGGCGGCATCGCCGTCTCCGACAAGGCGACGGCACAGGCGATGCGCGACGCCATGGCCTATCTCAAGCTGGTGGTCGAGCCCGGCGGCTGCGTGGCGTTGGCGGCGCTGTCGTCGGGCGAGATCGAACTATCCGGCAAATGCGTTGCCGTGGTGCTGTCCGGCGGCAATGTCGATTTCGGCACTTATGCCGGGATCATGGCGGCGGCTTGAGACGGGATGTCCAAAGGGTCCGACATGGATCTGAGGCAGGTTTCGCCTTGGATCACTCCTCGCCCGCCTCCAAATCGTCGGCGGGCTGAACATGGTCATCTACCGCCCGCTCACGCGTTCTGAGCTGCCCGACGATACAGCATCCCTTGCCCGCACTCTCATCGGCAAGATCGTGGTGCGCGAACTGCCCGAAGGCATCGCCAGCGGCCGCATCGTCGAGACCGAGGCCTATGTGACCGGTGACGCCGCCGGGCACGGCTATCGGGGGATGACCCCGCGCAACCGTTCGCTGTTTCTCGACGCTGGGCACGCCTATGTCTATCTCGCCTACGGCATCTCCTACATGCTCAACGTCTCGAGCGAGATGCCGGGGGTCGGAACCGGCGTGCTCATCAGGGCGCTCGAGCCGCTCGAAGGCATTGCGCTCATGCGGCTCAATCGCGGCATCGAGCGCTTGCGCGACCTTGCGCGAGGACCGGGAAGGCTGGCCCAGGCGTTGCGGATCGATCGTTCGCTCGACGGGCTCGATCTCTGCCGCAAAGGCCCGCTATGGCTGGCAACCGACGAGCATCAAGCCGGCGACATCGCCCAAGGCATCCGGATCGGCATTACAAAGGATGCCGATCGCCCGCTGCGGTTTTACGTCAAGGGGAGCGCCTTCGTCAGCGGCCCGAAATCGCTCAACGGTTAGTGGCAGTTATAAACCATGGAGATTGGCGAAAGCATTTCTCCCTTCGTCATCCACGGGCGGAGCAAGGAGCAAAGGCTGGTAGCAAGACTGGACGTCGTGCGGCGTCTAATCCAGCGTCCGCCGGAATCGCACCAATGCTACGCCGGCAAACAAAGCCACGAACACCACCAGCCAACCGATCTCGCCGGCCACCGCCGGCAGTTCGGCGCCCTTCAGCATCACCGCGCGGGTGATGCGCAGGAAATGCGTCAGCGGGAAGATCTCGCCGAAGATTTGTGCCCAGTCCGGCATGCCGCGATACGGGAACATGAAGCCGGACAGCATGATCGACGGCAGGAAGAAGAAGAAGGTGAGTTGGAGCGCCTGCATCTGCGTGCGGGCGATGGTCGAAATCGTGTAGCCGAGCAGCACCAGCGCCAGCACGAAGATCAGCACGGCGGTCAGGAGCAGCGACATCGATCCGGTGAAGGGGATGGCGAACAGAAGTTTCGCCGCCGCCAGCACCACCACCACCTGCACGCCGCCGACCGCCAGATAGGGCAGCACCTTGCCCATCATGATCTCGAGCGGGCTGGACGGCATCGCCAGCAGGTTCTCCATCGTTCCGCGCTCGGTCTCGCGTGTCAGCGCGATCGAGGTCATCATCACCATGGTCATCTGCAGGATGACGCCCAGCAGGCCGGGCACGATGTTGTATTGCGAGATGCCTTCGGGATTGTAGCGCCGGTGTACGACGACATCGAGCTGACCCTTGGCGGCCTCGGCGGCGGCTTCCTGCGTGCCTTGCGCCCTCAGCAGCGCCTGGCTGGCGACTGTGCCGAGCGTCGAGATGGCGCCGCTTGCCACCGCCGGGTCGGTGGCGTCGGCCTCGATGAGTATCTGCGGGCTGTTGCCGCTCTCCACCCTCCTGGCGAAATCGGCCGGGATGGTGACGACGAAGGCAACGTCGCCGCGCGATATCAGGAACTCGGCCTCGGCGGCACTTTGCGCGACATGGTCGAAACGATAGTAACCGGTGGTCTGCAGCGCCGCGACAATGGCGCGCGTATAGGGATCGTTGCTCGTCGCCACGAGTGCTGCCGGCAGGCTTTTCGGGTCGTTGTTGATGGCGTAGCCGAAAAGCACCAATTGTATCAGCGGCACGCCGAGCATCATGGCGAAGGTGATGCGGTCGCGCCGCATCTGGATGAATTCCTTGATCAGCAAGGCGCCAAGCCGGGCGAAGGAAAAGACGCTGTTCATGCCATGTTGTCCTTCGAGCCGGACATGAACTGGATGAAGACGTCCTCGAGGCTGGTTTCGCCGGGCGAAACTTTCACGCCCTTGTGCTCTCTCTCGACATCGGCAAGCGCGGCTTCGAGCTTCTTCTTGTCGGAGCCGACGACATGCAGCGTCGCGCCGAACGGCGCCACCTGATCGACGCCGGGGCGGCCCTGAAGCGCTTCGGCGACCTGATCGAGGCGCGGACCCTGCAGGACGAAGGTGGTCAGCCCGGCATTTTTCACCACTTCGGCGACAGTGCCGGTGGCCAGCATCTTGCCATAGGAGATGTAGCTGATGCGGTGGCAGCGCTCGGCTTCGTCCATATAGTGGGTGGAGACCAGCACGGTCAGCCCGCCGCTGGCGAGGCGATGGATCTCGTCCCAGAACTCGCGCCTCGCCTTCGGGTCGACACCGGCCGTAGGCTCGTCGAGCAGCAGCAATTTCGGCTTGTGCATGATGCAGGCGGCCAGCGCCAGCCGCTGCTTCCAGCCGCCCGACAAGGTGCCGGCCAGCTGGTTGCGGCGCGACGTCAGGCCGAGGTCCTCCAACGTGCTCGCGACATGCTCCTCGACCGGCTTCAGCCGGTAGAGCCGCGCGACGAATTCGAGATTCTCGCCGATCGTCAGATCCTCGTAGAACGAGAATTTCTGCGTCATGTAGCCGACTTCGCGCTTGATGCGCAGGCTGTCGGTGCGGATGTTGAAGCCGAGCACCGTGCCTTCGCCCTCGTCCGGGGTCAGCAGGCCGCACATGATGCGGATGGTGGTCGTCTTGCCCGAACCGTTGGGGCCGAGAAAGCCGACGATCTCGCCCTCGGCAACCGACATCGTCACATGGTCGACGACGGTCTTGTCGCCAAAGCGCTTGACCAGGCCGTGGACGTCGATGGCGTTCATCTTGCGCTGTCCGCCAGATCGACATCGACGATCTGGCCGGGCTGCAGCGGGCCGGCATCGCCCTCCGGCCGCGCCTCGACCAGGTAGACCAGCTTCTGCCGGTTCTCGAGCGAATAGATCACCGGCGGGGTGAACTCGGGATCTGGCGAGACGTAGCTGACGCGCGCCTTCACATCCGGGCCGCAGCCGTCGCAATGGACGCCGAGCAAGGTGCCGACCTTGACCGAGGAGAAGGCGCTCTCCGGGATATAGACGCTGAGCTTGACCGCGCCGTCGGGCAGGATCGAAATCACAGGCGCGGTCGGACCTGATGTATCGCCCGGATTGCGGATGACGTCGTTGACGCGGCCGGGCGAAGGGGCGGCCAGCACCCGTTTCGACAGCCGCCACTGCGCCTGCTCCAACGCGGCCTGCGCCTGCTTGACCTGATTGTCGGCGGCCTTGATCGTCTCGGGGCGCGCCGGCAGGCCGCCGACGGCGAGATTGGATTTGGCCTGGCCGACCTGCGCATTGGCCGTTTCGAGCGTGGCCGACGCGGTGTCGAAATCCGCTTGCGTGCCGGCGCCGCGCTTGAACAGATCGGCGGCGCGGTCGTATTTGCGCTTGGCGTCGGCGGCCTGGGCGCTGGCCATATCGACCTCGGCCTTCAGCACGGCGATCTCTTCCGGCCGCTTGCCGATCTGCAGGTCGGCGAGTTGTGCCTGCGCCTGTGCAAGGCTTGCCTGCGCCTGCGCCACAGCGATCTTTGCATCGGCGCTTTCCAGCGTCACAACGGTGGTGCCGGGCATGACACGGTCGCCGCGCTTGACCGTGACGGTCTCTACCTGCGCCACCTCGATCGGCGCCAGCAGCACGTAGTCGCCTTCGACATAGCCGACGGCCAGCGGTGCTGCCGGGGCACAGGCCGAGAAGAGCTGCGCGGCGAGCGGCAGCGAACACAGAAAGCTCATGGTCTTTGCCCCTTTGTCTTTGCCCCTTTTCTGGCGGCCAATATGGCCTTGAGATTGCCCGATGTGACCGCCACCACCTTGGCGGCCTCCGCGGCCCCGATATCGGGCCAGCCCATGCGGCGCATCACCGCCTCACGGCCGATGCGGAAATAGATGACCTGGCCGATCAGCGTGAACACGGTGAGCCTTGTGGCCTCGCTTTCGGCGGGCTCGCCAGTTGCCTGTTCCCACAGCTGGCACAGCCGGCGATGGCTCGGCTCGAAGACACCGTCATAGATACGATCGAGGGCTGCCGTTGGATGGGAAAGTTCGCGCAGGATGAACTGCACGATCTCACCGGCCTGCGGACTGGCCACGACAAAGCCGACCATTCGCTCCAGCGCCGCGAAGAGCTGCGCCTGCGCTGCCTCCGGACCGACCGGCGCGGGCGCCTGCGCATTGCCGAGCGCCGGGCCGGCGACCGTCTGGATGGTCTCGACGATAAAGTCGGCGGCGGCCGTGCGAAGACCCTCCTTGCTTCCGAAATGATAGGCGATCGAGCCGATATTGGCTTGCGCCTCGGCGGCGATCTCGCGCGTCGAGGTGCCATCGAAGCCCTGCCGTCCGAACAGCTTCAGTGCCGCCTGGACAAGCGCCGCGCGCGTCATCTCGGCGGGCTCGCGACGAAGAACTTTGGGCTCAGGTAGTTTGATCATGAGCGCACTTTAATCAATCGATTGATTAAAGTCAACTTCTGTTCGTCATTGTCTTGCCATCGACGGCGGCAAACGCTTTAGTGCGCGGCCATGGGCAAGGAAGTCGAACGAAAATTCCTGGTCACCAGCACCGCATGGCGGGAGTTGGCCGAGGCCAATATCCGCATTCTCCAGTTCTATCTCGCTGCCGGCCCCGGGCGCACAGTGCGCATCCGCATCAGCGACGGCACTTCCGCCAAGCTGACGCTCAAATTCGGCAGCAAAGCGCGCGAGCGCGACGAATTCGAATACCCGATCCCGCTGTCGGAGGCGGTGGAGATGCTGGACTTCGCCATCGGACGTGTCATCGAGAAGACACGTCACCATGTTAGGCACCGTGGCTATCTCTACGAAGTCGATGTCTTTGGCGGACCGCTTGCGGGACTTGTGGTCGCCGAACTTGAGACGCCGGAGGACGTGCCGGACGAAATGCTGCCCGACTGGCTCGGCCGTGAAGTCACCGGCGAGCAGAAATTCTACAACGCGTCGCTCGCCCTTGGTGGGATTCCGGAGATCGCCGCATGAGCTTTCGCATCGATCCGCGCCTGCCGCTGACCGGCGAGGTCAGGAGAATCCTTGCCGAGGAGATCGGCAAGGCGCTGCATCATCTTGACGCCGCACGGAGCCGGCCGGAACAGGCGCTGCACAAATGCCGCAAGCGGCTGAAGAGCGCTCGCGCCTTGCTGCGGCTTGTTCGTTCCGGTGACGAAACATTCTGTGAGACAGAAAACCAGTGCTACCGCAACGTGGCGGCCCTGCTTGCCGGCCCGCGCGAGGCGACAGCGCTGATCGAAACCATCGACCGCCTGGCGGCAAGCTTTCCCAAGGAGGGCGCCGACGATGGGCTGGGCGCGGTTCGCGACAGGCTGATCGCGCGCCAGCATGAATTGCACGAAGGTACAGGGCTCGAAGCGGCCATCGGTGCTGCGACCGCCGCCTGCGAGGAGGGCCTGCACCGCATCGGCACGCTGGCCTTGCCCGACCAGCCGGAACAGGCGGCCGACGTGCTTGCCGAAGGCGCCCGCGTCACGCTGCGCCGCGCCAGGAAGGCGCTCGACAAGGCCGGATCGCGGGGAGCGGCCGATGATTTCCACGATCTGCGCAAGGCGGCCAAGACCCACGGCATGCATCTGTCGCTGCTCGGCAGGCTGTGGCCGACACCGATCAAGGCAAGGCGCAAGGCGGTCGACGAACTGGGCGAGCGGCTGGGCGACCTGCACGATGTGCTGGTGATGCGCGCCCTGCTCGAGGCCGACGACCGGCTGCTCGGGCCGCCCGAGGACACGAAACTTCTGGCCAAGCTTTTGAAGCGGTCGGAAAAGCAGCTGAAGAAGAGCTGCCTTGCCGAGGCGGCCGAGCTGTTCGGCGACAGTCCCAAACGCTCGACACGCAAACTGGCCCGCAAGGCGCGCGACGATCTGGCTGCGCCGCCGGAAGAGGCCGCGGCATCGTAGGATGACTTGGCGCTCTTCCTCTCAGTCCGGACGGAAGAAAGGCGTGCGCTAGCCCTCATTACCCGCCCATGCTAATCGCCATGGAGTATGACCGAGCCCGGCGACACGCTTCTGGATCGACTTGGCCGCTGGCTTGCCGGCCGGCTGCAGGAAGAATCGTCCGGATACGAGCCCTACACCCCATCCGATGCCGAAACGCTGCGTCGCACGCTTGAGCCCGGCGACATCCTGCTGATCGAGGGCAACCAGAAGATCTCGGCGGCGATCAAGTACCTGACCCAGTCGACCTGGTCGCATGCGGCCTTCTATATCGGCGATGCCTTGCCCGCGCCGGCGGACGGCTCGGAGCGGCCGCGCCTGATCGAGGTCACGATCGGCGAAGGCTGCGTCGCCGTTCCATTGTCGCGCTACCGCACCTACAACACCCGTATCTGCCGGGCGAGTGGGCTGGCGCCGGAGGATCGCGACAAGGTCGTCGCCTTCATGATCGGCAAGCTCGGCCTGAAATACGACCTCAAGAACATTTTCGACATGCTGCGTTTTTTCTTCCCGACACCGCCGGTGCCGGTGCGCTGGCGCCGCCGCATGCTGGCCTTCGGTTCCGGCGATCCGACACGGGCGATCTGCTCGACGCTGATTGCCGAGGCGTATGGCCAGATCCGCTATCCGATCCTGCCCGAGATCACCCGTGCGCCCGGCCGCGCCTCGGCGCAGTCGAACTATTCGCGCAAGGAAATCCTGCACATCCGCCACCACTCGCTCTACACGCCGCGCGATTTCGACCTGTCGCCCTATTTCCGCATCGTCAAGCCGACGCTGGAATATGGTTTCGACTACCGGGCGGTGACCTGGGACGACAAGCTTGCCGATCCCGGGGCCAAGGCCGCCGAATAAACGCGATCAAATGAGTCCAGCCGCTGCACAGGACCGCTGGCCGGCAGCCGGGCGTCAGTGCTTGCAAGCCGCGGCCCGCACGTCCGAGGGTGTGGCGTCATAACGGCGACGGAACGCCCGGTTGAAATAGGAAAGGTCGTTGAAGCCGGCCTCGTAGGCGATCGCGGTGATGCTGCGTCCGGCATGGCGCGAATCGCCGAGCATGCGATGGGCGCGCGCCAGCCGTTGGGTCATCATGAAATCAATCAAGGATGTGCCATCGCTCTCGAACAGCTTGCGGACGTAGCGGGCCGACAGTCCGTGGCGGGCGGCGACGTCCTGCGCCGACAGGTCGACATGGCCACCATGCGCGACGATATCGGCCTTGATGGCGCGCAAGCGGGCAACGCTGACGCCGCGGCCGCGTGCGATCTGGGCCGCATCCCTGGTCGCGCCCATGGCGAGTGCGGCAAGGTCGAAGACATGCGCCGCCGCAAGGTGGCAGGCCTCCGCAGTCAACTCGTCTCCGACCTCCTGGATCGAGCTGATATAGTCGAGCAACAGCCGCATCGCCCCGCTTTGGGTCGGCAAGGGCCGCATAAGAACCGCGGCCGGATCGCCGATCAGAGGCGAAAGCTGCTTGCGCGAAAAACTCAGATTGACGAAGCGAAACCCGCCGGCGCCGATCAGGTTGAGGCCAACCTCTTCACCGCTCATCATCAGCGCCTGGCCGTTGCCGACCGCCTCCTCGTGGCCGCGATGCTTCATCACACTGCCCCCGTCGAGGGCCGCCAGGAGAACGAAGTCGTCATTGTCGATCAGCGACGACGTACGATGCACCCGGAATTCCGATGAGCTGCCGGTGGCGATGCCGAGGCCTGGCAACGCGCGCACCCGCATGTCGATCTGCGCCGGCGCCAGCGGATCGAGGTCCACCCTCAGAACCGTGCGGCCGTAAACCTCGCGCGTGATCTCGACGCGATCCCGCTCCGGAAACATCTCCGTCGCCAGCCTGAATGAAGCTGACGTCCCCATCGTCGCAGTCATCGACACCCCCATGCCCAAGAGCGCGGTCATATGCGCCGGAGCCTGCAAAACGTCAATCCCGGGCCGTTTTGGCCGCTTTCAGTGCCGTTCTGTCCAAGCTGACCCCCTTTTATGCCCCTAGTTTGCGGCGCGATTCCGGAACCGGAACCGCATTGGCGGCAATCCAAAGGGGGCACGATGTTTCATTTGCAACTGTTCAAGACGCTGTCGGCACTGGCTGCGGCAGGGTTCAATCCGCGTGTCTATCTGCTGTCGATCGCCTTGGGCAACGCAGTGACCGATCATCGCGAGGCCAAGCTGCCGCCGCGCGCTGCCCGATGATGAGCAGCACCATGAAAAAGAGCATTTTCCTGGCCCTGACCATTGCCCTGGCGGGCTGCCAAACGGGCCAGGTCGACGACAGGCCGGCATCGATCGCGAGCGCGGCCGGCAGCAAGAAGGCCCGGAACGAACCGACGACGGAAACGGCATGCGCCGATGCGGCCAAGAAGGCGGCGAAGGCGCAGACCAATGCGGCTCTGCTCGGCGGTGTGCTGTCGATGGCGGGGGGTCTTGGCGGTCTGGCTGGCAATGGTGGGGTCATTGCCGGCCAGGCCGCCTCGATCGGCGGCTCGGTTCTGCAGTCCCAGGCAACGAGCAGTGCCCGGGCCGGCATTGCGGAGGATTGTTATGGCTGAGCGGCGTTTCGCAGCCATGCGCCGGCTGGCCGGCGCGCTCGCACTTGCCGGCATGATCTTCGACAGCCCGCAGGCCTTGGCCCTGACAGCGCGGGATGCGTCGGCGGTCGTCGGCCTGATCGAGGTCTTGCAGCCCGAATTCGGTCAGTTCGCCTATGACGAGGAGATCGCCGCCGACTGGTACGAGCGCGATGCCGCGGACAAGGGCTTGATCGGCACAGCCGGTTTCACCGCCGACAGCTGGAAGGTCGCGCTTGGCGAGACCATGCGCGGGTTCCTGGCGACGATGCCGGTCGCGGAACTCGATGCCATTTTCGCCAAGCTCAGAAATGCCATATCCGGCATGAGGGAGCTGACCGAGGCACAGAAGACGGAGACCATCGACGCCATCGACGAAGAGGTCGAAGGCTTGATGATTTTGCGGACTGAGGGCGATCCCTTCGCCGACGTCGTCAGGCCGCTGACGCCAAAAATCCGCAGCCTCATCCTCGGCCCGGCGGTGGGGCAATAGGATGTTGGACAACAGGAAACGGGTGGCGGGAAAAGCAACTCCTAGCGGGAGCCTCGAGGCCGAATATCGTGGCATTTTTCCAGCCACGGCACGTGCCGGGCGAGGCAGCCCGATCGCGATGCTGATCTGCCTGCTGGCCTCCGGCTGCAGCCAGACGGCCGCCAGCCCGCCGATCACGCCAGACCAGCATGCGCAATTGGCGGAGTTGGCGGCCGGCCCGGACTCGCCGGCAGGCCTTGGCGAGGCCCTGGCTGCAGTCGAGGCGACCAGGAAAATGCAGGACTGCCGGGCGCGTATGAACGAGACGGTCAGGCAGATGAAGACGATGGGCGCCGTCAATGGCGCGGTCGGCGTCGCCGGTCGCGTGGCGGGTCCGGGGGGCAAGACAGCGGCAAAAATGGTGGCGGTCGGCACTGCCAGGGTCGTGCGCGGCAAGCTCAGCCACCAGATGCAATCGTGCTGAGACGATTGACGCGGTGCCTGGTCAGGCCGGCAGCGGCCGCCGTCCTTTCGCGGCGGCGGGCGTATCAGGCCTCGCCCCGGCATCTCGCGCGTGCGGCCCGATCGGCATGATTGCCGGAAATGGCGTCGCGCCAAAGGCAAACGTCCATTTGTAGCCGATCAGGCCATCCTCCGGCGTCGTGTGCTGGTCGTGATGGGTGAGCAGCTTGGCGCGGTCGGCGAGATCCTCCGCCTCGCGCCGCACCATTTCAGCCGTCTCCGGCCGCATCCGCCTGGAGAAGCTGACGAAGGTCGCTTCCTTGTCGATATGGGTGATGGCCCAGCCGATGAAATTCTTGTTGGTCATCTCGAACAGCGGCCTGAGCGGCCCTTCGAAGTTCCACTGGATCGGCGTCTCGACCAGCAGTCTCGCCGAAAGACCCCGTCCGAGCGCGATCAGGCCGAGTTCCTCGAGATCGCGCAGATAGAGGAACATCGAAGCCTCGCTCAGGCCTTGCGAGCGCATGATGCCTTCGGGCGTGAACTTTTCTGACAGCATGACGAAGATGAACAGCAGCGCCGGCCGGCCGGCGAGCTTGCGCTCGATCTCCGGCGCGATGTGGTTGACCGGCCCAGGCCCCCGGTTCATCGAGCCGAGCACGTTTTCCAGTTCGACACCGGCCGCAGCGCAAATCTCCATCAGCCGGTCGAGCTTGCAATTGCGCTCATGGAAGATACGCTTCACCGTCGGTTCGGAAACGCCCATGCGTTCGGCAAGCGCGCGATAGGTGACGCCCTTCGCCTTCAACGTCCGCTTCAGCGCCTGGAAGATCAGACCGTTCATCGGATGCACCTCTTGCCGCTAGTTTCGTATCGATATTCGATACTAGCGGTGTCAGGCCTTTCCGGAAAGTATCGAAAGCCATAGCTCTGCCTCGTCATCTCAGGAGAGCAGTCATGAACACCCTCATCACCTCAACCTTTATCGCCGTCATCGGCATTGCCGCGGTGCCCGCCGCGGAGGCCGGCGAACTCTGGCGCGCCACCGGGCTCGAACAGCCGGAATCGGCCCTGTTCGACGCCGCTGACAATCGCATCATCGTTTCCAACATATCAGGCAATCCCGGCGAGGCCGACGGCAACGGTTATCTCTCCGTGCTGTCGCTGGACGGCAAGACGGTCACCCAGCACTGGACCGACGGCATGGACGCACCCAAGGGTATGGCGATCTCGGGCGGCAAGCTCTATGTCGCCGACATCACGAAAGTCCGCGTCGTCGACCTCGCCAGCGGCAAGCTGGTCGCCAGCATCTCGGTGCCGAACGCGGTCTTCCTCAACGACATGACATCGGACCAATCCGGCAAGGTCTATGTCACCGACATGCTGGCCGACGCCATCTACCGCATCGATGGCGACCGGCCGGAGCTGTTCGTCAAGGACGGGGCATTGGCTTCGCCCAACGGCATCTTCGCCGATGGCGGCCGATTGATCGTCGCCTCCTGGGGCAAGGGCATCAAGCCCGACTTCAGCACGACGGAGCTTGGCGGCCTGCTGTCGGTCGACATCGCCAGCAAGGTGGTTTCGCCCTTGCCGGGTGCCCAGAAATTCGCCGATCTCGACGGCGTCGTAGCCATCGGCGACACCATCTACGCCACCGCCTATATGACCGGCACGCTCTACCGCTATCATGCGGGCGGCGCGCCGGAGGTGGTGGCGCAGTTCAAGCCGGGCAGCGCCGACATCGGCACCGATGGCAAGTCGATCCTTTATGTGCCGTTGATGAACGAAGGCGAGGTTGTGGCGCTGAAGCTCGATTGAGAGCCATGATCGGCGCCTCAGGGCAGAGCTGCGAGACGTTCGCAGCCGTGAGGGGAAAGTTCGTTCGTCGGCGAAGATCACCAACTCGAACTCGCAGTGCGGCTAACTAACGACGTCTGGCCCGTTGCGGTCGTCTGTCATGCGACGACCCAAAGGATGTTCTTCACCGAAACTAAACCTCGACGTGACCACCGGTTTGGGTCGACCAATGTTTCAGCATCACGTCAGATAGGGTGTCGCGTGCTGCTACCATTCGCTGATGCCAGTCGTTCTCCTTGTCGAGGACGATTGCACATTCACCCGCCTTTTTCCCTAGCAGGACCGAGTTGCTAAGCCGCGAAAAATACCATGTAGTAGCCGCAGCGTAGAAGATCGTGTGAGGCGAGTGCACTGAGGCTAGTTCGAAAATGGCGGGTGCGAACACCTCTTCTTGACCGAGCTTTCCGGACAAGATCGTCAGTGCAGCGGCTATATAGGACAGGTGTGAAGATTGCGAGAGTATCTCGTATTCTTTCCGACGCCATTTCGTCATCGCATCAATTTCGAAGACGCGGGCGATGGTATCGGACAAACCGCGAGGAGCGGCGCAAAGCGGTGTTCACGTCGCGCCGTGCGTGAGTCAGCTCAACGTCAAGAAGTTGGCATTCAACAGGTGGACACCTTGTCCTGACAATGGCCACCGGCCGGCAAATCCCGGCCCCTATCCCGCCTCCAGCTTCCCTTTCAGCTGCGCCCGCGCATCCTTGATCGAGGCGGCGTAGGTCACCAGCGGGCGCTTGACGCCGTGGGTGATCAGCATGCGTCGTATCTGCGGCGCGGCGCCTGATATGATGAAGCGGACACCGGCGCGTTTCGCCTTGTGGGCGGCGCCTTCGATGACGTTGGCCGCCGTCGAATCGAAGAACGGTACGGCCGAGCAGTCGAGGATGAAGTTCCTGCGCTGGTCGGCTATGCGGTCGAGCACGGTGCCGACGGTCGATGCGGCGCCGAAGAAGAAGGCGCCCGAAATGCGATAGACGACGGTGTCGGCGTCGGTCGCCTCGCTGGCATCGTAGGCCTTGGTGCTGTCGGCGACATCCTCCTGCACCAGCGGCTGATCGGCCTCGACCGCAATCGACTTGGCCATGCGGTCGATGAACAGGATCGACCCCAGCACGAAGCCGACGACGATGCCTTCGGTGAGATCGCGGAAGATGACGAGCAGAAAGGTCGCCATCAGCACCAGCGCATCGCCGCGCGAGGCACGCAGCAAGGTGGCGAAGGCCTGTTTCTCGAACATATTCCAGCACACGACCGCCAGCACGCCGGCCAGGGCGGCGAGCGGGATATAGCTGGCGAGCGGCGCCGCCACCAGCATCAAGGCGAGCAGGATGGCGGCGTGGACGATGCCCGAAACCGGTCCGTGGGCGCCGGCCCGCACATTGGTCGCCGTGCGGGCGATGGTGCCGGTGGCGCAAATGCCGCCGAACAGGGCGGATGCGATGTTGGCGAAGCCTTGCGCCACCAGTTCGCAGTTGGAACGATGCCGGCGGCCCGTCATCCCGTCGGCGACCACCGCCGAAAGCAGCGATTCGATGGCGCCCAGCAAGGCGAAGGCAATGGCATCCGGCAGCACGTCAATCATCCTGTCCAGGCTGATCGGCGGCAAAGCGGGCATTTGCAGGCTGCGCGGTATACCGCCAAAGCGGGTGCCGATCGTCTCCGCCGGCAGTGCGAGAAGCGCCACGACCAGCGATGCCAGCCCGATGGCGATGAGCATTGCGGGCCATGTCGGTCGCCAGCGCTTCAGGCCAGCGATGGTGGCGATGGTCAACACCGCCACGAAGGTCGCCGCCGGGTTGATGGTGCCGGCCGCCTCGCCAACCGCGATCAGCTTCGGGACCAGCGGTCCCGGCTCCTTGCCGGCAAGCTTCAGCCCGAACAGTTCGACGATCTGTCCGGAAAAGATGATGACGGCGATGCCGGCGGTGAAGCCGACCGTCACCGGATAGGGAATGAACTTGATGTAGGTGCCGAGACGGAGATAGCCTATGGCGAGCAGGAAGACCCCTGCCATCATCGTTGCCAGCAGCAGCCCGTCGATACCGACCCGGGCAACCGTCGCGGCCACCAGCACGATGAAGGCGCCGGCCGGGCCGCCGATCTGGAAGCGGCTGCCGCCGAGCGCCGAAATGATGAAGCCGCCGACGATCGAGGTGTAGAGGCCGCGCTCGGGCGTGACTCCCGAGGCGATCGCGATGGCCATCGACAAGGGCAGCGCGACAATGGCCACCGTCAGCCCGGCAATGGCGTCCGCCTTGAAGTCGGCGAAGGTGTAGCCCTCGCGCCAGACCGTCACGAGCTTTGGCATGAACAATTCGGAAAATGTCGGCTTTGCCGACTGGTGGGCCGACCTTTGGGCCGATCTGGGGGCCGGTTCATGCCCTGCCCGCTGCGTCTGATCCATGGACTGCCTTTCGCACCCTGAAAGGCGGCGGGATCGTCGGCAGGGCTGTCGGCGGTCGCCGTCGCGACTTTATGCCGGCTCAGCCTTGGGATCCGGCGGCACGGCAGGCTTGAGGCGCACGCCCCGGCCGCCGCGCTCGCTGGCCTGATTCTCGCCGATCAGCTCCACCCCGGCCTCGTCGAGGGCCTGGATGACCTTCATCAGCGTGTCGACCACGCCCCTGACCACGCCATCGCTCGCCTCCATGCGCTGGATAGTCGGAAGCGAAACGCCGGCGCGCTCGGCGAGCGTCTTCTGATCGATGCCGGCCAGCGCCCTTGCGGCGCGCATCTGCGCGGCAGTGATCATCGGCCGGAATCCCCGTCTGAGTCTGCAGGAGTAAGGTATAATATCATCATTCTGATGTTTCAAGCATTAGGATGGATGTTTGAGACGTAAGTAGCGGCGCCTGACTGACCATTTTTTAGATACTTTCCCGGGATTGCGCGCTAAGGTCTTCCATCTGGGCAGGGAGTAACGCGGTTGAATATCTTCAAGACTTTCATGACATCGGCAGCCTTGCTGTCGGCGGTTTTCCTGTTGGCCGGCTGCGGGCACGGGCTGATCAACCGGCTGATCTAGTCTCCAGTCTCGCCGTCCGGGTGCTGCCCACGCCATCGTTGCCACGTCCGGGCAGCGAGCCAGCACAGCATCGCCCAGACGAAGCCGGCGCACCAGCCGGCCAGCACATCCGACGGCCAGTGGACGCCGAGATAGACGCGGCTGATGCCGACCAGCAGCGTCGTCAGCACCGCCAGCGACAGCACATAGATCTTCGTCGTTCGACCGGGCAGGAAGCGTGCCGCCAGCGCGCCGAGCGTCAGATAGGTCACCGCCGACAGCATGGCGTGGCCGCTGGGAAAAGACAGCGTCGTTTCGTTGACGAGATGCGAGACGAGTTCGGGGCGCGGCCGGTCGATTCCGGCTTTCAGCAGGCTCGACAACACCTGACCGCCGGCCACCGCCACGAAGATGAAAAGGGCGGTCGCCGGCCTGCGGATAAGCAGGAGATAGACGATTACCGCCGTCACGATCAGCACCAGCACGCTGCCGCTGCCAAGGCTTGTGATGTCGCGCATAGCCCCTTGCAGCCACAGCGGGCCGATCGGGCTGTCAGGCCGCCCCGCCTGGCGGAAGGCGAGCAGGATTTCGGTGTCGAAGGCGTGCGGCGTGGTGGCGCGCGCCATCTCCATCAGCTCCTCGAATCCCCAAAGGCCGGCCGCGATGACCAGGCCGGCCAGCAGCACCGGGAATTCGACCCGGTTGAGCAAAGCGTTCGCGGCATTCTTCATCGGCAATCCGCCCGTTACAGCCGGCCTTGCAGATAGGGTCCGAGCGTGATCAGCGCCACTGCGGCGATCGCCAGCATGATGCCGGTCGCCTGCAGCGCGTTGACGCGCTCGCCGAAGAAGACCAGTGCCACGACGTTCACCGAGACCAGCTGGATGACGGCAGACAGGCTGAACGACACCGACATGCCGAATTCGCGGATCAGCCGCAGCATGATCAGATTGCCCAGCGAATAGAGCGCCAGCGTCAGCGCGATCTTGCCAAGGCTCGGCGCCAGGCCCCATTGCTTGGCGGCTGTCGCCGCCAGCAGGAAAATGACCGTTGAAAAGCCGAGCTGCAGCAGTCCCGAAAAACTCAACGTTCCGTCCCCTCTCGAAGCGGCTCCCGCCGCATGTGTCGCGGACGTTGTTTCCGAAGCGCGCCGGGACGTCAAGCGCTCGACCAAACGAAGCTCTTGGCAATGGCAAGACGGAGGCTCAATGTACCGACATCGTCCAGCCAGTCGATTGAAGGGCGGTCAGGGGTTCATGATTCGTATTCTGCAGAACTTGACGCGACGCTGGAGCGAACTCTCCCTTGCCTTGCAATTCGTCGTTGCCGGCGGCTTTGGCCTGCTGGCCGTCATGCTGGTGGTGGGCGCCTGGGTGACGGCGCAGATCAGAGAGGGCGTCATCCGCAATTCGGCCGCCACGACGGCGCTCTATGTCGACAGCGTGATTGCGCCGCTGCTTCCCGACTTGCGCAAGGAGCAGGAGCTCAGCGATTCCGTCAAGCAGGCGCTGGACGAGACGCTTGGCCAGGGCGCGCTCGGCAAGCGCCTCGAATCGTTCATGCTCTGGCGCCGCGACGGAACGGTCCTCTATGCCAAGGAGACGGCCCTGATCGGCCGCCGCTTCGCTCCGAGCGACAATCTGCGTTCCGCTTTCCAAGGCAATGTCGTCGCTGAATTCAATACTTTCGATGAGGATGAGAGCGAGGAGAAGGCGACCGGCTTGCCATTGCTGGAGATCTACAATCCCGTGCGCGAGCCCTGGTCGGGCGAGGTGGTGGCGGTTACCGAGTTCTATGAGATCGCCGACGATTTCCAGGCCACCCTGGCTTCCGCTCTGTGGTCGAGCTGGCTGATCGTGGCCGGCGCGACCCTGGCGGCATTCCTGCTCCTGTCGGGCATCGTCCTACGCGGCAGCCGCACCATCGACGACCAGCGTGGGGCGCTGCGCCGCCAGGTGTCGGAACTGCAGGGTCTGGTGGCGCAAAACAGTGCCTTGCGACTGCGCGTGCAACAGGCCTCGCGCCGCGCCACCGCGCTCAACGAAAGATATCTGCGCCGCATCGGCGCCGACCTGCATGACGGCCCGGCCCAACTCGTGGCCCTGGCGGCGCTGCGCATGGACAGCCCGATATTTTCCAGCGATGGCCATTCAGGCGCAAGCCGCTCGACCGAGGTCACGATGATTCGCAAGACGCTGGAGGATGCGATGCGCGAAATACGCGGCATCTGCACCGGCCTTGTCCTGCCGCAGATCGAGACGGCTGCCGCAACCGACATTCTGCGGCTGGCCGTCAAGGAACACGAACAGAGGACGGGAACGTCGGTGACGCTGACGCTGGCCGGACAGTTGCCTGAACCCGGCGCCTCAGAGAAGATCAGCATCTATCGTTTCGTCCAGGAAGGGCTGAACAATGCCTATCACCACGGGCTAGGCAAGGATCAGGCGGTGAGTGCCGGGATGAAAGGTGGCAGGCTTTTTGTCGAAGTGTCGGACCGCGGGCCGGGTTTCGATCCGACGGCACGGGTCGAAGGCCTCGGGCTCGCCGGCCTCAGGGAACGGGTCGAAAGCATTGGCGGACAGTTCGAAACCTTGACCGGGCCGCAAGGTACGCGTTTGGTGATCCGTCTGTCGGTCGAGGAGCAAGCATGACTGGGACCATTCGCATCGCCATTGTCGACGATCATCCCCTCTTTCGCGAAGGTGTGACGCGCAGCCTGTCGGAGATCGGAGGCTTCGAGATGGTTGGCGAGGGCGCCACGGCGCAGGATGCCGAACGCCTCGCCGCGACGATGCGGCCCGACATCTTGCTGCTCGACATCTCGATGCCGGGCGGCGGGCTGAGCGCGGTCGCAAGCATCCTCGCCAACCATCCCGCCCAGAAGATCGTCATGCTGACCGTCTCGGAGGCCAATGCCGATGTGACCAAGGCGCTGAACGCAGGGGTGAATGGCTATGTCCTCAAAGGCGTCGGGTCGCGCGGGCTCGCCGACATCCTGCGCAATGTCGCTGCCGGCGAAAGCTATCTCTCGCCGACACTATCGGCCCGGCTGCTTTCGGATCTCCAGTCCCAGCAGCCGACCGACGGCTTGGCGGAACGGCTGCGGCAGCTCACCGATCGGCAAACGGAAATCCTGCGGCTGGTGGCGGAGGGGCTGAGCAACAAGGAAGTCGCCTTGCGGCTTGAGTTGCAGGAGAAGACCGTCAAACATCACATGACCGGAGTGCTGTCGAAGCTCAATGTGCGAAATCGCACCGAAGCGGCCTTGATGATGCGTGAGTGGCGCGACCGCGACAGGCCCTCCTAAAGCATTTCACCGTTTCACGAAAACGGCGAGCTGCTCTAACTCTTTGTTTTGACGCAATTCCCAAGGGAAAAGCGCTACGCGAAAAGCGCTTCACACTTTTTCTAGAATTGCTCTGGGCAGGTCCGAAGAAATGCGCAGCGGTTTCCCGTCCCGGATTGCGCAAAAGCGCGTCGCGCCTCGGGACCGCAGCCATTGCGGTGCCGAAAACCGGGACGACGCCGGCCGGAAACGAGGTCACCTCCGCCGGGGGGCGGCGGAGGTGACGTGCAAAGCTGACCGTTGCCTGTTGGCCAGCTTCACAAGGCCTTGAGACGATTGGCATCGGCCGGCGTGGCCTGGCGGTCGATGATCGTGCGACCGAGAGCGTCCTTCATGCTGAAACGACCGTTCTCGAGCTTTTCCGTTATGCCGTCGGGATGCCGGACTGTGATCTTGTTGCCGGTCACGTCGACCTTGTCACCGGTCTTTGCATTGACATGACTCCCGCTCTTACCCTGATTGGATCCTGATTTGCCGTTGTTGCCGCTATTACCGCTGTTGCCGTTATTCCCATTGCCGTTGCCGCTGTTCCCGCTATTGCTTCCGCCGGAATTGCCGCCGTTGCCCCCCCCACTGTTGCCTCCGCCACCACCACCGCCACTGTTACCGCCACCCTTGGCGTATGCGCTGACGGTGTGGATGCCGGAAACGGAGCCGTCCAGGACAATTTGATAGGGCGCAATCGTCAACACCAGCGCCGCTGCCGATTTGAGCGCCAGCCGGCAACAACGGGTCGTGACCGATCTGTGCATTCTGATCTCCGACGACTGAGCCCGGCGCGCCCCACCCCAACGTTGCAGTGCAACCAACATTGCCGAAAGACGCGGCGCCCGGAAGCGACCTCCGACCGTTGCGGTTGTCAACCAGGACCATTGCAAGCGCAAGGTTGGACTAAAGTCCCAAGTGTATGCTACATTAGCTTCGCATGAACGGCGCCGTGACCGCCATCGCTAAACGGGAGACTGGCTTTCCCGATGCCTGACGACCGCAGACGCCGAACATCAAGTCACCTCCGCCGGGGGCGGCGGAGGTGACTTGTCGAGGGTGCAGTTGCCCGTTGATCTGTTTTTTGCAAACGACTGATGTCGTCCGCCGTCGCGGGATGCGCGGCCAAGATGCCGCCTAAGGTCTCCTTTCATCTCGAACCGGCGATTCTGGAGCAGTTCACGGTCTGCGGGAATGCTTAGCCAGCGCTGCGCGCAATGCCTGTCGCGTCTGAAAGGTCTCCCGATGTCACGAAAATGTGATCCGGCGATTATAAGGGGGTCAAACAGGTACCCACGCTCCAGCCAATCCAACAGCCAGAGGCAAGCCATGACTGACCTTCGCTCCCCCGACACCCGATTCCGCACCAGCCTGCTCGAGGAAAACGACGGCCCGGCCATCAACGCTTCCGACAACCCCACCATGGGCGAGATCATCGCCGCGCGGTTCTCGCGCCGCGGCTTCCTCAAGGGTTCGCTGGCTGTCTCGGCCATCGCCGCCACCGTCAGCCCGCTGGCGCTGATCAGCGCCGACGAGGCCCGGGCCGCTGAAGGCTCGGCCTTCACGTTCGACGAACTCGAGGCCGGCATCGACGACAAGCACCATGTCGCGCCGGGTTACGACGCCGATGTCTTGCTGCGCTGGGGCGATCCGCTGTTTGCCGATTCGCCCGACTTCGATCCGACGAAACAGTCGGCCGAGGCCCAAGCGAAACAGTTCGGCTACAACAACGATTATGTCGGCTACATCCCGGTCGACGGCTCGGCCGAACATGGCCTGCTGGTGGTCAACCACGAGTACACCAATCCGCATCTGATGTTCCCGGGCATCGTGAAGATCGTCGAGAAGGACGGCAAGAAGTCGGCCGAAGTCGCACCCCTCTCGAAGGAGCAGGTCGATGTCGAGATGGCAGCTCACGGCGGCACCATCGTCGAGATCCGCAAGGCATCAGGCAAATGGCAGGTGGTGCGCGACGGCAAGCTCAATCGCCGCATCACCTCCAACACCGAAATGGCGCTGTCCGGTCCGGTTGCCGGCCATGACCGCGTCAAGACCAATGCCGATCCCTCCGGCACCAAGGTGTTCGGCACGTTCAACAATTGCGCCGGCGGCGTCACGCCCTGGGGCACCTATGTGATGGCCGAGGAGAACATCCATGGCTATTTCTCCGGCGAGTTGCCGGAAGGCCACAAGGAAGCCGCGAACTACAAGCGTCTCGGCATTCCCGAAGGCGCCTATGAATGGGCGGCGCATTACGAGCGTTTCGACCTCGCCAAGGAGCCCAATGAGGCCAACCGCTTCGGCTGGATCGTCGAGGTCGATGTCAACGACCCGACCTCGACGCCGAGGAAGCGCACCGCCATGGGCCGCTTCAAGCATGAGGGCGCCGAATCGATTGTCGCCAGGGATGGCCGCGTCGTCTTCTATCTCGGTGACGACGAGCGCTTCGACTATGTCTACAAGTTCGTGACCAAGGCCGCGTTCGATCCGAACGATCATGCCGCCAACAGGGACCTGCTCGATGATGGCACGCTGCATGTCGCCAGGTTCGCCGAAGATGGCACGGTCGAATGGCTGCCGATCGTCTTCGGCCAGGGACCGCTGACGGCTGAAAACGGTTTCACTGGCCAGGCCGACGTGCTGATCGAGACGCGCCGCGCCGCCGACCTGCTCGGTGCCACCAAGATGGACCGCCCCGAAGACATCCAGCCTAATGCCGTCAACGGCAAGGTCTATGTCATGCTGACCAATAATTCGAAGCGCAAGGCCGACCAGGTAGACGCCGCCAACCCGCGCGCCGAAAACGCCTTTGGCCACATCATCGAGATCGCCGAGGACGGCGGTGATTTCACCGCCGCCAAGGGCAAGTGGGAAGTGCTGCTGAAATGCGGTGATCCGGCGGTTGCCGATGTCGGCGCCACCTTCTCAACGGCAACGACGGCCAATGGCTGGTTCGGCATGCCCGACAATTGCGCGGTCGATTCGGCCGGGCGTCTCTGGGTCGCGACCGACGGCCAGGGCCCGAAAGCCACCGGCCGCACGGATGGTCTGTGGGCGGTGGACACGGAGGGGGCGGCGCGGGCGACCTCGAAACTGTTCTTCCGCGTGCCGATCGGCGCCGAAATGTGCGGTCCGCTGTTTGCGCCCGACGACCAGACCGCCTTCGTCGCCGTCCAGCATCCGGGCGATGGCGGCGAGGACTGGGAAGCGTTCGGCCGCCCGTCCTACTATGAGGATCTGTCGACGCGCTGGCCCGACTTCAAGCCCGACATGCCGGTGCGGCCGTCGGTGGTCGCCATCACCAGACAGGGCGGCGGCAAGATCGCGGTCTGATTGCCCTCCAGCATGGGGCGCAGCAGCGGAGCAGATTTGCACCGCTGCCGCCCTTTGAAGTCGCGGCATGGGGTGAAGTCGGTCAAGCCTCGGGAAAGATTGGCAATTTAAACATGGCGCCCTAGGTCTTTATCAGGAGATCGCCATGTCGAAGTCCGTCTATGACCGTGGCTTGCTCAAGCCAGCCGATATCGCCAAGCTGCAGCGCGTGTTCGACGAGGCCTGCCGGCGGCGCGAGGCACATCCCGATTCCGCCGACGCGCGGGAAATCGCGCTTAACCTGCTCGCCCTGCACAATGCCGGCATGGTGGAAGAGGACATGCTGATGGAGGCCGTCGGTTTCAGGCGGCTGGAACCCAAATCAGCGTGATGCGCCGGGTTGGCGCGAGGCCGACCCTGCAATCCGTTTGGCGATCGCCTTGGCCAGGATACCGGCATTGGCGAAGCAGCCGCGAATGCTCGGCCGCATGCCGGAGAACCACAGACCGGGCAATTTCGGATCGGCTCGCCCGCCGTTGAAGAGCGGAACGCCCTTGGCGTCGAGCACGCCGAGCTTGCCGACCATCGGCTCCAGCCCGGTGCGGTAGCCTGTCGCGGCAATGACGATGTCAGGATAGATCAGGCTGCCATCGGCCAGGATCACGCCGTCACGGGTGAATTCCCTTATGCCGGGTACGACGGTGATCTTGCCGGCCTTTATGGCGCTGACGGCGCCGTCGTCGGCGGCGATCGCGGTGTAATCCGAGGTCAGGCGGCTGGCGCCGCCCGCAGGCGCGGGCGGCAGGCCGAATTTGGTCAGGTCGCCGAAAGCCAGGCGCTGCGTCGCCGACATCACCGCGTCGGCGACCCGCAACGGCAAGCGAGCCATGAACGGCGAAAGCCGGTGCACGGCGATCTTGCCGATGCGCTTGGGCAGCAGGGCGGGACCGCTGCGGGCCGACAGCCAGATGGCGGCCGTGTCTATGCCGGCCAGATGATTGAGCGCATCGAAACCCGAATTGCCAGCGCCGACGACCAGCACTTTCTGGCCCGCATAGGCCTGTGCGTCACCGAAATCCGCCGAATGGATGATGCGCCCGACGAAATCCTTCATGCCTTTCCATTCGGGAATGAACGGCTGCCTATCGCGGCCGGTGGCGACGACGACATTGCGGGCCAGCCGCAGGCCAGCGCTGGTCCGTACCGCCCAGTGATCGCCCTTGAAGGCAATCTCTTCGACAGCGACGCCAAACTGCACCGGCAGCCGGTTTTCCTCCCTGAAATCATTCATGTGGCGGATGACGACCGTCCGGTGCGGAAAGGCGGGGGTGCCGGGGGGATAGGGGAGACCAGGCAGCGAAGAAAGATCGCGGTGGGTGTTGAGATGCAATTGCTGGTGCCGCCGGTGCCATGGCTCAGCCAACCGGCTTTCCTTTTCCAGGATCGCCGTCGGCACGCCGGCGTTCATCAAGGCGTGCGCGACGGCCAGCCCGGCAGCACCGGCGCCGACGACGATTGCCGGCTCGACCTTGGCCGGCAGATCCACAACCGATCTGATTGTCGTATCAGTCATTCACTCGAATCCCGTTCGACGCCAGGCTGGCAGGACGCTGTAACCGTTTGATCCCGCGCAGGATCCCTGCAGCAAACCGCGGCCGAAATTTCGAGCGATGCGAATTAGCTCCGTACGCCGGGCCGCGGTTGCGCTCTATATGGCATATGCGCGATATCAACGGTAATCAGGTCGCGGCAATGTGATTGATTCGAGGCTCGGGGTGGCTGGCGGGTCTCGGTTATCCCCACGCGCATGCCCGAAATCGACTCCGATTTTCGAGTCATGCGCAGAATCAAAGTGTTACAGCACCTTGGCGCGTCCTGGACGGCCGGCGCTGTAGGCGGCACGCGGAATCTCGACCATGCCCTCCTTGCGGTTCTATTTCGACAAGATCCTTGAGGCCGCCGCGCCCGAGGTCGAGCGGCAGGCGCTGACCCATGTCGAACGCCTGGCACTGGTGCGCCGCTATGGCGACTTCTCGCTCGCCTATTCCACCGCCGTGCAAGGCAAGCTCTCCTATTTCGGCGACGCCGACGGCTACATCGCCTTCGGTACCAAGATGAAGCACCATTTCGCGCTCGGCGACCCGGTGGCGGCTCCGGCGCGTCGGGCCGATTACATCAAGCGCTTCGTCGAGACCGCCGGCAGCCCGTGGTTCGTGCAGGTCGGCGAGGAAACCGCACGCGTGCTGGCCGGCCTTGGCTACAAGGTCAATCGCCTCGGCATCGACACCCGCCTCACCCTGCCCGAGCATGATTTTTCCGGGAAGCGCAACGAGACCGTGCGCTACTCCGAGCGCTGGCTGCTGAAGAAAGGCTTTTCGTTCGACGAGGACAAGCGCACGATTTTTCTGGATGAAATTGCCCGGCTTTCGGAAAACTGGCGCGGCGACCGCATCGTCAAGCGCTGGGAGATGGGCTTTCTCAACCGCCACTTTGCCGACCATCTCGGCACCGACATGCGCCGTTTCGTCCTGCACGGTCCCGACGGCGGACTGGTCGCTCTGCTCGACTTCGACCCGCTGTGCCGCAACGGAAAGGTCATCGGCTACACGACGGCCTTCAAGCGCAAGCATATCGACGCTTCGCCGCATGCCGAGGTCGGCCTGACCAAATTCGCCGTCGATCGTTTTCGCGAAGAGGGCATCTCGGTGGTCACGCTCGGCCTGTCGCCGATGCTCGATATCGGGCCAAGCGGCTTTGCCGAAAGCGATTTCTGGCGCAATGCCTTCCAGCGCGCCTACGATTCGCCCTGGGTCAATCGCCGCAGGTTCAACCTGCAGGGCCAGGCGGCCTTCAAGCGCCGCTTCCACGGTGTCGAGGAGCCGGTCTACATCGCCTTCCGCAAGGGGACGTATGTCGAGATGCTGGGGTTGCTGCGGCTGGTCAAGGCGATCTAGATCTATCGATATTCAGGTGAGGCGGCCTGCAAATGGCGGCTTCCTGCGCTTCCGGTGCTCACGTACGAAAAGTACGCTCCGCTCCGGTTCTCGGAATCCGCCATTTTCGACTCGGCCTGACCTGAATCTCAACAGACCTGGCGGCATTCTGCCGTCAATTCCTCAACCGATACCCTGTCCTGAATATCCAGGCGACGATCGTTATACAGATCAGCAGGAAGACGACCGTCATGCCGAGGCTGACGCCGACCGAGACGTCGGACTTGCCGTAGAAGCTCCAGCGGAAACCGCTGATCAGATAGACGACCGGGTTGAACAGCGTGATCGTGCGCCAGACCTCGGGCAGCATGTTGATCGAATAGAAGCTGCCACCGAGGAAGGTCAGCGGCGTGATGATCAGCAGCGGAACCAGTTGCAGCTGCTCGAAACTCTTCGCCCAGATGCCGATGATGAAGCCGAACAGGCTGAAGGTCACCGCCGTCAGCACCAGGAAGGCGAGCATCCAGAACGGATGCAGGATGGTGAGCGGCACGAACAGCGAGGCGGTGGCCAGGATGATCAGGCCGAGGATGATCGACTTGGTCGCGGCACCGCCGACATAGGCGATGACGATCTCCAGATAGGAGACCGGCGCCGACAGAAGCTCGTAGATCGAGCCGACGAATTTCGGGAAATAGATGGCAAAGGAGGCGTTGGAGATCGACTGCGTCAACAGCGACAGCATGATCAGACCCGGCACGATGAAGGCGCCGTAGCTGATGCCGTCGATCTCGGTGATGCGCGAGCCGATGGCCGAGCCGAAGACGACGAAATACAGCGACGTCGAGATGACCGGCGAGACGATGCTCTGCAGCACGGTGCGGAAAGCACGTGCCATTTCCATCCGGTAGATCGCCCATACTGCGCGAAGGTTCATGGCTCCCTCCTCACCAGATTGACGAAGATCTCCTCGAGCGAAGAGTTTTGCGTGTCGATATCGCGGAACTGGATGCCGCCGGCCTCGAGATCGCGCATCAACGAGGCGACGCCGGGCCGCTCGGCCTGGTTGTCATAGGTGTAGGTCAGCTGCCCGCCATCGGGCGACAATTCCAGCGCATAGCGCGAGAGCGCCTCGGGAATGGCCGTCAGCGGATTGCGCAGTTCCAGCACCAGCCGCTTGCGGCCGAGCTTGCGCATCAGTTCGGCCTTGTTCTCGACCAGGATGATCTCGCCGCGGTTGATGACGCCGACGCGGTCGGCCATCGCTTCGGCTTCCTCGATATAGTGCGTGGTGAGGATGATGGTGACGCCGTCCTCGCGCAGCCGGCGCACCATCGCCCACATATCCTGGCGCAGCTCGACATCGACGCCGGCGGTCGGCTCGTCGAGGAACAGGATGCGCGGCTCATGCGACAGCGCCTTGGCGATCATCAGCCGGCGCTTCATGCCGCCCGACAGGGTGATCGCCTTGGCGTCCTTCTTGTCCCACAGTGAGAGATCGCGCAGCACCTTCTCGACAAAGCCGTGGTTGGCCGGCTTGCCGAACAGGCCACGGCTGTAATTGACCGTCGCCCAGACGCTCTCGAAAGCATCGATGGTCAGTTCCTGCGGCACAAGCCCGATCAGACCGCGCGCGGCGCGATAATCCTTGTTGATGTCGTGGCCGTCGACGGTGACGGTGCCCGACGAGCGGTTGACGATGCCGCAGACGATCGAGATCAGCGTCGTCTTGCCGGCGCCATTGGGCCCAAGCAGCGCGAAGATTTCGCCGCGCTGAATGTCGAGATTGACTTCCTTGAGCGCGGTAAAACCGGTGGCGTAGGTCTTGGAGACCCCGGAAATGGACAGGATGGAAGGCATGGATGAAAACGGCTGCTTGAAAGAGGTCCCCTGATATAGGCCGAATGTCGGTGCTTGCAACCGCAAGTCAATGCCCTGCTGACAGTTCTCGACAATCGTTGCCGGCCGGCCATTGCAGGTGCGGCGCACAGGCCCGGAGTTGCGCGGCATGCAACCGGGAAAATTGTCCTGTGGCGTTCAGCCTCGCGGCAGGACGCCGCTTTGACCTGAACTCGCTTCGGGCCTATTCTTCGCGAGTATTTGCAGCAGCCGGAGCCCATCATGGACCCGCTCATACTTTCGCGTATCCAGTTCGGCGCGAATATTTCATTCCACATTCTATTTCCGACGATCACCATTGCGCTGGGTTGGGTGCTGCTGTTCTTCAAGCTGCGCTACAACGCGACCAACGATTCCGCCTGGATGCGCGCCTATTTCACCTGGGTGAAGGTGTTCGCGCTGTCCTTTGCCATGGGCGTGGTTTCGGGCGTCACCATGAGCTTCCAGTTCGGCACCAACTGGCCGGGCTACATGGAAAAGGTCGGCAACATCGCCGGGCCGCTGCTGGCCTACGAGATCCTCACCGCCTTCTTCCTCGAAGCGGCCTTCCTCGGTATCATGCTGTTCGGCTTCCGCCGCGTTTCCAACCGCATCCACACGCTGGCGACGGTGCTTGTCGCCGGCGGCACCACCGTCTCGGCGTTCTGGATCATCGCGCTCAATTCCTGGATGCAGACGCCGGCCGGCTTCGAGATGCGCGACGGCGTGGCGCATGCGGTCGACTGGTGGGCAATCATCTTCAACCCGTCGATGCCCTACAGGCTGACCCACATGCTGCTGGCGTCGGGGCTGACGGTGTCGTTCCTGATCGCTGGCCTGTCGGCGCTGCGCTATCTCACCGGCGACCGTTCGGAATCGATGTGGAAGGCGCTGCGCACCGGCGTCTTCACGGCCGCGATCCTGATCCCGATCCAGATCTTCGCCGGCGACCAGCATGGGCTGAACACGCTGGAGCACCAGCCGCAGAAGATCGCCGCCATGGAAGCCAACTGGAACACCGGCCCCAACGTGCCGCTGGTGCTTTTTGCGCTTCCCGACGAGGCCACGAAGGAAAACAAATTCGAGATCGCCATTCCCGACGGCGCCAGCCTGGTGCTGCGGCACTCGACCAGCGGTGTCGTGCCGGGACTGAACGATTATCCCGGCAACCATCCGCCGGTCTTTCCGGTGTTCTGGGGTTTCCGCGTGATGGTCGGCACAGGCATATTGATGCTGCTCGTCTCGTGGTCGGCCGCCTTCTTCCTCAAGCGCCGGCACAGCCTGCCGAAGCCGCTCGCCATGCTGATGGTACCGATGGCGCTGTCGGGCTGGCTGGCAACGCTGGCCGGCTGGTACACCACCGAAATCGGCCGACAGCCCTGGCTGGTGACGGGCGTGCTGAAAACGGCAGACGCGGTCGGCCCGGTGGCGGGCAGCCATGTCGCGCTGACGCTGGCGACCTACCTCGTTCTCTATGTGCTTTTGCTGATCGCCTATCTCGGCGTGCTGGTGCACCTGGCGCTGAAGGCGGCGAAGGACGGCGATTCATCGCCGTTGCCGGGCGTCATGAACGCCGCCATGTCGCAGCCGGCGGCTGGCGAGTAGGAGAAGAAGATGAGCTTCGACTGGCCAACCGCGCTTCCCCTCATCTTCGCCGGCCTGATGGGCCTCGCCATCCTGATCTACGTCATTCTCGACGGTTTCGATCTCGGCATCGGCATCCTGTTCGCCGCCGCCGAAGACGCCGAACAGGATACGATGATCGCCGCGATCGGCCCGTTCTGGGACGCCAACGAAACCTGGCTCGTGCTGGCCGTCGGCCTGCTGCTGGTCGCTTTCCCGCTGGCGCATGGCGTCATCCTGACGGCGCTCTACATTCCGGTCTTCGTGCTTTTGCTCGGGCTGATCCTGCGCGGCGTCGCCTTCGATTTCCGCGCCAAGGTGCCAGCTGGCCGGAAGCATCGCTGGAACCGTATTTTCTTGCTGGGTTCGCTCATCGCCTCGCTGGCGCAGGGCTACATGCTGGGTGTCTATGTGCTCGGCCTCGATGTCGGCCTCGGCGGCATGGCGTTCGGCGTGCTGGTGGCGTTCTGCCTTGCCGCCGCCTACGCGGCGATGGGCGCTGCCTGGGTGATCTACAAGACCGAAGGCGAGCTGCAGAAGAAGGCGGTGCGCTGGCTGCGCACGACGCTGGTGCTGACCGCGCTCGGCATGGCGGCAGTGTCGCTGGCGACGCCCTTCGCCAGCCCGCGCATCTTCGACAAATGGTTCGTCTGGCCGGAGATGCTCTATCTGTCGCCGCTGCCGATCCTGTCGGCACTGCTGTTCCTGTGGCTGTGGCGGCAGACCTTCCATCTGCCGAAGCCCGACGACCGCCATTCACTGACGCCGTTCCTGACGCTGGCGGCCATCTTCGCGCTTGGCTTTGCCGGCCTCGCCTGGTCGTTCTACCCGTTCGTGGTGCCGGATCGCCTGACCATCTGGCAGGCAGCCTCGGCACCGGAAAGCCTGGCCATCATCCTGGCCGGCACCGTGGTGGTGCTGCCGATCATCATCTTCTATTCCTTCTATGCCTACCGGGTGTTCGGCGGCAAGGCGACCGACCTGACCTACGATTGATCCGCTCCACCTCTTTGACGCAAAAGCGCCATGCGCTTTCCCCAGGAAGGGCTGCTTTCAGATCAGCCCGGAATCGCGCGCGGCAGCTGTGGCCTCGCCACGCGAGATGGCATCCAGCTTCCCCAGAACCGCGGAGACATGGTGATCGACGGTTTTTGGTGAAATGGTCAGATGCTCTGCGATCCGCTTGTTGGAGAAGCCGCGCTCGATCAGTTGCAGCACTTCCATCTGGCGTTGGGTCAGGCCGGCGCTGTTGGCGCGCGTGGTCTGGCGCGGCCCCCGGGCGATGCGAATGACGCCGTTGCGCCGCATGATTTCGCGCACATGGCTCGCAACCGGCTTGGCTCCAAGGGTCTCGAATATCTCGAGTGCCGCACGCTGCGCCGGCTCATCGCCCTGGGCGAGCGCGAGCGCACGTTCATAAGGTGCGTTGAGATCCGCCCAGACCGCGGCCGCCCCTTGCCAGTCGCCAGCCAGGAGCATTCGGTACGGCGCGGCCATGCCGGCCGTATCCCCCGCGTCGCTACCGGCGGAGAGGATCTGGCGCCAGCTGGCCAGTTCGGCAAACATAGCCCGCGTCGGCGACAGGGTCTCGGCAAGGTCGATCAGCCGCAGCGCCTCGGCGATTTCCGCCTCGCCGAGCCATGCCTGCTCGGCGACGATGGCGGCGTACGGCAACAGCCGCTGCAATTCGGCTCCCCTTTCCAGGAACCGATTCATTCCGCCAGCAGCGGCTCGGCCGAAGGATCTCCGCGCCGAAGACGCAGTTTCACCAGGGCCACCAAAGCGGGATAGCGGACCAGCGCCGTCGCCTGGTCATTGCTTATGACATCCAGAGCCTCGGCGGCAGCTTCGTTCCAGTATCCCTGACGCAACAACAACTGTGCCCGAACCCCACGCATATAGTCACGCCAAGTCGCCAGATCGTTGTCGACGCAATAGTCGATGCCGCGATCGAGGAAGGATTGAGCCTGGCTGTAGCCCAATTGGTTGATCTCGCCACAGGCGCAATTGGTGAAGGCACGCGCGGCGTGCTCCTGAAAATTCTGCTCCAGCGCGATTTCAAGGCTGCGGGCGAGATGCAGCCGGCTGCTGGCCAGATCCAGCCACTGCTCGGCGGCGCCGACATTGTTGAGCGCGTGACAAACGACATCCTGCCGGTCCAGCTGCTCGGCAAGCTCGATCGCCCTGCCGCCCAGCGACAGGGTCTCGTCGAGCCTCTCGGCCAGCATCGCCAGCTGCGAAAGGTTCGAATAGGCCATGGCAAGTTCGGCACTGGCGGGAACTGCCTCCAGCAACGCGACCGCCTGGGCGCCGAACAGGTCGGCTGCCGGGCGGTCGCCCAACAGATAGGCGAAGCGCGATAGCCACCTGAGGCTGTCGCCTTCCTTCAGCGTGTTGCCAAGCGCCTTTTGCAACGCGCGGGCTTGTTCCTGCGCCTTGATGGCCTCGTCAATGCGGGCGATCAAGTGACACTCGAAGGCATACTGCTCGTAAAGTCCGGCGCGTTCTTCCACGGGCAAGGTGTCGGCCTGCCGCAAGGCGACCTCATAGTAGCCGGCGGCGTCGCGATGGGCGCCGACACGCGAAGCCTCGCGCGCGGCGATCGGCGCGAATTCGCGCACCGCCTCGAAATTGTGCGCTTCCACGGCGTGATGGACCAGGCGTGCGGTGGCGACGCCGCCATTTTCAAGCAGCGCCGACAGCGCGCGCTGGTTGAACAGTCTCCTGTAACTTGTCGTCAGCATCATCTCGATGGCGCGGCGTGCGATTTCATGGCGGAAGGCATAGCCATCGCCCAGATCGTCGAGCAGCCCATTCGACACACATTCCGCCAGCTGTCCGGCGCTGGCGACGCCGCACAGGCCCTGCAGAGCCCAAGCATCGGCCCGCCTGGGAAACACCGACACCGCGTCGAGCATCGAGCGGGCACCGGCGGACAGCCGTTCGGCCCGCGCCACAACGGCGTCCCGCACGCTGGCCGGTGGCGTCATCTCATTGTCGGCGCACAGGAGCTCGGTGACGAAGAAGGCATTGCCGGCGGTGACCCGGTAGATGGCGTCGCCATCGCGGCCGGCAGCGCTGGCGAGCGACAGGACGGCCGCCTCGCTCAACAGCGGCACGTCGATGCGGGCAACGTTGCCCGACGGAATTTCACCCAGCGCCCGGCGCACACGCGCCTGTCCTTCGCTGCGGTCGGTGCGCGCCGTCAACAGGACCAGGATGTGGGTGTTGGCGATGCGCCGGCCAAGAAAGCGGACGAAATCGAGCGTCGCGTCGTCCGCCCAATGCAGATCCTCGATTACCAGAAGCGTCGGCTGGGTCCTTGTCTCGAACACGTCGAGGGCACCGGAGAACAGTGGCAGCCGCTGACCCTGCCTAGCGTCGATCGCCTGCGGCATCGCCCATTGCGCCTCGCGGGCGAGGTCATAGAGCGGCCCGAGCGGATCGGGGATCGACAGGTCCTCGCAGGCGCTGCGCAAGATGCGCGTAGCCTTGGCCGCGCCGGCGACGAAGGCCTCGACCAGTGCGGTCTTGCCGGCGCCGGCCTCGCCCGACAACGCCACCACGCTGCCGCGACCACGCGCGGCTTCGGCGAGAAGTCCGTCCAGCTGCTCCAGCTGTGTCTGCCGTTCCAGAAGCATGATCATCCGCTTTTCGTGATCCGGGTCGCTGCCGCACCCCGCTTTCGTCAGGCAGGATAGCGCGGCCCGGTATCGGCTTTGTGGCTCCAGCAGTGAACGCCGTTAACATGGGGAATCGTCCCACGAAACATAGGGAAAGGTTCCGATGCGCGCCCCTGGCGAGCGTGATCAATGTCCTCCGCGCTCAAAACCGGGCGTGAAACAGCAAAGGAACCTGATATGCCTCGCTATGTGGTTGAACGTACATTTCCCAACGGCCTCAGCGTGCCGGTGAACGATGCCGGCGCCGATGCGCTGGGCGGCGTCATCATGCGCAACGCGGAGAAAGGCGTGACCTGGGTGCAGTCCTTCGTCTCGCCCGACAAGAAGCAGAGCTTCTGCATCTATGACGCGCCTTCGCCGGAAGCGATCCGCAGCACGGCCCAGAAAAACGCGCTGCCTGTCGACAAGATCACGGAGGTGCGGGTTCTTGACCCTTACTTTTACCGTTGACCCGATCGATGAGCATCAAACTGCCCTTCGCGGCGACGGCAGCGTGCCTGACGAATCGTTCAGCGGGCCGTCGGCGGCGTCGAGACCCGTCGGACGAGACCCGTTACCGGGCCGGGCTTTCTGGCGGCTGGCCTCGCTGCTGTTCGCGCCATTGCGCAAGAGTCGGCGTCGATTGCCTCCGCAGGACGATTATCTGAGACGCGACATCGGCCTGCCGGAGCTCGAGGGGCTGCCGCACTACTGGGACTTCACCCGGTACCAATGATGCGTGCAGCCGAGATCCGACGTCGCAGCGGGAGCGGCTGCTCCCGCGCGCCATCAACAAGGAGGAGAGAACATGAACATCCATCTGTGGACCAAACACCTCATCAACCTGTCGATCCTGTCGATCGCGGCCACCGCGGCCAATGCTCACAACGCTGGCGCGCTGGACGAGAAGGTGCGGGCAGCCAACAGCCGCTTCGAGAACGTGGCGATGGCGACGGCCGAGGGCTATGCGCCGATCCCTTGCGCCAGCGGCATCACCGGCGGCGCCATGGGCATCCACTATGTCAATGCCGGTTATCTGAAGGACGATGCGGTCGAACTCGCCAAGCCCGAGGCGGTGATGTACGAGCCGATGGCAAACGGCAAGCTGAAGCTGGTGGCCGTCGAGTACATCACCTCGAAAGGTCCGGCTTCGCTGGGAGGGCAGCTGTTCAATTTCGACAGCGCGCCCAACCGCTACGGTCTAGGCCCGTTCTATGAACTGCATGTCTGGGCCTGGAAGAAGAACCCGGCCGGCACCTTCGCCGACATGAACCCGACTGTGTCGTGTGACGCGATGAAGGCCATGTAGCCGGCAGAGGCGGGGCGGCTGAGTGCGCAAATCTCCCCCCGCGAGGGGGAGATTGCGCATTCTCAGTTGCTTGCCGCCAGCACCAGCACCGGCTTCTCGCTGTAGAGCGTCGGGAACAGGGCCTTCAAGTTCGCCACCTTGGGCAGGTCGTTGTAGACGATGTAGGGATAGGTCGGGTTCAGCGTCAGGAAGTCCTGATGATAGTTCTCGGCCGGATAGAAGGTCTTGCCGGTTTCCAGCGTGGTGACGATCGGCTCCGGGAACACCTTGGCCTGGTCGAGCTGGGCGATGTAGCTTTGCGCGATCTTCTTTTGGGCATCGTTTTCGGCGAAGATCGTCGAGCGGTACTGCGTGCCGGAGTCCGGACCTTGGAAATTCAGCTGGGTCGGGTTGTGGGCGACCGAGAAATAGACCTGCAGCAGCTGGCCGTAGGTCACCTTCGACGGATCGTAGGTGATCTCAACGGATTCGGCATGCCCGGTACGGCCTGAGCCGACCGTCTCGTAGACGGCGGTGTCCTTGTCGCCGCCGGTGTAGCCGGAGACGGCCCTGGTCACGCCCTTGACGTGCTGGAACACGCCCTGCACGCCCCAGAAACAACCGCCGGCGAAGATTGCCTTTTCAGTGCCGGTGGCCGCCTTCTCGTCGAGTGCCGGCGGCGGGATCTTCACCGCGTCCTCGGCCGAAACCGCCGGCGTCAGCCAGAAGGCGGCGCCAGCGGCGGCCAGCGCAAGAACGGCGAGCGCGCTGCGGAAGACGTTCGACGATTGTCTGATGACTGGTTTTTGAATGTCGGTCATGGCTTGAGCTCCTGTGACGTCCATCATGTGGAGTCTATTGGATAAGATACGATCATGCGACGGGCGAGTTGCGGCCGAAGCCTCACTTTCACGTGCATCCGGCTTCGGACCCGCGGGACCGAAGCCGGAAACAGCACCGCCTTTACTTGGCCGGAGCCATCGCATCCGTTGCCGGCTTCATGGCGTCAGCCGCCGGCTTCATGGAATTGGTGGCCATCGGGTCGGCAGGCTTCATCGCACCCGTTGCAGGTTTCATGGCGTCTGCGGCCGGCTTCATCGCATCCGCGGCCGGTTTCATGGCATTTGCAGCCGGCTTCATCGCATTGGTCGCGTCGTCGGCACGGGCGATGCCGCCGGCAAACAGCGCCGTCGAGCACAGAGCGAGAGCGAGCGCCGGCAGCGTCAGGCGGGAAGTGGTCATGATGGTCTCCTTGGGGTTGGTCGGTCGTTGAAGGCGCGTCCTCTTGACGGCCGTGCTATGCGGCGCCGCTCCATGCGGCGTTGCGCAATTTCTTGTCGAAGCGCGATCTAGTCGGTCGCAGCAGCCAGGATCGGTCCGCCACCGGGCGACTGCACGAGCACGGCGGTGCTCAGGCCGCCGGATGCGGCGGGCAGCGGATACGTCGCGGCCGCGCCGGTCCAGCTGCCGAGGTTTTCGAGCGCATGCACGACATTGGCGTGCGGCAAGGTGCGGCCGGTGTTTTCGCCGCGCGCCACAGGCACCTCGACGACGCCCTTGGCATAGCGCACCAGCCAGACATCGGCGCGGCCGCCAGGTGCGGCGCCGGCGCCGATGCTGATCCTGCCGCCATCGAGCGACAATGCCGGGCCGCTTGCCCGGCCGCTCGCCGCAATCAGCTTTTCGATTTCGCCGGGTGCGGCACCGACGACATCGGCATGGCCGTTGACCACCACTTGCGGCGTGAACGGCCCGTCATGGCCGAGCGCCGGCTCGTAGCTGACCTGGCGCTGGGTGAATTCCTGTTTTCCGAAGATATCCTTCCAGCCGAGATAGTCCCAATAGGTGACGTTGAACGACAGCGCCAGTACGCCCGGCTGGTCCTTGACCTTGATCAGATTGGCGTTGGCCGGCGGGCAGGACGAGCAGCCCTGGCTGGTGAACAGCTCGACCACGCTGAGCGGCTGGGCGGCGGCCGCACCGAGCGACGCTGCCAGCGCAATCGCCGAGAGGCTGGGCATTTTGATGAACGTGTTGGACCCTGACATCGGCTTGCTCCGTGGGCGGCGGCGCCTGGAAGCACCGCAGATATCCCCACTTCGCCGCTGTCGGCGCCTTCGTTACAGCGCTCACCGGTTTGTGATCGGGCCGCAGGCGTTCTTCCCTTCTCCCCCTGTGGGAGAAGGTGTCGCCGCAGGCGACGGATGAGGGGTGTTCCAGGGAAAGCCAACGTCTCACTCCGCTGGAACACCCCTCATCCGTCTCGGCGCTACGCGCCGATCCACCTTCTCCCACAGGGGGAGAAGGGAAGAACGCGCCCCTACCGCCAAGGCTGTAGGCTGGTATCCCGCACATAGGCGATGATGGTATCGCAAACGGCGTTCATGTCTTTCAGAACGTCATCGTTCCAAAAGCGCAAAATGCGAAAGCCTTTCTCTTCCAGGTGAGTTTTGCGGACGCGGTCAGACTCCAACTCCGCATGCTGGCTGCCATCGATCTCGACGACCAAGCCTGCTTCGAAGCAGACGAAATCGGCAATGTACTTTCCAATGGGAACCTGGCGCCGAAATTTTATCCGGTCGAGCCTGCGGTCGCGCAGTTCATGCCACAGCCGGTCTTCCGCTTCCGTCATTACACACCGGAGCGAACGGGCGAAGCTTCGTTTGGCTGGCGGGACAGGTTGATGCGGCATGGCTTAGATTAGCCGGCTATTGCGCTCCGTCCAGCACCCCTCATCCGTCTCGGCGCTACGCGCCGATCCACCTTCTCCCGCAAGGGGAGAAGGCAAGAGGAGCAGCATCTACTGCGTCAGCCGCGTGTTGTTGGGCCGCTTGTTGAAGTCGCATTTGCCGGTCACGTTGTAGAAGAAGTCGGCGTTGCTGACGGGCGCCGGGACTTTGTTGCCGCCGTCTTCCCAGGCCTGGTAGGCTGTCGCGCCGCAAGGCACGAGGCCGAAGATATCAACGATCTGGCCGGTCGCCATCTCGTTGTAGTCGATAGCGCCCGTCTGGTCCGATTTGAGGCCGCTGTAGAGCCTGTTGGACGTGGTCGGATCGTTCGACATGAGCTTGCTTGGGTTGCCCGATGGCACATCCATCTGCAGATAGAGGCCGGCCATCTGGCTGACATTGATCTGCGCGCCGGCGCCATCGGCGGGATACATCGTATCGACGCAGTAATATTTCGTCTGGAACCCGTCGGTCAGGATCACCGCGCCAGCGGGCGTGCTGGAATCGACGAGCTTGCAGACCTGCTTCTGGGCCACCGTGGTGACCGTCTTGCCGGCTGAATCGGTGGTGAGAACGCTGACGGTCGTGGTGCCGTAGCCTTTCGGATCGCCAGTCTTGCCATAGGCATAGTCGATCGTCATCAGCGGCTTGCCCGCTGCGGCACCGAACATCGTGCCGTAGAGCGTCATTTTCTTGTTCCAGTAGCCCGACACGCCGGTGACCTTGAAGGTGGCCTCCACCAAAGCCGGCGCCTTGTTCACCGCCGACGTAACGCCGACTGCCACCGAAGGAATCCTGGCGATCTGCATGAACACGGTCGGCATGGCGAAACTTGCCGAGGCCTGCGCGGTGGCGGTGCCGTTGGCGCTGACGTCGAAGCTGTTCAGGGTCGCTGCGCCCCGCCCGCCGTTTTCTCTGTAGGTATCCTGGAGCATCACCTGGCGCTGCGGCTTCGTCGAGGCCGTATCCATCGTGGTGATCGACAGGATCGCGGCGTCGAGTGCCGCCTGCTCGGTCGACCTGGTCTGGACAGCGGAGGTGTAGTCGACGGAAAAGCCGATCGCGGTGATCAACGGTATCATGGCAAGAATGAGTATCGGTGCGAACGAGCCGCTCCGCGACTCGATAAAACTGCCTGCAAGCCCCCGCATGCCTTCGTCCTTACATCAGATATTTCCCTCCGCTAACATCCCGTTCGCAAATTATGCTCTAACGGGCTTGGTTAAAATTTATAGATTTTTCGCGAAAAGCGCGAAAAAGGCGACAGGTGCCCGTGCTGCCTGCTCCGGCAAAGGCGCACAGCTTGCTCGGGCAAGCCACCCCTGCTAAACGCGCGCCATGAGCACGCCCCTCGACCACATCCGCAATTTCTCCATCGTCGCCCATATCGACCATGGCAAATCCACGCTTGCCGACAGGCTGATCCAGCTGACCGGCGGGCTGGAGCTGCGCGACATGAAGGAGCAGGTGCTGGACTCGATGGACATCGAGCGCGAGCGTGGCATCACCATCAAGGCGCAGACGGTGCGGCTGAAATACCGCGCCAACAATGGCGAGGACTATATCCTCAATTTGATCGACACGCCCGGACATGTCGACTTCGCCTATGAAGTGTCGCGGTCGCTGGCCGCCTGCGAGGGTTCGCTGCTGGTGGTCGACGCCTCCCAGGGCGTCGAGGCGCAGACGCTGGCCAATGTCTACCAGGCGATCGACAACAACCACGAGATCGTCGTGGTGCTGAACAAGGTCGACCTGCCGGCCGCCGAGCCCGAGCGCATCCGCGAGCAGGTCGAGGAGGTGATCGGCATCGACGCTTCCAACGCCGTGCTGATCTCGGCCAAGACCGGCCTTGGCATTCCGGATGTCCTGGAGGCCATCGTCCACCAATTGCCGCCGCCGCGCGAAGGCGACGCCACGGCGCCCCTGAAGGCGATGCTGGTCGACAGCTGGTACGACGCCTATCTCGGCGTCATCGTGCTGGTGCGCGTCATCGACGGCGTGCTGAAGAAGGGCCAGACCATCCGCATGATGGGCACCGGCGCCAAATATCTGGTCGAGCGCACCGGCGTGTTCACGCCGGCGCGCATCAATGTCGAGGAGCTCGGCCCCGGCGAGTTCGGCTTCTTCACCGGCTCGATCAAGGAAGTGGCCGACACCCGCGTCGGCGACACCATCACCGAAGACAAGCGCGCCACCGCCAAGGCGCTGCCCGGCTTCAAGCCGGCGCAGCCGGTGGTGTTCTGCGGCCTGTTCCCGGTCGACGCCGCCGATTTCGAGGATCTGCGCGCCGCGGTCGGCAAATTGCGCCTCAACGACGCCAGCTTCTCCTTTGAGATGGAGACCAGCGCAGCGCTCGGCTTCGGCTATCGCTGCGGCTTCCTTGGCCTCTTACATCTCGAAATCATCCAGGAGCGGCTGGAGCGCGAGTTCAACCTCGACCTGATCGCCACGGCACCGAGCGTCGTTTATCGGCTGGCTCTGACCGACGGCTCGATGAAGGAACTGCACAACCCGGCCGACATGCCCGACGTGGTGAAGATCTCGGCGATCGAGGAGCCCTGGATCCGCGCCACCATCCTGACCCCCGACGACTATCTCGGCGGTATCCTGAAGCTCTGCCAGGACCGGCGCGGCATCCAGGCCGACCTGTCCTATGTCGGCAAGCGCGCCATGCTGATCTACGATCTGCCGCTCAACGAGGTCGTCTTCGATTTCTACGACCGGCTGAAGTCGATCTCCAAGGGCTACGCCTCCTTCGACTACCACCTGACCGACTACCGCGAGGGCGACCTCGTCAAGATGTCGATCCTGGTCAATGAGGAGCCGGTCGACGCGCTGTCCATGCTGGTGCACCGCACGGCGGCGGAAAAGCGCGGAAGGCAGATGTGCGAGAAGTTGAAGGAGCTGATCCCGAACCACCTGTTCAAGATCCCGATCCAGGCGGCAATAGGCGGCAAGGTCATCGCGCGGGAAACCATCTCGGCGCTGCGCAAGGACGTGACCGCCAAATGCTACGGCGGCGACGTCTCGCGCAAACGCAAGCTGCTGGACAAGCAGAAAGAAGGCAAGAAGCGGATGCGCCAGTTCGGCAAGGTGGATATCCCGCAGGAGGCGTTTATCCAGGCGCTGAAGATGGGGGATTGAGAAGCCGGTTGGCGCGCCAGAAACTTAAAGTTTCTCCCAATTGTCGCCCCACGTTTCGGCCATAACTATCGGAGTAGTGTGTTCCATTTCGGCAAAAATCTGTTTGAAAGTTGCAGCCTCTCTTACAGAGTCAATGAGTAGTCCGATTCCGCAATACCTGTAAACTCTAACATCATCACCTCGCCGCGTGTTAGCCCGATTCAGGCGAGCGGTGAAGGCCATGCTATTGGTAACCACTATTCTACTCTTTGATAACAAAGATGCGCGCTTTGCCCGTCTCGTGATCCACGGGCCCGTTATTCCTGTTGGATCAAAGGTCCAACAGGTCGATTTATCGAATATTGGAGCGTTGATCCAGTCTGCTTGAATATGTGTAAAAAGCCAATCTCCCGGGACGTTCGCGCTCACATCGGCACAGATTAGATTTATGATTCGTCCGGCATAAGCGAGATCGAATACGATTAGTTCTTCGCCGAGTTCTATGTTCTCATATAGTACATCTGCGTCCACCCCGAGATCAATGTCCAAGCCAAACCGCTCTATCTGACTTCGATCTAGGTCCCAAGAAAAAATCTTGGATTGCCTGAACAGCTCGCGCCCAGTCGCATCAAAGATAGCGACGAAATTTTGGCTCGAATTTAGGGAATTGTCACCAGGAGAACACCTAGAAAGTCCGACAAATATGTATTTTATGCTTGGTAGCTCTGATGTTGTTCTGGTATAATTTCGAGCCCTCGCTATTATCTCCTTTTTTAGCCAGATAATCTCTGATTCGTCGATCGCACACTCAGGGAATATCAAAAAGGACACCTTTTCCGAGAACGCTTTATCTAGAATCGACGTAATTCGTCTCCTCTCTACGAGCGACCTTATGCAGTACCTTGTCCTTTTATCAAACAATATGATCTCAGCGTCGGCTTCGCTCTCCAGAAGTGGGGCGATCCCAATTTTATTGCTGGTGTCCGGCACGGGCATCGTCAATGCGTCTGACCAAATATCAAAAGCGTATTTGAGGCTAACGCATCGCTCGGGACTTTTGTCGCCGTGCAGATTTTGGATCGGAAGGCTTGAAGGCAGGAAAGCCGTAGCCTCCAGAAGTGTGCGCAATAGCATTGGCCGCCCCTCAACCAACAGCGGTACAGGAGGATCCATACCTAGAACGGGGTCCGATCCATCCCATTCCTCTGGCCTACCCAAGCTGCGGCCCCAAGCAGAGCCTGGTATTACAGCGCCGCCCGTTGACGAGCCAAACAGCTTCTCTATGACCAATCTATCCTCGGCCAGGGCATGATCTTCAAGCTTTGGCAGTGGATGCGGATTCTCTCTGAAAACCAACGGGAGATGCCATCGGTCAAGCGACTGCAGCGCACGGACGCAGATAAGAAAATCTTCAAAGCTTGAGGGCGGAGGAACTGGCCAACCCGTAAAGCCTCGCAGAGCAAGATCCACAACCACAGGCCCATCAAGGGTCCATTCTTCCAAATCGTAGGTGGAGTCAGACTCTTCTATGAGCCTATTGGTCGCGTCATTAAGCCAAATTTCCAGGTCCTCGCTAGAGGGGTTGTTCGAGCACTCCACCTCGAACAGCGCACTCGCGATAGCCGCTAGGGCGTCAGAAGGCGTTTTGGGGCGCGCCGCTGGCCTCGCAATGTCAATTGACGTCAATTGATTCCCATCCTACATATTGCGCGGTGTCGGACTTTACGAAATCACGTCACGCAGGTGTCAGTATTGAAAAATATCACTTCGATCGAGCGCTTCAGCAAATTGCTTGTGGATGCAATGGACCGGAATGACTGGGCCGATGCCAGCAGTAGTCGCGACAGGTTAAAGGCTTTATTGCTAGACGCCCTGTTGTCTGGTGAGTCCCAAGATATCGCTCTGATAGAGGAAGCCTTTGGGCGCGCTCGCGCTAAACTTGTGTTTGAACGAGATATAAATTTAGACATCGGGCTTGACGCCACCGCTTGGATGCTTGCGTCCGATCTTGCAACCGCACGGCTAGCTCGACGAATTCGACCGTTTTTACCCAGACCAGAGATTGAGACCTCCGTGAGTGACAGGATTCTTGCGGCGATAAAGTCAAGCAATCACAATGGTATTAGTAATTCTGATATTCAAGAGAAAACTGGACTCCGCGCAGAGACTGTGACCCGGGCGTTATCTAACCTCCGAGCCAGAGGGTTAGTTAAATCCCGTAAAGTGGGGAGACTGAAGATTAATCAGATAGTAGATAATGAGGGAGCCAGCTTAACGCCTATTGGTGTAAGATCTATCCTACTGAAGCAACAAAGGGCACCGAGTTCCCGCAGTTTTTTTAACGAGAATTTATTTAGTAAGATACAGGAGTCAGCTCCTAATGCAGCATTTTCTAGTACTGTCGATAACAGTTACTATGCAAAAGAGATAAATAAATTCGAGCCGGCTGAATCAGTTGAGCTACCGACTCCTAGTCCTGCTGCACGAAATAGTAACGCTACGCCGAGCAGCGCAATGCAGCCAAATAACTTTAAATCATTTTCTAATGTTACTGACTAAGGATCTTGGATATGGCTGACACCGATACCAGCGCGGGTGTTGAAATCGAGAGCTCTTATGCGGAAACCGTCGCTACGTTGCTCCAGGATTTGGGCTATCGCGCCAAATTGGAAGCCGAAGCTGGAATAATAAAATCTGCAGCGGGCGGTTACAAAGTAACTATATACCCACATTCAGATGAGTCAATTTCTAATATGAGCAATATCCAATTTCGAGTTAGTGTGTTCGGAGCCGATACCGGCGTGACTCTGTCACATGTTAATAAATATAATTCGACATTTCGATTTTCGAAGTTATATCTTGATGATGACGATGACATAATTTTGGAGTTGGACTTCTTTTTCGATCAGTTTTCAAGTAAAGCGAAGGCTCGACTAGAAGCTATTATAATGCTTGTCGAATCTTGTATCATAGAAACGCGCAAGCTTATCAACGAAGCCTCTGAGGGCAGGGATGTTAAATCCCCTTAGGTCGGTTGATAGTATCCGACATCGCGTCGTCGTTGCTGCAATGTTCGGCTCTCGGCATTTAAGGTGCCATCAACAGAGGGCCAATTGTCGTGCCGCTTTGCCCCTTCGGTATCCCTAGCCTGGCTCGGGGAGAAATCATATGCGCACCACTTCAGACACCATCGCCTCCCTCGGCCTCGCTATCGGCGGCGCCTTCGGCCTGGCCGGCACCTTCGTCGCCAGTGCTCCACTGCGCGAGACGCTCTGGACGATCGACGGCGCAGCCCTCGTGGTCGCGACCGCGCTGTTGACGATGAAATACCAGCGGCTGGGCAATGACTGCGTCGCTGCCGGGTTCCTGACCTTCCTGGCCGGCGAAACCCTGCTGATGGCGGGCAATGCGGCGGGGCTGGAGGCCAGCGTGCCTTCCTATGTCGGCGGCATCTCGCTTTGGGCGGCGGCACTGGTCATGATCAGCGCGCCGAAGACATTCGCCCTGTGGATGCGGCTCGCCGCGCTCGTGGCGGCCGTGCTGTTTGTCGTCTCGGCTTGCATGATTATCTGGGGCGCGCCCTTGCTGCCGACCTCCGCACCGCTGCCCGCCGCCGGCTATCCGTTCCTGGTGCTGACCTTTGCCGGCTGGATCTGGACGCTGCTGAAGCCGGCCCGGTGAGGCTTTGTCCGCTTGCGTACCAAACGTCCGGCCTGGTTGATCGGGCATCGGCGGGGCGGTAAAAAATCCGGGCGGCGGACCCAGGTTCGCCAGTGGCCGGCGCGGGCTCAGGCAACTGCCTCACCGGCATTCGCGCCGGCCATTTTCAACCCGTCAGATGATCGCAGCGATCCACCGGCTAGCCCTGCACTTGAAGGGGCGCTGACGCTTCTGACCTTCTCCCCTTGTGGGAGAGCGACTATCTGGGGTGTCAAGTTGCACTCGCGAACTCGTTGCGCGCATCGCGTGCTTTTGCATTGAGGATG
>NZ_JBVVQG010000025.1:0-49496 GCF_055811095.1 Mesorhizobium sp. WSM4833
TGACTGGAGGTCAGAAAATGAACATTAAGAGCCTTCTCCTCGGCTCCGCTGCGGCCCTGATCGCAGTTTCCGGTGCGCGCGCCGCCGACGCCGTCGTCGTCGCCGAGCCGGAACCCGCTGAATACGTCAAGATTTGCGACGTCTACGGCGCTGGCTACTTCTACATCCCCGGCACCGAGACCTGCCTGCGCATCGGCGGCTATATCCGTTATGACATCGGTGGCGGCGACGTCGGCTCGTTCGATGGTGCAAGAAGCGCAGATCATCAGGACATCGGTGAGAGCAACGACACCTGGCGCAAGAGAGCCCGCTTCACGCTGAAGACCTGGACCGGTCAGGAAACCGAACTCGGCACCTTGAAGACCTACACCGAGACCCGCTTCAACTTCGGCGACGACAACGCCTTCGAGGACGTCAACGCCGCCCACAACCGGGACGTCTCGCTGAACTTCGCCTGGATCCAGCTCGGCGGCCTGCGCGTCGGTAAGGACGAATCGGCCTTCGATACGTTCGTCGGCTACGCCGGCAACGTCATCCAGGATACGCTGGTTCCCTATGGCGGCTTCGACACCAACGTCATCCAGTATTACTTCGATGCTGGCAACGGCTTCTCGGCTGTGGTTTCACTCGAAGAAGGCTATGGCGCCTACACGATCGACAGCTATGTTCCGCATGTCGTCGGCGGTGTGAAGTGGACGCAGGGCTGGGGTGCAATCACCGGCGTTGTTTCGTATGACAGCAACTACGAAGAAGTCGCCACCAAGGTTCGCTTGGACGTGAACGCGACGAACGAGCTGACGCTGTTCATCATGGGCGGTTACGGCACCGACGACAACTACACCGACGCAAGCTTGAATTTCCCTGCTGGTGGTCGCGGCATGTACAAGCAGTGGAGCGGCAATTGGGCACTGTGGGGCGGTGGCACCTACAAGTTCAACGAGAAGACCTCGTTCAACGCTCAGGTGTCATATGACGAGGGCAAGAACCTCGGCATCGCGGCGAACATCGCCTACGACGTCGTTCCTGGCTTCACGGTTACGGCCGAAGTCGATTACCTTAATGTCGGCAACGACACCGTGTCCAACTGGACCCATGCCGACAAGAAGAGCAACATCGGCGGTATCCTCCGCTTCCAGCGCTCGTTCTAAGGGCTGGTTCCTTACAGGTGAAATCCAGCCCGGGCGCGCAAACGCCCGGGCTGTTTTTGTTTCGTGACTGGATCAAGGCAAACGGAAGGATGGGGGTAACGGTAGCTGAATAAATCCGTGGGGTGGTTTCGTGGGATCCGCTGATGGGCGGATGAAATCACAACTGCGTGATTAAAATCTCTTGAAAGGACGCTTCCAAGCGGGTAGGGCTGACCTATCCCACTCGGGGGTGTGGCAAATGATGACGAACGAAGCGATTCAAGAGGGCGAGTCCTCTGATCATTTTTCGATGTTTTCTTCTCAAAGTCCGAAGATTCGATACACCTACAACAAGATTAGAGAAGTAAAATCGCATCGGGTCGGAGATCTTTTTTCAGCATATCGGGACATATTATGGGATGATGGGCGGCATAAGTATAATGTCAGCTCGTTCATCGGCGAAATAGACGAGATTCTCCTTGGTGAGCGTTTCAGCGCCTTTGACCAAAGTACCCTGGACAACCTTATCGGCACCCTGCGCCAGCGCGGCAACAGCAACGCAACCATCAATCGAAAGATGGCTGCCCTCAGCAAACTGCTGCGCAAGGCTCACAAGATGGGAGATATCCACAGCCTGCCCGAGTTCCGCCGCCAGAAGGAGCGGGCGGGTCGGATTCGCTTCCTCGAAAGGGACGAAGAGGCGCGCCTGTTCGCCGCCATCAAGAGCCGCAGCGAGGATGCCTACAGGCTTTCCGTTTTCCTGGTCGACACCGGATGCCGTCTCGGCGAGGCGCTTGGGCTGATCTGGAACGATATCCAGGAGCATCGCGTCTCCTTCTGGATCACCAAATCCGGCCGCAGCCGCACCATTCCGATGACCGAGCGGGTCAAGGAGGTCATCAAGCTGCCTCCCACCGAGGGTCGTCGGCCCAAAGGACCGTTCACCAAGCTCAGCCAGGCACAGTTCCGTGCCATCTGGAACGACGCGAAGGCCGAAGTCGGCCTCGGCGCCGACGATCAGGTGGTGCCGCACATATTGCGCCATACCTGCGCCTCGCGTCTTGTCCAGGGCGGCATCGACATCAGGCGCGTGCAGATGTGGCTCGGCCACCAAACGCTGTCGATGACGATGCGCTACGCGCATCTGGCCACCAACGATCTCGATGGCTGTGTCATCGTGCTGGAAACGCCTCGATCGACTCAGCCGGGCGGCAATTGCGCTGAAGGCCCCATGTTTTCTTCGCCCGTGACGACGCCTTCGTCGCCGACGGCAGAGCGGAAAAAGAGGGACGGGGCAGCCGCCGCCGCTAAGGAGTCGCCGAAAGCGACTCGGAAAAGTTCAAAAGCCAAGTAGGCTGAAGAAACTTGCCTATACTATCATAGCTATCCCGTGACCTTGTTCGGTCATGGGATTTACTTCAGGATATTCTTCCGCTCGGCCTGATCGAGAAAAGCGCCTATGTCGCCCGGTAGGCTGCCGGTCTCGAGGAACGGCGCATGGCCCTGACCCTCGACGGTGATCGTCTCCATCATGGAATGGCGCTCTCTCATCTGCTTGAGCGTGTCTGTGGACAGCAATCTCGAATTAACGCCCCGTATGGTGAGCAGAGGAATCGCGGCCAACGCCTCGAATTGCGGCCATAGGTCAGGCAGCTTCTGCGTCAGATCGAGACTGGCAACGGTATCCACCAGCTTCGGATCGAAATCCGGCACCAGCCCACCATCCGTTTCGCGGTAGAGAGCCCATACCATCCGATCCCAATCGGCGCCGGCAAGAGCGGAGAAGTCTTCGCCATGCACGCTGCGCTGGGCGGCCGCCGCCTGTGTGCGGGTTTTCGGTGCCGGGTCGCGCTCGAGATAAGACTGGATATGGGCAAGTCCGGCCGTCTCGATCATCGGTCCGATGTCGTTGAAAACAATGGCTTTCAGGACGGATGGCCGCATCGTCCCGAGCACATGGATGATCAATCCCCCGCGCGAGGTGCCGATGAAGGCCGCTTCTCCGATGTTCAGCGCCGCCAGCCCGGCGAGAATGTCGCCGGCCTCCACGCCGACATTGTAATTTTTGACGTCGGGATCATAAGCTGACTGCCCGCGCCCGCGGTAGTCGAAGGCGATGACCTTTCGTGGAGTTGCCGCATGCGTCGACAGATAGAGCGCCAGCTCGTGAAAATCCCTGGCATTGCGGGTCAGGCCAGGCAGGCAGACAACCGGCCAGGGTCCGGAATTGGCCTCGCCATAGACGCGCGCATGGAGTTTTAACCCGTCCGGTGCGCTGTAGAAGAAGTCGGAAAAAAGCTGCTCGCTTGCCATCGGAATGTGCGACCTCGCTGTATCAATCTGGACAGCTACAGGCGAGGGCAGGGATGGTCAATAAAAGGCGCTCTTGCCTTCTCCCACAAGTGGAGAAGGACAGAAAGGCTCAACTCCGCCCGTTCACCAGATCCCCGACAATGTCGTATTTGCCGGAAATACGCATCTTGTAGACCTCGTAATTCTCCATCACTCGCTGAACGTAACTTCTTGTTTCCGTGTAGGGAATCCGCTCGATCCAGTCGACGACCGCGTCGATGTCCTTGCCGCGCGGGTCGCCATATCTGCCCACCCACTGCCTGGCCCGGTTGGGGCCGGCATTGTAGCCGGCGAAGGTCAGCACGTAGGAGCCGTTGAAGCGGTCGAGCTGTTCGCCGAGGAAGGCCGAACCAAGCGTCGCGTTGTAGCCGGCATCGGTGGTCAGCCGTGTTTGCGAAAACTGCAGCCCGGCCTTCTTCGCCAATTGCCTTGCGGTTCCCGGCATCAGCTGCAGCAGCCCGCGCGCGCCGGCGCTCGACACGGCGCCGATGTTGAATTCGCTTTCCTGGCGGGCGATCGCATAGGCCAGCGCCTTGCCTGAGCCGGAAATGTCGGCCGAATCGGGAATGACGCCGAGCGGATGCGACAATGCGCCGACATCAATGCCGCGCGCGCCGGCGATCTTGCCGATTTTCAGCGCCATGAAATGGTTCCCTTGCTTTTCGGCAAGGACAGCGAGCAGCGCCAGTTCGCCTGGACTGGTCAACTGCCCGGCAAGGTCGCGATAGAGCGTCTCGGCATAGCGGTCGTAGCCCGCCTCCTGCAGCCGCTTGATGGCGCTGACGGCCTCGCGGCCGGCAAAGTTCTGCCGGTCGGCTGCGCTTGGCGAGGGATAGACGATGTTGAGCGCCTGCCGGCCGACACGTTCGGCGGCAAGCTGGCCGTAGAATGTCGTGCCGTAGGCAGCGGCGCGCGCAAAATAATCCTTGGCGTTGCCCGGGCCGCCGACTTCGGCGGCACGGCCGAGCCAGTAATACGCGCGCGACAGCGTCATCGGCCCTTGGGCAAGGTCGGCGATGCGAGCGAAATGCGTTGCGGCAAGCTTGGGGTCGTTCAGGCCGCGCAACGCGTACCAGCCGGCATGGAATTCGGCGTCGGCCGCATTGGTGGCACTTTCGGCAGCGTGTGTAGCGACGATCTTGTACGCGGCCTTCATGTCGCCCTGGTCGACCAGTTCACGCGACAGCACCCGGCGCTCGACCCACCAGGCATCCGGATCGACCAGAGCTTCGCGATCGGTCGGTGCCTGCATCACAATGGCTGCAGCGCCGGCAAAATCCTCCTGCTTGCGCAAATATTCGGCCTGCGCGAAGAAGTAGCCGGCCGAACGTTGCATTGCCGGCACGGCCTTCAGCAGCTTGGGCGCGTTCTTGTCGCCTTTGTCGGCCGCCGCCCATGCATCGGCGAGCTGCTGGGCGCCGGCGAGGCCGGCGACGCGCAGCGCGGAATTCGCGCGGTCGGCATAGAACATGCGCTCCATGCGAAAGCGGTGGTCCGCGGCCGGGATCAGGCTGCCGAATTCCTTGATCAGCGCCGCCTCGTCCTTGGCCTCCAGGATCGCGGTGCGCCAGAAGGGCGACAGCACGGAACGCGCCGCCTTGGTATTGCTGGACGCCACATAGGCGCGGGCGAGAACCATCACGCCTTCGAATGTCTGCGGCTGGCTGCCATCGAACGCCCTGATGACGATGTCGGGGGCAGGGTTCTCTCGATAGAGCGCGCGCTCGCTGTTCTTGCGCAGGGCTACGGTCCCCGGCCAGTTGGGCAGCATCTTGGCCGCAGCAGTGATATCGTCGCTCGGAACCTTGTCGCCGCCATAAAGCGCGATCGCCCAGGCAAGGATATGCTGGTCGAGCGACTGCGCCGGAAGGGCATCGCGCACGCCACGAGCGCGGAGACTATCACCCCGCGCCAACGCATCCAGTCCGCTTTTCAGAGGGGCGACGTCGGGCAAGGGCGCCTGTCGCGTTCTGTCCTGCAGGTCTGGCAGCGCAATTGCCGCGCCTGGAATCGGAATGGCTGAGGTGACCCGTGCGTCCACGCTGCCGCTGATCGCCATGCCCGGCATCAGCGCGAGCGCGGCGCCAAGCAGCGCGAGAAGGTGAGGCCGACCGCCCGGCATGATCCCTAAATCTTTCCTTGTCCTGGCATTCCACAAGCTGGCGAAGATGCCTCGAAGCCTAGACTTAGGTCGTGAAGAGCCCGTAAACAAAGAGTTAGCGAGGCCGTTCGAATTGCGCTTGCTGGCACCATGGCAATGCTTGCCGCGCAACCATGTCGAGACTATGGTGCGCCGCTTCGCTTTCGGTTAGAAGGCGCGACCACAAACACCGACACAAAACACCAGAAGTGCCAAGGAGTTGGACGATATGCTGAGAGGCTCGCTTACTGCGCTCGTGACACCGTTCGAAAAGAGCGGGCGTTTCGACGAGAAAGCCTTTCGCGCATTCGTCGAATGGCAACTCGCGGAGGGCACGACGGGCCTGGTGCCGGTCGGCACCACCGGCGAGTCGCCGACACTGTCGCATGACGAGCATCGCCAGGTCGTCAAGGTGTGCATCGAGGTGGCCAAGGGACGAGTTCCGGTCGTCGCCGGCGCTGGTTCCAACAACACCGAGGAAGCCGTCGGGCTCGTGCAGTATGCCGAGAAGGCCGGCGCCGATGCCGCCCTGGTCGTCACGCCTTATTATAACAGGCCGACGCAGCGCGGCCTGTATGAGCACTTCGCGGCGGTCGCCAGGGCGACCAAGCTGCCGATCATCATCTACAACATCCCGCCGCGCTCGGTCATCGACATGATGCCGGACACGATGGGCCGGCTCGTGCACGACTTCAAGAACATCGTCGGTGTCAAGGATGCCACCGGCAAGGTCGAACGGGTTTCCGAGCAGCGTGCCACGTGCGGCAAGGATTTCATCCAGCTTTCGGGCGAAGATGCTTCGGCGCTTGGATTCAACGCGCATGGCGGCGTCGGCTGTATTTCGGTGACGTCGAACGTCGCGCCGCGGCTGTGCGCCGAATTCCAGGAGGCAACGCTTGCCGGCGACAGCGCCAAGGCGCTGGATCTGCAGGATCGCCTGCTGCCGCTGCACAAGGCGATCTTCATCGAGCCTGGCGTTTCCGGCGCCAAATACGCGCTGTCGAAGCTAGGCAAGGTCGAAAACGTGCTGCGCTCGCCGCTGGTGACGATCGAACAGTCGACTGCCGACAAGATCGATGCGGCTATGAAGCACGCCGGCTTGATTAATTAGGGATGAGGCGCCACCTCTCCGCATCATGAATCAAGTCAGAAAAGCCGATCCCAACAACAAGACCGTTTCGGAAAACCGCAAGGCGCGGTTTTCCTATGAGGTGCTCGACACGGTCGAGGCCGGTCTGGTGCTGACCGGCACCGAGGTCAAGTCGCTGCGCCAGGGCCAGGCCAATATCCAGGACAGCTATGCCTCGGTCGAAGGCGGCGAGATCTGGCTGATCAATTCCTATCTGCCGGAATATCTGCAGGCCAACCGCTTCAACCACGAGCCCAGGCGGCGCCGCAAGCTGCTGCTCAACAAGCGCGAGATGGCGAAACTGTCGCAAAGCGTCGACCGCGAAGGCATGACGCTTGTGCCGCTAAAGATCTATTTCAACGACCAGGGCCGCGCCAAGCTGCTGCTCGCTGTCGGCCGCGGCAAGAAACTGCACGACAAGCGCGAGAGCGAGAAGCAGCGCGATTGGTCGCGCGAGAAGGGCCGGCTGTTAAAAGAGCGTGGGTAGGCTGGGGCCATTCGCTTGAAGAACCGGATTGTCCTCTTTGGTCTGGCCAGTCTGGTCTTGGTATGTTTCGTCGCAGCAGGCGGCTACATCTATTTCAGGGCATTCTCGCCGGACCGCGACAAATATCCGCTCAGGGGCATCGACGTTTCCCATCATCAGGGCCGGATCGACTGGCCGCGTGTCGCCGCCGACGATGTCGCCTTCGCAGTCATCAAGGCGACCGAAGGCGGCGATCATGTCGACGATGCCTTCGCGAGGAATCTGGAAGAGGCCCGCGCCGCCGGTCTCGCCGTCGGCGCCTATCACTTTTTCACCTTTTGCCGACCTGGCGCCGACCAGGCGAAGAATTTCATCTCGGTTGTGCCGCACGACCAGCCGCTGCTGCCGCCGGTCGTCGACATCGAATTCGGCGGCAACTGCCCGCAGCGGCCGACGCCCGAACAATTGAACGCCGAACTGGCCGCGTTCCTCGCTCCAGTCGAGGCGACGTTCGGCAAGCCTGCGATCGTCTATCTGACCGATGAGGCAGCGCAGACCTATGCAGGGCGCATTGCTGCCCGTCCGCTCTGGCTCCGCTCGTTGCTCCTGGAGCCGGACCGCGACGACTGGGTCTACTGGCAGTACCACAACAGGGGTCGCGTCGACGGCATCAATGGCGATGTCGATATGAACGTGCTGCAGGGTGGGCCGGCGGTGCTGGCTGCACTGTTTGCGCCATCAAGCTGATCCGCTGGCGCCCGACTCTATTTCCGCAGGAACGCCGCTATCTGGCTGAAAACGCTAACGAACATCGCTTCGGTCAGCACACCGGTGTTGGTGTTGTAGCGCGAGCAATGATAGCTCGAAAACAGCGTGATGCTGCCGGCCGGCAGCTGCCCGCCATGCTTGAACGGATAGGCGGCGACACGCGCGCCCAATGCCCGCACCGTCGACTGATGCGCGATCGATCCCAGTGCCAGCACGGCGCGCAGGTTCGGGAACCTGGCGATCGTCGGCACCAGGAATGTCCGGCAGGTGGCAATCTCGGCGCCCACCGGCTTGTTCTCCGGCGGCACGCAGCGCACCGCGTTGGTGATCGCGGTGCCGACCAGCTCCAATCCGTCATCTGGCCGCGCCTTGAACTCTCCGCGCGCAAAACCGTGCGATATCATCGTCGAGTAGAGCAGGTCGCCGGCATAGTCGCCGGTGAACGGGCGGCCCGTTCGATTGGCACCGCGCAGGCCAGGCGCCAGCCCGACGATCAGCAACTGAACCGCCGCGTCACCCTCGGGTGGTAAAAAAGTCGGCACCGGTGCATTGAACCAGGACGGCTCGCGCTGCCGCCACTCGGCGATGAAGTCATGCAGCCTGGGGCAGAGCGGGCAATCGCGGCCGGGTTCGGAGGCGGAAAGCACGGTCAAGGCGACCGGCCTCAATAATCGTCCTCGTCGACTTCGGCCGGCTCGGGCCTGCGCACCGGCCGCTCGGACGGGTCACGGCCAACCTCGTTCTTCAGCGTCGTCAGGTCGATGAAATGGTCGGCCTGGCGGCGCAGATCGTCGGAGATCATCGGCGGCTGCGAGGCCATGGTCGAGACGATCGATACCTTGCGGCCACGCCGCTGCAATGCCTCGACCAATGTGCGGAAATCGCCGTCGCCGGAAAAGATGACGTAGTGGTCGACGACATCGGCGAGTTCCAGCGCATCGACGGTGAGCTCGATGTCCATATTGCCCTTGATCTTGCGGCGGCCGGTCGAGTCGGTGAATTCCTTGGCCGGCTTGGTGACCACCTTGAAGCCATTATAGTCGAGCCAGTCGATCAGCGGACGGATCGAGGAGTATTCCTGATCCTCGACCAGCGCCGTGTAATAATAGGCGCGCAGCAGATAGCCGCGCTTCTGGAAGCTCGACAGAAGCTTGCGGTAGTCGATGTCGAAGCCGAGCGCGCGCGACGTCGCGTAGAGATTGGCGCCGTCGATGAATAGGGCGATTTTTTCACGAGGGTCGAACATGGAAAATATTCCTTCTCGAAATAAACACCCGTCTAAACCAAATGCGATAGCGTTCGGTCAGGCTCATAATAAACCGGCTGACCTCTATGCCATCCGAGATAGCGCCAGTTTCGCGGCAAACCAAGGGCGCGTGCGGCACTGCAAGCAATTGTGATCGGGACACCGAACACATAGCACAGACTGGTTTTGCCAAATCGGGTGTTTGAACCAAGGTTTGGACGCCATGCAACCCAGCCATTGCCATGATGCTTGTATTTTGACGGCGTTCGGGTTATGGACCGCGCCTGTTTTCCATCAAATCCATCGCATGAAAGGGGCAATCCATGGCCCGCGTAACCGTTGAAGATTGCATCGACAAGGTCGACAACCGCTTCGAGCTGGTGCTCCTTGCCGGCCATCGTGCCCGGCAGATCAGCCAGGGCGCGCCGATCACAGTGCCGCGTGACAACGACAAGAATCCGGTTGTGGCGCTGCGCGAGATCGCCGATGAGACGCTGTCGCCCGACGACCTCAAGGAAGATCTGATCCATTCGCTGCAGAAGCATGTCGAGGTCGACGAGCCCGAGGCCGATGGCGAGGCGATTGCCGATCAGACCGGCACCGCCGTTGCCGCCACCGACGCCGACGACGCCGAGGAGAACATCACCTTCGACCGGATGACCGAGGAAGACCTCCTGGCCGGCATCGAGGGCCTGGTGCCGCCGGAAAAGAGCGACGACTACTAAGCCAGCGTTCTGGACCTGCCTGGAATACGTTTCCGGCACTTCCGTCCAGTCAGTTTCGTGGCTATCTATGGGATGCGCCGTACGCTAGTGCGGCGCATCAATCATTTCAGCACCGCGAGATTCCGCCCATGATGCGTCAGTATGAGCTTGTCGAGCGCGTCCAGCGCTACAAGCCTGACGTCAACGAGGCGTTGCTCAACAAGGCCTATGTCTATGCCATGCAGAAGCATGGCCACCAGAAGCGCGCTTCCGGCGATCCGTATTTCTCGCATCCGCTCGAAGTCGCCGCCATCCTCACCGAAATGCATATGGACGAGGCGACAATCGCGGTCGCCCTGCTGCACGACACCATCGAGGACACGACCGCCACGCGGGCCGAGATCGACGATCTGTTCGGCCCCGAAATGGGCAAGCTGGTCGAGGGCCTGACCAAGTTGAAGAAGCTCGATCTGGTCTCGAAGAAGGCCGAGCAGGCGGAAAACCTGAGAAAGCTTCTGCTGGCGATTTCGGAAGATGTCCGCGTGCTGCTGGTCAAGCTCGCCGATCGTTTGCACAATATGCGCACCCTCGACCACATGCCGGAGGCCAAGCGCCTGCGCATCGCCGAGGAGACGATGGATATCTACGCACCGCTGGCCGGGCGCATGGGCATGCAAGGCATGCGTGAAGAGCTGGAGGAGATCGCCTTCCGCTTCATTAATCCTGAAGCCTATCGCGCCGTCACCGCACGGCTTGCCGAAATCTTCGAACGCAACAAGGGCGTGCTGACGGACATCGAAAAGGCACTGTCCACGCTGTTCGAGAAGCATGCGATCAACGCCAGCGTAAAGAGCCGGCAGAAGAAGCCGTGGTCGGTGTTCCGCAAGATGGAGGCCAAGGCGCTGTCCTTCGAGCAGCTCTCTGACATCTTCGGCTTTCGCGTCGTCGTCGACACGGTCGAGGACTGCTACCGGGCGCTTGGCGCCATCCACACCGCGTGGTCGATGGTGCCGGGCCGCTTCAAGGACTACATCTCGACGCCGAAACAGAACGACTACCGCTCGATCCACACCACCATTGTCGGCCCGTCGCGCCAGCGTGTCGAGCTGCAGATCCGCACCCGAGAGATGAACAAGATCGCCGAATACGGCGTCGCCGCTCATTCGATCTACAAGGATACCGGCGGCAAGACGAATGGCGCCGCCCACGCGATTTCAAAGGAAACCAACGCCTACGCCTGGCTGCGCCGCACCATCGAGCAGCTTGCCGAAGGCGACAACCCTGAGGATTTCCTCGAAAATACCAAGCTGGAACTGTTCCAGGACCAGGTGTTCTGCTTCACCCCGAAAGGCATGTTGATTGCGCTGCCGCGCGGCGCGACACCGATCGACTTCGCCTATGCGGTGCACACCGATGTCGGCGACACCTGCGTTGGTGCCAAGGTCAACGGCCGCATCATGCCGCTGATGACGGAACTGAAGAACGGCGACGAGGTCGAGATCATCCGCTCCAAGGCGCAGGTGCCGCCGGCGGCGTGGGAATCGGTCGTCGTCACCGGCAAGGCGCGCTCGGCCATCCGCCGTGCCACCAAGAACGCCATCCGCAAGCAATATTCGGGTCTTGGCATCCGCATCCTGGAACGCGCCTTCGAGCGTGCCGGCAAGACCTTCACCAAGGAGAGCCTGAAGCAGGTGCTGCACAGGTTGGCGCGCAAGGACATCGAGGATGTGCTGGCCTCTGTCGGGCGTGGCGAGCTCGCCTCCACTGATGTCATGAAGGCGGTATTCCCTGACTACAAGGACGAGCGTGTCACCACGGCCGTTCCCAAGCCGCGCGAGGAGGGCTGGTCGAAGATCCGCAATGCCGCCGGCATGCTGTTCCAGATTCCGGGTCGTGCCGCGCGCAAGGACAAGGACCAGCCACGCGATGGAGCCGTGCCGATCCGCGGCGTGCGCGGCGATCTGCCGGTGCGCTTCGCGCCGGAAGGGGCAGTGCCTGGCGATCGCATCGTCGGCATCGTCCAGCCGGGCACCGGCATCACTATCTATCCGATCCAGTCGCCAGCGCTGCAGGCGTTCGATGACCAGCCCGAGCGCTGGATCGACGTGCGCTGGGACATCGATGAGCGCACCAAGGAACGCTTTCCGGCGCGCGTATCGGTCACCGCCATCAACGCGCCGGGGTCACTCGCCGATATAGCGCAGGTGGTTGCCTCGAACGACGCCAACATCCATACGCTGTCGATGGTGCGCACTGCGCCCGACTTCACCGAAATGCTGATCGATCTCGAAGTCTGGGATCTCAAGCACCTCAACCGGCTGCTATCGCAGCTCAAGGACAATTCGAGCGTCAGCGACGCAAGACGCGTCAATGGCTAGACCATGCTCCGGTTTCGGACAACGTCATGGTCAATCAAAAAGAGGCAGACATGAACACCGATGAAGTGCTGGGCATTTTCCGCGAGGCGGGTGCTGTTCTGGAAGGGCATTTCATTTTGACCTCGGGCCTGCGCAGTCCGGTCTTCCTGCAGAAGGCGCGCGTGTTCATGCATGCCGACAAGACCGAGCTTCTGTGCAAGGCGCTGGCGGAGAAGATCCGCGCAGGCGTGCCCGGCAAGATCGACTATGTCGTCGGCCCGGCGATCGGCGGGCTGATCCCGGCCTATGAGACCTCACGTCATCTCGGCGTGCCGGCGATCTGGGTCGAGCGGGAAGGGGGCGAGTTCCGCTTGCGCCGCTTCGAGATCGCCAGGGGTTCGCGTGTCGTCATCGTCGAGGACATCGTCACCACCGGCCTGTCGATCCGAGAGACCATCGAGTGCCTGCGCGAGCTTGGCGCCGAGGTGGTTGCCGCGGCCTGCATCATCGACCGTTCGGCCGGCAAGACTGATGTCGGCGTGCCGCTCATCGCGCTTGCCGAGTATGAGGTCCCGGCCTATCCGGCCGACCGGCTGCCGCCGGAGCTTGCCGCCATCCCGGCGATCAAGCCCGGCAGCCGCAACATCTGACGGGGCATGCCGACATGCGTGAAGACGAATTGGAAATGATCGCCGGCATCGATCATTTCGTGCTGACGGTCGCATCGCTGGAAGTGACCTGTGAGTTTTACCAGCGCGTGCTGGGTTTTGAGCGCATCGACGCGGCCGATCGACCGACGGCGCTGGCTTTCGGTATCCATAAGATCAATGTGCATGAGGTCGGCCGGACTTTCGAGCCAAAGGCGAAGTCGCCGACATCAGGATCAGGTGATTTCTGCCTGATCACCGAGCGGCCACTGGATGAAGTCCGTGCGCGGCTCGCGGCCAATGGTGTGGTGGTGGAACTCGGCCCGGTTGAACGTGTCGGGGCCCGAGGTCCAATGATGTCGGTCTATTTCCGCGACCCGGACGGCAATCTGGTCGAGGTCAGCGAATACCTGCCGTAGCCGCTGGCGGCGCTGTGCCTTTCGGCGATGCGACTGCCGTTCCTTAAATTTGCCGCGATTGTCCAATGTTCGAAGCAAGACCTGCCGCCCCGAAGGGCGGCGACAAGCGCGGCACAAAAGGTGTTTGGTTGTTCTTGCGCCAGCGCGTTGTTATATAAGCTGCCGATTGCCATAGGGTGATCGTCAAGCGCAAGATGTGGCTGCCACGCCCGGCTGAAGGTGCCGTTGCGGGCGCTGTGGAACGGGAACAGAGTGCTATTTCGACGCCGCAAGCCTGATGGCCTTTATGAGCGGGTGCGTACCTATCTTTGGCCGCGCCGCTCGTTTTCGCGCTCGCTTCAGTATTTTTCCAAGCGCATCCTGCGGCTGAAGGCCACACCGCATGCGGTGGCGGCCGGCGTTGCGGCCGGTGTCTTCGCTTCATTCTTCCCCGTCGGTTTCCATTTCATCATCGCTGCCATCCTGTGCTGGGTGATCGCCGGAAATCTGGTGGCGGCGGCGCTTGGCGCGGTTTTTTTCGGCAACCCGCTGACCTTCCCGTTGCTATGGGGCGCGTCGTGGGAAACGGGCAAGCTCATCCTGCATGACCGTTTGCCGACACATGGGCCGCCGGCGCATCTGGGCGAGATGTTGCACAACCTCTCCTTCGCGCAATTGTGGAAACCGGTCCTTGAACCGATGCTGATCGGTGCGGTTCCGCTCGGCTTGATCTTCGGGCTGCTGTTCTACGCCATCACGCGCTGGGGTATGAACGCTTTCCGCGAACAGCGGCGCAAACGCCTGGCCGAGCGCGCAAGCCGGCATGCGCAATCGTCCCATCCCGGCGCAAGCATCGGTTCCACTGCGCGATGATCATCGGCATCGGCAGCGACCTGATCGACATCAGACGCATCGAGAAATCGCTGGAGCGTCACGGCCAGCGCTTCGTCCAGAGAATCTACACCGACATCGAACAGGCGCGTTCGGACAATCGACGCGCCCGCGCGGCCTCCTATGCCAAGCGTTTCGCCGCCAAGGAGGCCTGCGCCAAGGCGCTGGGCACCGGACTGGCGCAGGGCGTGTTCTGGCGCGACATGGGTGTCGTCAACCTGCCCAGTGGCGCGCCGACCATGGCGTTGACGGGAGGAGCGCAGGCCAGGCTGGACAAAATCCTGCCAAAGGGCCATCGGGCGGCAATCCACCTCACCATCACGGATGATTTCCCGCTCGCTCAAGCCTTTGTGATCATCGAGGCGCTGCCCGTCGAAGAAGCGCCACATTGATTGCCTCTGACGACCGGCATTGACGTTGCCCAGCGCGCGCCGAGACTCTATACCATCCAACGCACAATCGAGGACGACATGAGCGTGGCTGAAAAATCCGAGAAGAAATCCGGCGGGCTTGGCGAGACCGTCAGCGTCATCGTCCAGGCGCTTTTGCTCGCCCTGGTCATCCGCACGCTGCTGTTCCAGCCTTTTTCGATCCCATCGGGATCAATGCGGCCGACGCTTTTGGAAGGCGACTATCTGTTCGTCACCAAATGGTCCTATGGCTATTCGCGCTATTCGCTGCCTTTCGGACCCGATATTTTTTCGGGCCGCATCTGGGGCTCCGAGCCGAAGCGCGGCGACGTGGCGGTTTTCAAGTTCCCGCCTGATCCGTCCGTCGACTACATCAAGCGCGTGGTCGGCCTGCCGGGTGACAAGATCCAGGTCAAGGACGGCCAGCTGTTCATCAACGGCGTCGGCGTGCCGCGCGTGAAAACAGGGCAGATCGACAATCCCGACATCACCGAGGAATCGCGCCCGATCGATGTCTATCGCGAAACCCTGCCCAACGGCGTCAGCTACGACACGCTTGACCTGAATTCGAACTCGATCGGCGACAACACCCGCGAATTCGACGTGCCGCCCGGCCACTATTTCATGATGGGCGACAACCGGGACAATTCCGCCGACAGCCGTTTCACTGTCGGCTACGTTCCCGCGGAAAATCTGGTTGGCCGCGCCAACCTTGTCTTCTTCTCGATCGCCGGCAAGGCGAGCCCTCTCGAAATCTGGAAATGGCCGTCGCTGATGCGCGCTTCGCGCCTGTTTCACTTCGTCAATTGATGGCTTTGAAGCGCCCGACAGGCGAAACACTGGCCGGTTTGGTGAAGGCCAAGACCGGTTACGTCTTCAAGGATATCCGTTTGCTCGAGACCGCCTTGACGCATTCCAGTGCGGTCAAGGCGGCCACCAACAACCAGCGTCTTGAATTTCTTGGCGACCGCGTGCTCGGGCTTGTCGTCGCCGATATGCTTTTCGAAAAATTTCCCGATGCGCCGGAAGGTGAAATCGCGCCGCGCTTCAATGCGCTGGTCGATGCGCGGACCTGCTCCGAAATCGGCATCGAAATGCAGCTGGAGGATCTGGTCCGCGCCGATTCTGCCTTGAAGATGCGGTCGCGTGGCTCGGGCGGAAACTATCTGGCGGATGCGGTCGAAGCGCTGATTGCGGCGGTTTACGTCGACGGTGGCATCGAGGCCGCGCGGCGGTTCGTCCTGCGCTACTGGGAACCGCGCTCGCATACGGTGATCGCAAAGCCGCTCAATCCGAAATCCGATCTGCAGGAATGGATTGCCAAGACCAGCGATATCAGACCCGAATATGTGATCGACAAGCGCGAGGGACCCGACCATCAGCCGGTCTTCACTGTATCCTTGCAGGTCCGCGGCTTTGCGCCGATAAGCGGCACCGGCGGCTCGCGCAGGGCGGCCGAAGAAGCGGCGGCTTCGGCATTTCTTGTGCGCGAAGGCGTCTGGGCCGCCGCATCGGCCCAAAAATCGGGGGGCTCGCGGCCCTCCAGTGAAGGGAGCGCGGCATGACCGCTACCGAAGAGCCGGCGACCACAGCCGCCGCCACGCATTCCGGCTTTGTCGCGCTGATCGGCGCGCCCAATGCGGGCAAGTCGACCTTGGTCAACCAATTGGTCGGCGCCAAGGTGTCGATTGTCACCCACAAGGTGCAGACGACCCGCGCCATCGTGCGCGGCATCGCCACGCATGACAATGCGCAAATCGTTTTCGTCGATACGCCCGGCATCTTCAAGCCGAAGCGGAGGCTCGACACGGCGATGGTGACCACCGCCTGGGGCGGCGCCAAGGACGCCGATATCGTACTGCTTCTGATCGACGCCGAGCGCGGCATCAGGGGCGACGCCGACGCCATCCTCGAACGGCTGAAGGATGTGCGCCAGCCGATGGTGCTGATCCTCAACAAGGTCGACCGCGTCAAGCACGAAGCGCTGCTGGCTCTGTCGGCGGCAGCGAACGAAAGGGTGCCGTTCAAGCGCACCTTCATGGTGTCGGCGCTGACCGGTTCCGGCTGCAAGGACGTGCTCGATTATCTGGCCGAGTCTCTGCCGGTCGGTCCCTGGTACTATCCGGAAGACCAGATCTCGGACCTGCCGATGCGCCAGCTCGCGGCCGAGATCACGCGCGAGAAGCTTTATCTCAGGCTGCATCAGGAATTGCCCTATTCCTCGCATATCGAGACCGAGAAATGGGAAGAGAAGCCGGACGGCTCGGTGCGCATCGACCAGACCATCTATGTCGAGCGCGACAGCCAGAAGAAGATCGTTCTCGGCCACAAGGGCGAGACCATCCGCGCCATCGGCCAGGCGGCGCGCATGGAGATAGCAGGCATCCTCGAACAGAAGGTGCACCTGTTCCTGTTCGTCAAGGTGCGCGAGAACTGGGGCGACGACCCCGAGCGCTACCGCGAAATGGGGCTCGAGTTTCCGCGCTAGGCTCGATGGTCAGCAAGCCGAACATCGACATAACGCTTGTCAGCCGATTGATCGCCAAGCAATTTCCCAAGTGGAAGGATCTTCCGGTCAGGCCGGTTGCATCAGGCGGATGGGACAACAGGACCTTTCATCTGGGCGGCGAGATGACCGTGCGACTGCCAAGCGCCGCGGCCTATTCCCTGCAGGTGGAAAAGGAGCATCGCTGGCTGCCGAGGCTCGCACCTCTGCTGCCGCTGCCGATCCCGGTGCCGCTGGCGATGGGAGTTCCGGCCGAAAGCTATCCCTGGCACTGGTCCGTCTACCGCTGGATCGAAGGCGAGACGGCAGAGCGCGAGCGGATTGCCAGCCTGCCGCAATTTGCGACCGACCTGGCCGCGTTCCTGGTCGCCCTTCAGCGTATCGATGCCACCGGTGGACCGGCGCCGGGACAGCACAATTTATTTCGCGGCGGAGCACTCAGCGTCTACGATGGCGAGGCCCGGCAAGCGATTGCCGCCCTCGAAGGCAAGATCGACACGGCCGCAGCCAGTGCGGTGTGGGAGGCAGCACTTGCCGCACAATGGCACGGTGCGCCGGTCTGGTTCCACGGTGACGTCAGTTGGGGAAACCTGTTGGTCAGGCAAGGCCGATTGAGCGCGGTGATCGACTTCGGAACCTCCGGCGTCGGCGATCCCGCCTGCGATCTGGCGATTGCGTGGACGCTGTTTGAAGGCAAAAGCCGGGAGGCGTTTCGTGCCGGCCTTCCGGCCGACGGGGCGATGTGGGCGCGCGGTCGTGGCTGGACGCTTTGGAAGGCGCTGATCACGGTCGCTGGACAGATCGACGCCAACCCTGTTGAGGTTGAGAAATCCTGTCACGCAATCGATGAAGTCCTTGCCGACCGCGCGCGCGAGCGTGAAGCGCCGAACGATAAGCCGCTCTAGCCAACCAAAACCCAGTCCCGTCGCCAAACATCCGCCGTCGCATGGCGCGACCAGGGACATTCCGACCGACGCATGCTTCCCGGGAGTGCCAATCCGCCTGATCGAGGCGGACGACCACGTCGCCCGTGTCGCCAAGGTCGACTGAGAGGCGTCACGGAGGAATCGTTTTTGAACGGTTGGCTGCTGTCACAATCGGGGACGCCACAGCGCTCCAGGGTTTCGATCGTCTTGGAAGAAGCAGACAGGAAGCGTCATCCCGCTTTTCGCCTCGGCATCAGAGTGAGATTGGCGAATGGGCGTCACCTGGCGATAGAGGGGTCGGCAAGATTCAGGTCGATGTCGGCGAAAACCAGGTAGATATTCCACATTGTGCGGTATTTTTAGAAATATAAAACGTTGAATTATATTTAGCCGCGAAAGTATACCGTATATATATTCAATATGTAACGTTGTGCCACTTGTGCCATTCGCCGTCACGCAAAGTGTTATTTGTGCAACACAGCATTAATCTGTTCACGGAATTGGCATTATTTCGGAAATCGTCATTGAAGGCAGATGATCGATGGGTATGTTCGCCGCTGAAAAGGGCGAGCGGTGTGAGCCTTTTTCGTTGTGGGGGTGAGGCGGGAAAACATTGCCGCCAGCCACAAATCCGAAGCCATTTATAACTATGACTGGAGAGGTCAGAAAATGAACATCAAGAGCCTCCTTCTCGGCTCAGCCGCGGCCCTGATCGCGGTCAGCGGCGCGCGCGCCGCCGACGCTGTCGTCGTCGCCGAACCGGAACCGGCCGAATACGTCAAGATTTGCGACGTCTACGGCGCCGGCTACTTCTATATTCCGGGCACCGAGACCTGCCTGCGCATCGGCGGTTATCTCCGCTACGACATGGGCGTCGGCGATTCCGGCTCGCTCGATGGCGCCAACAACGTTGCCGATCACATGGACGGCGATAGGCACGACACCTATTACAAGAACATGCGCTTCACGCTGAGGACTTATACCGGCCAGGAAACCGAACTCGGCACGTTGAAGACCTTTACCGAAACTCGCTTCCAGTTCGGCAACTCCTCCGGCGACTATACAGGCGACGGCACCGGCTGGCAGGCCGGCAACAAGACCACCACCCTCAATTTCGCCTGGATCCAGCTCGGTGGTCTGCGCGTCGGTAAGGATGAAACGGTATACGACCAGTTCATCGGTTATGCCGGCAATGTCATCCAGGACACGCTCATCCCGTATGGTGTCAAGGATACCAATCTCATCAGCTATTACTTCGACGCTGGCAGCGGCTTCACGGGCGTGGTCTCGCTTGAGGAAGGCACCGCCGCCAACACCATCGACAGCTATGTTCCGCATGTCGTCGGCGGCTTGAAGTACAAGGGCGACTGGGGTGCGATCACTGGCGTCGTGGCCTATGACAGCAACTATGAGGAAGTGGCCGGCAAGGTCCGTTTGGACGTCAACGTCAGCAAGGAACTGACGCTGTTCGTCATGGGCGGCTACGGCACCAACGACAACATCAACGACTTCGGCACAGGCCGTACCCAATACAAGCCGTGGGGCGGTAACTGGGCAGTCTGGGGTGGCGGCACCTACAAGTTCAACGAGAAGACCTCGTTCAACGCCCAGATTTCCTATGACGACTGGAAGAACCTCGGCGTCGCTGCCAACGTTGCCTATACCATTGTGCCCGGCTTTACGGTCACGACTGAAGTCGATTACCTCAATGCAGGAAAATTCGACGACTTCGACTTCAACAACTGGACCAAGGCCGACAAGAAGAGCAGCGTCGGCGGCATCGTCCGCTTCCAGCGCAATTTCTAGCAGATCGACTGACCTCACCAGCCCGCCCGCAGCACATCGCTGCGGGCGGTTTTTTATGCATTGGTGTGAGAGTTACCCAGGAGCCAAGCCCATACCTTGATTTCGCCACCCGATCGGTGAAAAGCTCCTGAAATGGAATGGCGCGACGAGGGAATCATTCTCGGCACCCGCAAGCATGGCGAAACCAGCGCCATTCTCGAGGTGCTGACGCGAGCGCATGGCCGTCATCTCGGCCTTGTTCGCGGCGGCCGTTCGCGCAAACAGCAGCCCGTCCTCCAGCCCGGCAATCGCGTCGACCTGTTGTGGCGTGCGCGCCTTGATGAACATCTCGGCACGTTCCAGGCCGAAGCGATCGAGATGAATGCTGCCCGGTTGATGGACAGCGCCGTCGCCGTCTACGGCTTGCAGACCATGGCCGCGCATCTGCGCCTGCTGCCCGAGCGCGACGCGCATGAAGGTCTCTACGAAACGCTTGCCGTGATGATCGTCCATCTCGACGACGCCGACGTTGCCGGAGAACTGGTGGCGCGCTTCGAGCTTCTGGTGCTGGACGAACTCGGCTTCGGCCTCGATCTCAGTCGATGTGCCGCCACCGGCACGCGACAGGACCTGGCCTATGTCTCGCCGAAGTCGGGACGCGCGGTATCGCGCGAAGCCGGTTTGCCATGGCGCGACAAGATGCTGGCTCTGCCGGCTTTCCTGCAGCGCGGCTCCGGCCTGCGCGCCGATGCGGCTGATGTCGAGGACGCCTTCCGGCTCACCGGCTTCTTTTTCACCCGGCACGTCTATGAGCCGCGCGGCATCGAGCCGCCGGACGCTCGTACCGGCTTCCTCGCCGCCTTGCGCAAACATCACGCGCGCGGCAAGGCCATAGCTGGCGAGGACGCAACCAGAGAAATCATCACATGAGCGAGGTCGAACTTTATCCTGGCCGGGTCTCACCGCTCGGGCTCGGCACCATTCCGCACGCCGATATCCTGAAATACACCGGTCTGGAATTGCTGCAGCGCATCGTTGACGGCAAGTATCCGGCGCCGCCGATTTCCTTTCAGCTGAATTTCACTCTCACCGAAGTCTCGGAAGGGCGCGCTGTCTTTCGTGGCATGCCGAGCGAGCGCCATCTCAACCCGCTGGGCAGCGTGCATGGCGGCTGGGCGGCGACGCTGCTCGATTCGGCACTGGCCTGTGCCGTGCAGACGCTGCTCGAAAAGGGCGAGGCCTATACGACGGCGGAGTTCAAGGTGAATTTGACGCGTCCCATCACGCCGAAGACCGGCGAGGTGGTCTGCGAGGGCAGGGTTGTTCACAAGGGCCGCACGTTGGCGGTGTCGGAAGCGACGCTGAAGGATGGCGGCGGCAAGCTGCTGGCTTTCGGCACCGAAACATGCTCGATCTTTCCGGCCGCCAATCTGGCGGCGCGCTGAGTTTTCTGGCCGCTTGGCCGCCGCATTTGAATGTCAGTACGACGAATGTCAGTGAAAACTGGCCTGGTTTGGGGGAACCGCCATGTTTGAAAGCCTGATTGGCCTAGTCGCCATCATCGCCTTGTTCGTCATCATTTCGCGCCAGCAGAGCCGCATCGGCCTTGTCGAGCGCGAGCTTGGCGCGCTGCGCAGCCTTGTGCTCTCGGGAGCCGTGCCGCCTGCGGCCAAGCCGTCCGAACAGGCGGTGGCCGACAACGTTCCCGCCGATGTGATTCCAGCCGTTGCGGCAGCGGCCGACATTCCCTCTCCAGCGACAAGCGAGCCGGTCGCCGCACCGGCGCCAGCCACGGAAACGGAAGACTCGACCGGCGAGATCGTGTCCGGGCCGTGGACCGCTCCAGAACCGGCGCCGAAGGCGGTGGAACCCGCGGAGCTTCCCGGAGCGACGAAAGCCGCCCGCCAATCCGATGTCGAAACCGCGCTCGGCACCCGCTGGGCGGTCTGGGTCGGCGGCATCGCCCTGGCGCTGGGCGGTCTGTTCCTGATCCGCTACACCATCGAAGCCGGCATTTTCGGCCCCGGCGTACGGCTGACCATGGCCGGCGCGCTCGGCCTTGTGCTGGTCGTGGGCGGCGAGTTCGTCCGCCGCACCGGCTTCAAGATGCCCGTACAAGGCGCCGCGGGCGCCTATATTCCGGCGATCTTGACAGCGGCCGGTGCCTTCATCCTGTTCGGCACCGTCTACGCCGCGCATGGCATTTACGGTTTCATCGGGCCGGCGCTCGCCTTCACGCTGCTTGGGGCCATCGGTGTGGCAACCATTGCCGCTGCGCTCGTCCACGGCCAGGCGCTGGCCGGCGTCGGCCTTGTCGGCGCCATGGTGACGCCGGTGCTCGTCGCCTCGCAGGCACCCAATCCCTGGGCGCTGTTCGGCTATCTCGCCATCGTGCTTGCCGCCACCGGCGTCATCGCCCGCATACGCGACTGGAAGTTGCTGATGGCGGCTGCCTTTTTCGGCACCGGTGTCTGGACCATTCTCTATATGACCGATGCGCCGGGGGCGAACCTCTCTGCGATCCTGCTCATCGACGCCGTCACGCTGGCCGTGCTCGCCCTTGTCTGGCTCGCTCGCCGTGGCGACGAAACCACGCCAGACAGGGCTTTCGACTGGCCGTCCATCGTGCCTGGCCTGTTCGTCGCATTCTCGGCGCTGGGCCTGTCGGTCGACCCGGCCTTCGCTGCCGCCGGCTACGCCTTGCCGGGCGCCGTGGTGATCGCCGCGATGGTGGCGGTCACGCTTTATCGTCCGCTGGCGCTGCCGCTCCTCTATGCCGCGGGACTGGTCACGGTGATGATCTATCTCGGCATCATCCCGCCAACCTCGATCGCTTCCGATTTTTCGGGCGGTGCCCTGGGCGTCGACGGACTGCCGGTGGCCACGTCCAACGCGCTGACCTTGCGCATCGGCATCGCACTCGGCCTGGTCTTCATCGGCGCCGGCTTCTGGGCGGCGCGCAGGTTTGCGGCCGGGATGCAAATCCGCGCGGCCTCATGGGCAGCGTGGGGCGTCATCGTCCCGCTGGTCATCCTGCTGGCGCTCTGGTTCACCTTCGGCAATCTCGACCGTGACCTTGTCTACGCCGCCGCAGCGGCACTGCTGGTCGTCGTTTTCGCCGCCGGCGGCGAGTGGATCGCGCGGGCCGAGGAGCCGCCGCTCAAGGGCGGCATCGCCGTGTCGTTTGCCCTGGGCGGCGCGGCCATCGCCGGGCTGCTGCTGATGCATATGGCTTTCGATTCCGGCTGGACCACCATCCTGCTCGGTGCGGCGGTCATCGTGCCGGCGCTGGCCACGCGCTGGCGCGTCTATCCGGTGCTCGGCTGGATTTCGGTCGGCGCGGTGATCGCGGTGCTTGGCCGTGTCGCCTTCGACCCGACCATTGTCGGCGCCGGGTTCCTGTCGACGACGCCGGTGTTCAACTGGCTGTTGCCCGGCTACGGCGTGCCGGCGCTGGCCTTCGGCTTTGCCGCCTGGCAGCTTGCGCGCACAACGAATGGCCGGCCGCGCCTTGCCATGGAGGCGGCAGCGGCACTGTTTGCGCTGCTCACGCTCGCCATGCTGGTGCGCCACGCCATGCATGGCGGCGTCATCGACACGGGTGCCATGACGCTCGCCGAACAGTCGATCTACACCCTGATCGCCATCGGCGCCGGCGCCATCCTGGTCGCCATCGACATGCGCTCGCCAAGCTCGGTGCTGCGCTATGGTTCGATGGCCGCCGGTGTGGCCTCGGTCGCTTTCATCGTTGTCAGGCATTTCGTGGTGCTGAATCCTTTGCTTACCGACGAATCGACCGGCCGTATCCCGGTGTTCAACCTGTTGTTCCTCGCCTATCTCCTGCCGGCGGTCGCCGCCGGGGGACTGGCGCTCTACGCCAGGGACAAGCGGCCGAAATGGTATGCGCAGATGCTGGCCGTGGTGGCTGCCGCGCTTGCCTTCGCCTATGCCACGCTGTCGGTGAGGCGCCTGTTCAAGGGCGAATTCATCGGCCTGTGGAGCGGCCTCGGCCAGTTGGAAACCTACACCTATTCGGCGCTCTGGCTGGTGATTGGCGTTGCGCTGCTCTCAGCTGGCGTCTGGCTGAAATCGCAGGTGCTGCGCATCGCTTCGGCCGCGCTGATCGCGATCGCCGTGCTGAAGGTCTTCATATTCGACATGTCGGAGTTGGAAGGCGTACTCCGGGCGCTATCCTTCATCGGCCTCGGCGCGGCTCTGATCGGTATCGGCCTGTTCTATCAGCGGCTTTTGACACGGGCGGCGAGGGAAAACGGATAAAGGCAAGCAAGAACAATAAGATTTCACCCCGACCGGGAATAAATCGGCCAATGGGCTCGTTATCTCATTGCTTGGGTGACCGGGGCGGGAGACCGCTTCGCGCTGGCCGCTTGCGCCGCGCCCGGAAGGCGCGTTCAATCCAGATCAACAAGGGCGACCTCGAAACCAGCGGTCATGGACGAAAAGAAGGCAGCAATCCTTGGCGAAATACCGCGCCTGCGCCGTTACGCACGCTCGCTTTTGCGCGACCGCGACGCTGCCGACGACCTTGTCCAGGATTGCCTCGAGCGGGCGCTTGTGCGGCTCGACAACTGGCAGACAGGAGAAAGCCCCCGGAGGTGGCTGTTTACGATCATGCATCATTTGTTCATCGACCAGATGCGCAAGGTGAACCGCCGCGGCGAGGCGGCGATGTTGCCGCTGGAGGCGGGCGAGGCCGTTGCCCAGCCGGCAGAGCAGGTGGAGAGTATCGCCTCGCGCGAGATCATCGACGCGTTGCAGGCGATCAGCCCCGATCGACGCGCAGCTCTTGTCATGGTTGCCATCGAAGGTTTTTCCTATGCTGAAGCCGCCAACATTCTGGGCGTCCCCGCTGGCACGCTGATGTCGCGCATTGCGCGCGGGCGTGAGGAATTGCGCGGGTTGCTGGACGATACGGCGCGTCGCCGCGCGATAAGGATCGTCGAGAAATGATCCGCCGCGACTTTTCCGAACGGGACATCCACATGGCGCTCGATGGCGAGCTGCCTGCAGACGAGCGCGCCGCTTACGACGCCTGGCTCGACGCCAATCCCGAGATGAAGGCCAGGAGCGCCCGCTTCACCGCCGACCGGACGGCGCTTCAGGCCGCCTTCGCCGGGGTGCTGGACGAAGCCGTGCCCGCGCGCCTGCGCAAGGTCGTGCTCGGCGAGGCACCGGTGAGGGCTGCCGCGCCACGCTCACGCTGGTGGCTTGCCGCTGCCGTGTTGCTGGTCGCCGCCGGCGGGCTTGGTGGCTACCTTGCCGGCGTCGACGGCATCGGCCAGGAGGACCCGGCGGAAGATCGGCTGGCCGAGCAGGCAATCGCGGCCCATGTCATCTATGCCGCCGAAAAGCGGCATGCCGTCGAGGTTCCGGCCAGCGACAAGGACCATCTGCAGACCTGGCTGTCCAACCGGGTAGGGTTGAAGCTGGTGGCACCCGACTTGACCGCGAACGGTTTCCAGTTGGTCGGCGGCCGGTTGCTTCCGGCAGGCGAGAGCAAGGCCGCCATGCTGCTTTACGAGGACGGCAATGGGCAGCGTATATCGCTGTTCGTCACCACGGAATCGGCGGAGAATGCCAAGGGCACCTACGCCGCCACGCAAGACGGACCCGAGGCCGTCTACTGGCTGGACAAGGGCTATGGCTGCGCCGTCGTCGGCTCCTTGCCGCGCGAGCGGCTGAACGAGGTCGCCAGGAACGCCTACACGCAACTTGTAAACGGGCTGGCAAGCTGAATGGCACCGCTTTTGCCGGTGCCGTCGATCCGCGAATGCCGATCCGGCCGAAGGACCTTTTGCGCCCGTCGGATCGGCGTCGGATTTGTCACAATTCGGCCCTAATCGAGGTGCGATAGCGCTTGATGAATGCCGTCGCATCGCCCCGAAAATCGGAAACGGTTTTTGGAAAAACGAGGCGAAGATTCAAGGTGGTGGAGCGGACTTCGTGCGCCCAGGTGGACGCCGGTTTTCCCAACGCCCTGGTTGGCGTCATGGACGTGTTCGAGTAGGGCCATTTCCACCACCAATCGAGGTTTTCTGAAGCCGCATGCCTGCCGAGATCCGCACGGCCCGCGCGTCTGACGTCGATGATCTCGCCGCCATCGAGAAAGCTGTTTTCTCAAGCGACCGTATTTCCCGCCGCTCCTTCCGACTGTTCATCGAGCGTGAAACCGCCGAGACGCTGGTCGCCGAAGTCGACGGCCGCGTGGCCGGTTATGCGATCGTGCTGTTTCGCAAAGGCAGCGGCGTGGCGCGCCTCTACTCGATTGCGACCAGTCCGTTTTTCGGCGGGCTGGGTGTCGGCCGCATCCTGCTCGGATCCGCCGAAGATGCCGCCTTCGAGCACGACCGCATGATGCTGCGTCTCGAAGTTCGCGAAGACAACAGCCGCGCGATCCGCATCTACGAACGGGCCGGTTATCGCAAGATCGGGCGTGAGCCCGGCTACTATGAGGATGGCGAAACGGCACTTCGCTACGAAAAAACCTTGCGTGGCGACATTCCGATCGCCACCAAGGTGCCGTTCTACCCGCAGACCTGCGAATTCACCTGCGGTCCGTGCTGCCTGATGATGGCGATGGCCAATTTCGATCGCGGCTTCGTGCCGGATCCGGTCATGGAAATCCGCCTGTGGCGTGAAGCGACGACCGTCTTCATGATGTCGGGTCCCGGCGGTTGCGAGCCGTTCGGCCTCGCTGTCTCGGGCTACGAGAGCGGGCTCGCGGTGGAGATCTACGTCTCCTTCTATGGCGCGCTGTTCCTGCAATCGGTGCGCAGCGAGGACAAGCGCAGGGTAATGGAACTGGCGCAGGTCGACTTTCGCCGACGCGCGGAACTTTACGGCATCCCGGTGAATTACCGTGCATTCACAATCGACGATATCCGCGCTGCGATCGCTGGGGGAAAGCTGGTGCTGGTGCTGATCAGCGGCTTCCTGATGTTCGGCAAGAAGGTGCCGCACTGGGTGCTGGCGATCGGCGATGACGGCGACCATATCCTGATCCACGACCCTTGGGTCGAGGATGAAAGGCAGGAGACCATCCTTGATGCAGCCAACATTCCCGTGCCTTACGGCATCTTCATGAACATGGCGCAGTTCGGTCGCGATGGACTGCGTGCCGCCATCACTCTGGGAAAGCGTGACAGACAATGACCTGGGTCATCCTTACCGGCAGGCAGAGCGATCTCGACCAGGTGGCGACACCGCACAAGATCATCACCAATCGCGACTATCTCGCGCATCCGTCATTGTTTCGCGGCCAGCGGCCGAAGGTCATCAACCTGTCGAACAATTACGCCTACCAGAGCCGCGGCTACTATGCCTCGCTGCTGGCAAGCTCGCGCGGCCACAAGGTGATCCCGACCGTCGAGACGATGATCGACCTGTCGGAACGCAAGCTCTATGAGCACGCGCTGCCGGAACTGGAACTGGCGCTCAACAAATGCCGCAAGGATCTTGGTGGCGCCTTTCCGCAAAAGGTCTGCATCTTCTTCGGCATCGGGCCGTCAAAAATCTGGGACCGTTTCGCCAAGCTGTTGTTCGATTGGTTCCGCGCACCGGCGCTCGAAGTCCACATCAAGGACAGCGCCGAATGGGCCTCGATCCGCAAGATCGGCTTTCATCCATTGGCGCGGATGACCGAGGACGAGGAAAAAAGCTTCATCCAGTGCCTGGAAACCTACACCAACCGGGAGTGGCGCGACACCAAGGGCCGTACGCCGGCGCGCTACACCTTCGCCACGCTGGTCGACCCGCATGAGGAATTGCCGCCCTCGGAGATCTCGTCGCTGCGCTATTGGGCCAAGATCGCCGAGAAGATGGGCGTCGAAATCGAGCCGATCACCAAGCGGGACCTGGCCAAGCTCGCCAATTACGACGCGCTGTTCATCCGCGAGACCACCTCGATCTCCAACCACACCTATCGTTTCGCCCGCCGCGCCCAGCAGGAAGGCATGCCGGTGATCGACGATCCACTGTCGATGATCCGCTGCACCAACAAGGTCTATCTCAACGAGCTGATGGCCTACAACAAGGTGCCGGTGCCGCCGACGGTGATGATCGCCGGCACCTCGGATCTCGAACTGGCGGCGCAGACGCTGGGCTTTCCGCTGGTGCTGAAGATCCCGGATTCGTCGTTCTCGCGCGGCGTCAAGAAATGCGCCAACTTCGAGGAACTGAAGACGCTCGCCACCGAATGGCTGGAGGATTCCGACCTTCTGATCGCGCAGAAATTCATTCCGACCGAATATGACTGGCGTGTCGGCGTGCTCGGCGGCCAGCCGCTGTTTGCCGTGCACTATCTGATGGCCAAGAAGCACTGGCAGATCGTCAACCACAAGGCCAACGGCAAGCCCGACCAGGGCGGCATCAAGACCTTCACGCTGAAGGAAACGCCGGCGCATGTCGTCGAGACGGCAGTGAAGGCGGCGCGCTGCATCGGCGACGGGCTCTATGGCGTCGACCTCAAGGAGACCAAGGACGGCGTCTTCGTCATCGAGGTGAATGACAATCCCAACCTCGACCATGGCTGGGAGGATTCCGGTGAGAAGGACGAGGTCTGGGTGCGGCTGACGCAGTGGTTCCTGGAGCGGTTGGACCGGCCGGGGCGGTAATTTGATCGGGGGTAGAACATGCAGTTTATCGTGATCGAGGACTTCACCGGCTGTGATCGCAAGGAGATCTATCGCCGCTTTCGCGACCGCGGCCGCCTGAAACCGGACGAGCTGCTCGTGCACCACAGCTGGATCGCGGCGGACATGAGCCGCTGCTTCCTGCTGGTGGAGGCCGGTGACGTCACGCTGCTGCAGCGTTGGGTCATCGAATGGGCGGATCTGGTGGAATTCGAGATCATCCCCGTGGCGACAAACAAGGACATGGCTGAGGCATTGAGCGGGCACCTCTGACCATTGCCGCGTGTCGCGTCAACGCAGTGCCGGCGAGCCGACTGCGCGCCGGCACTCGTCGATCAGCCACTGGCGAAACGCGTCCACGACATCGCGTCTGGCGCTGCGCTCCGGGATCGTCAGGCAATAGGGCTGGCGCAGCTCGACCATTTGGGCGAGGGGCCTGACAAGTCGGCCGTCCTCCAGCGCCTCGGCACAGTAGATCCCTTGCGCCAGCGCCACGCCCAATCCCGAAATGGCAAGGTCGAGTGCCGCGCGCGACGAGTTGGCCGAGAGGCCGCGCTGCGCTGCCCGGCCGGGTTCGATGCCGGCCGCCTCGAACCAGTTGTGCCAGGACGGAAAGGACGCACCGGTCGGTCCCCAGCCGGTATGGATAAGCGGCAGGCTGGCGAGGCCTTCGGGTTTGATCGTGTCGGCCAGCCCGGGTGCACACACGGGATAGACTGCGTCCTGGACGATGTCCTCGGTCGGGTGCTCGCGATAGTGCGGGCCATAAGTGAGCCTGATGTCGATCAACTCACGGTCGAACGGCACCGGGTCATCCTCGCCTCTGAGCGATATGTCGACGGCGCCATGGCTGGAGACAAAACCAGTGAGGCGCTGCGAAAGCCAACCCATGGCCATGGATGGCGGCACCGACACTACGAGGCGCGGGCGGAACGCATCGCCGCCCAGCTGGCGCGCGACGCTGCCGATCTCCTGGAAGGCCATGGTCAGCCTGGGCAGCATCTCGACGCCGGCCTCGGTGAGGACGGCGCGCCGGTTGACGCGATGGAACAGCTTGCGGTCCATCTGCTCCTCGACGGTGCGGATGAGCTGGCTGACGGCGGCGGCGGATACAGAAAGCTCTTCCGCCGCCCCCGCAAAGCTGCCTGTGCGAGCCGCAGCCTCGAAAGCCTGAAGTCCTTTGAGAGAGGGAAGTACGGCCATGATCACCAAATAGACAAGCTAAGCTTATCTAAATCGCAGAAATCGTCATTTTTGGAAAGGTTTTTCATGCGCTACAGTGGATTCTATCAAATCCCAGCCTGGATCGAAGCCCGTGGATCATCGCGACGTAATTTCATCGTTGACGCAGGAGGAGCGCAACCGGCTGACCGCCAAGTCTGATGCCGCGGGCCTCGCTCAGCTTGCTGCTCATTGGGGTGCGATCGTGATCCTCGGATCGCTGATCGCCGCCAAAGTGCCGTTCTGGCCGCTGCTGATGCTGCCGCAAGGTCTCCTCATCGTGTTCCTGTTCACGCTGCTGCACGAGACGGTTCATCGCACGGCCTTTGAGGCGCAGCGGCTGAACGATCTCGTGGCGCGGGTGTGCAGCCTGGCGATCGTGCTGCCGGCGGACTGGTTCCGCTACTTCCACTTTGCCCACCATCGATACACGCAAGATCCCGACAATGACCCGGAACTGGCGTTCCCCAAGCCGGAGACATGGCGGCAATACCTCGTCCACATATCCGGCATCCCGTTATGGTGGGGCCACATCAACACGCTTTATGCCAACGCCGCGGATCGTGGTCGCGAAAGCTACGTTCCGCCAAAGGGCTATGACAAGGTGCGCATCGAGGCACGCGCCATGATTGCCTTTTATGCCGTGCTCCTTCTGCTGGCCGTCTATTTCCGGCTCTCGGTGCTTGTCTATGTCTGGATTTTGCCCGCTCTGTTGGGGCAGCCGTTTCTGCGCCTCTATCTCTTGGCCGAGCATGGTCGCTGTCCGTTCGTCGCCAACATGCTGGAGAACACCAGGACCACATTGACCAACTGGCTGGTCCGCAAGCTGGCGTGGAACATGCCGTTCCATGCCGAGCATCATGCCTATCCCGGCGTGCCGTTTCATCAACTGCCGCGGTTTCATGCGCTGATCGAGCGGCATCTCAAGGTGGTCGAGCCCGGCTATGTCAGCTTCCACGAAAAGTACATCGAGACGCTGCATTGACGATGGCCGGCCTAGCCGGTCTGGCTGTGCGGCGCCCGGGATCTCAACAGACGCTGGATCTCGGCCGCCTTTGACGGCGCGCCGATCAGAAAGCCCTGCGCCTCGGTGCAGCCATTGCTGCGCAGGATGTCGAGTTGCACCTCGGTCTCGACCCCCTCGGCGGTGACAGTGATGCCAAGCTCGGCACCCAGCCCGATGACGGTGCGAACGATCGCCGCGGTGTCGCGATTGCCGAGGTCGTGGATGAACGAACGGTCGATCTTGATCTTGTCGACAGGAAAACGCCTGAGGTAGCCGAGCGACGAATAGCCGGTGCCGAAATCGTCCAGCGCGATGCGGATGCCGAGTTCGCGCAACTGCCGCAGCGTCCTTAGCACCACCTCGCTTTCGTCCATCAGCACGGTTTCGGTGATCTCCAGTTCCAACCGACCGGCTGGCACGCCGGAGAAAGCCAGCGCCGAGATGACGCTGCGGGCGAAGCTGCCGCTTTTAAGTTGCACGGCCGAGACATTGACCGCCACGCGCAGGCCGGCGGGCCAGCGTGCCGCCGCCGTGCAGGCTTTCCTCAGCGCCCATTCTCCAAGCGGCACGATCAATCCGGTTTCTTCGGCGACCGGAATGAAGCTGTCCGGCGCCACCATGCCACGTTCTGGGGAATGCCAGCGCATCAAGGCTTCCGCGCCGACGATCTCGCCGGAGGCGATGTTCATGATGGGTTGGAAATCGAGGTCGAATTCCTGGCGCGACAGTGCGGTCCCGAGGTCGACCTCCAACGCACGCCGTGCCTGTACCATTGCGTCCATTCCGGGTTCGAAGAACCGATACAGATTGCGGCCTTCGCTCTTCGCCCGGTAAAGCGCTGTATCGGCGTTCCTCAGCAGCGTGTCGGCGTCTCCGCCGTCGTTGGGGAAAACCGCGATGCCCAGGCTGATGCCGATATGCATCTCGCGGCTCTTGTCGCGGAACGGTTTTCCGATTGTCTCGACGATCCGCTTCGCGAGTTTTTCAGCATTGGCAATGCCCTTGAAATTGAACTGGATGATGACGAATTCGTCGCCGCCGAAGCGGGCAACGACGTCGTTTTCATTATGCAGGCAGCGCTGCAGCCGCTCGGCCACGCTCTTCAGCAGCCAGTCGCCGGCCGGATGTCCCCAGGTGTCGTTGACTGCCTTGAAGCGATCGAGATCGAGCGAGAAGATCGCCAGCGGCGTGGCCGCCGTGTCCTCCAGCGCAAGGTCGAGCCGTTCGCGAAACATCGAGCGGTTGGGCAATCCCGTCAGCGTGTCGTGATGCGCAAGATGGGTCATGCGCTCTTCGGTGCGGCGACGTTCGGTGACGTCGTCGAAGGTCACCACCCAGCCGCCGCCATCCATCGGCCGACGTGTGACCAAAACCGTCCTGCCGTCGGCAAGATGCCGATAGGCCGAATGCATTTTTGCCGCCGCCAGACAGGCTTCGGTCTTGGCGACTTCGCTGTCGACATCGATCTTCGTATAGATGCCGAGTTCCAGCAACCGTTCGAGCGCGTCGCGGTGCGTCGTTCCAAGCGGAAAGTCCGCCGGGGTGACCTTGTAGAGCTCCAGAAAACGCCGGTTGCGCACGATCATCTTGCCGTCGGCGTCATACATCAGCAAGCCTTGCGACATGTTGGCGAGCGCTGCGTCGAAGCGGCGGTGCTGCTCCTTGAGATCCTCTTGCGCGCGGCGCTGCTCGGTGATGTCTTCATAGATCGAAACCCAGCCGCCCAGAGCCAGAGGGCGGTGCGAGATGCTGACGATGCGGCCGTCCGACAGTGTTTCTTCGTAGGTCGAGGGCTTTGCCTGATCGATATAGGGCTTGCGGATGGCGTAGAGTTCGTCGGCGGTTTGCGAGGCGACGCCGATATCGACGCTGTGGCGCAGAATGTCGAGGAACCGGATGCCGGGCCTTATCACCCTGGCGTCGAGGCAAAAGATGTGTAGGTAGTTGCCGTTGCAGATGATCATCCGCTCGTCGGCGTCGAACATGCACAGGCCGTGCGACATGTTCTCGACCGCAGCCGAAAAGCGTTGGTTCTGCTCCCGCAGTTCGTCTTCCATGTGGCGGGAGCGGTCCATGCCTTCGGCCTCCCGTTTCGGGACGGCCGAACCATCCTTGGCATCAGCGACGGGCATGAGCGCGCCTGCGGACCGTGATCGAACAAGCTACTGTGGTCGCCGCTGGTTAATTTAGCGTTTTAATGCATGTCGCCCAAAAGTGACCTCGGTTTTGGGGGAATGACATGCATAAAGACAAAGACCTAAAGCGCGTCGCGTGAATCCGTTTCAGCGCGACGCGCTTTAGCCGATTGCGGTCGCCGAAACCTGATGCCGCGACGTCTCGATCGCCGAAAACCGTTTCAGAAACGCGTTCTGCGCCCAGGTCACCGAACGTGGCGTGAAATCGAAGCGGTCGGCATTGAAGCCGCGCGGACGGCCGAAGAACTCGGTCGCCTCGGCGGTCGAAAAGCCGGCGAGCAGCGTTGCCTCGAAATAGGCGGCGATCTGGTCGGCGCGCTTGATCTCCTTGCGCAGCGCAGCACTTGGTTCCGGAGGCAGCGAGAAGCGCAGATGGATGGCGCGCTGCAGCCGTAACTCACAATCCTTGTAGCTGCCGCCCATCACCGATTTGAACGGCGAGATCATGTCGCCGATGACATATTCGGGGGCGTCGTGCAGCAGGGCCGCCAGCCGGGCGTCGGCCGAAGCCTCGGGCACCAGGTCGCAGAACAGCGCTTCGACCAGCAGCGAGTGCTGGGCGACCGAAAACGCATGCTCGCCGCTGGTCTGGCCGTTCCAGCGGGCAACGCGGGCGAGCCCGTGCGCAATGTCCGAAATCTCGATGTCGAGCGGCGAGGGGTCGAGCAAATCGAGCCGGCGGCCCGACAGCATGCGCTGCCAGGCGCGTGCCGGCGCGCCGACGCGGTCGGCCGCCATCAGGCCTCCTCCGCGCTAACGGCTTCCTGCGGGAAGGCGAATTTTGCCCAACCGGGAATGGCCAGCGTTACCGGAACGTCCCCGGCCATGATCGGCTGGCCGGCATCGAGCGCCGCCTTGACCCGGTCGATGCGCACAATGGCCAGACCGGTCGTGTCTACCGTCGAGCCGAGCGTGCCAACCGGCCTGCCTGCGACGGTCAGTTCGGTGCCGGGCGTGGGCAGGGGCCTGTCGGCCGATGCAATCAGCACGCGCCGCCTGGCCGTGCCGCGATGCTGCATGCGCGAGACGACCTCCTGGCCGACATAGCAGCCCTTCTTGAAGCCGATGCCGCCGGTTTCGTCCAGCAGCACATCGTGGGGGAAGGCGTCTCCGAGTTGGTAGTCGCTGCCGCTTTCGGCAATGCCGCCGACAATGCGGAAGGCTTGCCACGCGGCAAGATCGCCGCGCTCATCCGTTTCGCCATAGGAACGCGTGACGGCACCCTTCGGAAAGCGTGTGTCGGCGGCCGCCGTTGAATCAGATTGTGAGGGTGTTGATTCATGTCCCCACGCGACGGTGACAAACGCCTGATCGGATTTGGCAATCTCGACCTTGGCGCGCAGTTTGTAGAGCGTCAGCCGGCGTACGAAATCGTCCGATATGTCGGCACGGCATTCGAGCCGGAATGCATTCTCGCCGGTGCGGGAGATCAGGAAATCGAACAGGATCTTGCCTTGCGGCGTCAGCAGCGCACCGGGTTTGGCTTCGCCGGGAGCCAGGATGTCGAGATCGGTGGTCAGGATGTTCTGCAAAAAATGCTCGGCATCCGGACCTGATACGGAAATGAGGGCGCGGTCTTTGAGCTGGGCACAGGGCATGGGCGGAAAAGCAACCTGATCTTGCAAAATGGTCGGCCTTTACGTAAGCCGCTGGCACTCCCCCCGCAAGAGAGCATGGCCATGATCTACGACCTCATCCTGACAGGCGGCACAGTGGTCAACCATGACGGCGAAGGGGCCCGCGACATCGGCGTGAAGGACGGGCGCATCGCTGCCATCGGCGATCTCCGCCAGGCCTCGGCCGGCGAGACGATCGACTGCCGCGGCCTGCATATCCTGCCGGGTGTCGTCGACAGCCAGGTGCATTTTCGCGAGCCGGGACTGGAGCACAAGGAAGATTTGGAAACGGGTTCGCGCGCTGCCGTGCTTGGCGGCGTCACCGCCGTGTTCGAGATGCCCAACACCAATCCGCTGACCACCAGCGAGGCAACGCTTGCCGACAAGGTCCGGCGCGGCACGGGGCGCATGCATTGCGATTTCGCCTTCTGGGTCGGCGGCACCCGCGAGAATGCCGGGGATGTCGGCGAGCTTGAGCGGCTGCCGGGTGCGGCCGGGATCAAGGTTTTCATGGGCTCGTCCACTGGCGACCTGCTGGTCGAGGATGACGAGGGCGTGGCGTCGATCCTGAGAAACACGCGCCGGCGCGCCGCCTTTCATTCGGAAGACGAATTCCGGCTGCGCGAGCGCCTTGGCGAACGCATCGAAGGCGACCCGGCATCGCACCCTGTCTGGCGCGACGAGATCGCCGCCTTGCGCTGTACCGAACGGCTGGTACGCATTGCGCGAAACGCCCGTGCCCGCATCCATGTTCTACACATCTCGACCGCCGAGGAGATTGTGTTCCTCGAACAACACAAGGATGTCGCGACCTGCGAGGCGACGCCACATCATTTGACGCTGAGCGCCGACGACTATCTCAGGCTTGGCACGCTGATCCAGATGAACCCGCCGGTGCGTGCCGCGCGCCATCGCGATGGCGTCTGGCATGGCATTGCGCAAGGCATCGTCGATGTGCTCGGCTCCGACCACGCGCCGCACACGCTGGCCGAGAAGGCAAAGCCCTATCCGGCCTCACCGTCGGGGATGACCGGCGTGCAGACGCTGGTGCCGATCATGCTCGACCACGTCAATGCCGGCCGGCTGACCTTGCAGCGCTTTGTCGACCTGTCTAGCCACGGCCCGCAGCGGATATTCGGCATGGCGAGAAAGGGCCGTATCGCTGCCGGCTACGAGGCCGACTTCACCATCGTCGATATGAAGCGGCGCCAGACCATCACCAATGCGCAGGCCGGCTCGAAAGCCGGCTGGACGCCTTATGACGGGAGAGAAGTGGTCGGCTGGCCGGTCGGCACCGTCATTCGCGGCCGCCGCGTGATGTGGGAAGGCGAGATCGCCACGCCAAGCCAGGGTAGGGCGGTGGAGTTTTCTGAGGCATTGCCCCGCTAGGCTCCCCACCCCCGTGGGTGGGAAGAGCCGCTCTCAATCCCCGGCGACGAAGAACGACCATTGTCCGCTAGGGGTGATACCGACGCGATAGAAAATATAGGCGCCGAACTGCTTCATGTCGTCGAAATCACCAGCGGTGACGATCTTGAACAGTTCGACCCGCTGCTTGGCGTCCAGCTTGTCCAGCGGTAGGGCGAAGAAATACGGCCACACATAGAGCTCTTGTGGCGTGCCGGCATCGAGGTGGACGTAGCCGGCATCAAGCACCTCCTCCAGGATGGCCAGGATTTCCTGGCCGTCCGGGTCGCCCGAGAGGCCCTTGAGGAAGGCGACGGCATCGCCATCAATGTCGGTTAGGGACAATTGCGTTGTGTTGTCGCCCGTGCCGATCAACGGCCGCAACTTTTCGATATCGCCGCCCTTGCAGGCTTCGACGATCAAATCATGCATGCGCCGCACTGGTTCCGGCAGCTTGCCGAGATCGTAGATGACCTCGGGCACCGGCGTGTCCGGATCGACGCGTGGTCTGGTCACGCCGCCATCCGCCGGACTGTCCGGCTCGGCTTCGGCAGGAGCAGTCGGCTGGCTAGACGGCGGCGGCGTCCCGACCGGGTTGGGCATTGGCACGGTGCTTCCGGGGGGCGACATGTCGTCGGCCGGCGGCGTGACCGTCGGGGGGAGCTCTTCGCGCTTGATTTCGCTCAGCGCATAGGCGGGGCTGCTCGCGAGACACACAACCAGGGGAATCGCGGCACAGCAAGCGGCGAAAGAGATGCGAAGGACCAAGCCACGCGGCTTGCCTGACATCGAAAAACTCACTGCCCGTTTCTCCCTGCTTACGGGCATGACGCCCGAGCGGCATATTGCCGTCAAAGAACCGGACGTCGGTTCAGTGCCGCAGCCGTTCAGGTTCGAAGGCGCCAGCAATCACCTTTTCACGCATACGGTCGAGCAGGGCAAGGGCCGAGGTCTCGCCATTGGCACGCAACATCTCGCCGAAGGCTGTTTCGAGCGCTGCTTCGGCAATGATCTCGGGCTCTATCCCGGCGGAGAGACCTTCCGCCCAGGCCTCGCTGTGGCTTTCCACGGCGGTCAAGCGTTTTTCTTCCCTGACCAGCGCGTCGATGTCGTTGACACCATGTTCCATAAGCGAATGTCCACCCTTTCAAGCTGCGATCCATTGATGTGGATCAGGCCTGATCTGTTCATTTCACACGCAGGGACAATTAAGTATTTGTAAATACGACATTTTTCTGATCGTCTTTTACAAAGCCCGATTGCCTTGTGCGAAGCTGCGTTCAGTTCGAGTCAAACTTAGCCGATTGGGGCGGCCTGCGGGGCGAAAACCTTCAGTTTGAGTTAATTCCGCTTTCGCGCGGTAAGGTTTCGTTAATACTGTTGCAGAAGTGCAACATGAGGATTGCACCAAGATATCGCCTGGCACAAGCCGATATATCGGCTGTACCCAGCAATGGTTCGGATAGTTGTCGATGAGCGAGTGCCTAAAGCGCGCCGCGTTTGAACGGATTCAGGCGAGGCGCTTTAGGTTTTCGTTTTTATGCGTGTCGTTCTCCCAAAACCGCAGCCACTTTTGGGCGACATGCATTAGTTGCCGTAACGCGAGGCGATGTCGCGAGACAGCGTCTCGCCTTCCTTCATGTAGCGGCTGATGGCTTCGGTCGCCGAGGGCGTGCACCTCGTATAGGTGCCGCCGAAGGAGCGGTAGCCGCGATTGAAGCTGGCAATGAAGCGGGCGCGCCGCTCGGCGTCCGGATTTTCCGAATCGAGCAGTTTTGTCATCTCGACACGCCACTGGTCGCCCTTTTCGCCGCACAGATTGCGCAGGAAATGCAGCGAGCCCAGAACCTCCGCCAGCCGCATCAACCCGGGCTCGAACGGCGACTCGGCGCTGAGCGCGGGCCGTATCGAAACGGTCGCGCCGACCGCAAGACACACGGCGAGGAGCATGGATGGACGATTCATAAGCCTTCTCTACCAGCTGCGTGGCTCTGCTAAACAGCATAAGTCTTTGTGGCGAAACAATTTGTGGCCCGCAAGTTGATTTCAGGACAGCAGTCCGGCGTTTCCGCCGGGGGCCAACAAGTCTTCGGCGACCGCGAATACCGAGCCTGCCAGCGGCAGCGCCGCCATCTCGCTGAGCGTATAGAAGGCCGCCGTCTCCGCATCGTCGCTGGCCACGGCCTCGCCGCCGGCATAGGCGGCGCCGAAGACTGTGAGGAGATAATCGACCGGGTGGCTGTCATCCCGGCCGTCGATGTGGATTTCCCGCAGCGGGCGATAATTTGTGGCACGCAAACCGGTTTCTTCCTGAAGTTCGCGCTCTGCCGCTGCCTCCAGCGTCTCACCAGGCTCGACCTTGCCGCCCGGAAAGGCATAGAGCCCTTGCGACGGTTGCCGGGCTCGCTTGACCAGAAGCACGGTGTCTGCCCGCACGACGGCGACCGAGACTGCCGGAAGTATTTTGCGCGCTTCGTTCATGGATTCCCAATCAGACTGAAGGCCGGTCAGTTGTGGACCGGCCAGCGTGGACAAGTTTTAGCGGTTGCGCAACGCCGGTTCCATCGCCACTTTCAGAAACCGAAGCTTTCGAAGGGCATCAATCGACCATGTGCGGACGTTTCGCCTTGACCGCGACGCCGGATCAGACCGCTGCGTTTCTGGACGTGGCGGGGCTTGAGGATTTCCCGGCGCGCTACAACATCGCCCCGACGCAGCCGATCCTGATGGCGGTCGCCGGCCCTCCGCGGGCGCCGGGCTCCAATCTGCCGGACCGGCAGCCAATGCTGGTGCGCTGGGGGCTGATCCCGACCTGGGTGAAGGATACAGGCGAGTTTCCGCTGCTGTTCAACGCGCGCTCCGAAGGGGCTGCCGAAAAGGCGTCGTTCAAGGCCGCCATGCGCCATCGCCGCGCTTTGGTGCCGGCGTCCGGCTTTTATGAATGGCGGCAAACCGGTGGCAAGAAGGGGCAGCCTCACTGGATACGCCCCAGGCATGGCGGGCTGGTTGCCTTCGCCGGGCTGATCGAGACCTATGCCGAGCCGGGCGGTTCGGAAATGGACACCGGCGCCATCCTGACCATCAACGCCAATGCCGACATCGCGCATATCCACGACCGCATGCCGGTGGTGATCGATCCCAGGGATTTCGCACGTTGGCTGGATTGCCGCACGCTCGAACCGCGCGATGTCGCCGATCTGTTGCGACCGGCACAGCTCGATTTCTTCGAGGCAATTCCGGTCTCCGACCTCGTCAACAAGGTCGCCAACACCGGACCGGAGATTCAGGAGCGGGGCGAGATCGGGCCGGAGCCCGAGAAGGTCAAGCGCCAGAAGTCCGGCGCGGACGACAGTCAGATGACGTTGTTCTAGCAGAGGGCGCGCGCGTCGGCGCCTTCATTTCTGGCGCCATTGGCGCCGGCCGCCCATCCCTTCAGGCAGCGCGGGGCGAAACGATCTTCTGCGCCGGCTTTTTCTTCTTGGCGGTATGGAGAAGGGCGGCGACGATCGCGGCCGGGCCGATTGCGCGATAGTGGTTGGCCAGCGCCGGCTGCTTGGCGCGGTTGGCTTCCTGCTTGGTTCGGGGCATGTCTCTCTTCCCTGGTAACATTTTCGTGTCTGCGTTTGATGGCCGATTCTGACCAAATCGTGACGCCTGCTGATCTAGCCGGCGAATGTTTCATGACTGTGCCGACATGTTTAATAAAATGTTTCAGTGCATCATTACCTGTGACCCAGCGACGGTTTTGCCGAAACTTGCGACTTGACGGCAACACAAGCCAAGGCGATAAAGCCGCCCATGAAAACGTCTTTCGCCATTTGTGGCATTTGCATTATTGGCTAGCCTCGCGCTGGTCCGGACGTTTTCGCCTCATCTTTCCCCAGATTGGACAAACGCCCCGGCCAGCAGGCTGGAGCCTGATTTGCGTTTCGCGCAGGGCTGGCTTCGTCGAATTGAGTTTTGAACCGGGAAGGCACGAATGTCCGACGCATCGCAGGGCCTGCGCCTCTACAACACGCTGACGCGGACGAAAGAGGATTTCGTCCCGATCGATCCGCTGAACGTGCGCATGTATGTCTGCGGCCCGACCGTCTACGATTTTGCTCATATCGGTAATGCCAGGCCGGTGATCGTCTTCGACGTGCTGTTCCGCTTGCTGCGCCATCTCTATGGGCAGACGCACGTCACCTATGTGCGCAACATCACCGACGTCGACGACAAGATCAACGCGCGCGCTTTGCGCGATTTCGGCGGCGAGATCGCTTCCGGCACGCTGTCGTTGAATGAGGCGATCAGGCGGGTCACCGAAAAGACCGCCGGCCAGTTCCACAGCGACGTGGCGGTTCTCGGCTGCCTGGAGCCGACGGTCGAGCCGCGCGCCACCGAATTCGTCGAGCCCCGTGCCGACGGCAAGGTTGACATGATCACCTTGATTCAAAGCCTGATCGAACGCGGCCATGCCTATGTTGCTGCGGGCGAAGTCCTGTTCGACACGGCGTCGATGCCCGACTACGGCCAGCTGTCGAAGCGCAATCTCGACGAGCAGCAGGCCGGTGCCCGCGTCGCCGTCGACGCGCATAAGAAAAATCCCGGCGATTTTGTCCTCTGGAAGTTGTCGTCACCGGAGGAGCCGGGCTGGAATTCGCCATGGGGCAGGGGTCGGCCGGGCTGGCACATCGAGTGCTCGGCGATGTCGGCCGCCTATCTCGGCGAGGTCTTCGACATCCATGGCGGCGGCCTCGACCTGATCTTCCCGCACCATGAAAACGAGATCGCCCAGTCGCGTTGCGCCCATGGCACCGAAATGATGGCCAACATCTGGATGCACAACGGCTTCCTGCAGGTCGAAGGGCAGAAAATGTCGAAGAGCCTCGGCAACTTCTACTCGATCAACGAACTCCTGGAGACCGAGACCTTCGGCGGCCGCAAATGGCCGGGCGAGGTGCTGCGGCTGGCGATGCTGATGACGCATTATCGCGAGCCGATCGACTTTTCCGTGCGCAAGCTGGAAGAGGCCGAGAACACCCTGCGAAAATGGAAGCGGGGGGCCGACCTCGCGCCGACGGCGGCGGGACAGGTGCCCGTGGAGATCATCGACGCCTTGTCGGACGATCTCGCCACCTATGCCGCCTTCCAGGTCCTGACCCAGTTGGCCGGCGAGGCAATGGACGGCAACGATGCCGCTGCATCGCTGAAGGCGTCGCTGCTGTTCCTCGGCTTCGACGTCGCGTCGGCGAAGGTTGATGAAGGCCACGTCGGCAAGGCCATCGCCAAGCGTCTCGCGTTCATCGCCGCCAAGAACTGGGCCGAAGCCGACCGCATCCGCGACGACCTGCTGGCCCAAGGGATACAGTTGAAGGACGGCAAGGACCCGGTCACAGGCGAACGCATCACCACCTGGGAGGTAAAAAGATGATCGATCATCTCGGCATCAACGTTGCCGATTTCGACGCTTCGAAGGCTTTCTATGACAAGGCGATGGCGCCGCTTGGTGCCGCGCTGTTGTATATGGTGCCGCTGGAGTACACCGGCGGTAAAAAGGTCGGTGGCTACGGTCGCGATCGGCCGGTATTCTGGCTGCAGGAAGGCGAGGATGGTCAGAAGGCCCATCAGCACGTCGCCTTCACCGCGCGCAGCCGCGCCGAGGTCGAAGCCTTCTATGCTGCGGCGCTTGCCGCCGGCGGCAAGGACAATGGCGGGCCGGGCCTGCGCCCGCACTATCACCCGGACTACTATGGCGCCTTCGTCCTCGATCCCGACGGCAACAACGTCGAGGCCGTCTGCCATGCGCCGGAGTGATCAGCGATGAGCCTCGACAACCGACCGATCTACACCGGCGGCTGCCAGTGCGGCGCGGTGCGCTTTCGCGTTGAAGGCGCTTTGGGCGACGCTTCGGTCTGCCATTGCCGCATGTGCCAGAAGGCGTTCGGCGCGTTCTACGCGCCGCTGGTTTCGGTGCGTGGCGCCAGGCTCGACTGGACGCGCGGCGAGCCGAAATACTTCCGTTCGTCCAACCATGTCGATCGCGGTTTTTGCGCCGATTGCGGCACGCCGCTGACCTTCACCGCGCCGGACGGGGTTGGCCTCGCCATCGGTGCCTTCGACAATCCAGCGGAGATCGTGCCGCTGATTCAATGGGGGATCGAGGCAAAGCTGCCCTATGTCGACTCGATCCCGCAACTGCCGGGCGAGGACACCATGGCCGACATGTCGTCGGCCTCCTATCTGGCCGATCTCGTTTCCTACCAGCACCCCGACCACGACACCGAACAATGGCCGCCAAAGGAAAGATCATGACCGATCAGGTAAGAACCGGCGGCTGCCAGTGTGGCGCCGTGCGCTTCCGCGTTCATGGAGCGCTCGGCCGTCCGTCCATCTGCCATTGCCGCATGTGTCAGAAGCAGTTCGGCTCGTTCTTCGGCGCGCTGGTCACGGTGCCCAGGGAAGGAGTCGAATGGACCCATGAAGAGCCGAGTTACTTCCAGTCGTCGGTCAACATCGATCGTGGTTTCTGCGCCCGCTGCGGCACGCCGCTGACATATCGGCAGCCCGGCGGGCTGGAAATCGCGATCGGTGCCTTCGACGACCGTTCGGACCTGGCACCGCAGATCCAGGTCAACTATGCCGCGCGGTTGCCCTGGGTGGAGACGATCTTCGATCAGCCCGTCCACCAGGATCCTGATTATTACAACAGGCAGGAATCCATCATCTCCTTCCAGCACCCAGACCATGAAACGCCGGACTGGCCGACCAAAGGTTTACAACTATGAGCAGTCAATTGCGTACGCTTTATCCCGAGATCGAGGCGTTCGATTCCGGCATGCTCGATGTCGGCGACGGCCACCAGGTCTACTGGGAGCGTTCCGGCACTAAAGGCGCCAAGCCGGCGGTGTTCCTGCATGGCGGGCCGGGCGGCACCATTTCGCCAAAACACCGGCGGCTGTTCGACCCGAAGCTCTACGATGTCATCCTGTTCGACCAGCGTGGCTGCGGAAAATCGACGCCCAACGCCTCGCTCGAAGCCAATACGACATGGCACCTGGTCGCCGACATCGAACGGCTGCGCGAAATGGCCGGCTTCGACAAATGGCTGGTGTTCGGCGGCTCCTGGGGGTCGACGCTTGCGCTCGCCTACGCCGAGACCCATCCAGAACGCGTCAGCGAACTGGTGGTGCGCGGCATCTACACGCTGACGCGTGCGGAACTGGAATGGTATTATCAGTTCGGCGTCTCGGAAATGTTCCCGGACAAATGGGAGCGCTTCCTGGCGCCGATCCCGGAGGCCGAGCGCGGCGACATGATGGCCGCCTATCGCAAGCGGCTGGTCGGCACGGATCGCAAGGCGCAGATCGAGGCGGCCCGCGCCTGGAGCCTGTGGGAAGGCGAAACGATCACGCTGTTGCCGGAGCCTGAGACAAGCGGTCCGTTTGGGCAGGACGACTATGCCGTCGCGTTCGCCCGCATCGAGAACCACTATTTCGTCCATGCCGGCTGGCTGGAAGAGGGACAATTGCTGCGCGACGCGCACAGGCTGAGCGACATCCCCGGCACCATCGTCCATGGCCGCTACGACATGCCATGCCCGGCGCGCTATGCCTGGGCGCTGCACAAGGCCTGGCCAAAGGCGGATTTCCATCTGATCGAGGGCGCCGGCCATGCTTATTCGGAGCCGGGTATCCTCGACCGGCTGATCCGCGCGACGGACAAGTTTGCAGGCAAATGACCATGACCCGCGAGCGCCTCTATCTCTTTGACACCACGTTGCGCGATGGCCAGCAGACGCCGGGCATCGACTTTTCCGTCGAGGACAAGATCGCCATCGCAAAACTGCTTGACGCTTTTGGCCTCGACTATGTCGAAGGCGGCTATCCCGGCGCGAACCCGACCGACACCGCCTTCTTCCAGGAGAAGCGCACGGAGCGCGCCAAATTCGTCGCCTTCGGCATGACCAAGCGGGCAGGGGTGTCGGCGTCCAACGATCCCGGCCTAGCGTCTCTTGTGCAATCGAAATCGGATGCCATCTGCTTCGTCGCCAAGAGCTGGGACTACCACGTCCGTGTCGCGCTCGGCTGCACCAATGAGGAGAACCTCGATGCCATCAAGGCCTCCGTCGAGGCGGCGATCGCCGCCGGCAAGGAGGCATTGGTCGACTGCGAGCATTTCTTCGATGGCTTCAAGGCCAATCCCGACTATGCGCTGGCCTGCGCCAGGACCGCCTATGATGCCGGGGCGCGTTGGGTGGTGCTGTGCGACACCAATGGCGGCACGCAGCCATCGGAAGTCCGCGCCATCGTCGAGAAGGTTATTTTATCAGGCATTTCAGGCGATCATCTCGGCATCCATGCCCATGACGACACCGGCCAGGCCGTGGCGAATTCCCTCGCCGCTGTCGAGGCTGGCGTGCGCCAGATCCAGGGCACGCTCAACGGCATCGGGGAGCGCTGCGGCAACGCCAATTTGATCTCGATCGTGCCGACGCTGGCGCTAAAGCCGGCCTTCGCCGATCGTTTCGAAACTGGCATTTCGGCTGAGGCGCTGACAGGCATTTCCAGGTTGTCGCGCGCATTCGACGAACTCCTGAACCGAGCGCCAGAGGCGCAAGCGCCCTATGTCGGCGCTTCCGCCTTCGCCACCAAGGCCGGCATTCATGCCTCCGCACTGGCCAAGGAGCCGGCGACCTACGAGCACGTCCCCCCCGAAACGGTCGGCAACCGCCGCCGTGTCATGGTCTCGGACCAGGGCGGCAAGGCCAATTTCCTCGCCGAGCTGAGGCGACGCGGCATTGAGGTGCCGAAGGACGATCACCGGCTCGACGCGCTGATATCCGGGGTCAAGGAGCGCGAGGCCGAGGGCTATGCCTATGAAGGCGCCGATGCCAGCTTCGAACTCCTCGCCCGCAAGATGCTGCACGGCCTGCCGGAATTCTTCAACGTCACCTCGTTCCGCTGTATGGTCGAGCGCCGCTTCGACGCCAACGGCCAGTTGAAGACGGTCTCCGAAGCGATCGTCAAGGTGGTGGTCGATGGCGAGGAGAAGATGTCGGTGGCCGAGGGGCATGGCCCGGTCAACGCACTCGACATCGCGCTGCGCAAGGACCTCGGCAAATTCCAGGGCGAGATCGCCGACATGGAGCTGGCCGACTTCAAGGTGCGTATCCTCAATGGCGGTACCGAGGCGATCACCCGCGTTCTGATCGAATCGCATGACGGCACCGGCGCGCGCTGGTGGACGGTCGGCGTTTCCGAGAACATCATCGACGCCTCGTTCCAGGCGCTGATGGATTCCATCGTCTACAAGCTGATGAAGAACCGCGAGATGGCCGGACTGGTGGCCGCCGAATAGGGTTGAACCATCAGCGAAAGTCCATTGATCCATCAGAACTTTGCGATGGTCTTGCCAAGGTGACTGGGCCATAGCGTTGGCCCATGGCCACTGAAGCAATTACCCTGGATGCAGAGTCCAAGGCCCGGCGCGGCTTTCTGCTGGCGCTCGGCGCCTATCTGCTATGGGGATTGCTGCCCTTCTACATGAAGGCGGTCGCTCATCTGCCGCTCGCGGAAGTCATTGCCCATCGCATCGTCTGGTCGGTGCCGATCGCCGCCGCCGTTCTGATCTGGGCCGGCCGCACGGCGGATTTCAAGGCGGCGCTTCGTTCGCCGCGCACCATCGCCATGGCCGCGCTGACGGCGGCGCTGATCTCGGTCAACTGGGGCATCTATGTCTGGGCGATCGCGGTCGACCGCACCGTCGAAACCGCGCTCGGCTACTACATCAATCCCCTGGTCAGCGTCGTTGTCGGCGCGCTGCTGCTCGGCGAGCGGCTCGACCGGCTGCAGATCGCGGCGGTGGTGCTGGCGGCCGTCGCCGTCGCCGTGCTGACCATCGAAGGCGGCAAGCTGCCCTGGGTGTCGTTGGCACTGGCGTTTTCCTTCGCCGCCTACGGCTTCTTCCGCAAGACGCTGCCGATCGGCCCGAGCCAGGGATTTTTGCTCGAAGTCCTTCTGCTGTCGGTGCCGGCACTTGGCTACATAGTCTATCTCATCGCGACCGGACAGGACCACATCGTATCCAGCAGTGGCACGGACACGGCGTTGCTGATCGGCTGCGGTCCAGTCACATCGGTGCCGTTGTTGCTGTTCGCCTTCGGCGCCAAGCTGCTGCGGCTGTCAACCATCGGCATCATGCAATATATCGCGCCGACCATGGTGTTCCTGATCGCCGTTCTGATCTTCGACGAGCCTTTCGGCACCATCCAGGCCATCGCCTTTGCGCTGATCTGGGCGGCTTTGGCAGTCTATTCCTGGTCGATGTTGACGACAGCGCGACGCGCCGCGCCGCAGCCCGCACGGTAAGGGGGTTCGATGTACCTGCTGCATATCGCCAACAAAAATTATTCCTCATGGTCGCTGCGGCCCTGGGTGCTGATGCGCGCGCTGGATATCCCATTCGAGGAACGGCTGACGCCATTCCCGACCGGATCGAGCTGGGATCTGTACCGTTCCTTCTCACCGAGCGGCCGCGTGCCGTGCCTGGTCGACGACGGCTGGGCGGTCTGGGATTCGCTGGCCATCGTCGAATATCTGGCCGAACGCCACCATGGCGTGTGGCCCGTCGAAGCCAAGGCGCGCGCCTGGGCGCGCTCGGCCGCCGCCGAGATGCATTCGAGCTTCACCGCATTGCGCAGCGCCTGTCCGATGAGTTGCGGCGTGCGGGTAGAGCCGTTTCCGATGTCCGATGCGCTGAAGCAGGATCTCTTTCGCCTCGACGACCTCTGGAATGATGGTCTTGCTCGTTTCGGCGGGCCATTTCTGGCGGGCGCTCATTTCACCGCAGTAGATGCTTTCTTTGCCCCGGTGGCGTTCCGCGCACAGTCTTATGGGCTCTCCTTCGAGGGTGCGGCTGCAGCGTATCCGGCGCAGTTGCTTGCTCTGCCGGCGATGCGCGAATGGCATGCGGCTGGGCTTGCCGAGACCTGGCGCGAGCCCGATCACGAAGCGGAAGTGGCCGCCGCCGGCACCATCATCGAGGATCTTCGCGCCACTGCGTGAAAGCTGCCGGCGGGTGCTACATCTGTCCGAGCCGCCTGACAAAGAGATAGGTCGCGCCCGCGATCACCATCGACACAGCCGTCACCACCCAAAAGCCCATTGGCGTGTCGACCAGCGGCAGGCCCCCAACGTTCATGCCGAACAGGCCTGAGATGATGGTCATCGGCAACAGCACCGCCGTCATCACCGACAGGACGTACAGCAGCCGGTTCGACTGCGTCGTCAGCTTTGCCATAAGCTCGTCCTGCAATAGCCGGGCGCGCGCCTGCAACTGCTCCCCGTCATAGTGCAGCGTCTGCGCCCGGTGTGAAAGGCGCGCGGCCATGTCGTTGATGCTGTCTGGCAGGTCGTTGCGGTGCGAATGATCAAGGTGACGGAACAGATTGGTCAGCGTCGCCATCTGCCTGTGGATCACCACCAGATGCCGGCGCGCGTCGACCAGGGATTGCCGTTCATTGTGCCATGCGTCGCAGACGATACGGTCTTCGATGCCATCGAGACTGTCGCCGAGTGCCGCAAGTTCCGCCACCATGCCATCGAACGACTGGCCGACGACAGCCTCGATCAACTCGGCTGGCGAGCGGAACTTGCGCGATCCATTCTCGATCGCCTTGCGGATGTTGTCGACCGATTGCAGCGGTTGCTTGCGGGCGCCGACCAGCATCGTGTCATTGAGCGCGAAGCGAAAATGGCCAAGCCCGCCCGCTTCCGCCGAATAGTCATGGCGCAGGTCCGGCAGATCGCCATAGAGCCAGTCGTCCTCAAGGTCGATGTGGCAGCCATGGCTGGCGGATAGGAAAGCTTCACGCACGGGTGCCGGCAAAGCCCGATCGGCGCCGATTTCGTGGCGGGCCCGCATGTCGGAAAGCTGGTAGCTGCGCCATGTCCAGTGCGCGGCGGCGGCGTCCCTGGTTCGCACGCCCTCAGCGGTGAAGTGATAGATGAAGAACAGTCCGTGCTCGTCGGGCAGGTAGGGCGACAGATCGGTGCCTTCCGGGGCGAGAGTGATGTCCATGGGCGGTGCCAGATGCATGTTCCGAAGATGGCGCCGCACGGCGGCTGCCTGATACTGATTCCAGCACGCGCGAAGCCGGTTTCGTGTGACGGTTTCTTGACAGCCGATCACAGTCTGTCGATCCCCCGTGTCAATCCGGGGGTGACGCCTTCGTCACCCCCGGATGTGCCCTGTCAGTGCTTCGGGCCGAAGCCGGGGTAGGGCTTGAGGGGCACGATTGCGGCAATGTCCATCATGCCGGCCTTGACCAACGGCAAGGTGGCGAGGTGGCCGCGAACCTCAGCATCATCAGCAGCCTCGAGCATCATGCCGCTGCCCGGGATGTCGCCTCGGTTCCACACCTGACGTACCGCCCCTTCGGCGTAGAGCGTGCGCCGCTGTTCGGCTTCGCCGGGCAGAAGCGGAGCGAAATCGGCATCGGTAAATTTTTCGGTGTTGCGAGCGAGAAGGGCAAAGAACTGCATGGCGGTCTCCTTTGGTTGGATGGCCGATTATCGCTTTTGGCTGGTCAGACAGTCCAAGACTGATTAGGTTAAAGTTGAGACCTAAGGGGACTTGAGCCTTGGAGGATAAATGTTCGACCTGCGCCAGCTTCGCTATTTCGTCACGGTCGCCGAAACCGGAAATGTCGGGCGCGCAGCCGAAATGCTGCATATTTCCCAGTCGCCACTCAGCCGGCAGATCATCCAGCTCGAGGAGCAGTTGGGTGTTTCCCTCTTTGAAAGGTCGAAGCAGCGGATCCATCTCAACGTCGAGGGCCGCGCCTTCCTCACCGAGGCCCGCGCGCTGCTGTCCAATGCGCGACGTGTGGAGGAGTTCGGCCGCAACCTGGCCAGCGGCGCCGTCGGCCGGCTCGCCATCGGCTATGTCGAAGGGGCCGTTCATGCCGGGCTTGTCGCCGGGATGCTGCGCCAGTTCCGTCGCGATCGGCCGGATTTCCACCTGCAGCTGAGAAGCCTGCGTTCGGCGGCGCAGTTGGAAGGGCTACGGCAGCGGTCGCTGGATCTGGGCTTTGTCTACTCGTCGCCACCCGATGATGATCCGGATGTCGCCGCCATGGCGCTGCGGCATGAGCCGCTGGTGCTGGCGATCCCCGAAGATGACCCACTCGTTGAAGTGCCAGAGATCGGGCCTCACCATCTTGACGGTCGCACCTGGATCACCGTCGTGCGCCAGCCGGACGACACCAATCGCGGCCAGTTCCTTGCCGCCTGCGCCAAAGCCGGCTTTTTGCCCGACATCGCCTATGAGACGGCGGACCCGCTGACCTCGCTCGGCCTTGTCAGCGCGGGTCTCGGCTTGGCGACGGTGCAAGCCAGCCTGCGTGCCGCCGCGCCGCCGCGGATCGTGTTTCGCGACCTGCCGTGGTTCGACCGCACGGTTTCACTCCATCTCGCCTGGCGGCGTCATGACCGGCGCGCGGTGATTGCCGATTTGCGGCAGGCTGCGGCGGAAGAGGGGAGTAGGGGAGTAGGGGAGTAGGGG
>NZ_JBVVQG010000026.1:0-42460 GCF_055811095.1 Mesorhizobium sp. WSM4833
CCGGTGATACCGGAGCAACTGGCTCGACCGGATCGACAGGTTCGACCGGCTCTACTGGGGCAACAGGTTCGACCGGAGCAACCGGCTCGACCGGCGCCACAGGAGCAACCGGTGATACCGGAGCAACTGGCTCGACCGGATCGACAGGTTCGACCGGTTCGACTGGAGCAACAGGCTCTACAGGTTCGACTGGCTCGACCGGAGCCACCGGTTCGACAGGTCCGACAGGTGCGACTGGCTCGGGCGGCGGGACCGGTGACCGCGACCATGGCAACAACGGTGGCGGCAACGATCCTGATGGAAGCGACAGCAGCAACCCAGGCAAGGGGCATGGCAATGACGGGTCCGACAACGATGGTTCGCCAGGTAACGGCAACCACGCCAAGGTCTCGGCCGATACGATCGGACTCAAGGACTCCAAGCAGTTCTTGCAATCGGGCCCGGCCGCCAGCAGCGACACCGATAGCCAAGCCTCGTTCCGGCAGCTCGTTGGCCTGGCTGGGGGTTCGGTGACGAGCGATCTCTTGAACGTTCTCAATACGATCAAGGGCCTTAGTCCGAACCAGAACAAGACATCCGGTGCAACGTCCGACTTGACTTCTGACAAGGGCAAGCAAGGCGCCGGATACACTAACACCGACGACACGCTGAAGAAGGCAATGAAGGATATTCTGAAACCTAATGACTGAGTCCAGGTTGAAGAAAGAACGCGCGGCCCTTGCGGGAACGCAAGTGCCGCGCGTTCACCATTTCCAGGCGGGCAAAGGGCCCGTGCGGCTGGCCTATTTGGAATATAGTGGGTTTTGTCAGCAGTCCCGGCTGGGACGGCTTGCCCGGAGCATCCTTGAACCCTCGCTTGTGGGCCGGAGGGGAAGTGCATGGTGAGCATACCTCTGAACGCCGATGCACGGCCAACCTCGATCCGCGTGGACGCGGAGGCGACTGGCAAGGTTGGCAGCCAGAGCGAGGCGGGGAGGGCACCCGGCGGACCCGCCGAGTTCGACCGGATTGCCCCGCGCCTCGAGGCGGTGCTACGCGTCGCCCGCTATCATGGCGTCGAACTCGACCCGAACGAGTTCAAGGTGGCGAGCGCAAGCCCGGTTCCAAACGCGACCGATCTCTCGCAATGGGCCCAGAACGGCGGCATGTGGTCGCGTGCGCTTCGCATCCGCTGGTCGCATCTTCTGCGCTTCGAGCACACGGGACCGGTCGTCCTGCTGTTCAATGACGGTGGCGCAGGTCTCCTGACCGGGGCCAGTCCAGAGCGGAATGTCGTCTTCCTCAAAAGTGCGGACGCGCCCGAGGATGCCGAAGCCATCGCCATCGACGAGTTGCGGCTGTCGCAGGTGTGGGCGGGTGAGGCCGTGCTGTTGCGTCCAGCGCGATCCTATATCGCGGCCGATGCGCCTTTCACCCTCGGTTGGTTGATCGACCTGGTACGGTTCGAAAGCCGTTCTATGCGTGACATCGGTATCGCCTCGTTCACGCTCAGCCTCCTTACCGTTCTGCCGCCTCTCATGGTCATGACGCTGGTCAACAAGGTGCTGCAGTTCAACAGCGTTTCAACCCTCGTGCTCCTGTCGGCCACAATTGCCGTCCTGTTCGTTTACGAGACGCTCCTCGGTCACGCCCGACGGCTGATCATCAACGTCGTCGGCGCCCGCCTGGATGCCAAACTGAACTTGCATGTTTTCAGCAGGCTCCTGCGTCTGCCACTTGATTATTTCGAGCGTCATCCGGCCGGCGAGACGATGTACCATCTCGCGCAGATCTATCGCATCCGCGAATTCCTCACCGGAAAACTCCTCAGCACGTTCCTGGATCTGATCACGCTCTGCGTGCTGATCCCGGTGATGTTCTATATCAACGCCACGCTGGGCTGGATGGTGCTTGCCTGCGCGGGCGTGATTATGTTGATCATCTTCGCCTTTCTCGCGCCGTTGCGCCGCCGCTACCAGCAAGTGGTCGATGCCGAGACCTGGAAGGCGGCGGCGCTCGGCGAAACCGTCGTCGGCATCAAGACGGTGAAGGCGCTCGGTCTCGAACCGCAACGCAGGGCGCTTTGGGACGAGCGGGTGGCGGAAGCGGGCAGGGCGCGCCTTGCCTTCGGGCAGCTTGCCAACTGGCCGCAGACGCTTGTCACGCCAATCGAGCGTGCGATGGTCCTCGGCACCATGCTGATCGGAGCTTATCTGGCGATGAGCGACACGTCTGGCTACATGGTCGGCAGCTTGTTCGCATTCATGATGATCGCCCAACGCGTCGCACAGCCTCTCGTCGGTCTTGCTCGACTGGTCGAGGACTTCGAGGAGGTAGGGGCGGCAATCAGCGAGGCAGGATCCGTCCTCAACCGACCCCTGGAAAGCAGTTCGAATTCCACAGGCCTGAGGCCGAAGCTCGTTGGCGAGATCAGTTTCCGTGATCTGACCTTCACCTACATCGGCACCAACACGCCAGCGCTTGACCGGGTCAACTTCGACATTCCAGCAGGGACGATGTTCGGCATCGTCGGGCGCAGCGGTTCAGGGAAATCGACAATTGCGCGGCTTCTGCAGGGGATCAATCGCGATTACAGCGGTTTTCTCAAGCTGGATGGCGTCGACCTCAAGGAAATCAACCTGCGTCACCTTCGCCAGGGGCTCGGCGTGGTCCTCCAGGACAATTTCCTTTTCCGCGGGTCGATTCGAGACAACATCATCGCCGGGCGCCCCGGCCTGACCCTTTCCGACGCCATGCGAGCCGCTCACCTTGCCGGCGCCGAAGAATTCATCGAACGCATGCCCAACGGCTATGACACCTATATTGAGGAAGGTTCGCCCAACCTGTCGGGTGGTCAAAAGCAGCGGCTGGCGATTGCGCGCGCGCTCATCCACGATCCGACCGTCATGATCCTTGACGAGGCGACCAGCGCGCTTGACCCGGAGAGCGAGGCGGTGGTCAGCGCCAATCTCATGCGCATCGCCAGGGGCCGCACGATGATTATTGTTTCGCACCGGCTTTCCTCGCTGACCGAATGCGACCAGATCCTGGTCATGGATCAGGGCCAGGTCCTCGATGTCGCGCCGCATGCGACCCTGCTCGAACGATGTGCGCTCTACCGCCAGCTTTGGATGCAGCAGAACCGGCATCTTGACAACCGCCAAGCTCGTCTGGCCGCTGTGCCGCCGAGACTTGTGTGAGCATCGGCTTCGGGGCGCCCATGAGCAGCATCACCCATTCCAGTCTTCCCGTCCGGCGCCGGACAGAGCCGAGCGATCCGACGATGCCCGTCATCCTGGAATTCCAATGGCCGTCGACGGCCATCGCCAATGCGCCCGTCCCACGAATGGCGCGCGGCATGGTCTGGATCATCTCAAGCATGGTCGTTGCCCTGATAACACTCTCAGGGCTCATACCGGTCGATCAGGTCGTCTCCACCAGAGGGCTCGTGGTGTCGCAATCGCCAAATATTCTGGTGCAGCCGCTCGAGACGGCGATCGTCCGCTCGATCGAGGTGCGCGAAGGACAGCGCGTGCGAGCCGGTCAAACGCTTGCTCGCCTCGACGCGACCTTCGCCTCCGCTGACCTTGCTGCGCTGACGACACAGGTCTCGACACTTGAAGCCGAAGTGGCCCGTTTGAAAGCGGAAGCCGACGGAAAGCCCTTCAGCTATGACGGTCTGGACCCGAGTTGGACCCTGCAGGCATCGATCTTCGATCGTCGAAAAGCCGTCTACGACGCCAAGCTGTCGAGTTTTGACCGGCAGAGCGATGAACTCAGTTCCGTGATCTCGCGTTCCCGGTCCGATGCTGACGGCTACCGCCAGCGACTGGCCGTCGCGGCTTCGATCGAACGGATGCGCAAGCAACTGGAAGCAAGACAGGTGGGCAGCCGCCTCAATACGCTTCTGGCCGAGGACAACTGGGCAGAGATGTCCCGGGCGCTCGGCAACGCCGAGCAGACATCGGAAGCTGCCAAGCGACAACAGGCGACGGTGGCCGCCGACCGCGATGGCTACATCCAGAGCTGGCGCGCGGAAGTCTCGCAAGGCCTGTCGGAGGCGGGCTCGCGTATGTCCGATGCCCGTGAGCTTCTCAACAAGGCAAAGCTGCGTAAGCAGTTGGTCGAGCTGAAAAGCGATGCAAACGCCATCGTTCAGTCAGTGGCGAAGGTTTCCGTCGGGTCTATCCTGCAATCGGGTGACCGGCTGATGACCCTGGTGCCGGACGACGCGGTGCTTGAAATCGAAACGAACATTGTCGGCCGTAGCAGTGGGTTCGTCCACGTCGGTGACCCCGTGGCCATCAAGTTCGACACCTTTCCATATTCGCAATATGGCCTCGCGCATGGCACTGTGCGCACGGTGAGCCCGGATTCCTTCTCGGCCCGGGAACAGGCGCGCGACCCGAACAGCTCGTTGGCCATGCTGCCCCCGGACGCTGACCTGTTTTACCGCACGCAGATTTCCATCGACGAGGTCGCCCTCCATGGCGTGCCCGCAAGTTTCACGATCGTCCCTGGCATGCCGGTAACCGCTGACGTCAAGGTCGGCCGCCGTACCGTGCTCAAGTATATTCTCGGCGCCATACTCCCCCTAGGCCAAGAAGCGATGAGGGAGCCATAGGCTCGGGCGCCGTGCGCGACAAACGGAGGTATGCGTTCTCGCATCGATGGCAATCCTTGACCGCCTGACTGCTTACGGTCCACCAGCGCTGGTATTGCGCCGGGCGATCCAGCTTTCTGACAGCGGCAAGCCTTTAGAAGCCTTTCCGCTGCTGGCAATTGCGGCACGCGCCGGGATTGTCGAGGCCGAATACCGCGTCGCTCGTTGCTATCTCGAAGGTTTGGGTGTGCCGCCAAGCCGGTCGGAAGGCGCGCGTTGGCTGCGGCGAGCGGCCGATCACGGCAGCCCCGATGCCCAGTCGCTCCTCGCCGCGCTTTACGTGGCTGGACTGGCGGCGCAGGAGCCCGACGGCAATGGCTTGGAATCGCAAAGCTTGTTCGAACGGGATTCCTCGCGGGAGCCGGAATTCGCGGCAGCGTTCGGGCTCGCGAAAAAGGCAGCCGAAGCTGGCTCCGCAACCGGGCAGGCAATTCTCGCCTATATCCTTAGCAGAGGCCCCGAAGCGATGCGGGACCTGGATGCGGCGCATGGCTGGTATGAGAAGTCTGCGGCAGCCGGCTGCCCTGAGGGATGCCTGGGCCTTGCTCTTTCCCTCGCCCGGCGCGGGCAGCCTGCGCAGACGGCCAAAGTTGCCGCCGAGGTTCGACGCGCTGCCGACGCCGGTCTGCCAACCGCAATCTACCTTCTTGGGGTCCTGACTGAGCATGGACGCGGCATGCCAGCTGATCGACCGGCAGCCGCGCGACTGTATCAGCTTGCCGCGGAGAAAGGCTTGCCCTCAGCCCAATTCCGGTTGGGATTGGCGCTCATCGAGGGTGGCCTTGCAGGTCAAGATATCGCCGCCGGCGAGGCGTGGATGCGGCGGGCCGCATTGGCAGGAAATATTGAGGCAGCCTATCGTCTGGGCGATCGGCATGTGAAGAGTTCGCCGCCAGACTATGCGGACGCCGCAACATGGTACCGACGGGCGGCAAATGCCGGCCATCAGGCTGCTGCCCGTGCGTTGGCATCGCTTTATCTTTCCGGAAACGGAGTCGCACGGGACGTCGAAGAGGGAGCGCGTTGGCTGCGTACGTCCGCAAATGCGGGAAATCAGCAAGCGCAGGTCGACTTTGCCAATCTGGTTATCGAAGGAGCAGGCGAGCCTGGCGACCGCGCCAGCATCGCTGGATGGTTCGAGGCGACCGCCTCATCGGGCGATCTGATTGCAGCGTTCAACCTCGGCCTCTGCTTTGCCGAGGGCGTCGGCGTGCGAAAGGACGAGGAGCAAGCTGCCCGATGGGTGAGGCGGGCAGCCGAAGGCGTGGCCGAAGCGCAATATGCCTACGCGCGAATGCTTCAGGATGGGCGCGGCGTGGCTGCCGATCTGAAACAAGCCCGTTGCTGGTTTGAGCGGGCGGCCAATGCTGGCATGGTCGACGCGCAGGTGGCGTTTGCCGAAATGCTTCTCAACGGACGTGGCGGCGCCTGTTTGCCTCAGGCTGCCGCGCAGTGGTTCAAGCGGGCAGCCGCAGCCGGGCACGCCGGGGCTATGTTTGCGATCGGTGCCCAGTACGCGAATGGCCAAGGTCTGTCCTTCGACCCGGTCGCAGCGCAGAAATGGTTCGCCGCCGCCGCCGAGCGGGGACATGGCTATGCCCAACTCATGCTCGGGGGCTATCTCTGCAATGGTCGTGCCGGGGAACACAACCCGGTAGCAGGCCGCCTTTGGCTCGAGCGAGCATTTGCGCAGGGTGTTCAGGAAGCGGCGAATGAACTCTCATAGTTTGCCTCGAAAGCTGGCTCTGCGGGGGCCATAGGTCTGGTGGAAGAGCTACGCTCTGTTTAGGATCCGAGCACCGAGCACCAATTATCGCTCCTGATTGTGGTCCTCAAATTGGGCCGAGCGGACTCGCCGCTGCAGCGGGACGCCAAGGACGGTGTCGCTTAGGCAACCGCGAGAGATCGCGCCAAGAAACCGAGATTGAATTGGCCGGCGCCTGGCCAGCGGACGCCAGTCGGAATAGGGAGCGGGCCACACGGAACAGATCCGCCGCCGGAAAGTGGATGCTGCCCGGAAAAGCCCGTTCTCGATCTTGCCCGATGGCCGCTACTGGGGAACAAGATTGCTTGCCATCGCATGCCGGGACGTCTCAACCGTCGACATATTCCTGCTCGAATCCAGCAAATTTAGTCAGGCCCTGCTGATCGAGCACACGAACGTGGCCCTGCCGAAATTCGAGAAACTTGCGCTCGCGCAGTTCCCGCAGCATCCGGTTGACATGAATGGGAGTGAGTCCCAGTGCGTCCGCCAGATCGTACTGGGTGAGAGGGCATTCATAGCTGTTGCGCGTGACAGAGCCGATTCGTTCCAGACGCGTCATCAGTTCGAGGAAGAGATGCGCCGTCCGCGCCAAGGCGCTGCGTCGTCCCACATTGGTGAGATGTTGAGCGACAACCGCTGCATTGTGCACGAGGGTTTCGAGAACAAGGGAGAACAGATGGGGCGACTGCATGGCCGCAACGGCAAATGTCTTGGTCGAAGCCACCAGAACTGAAATTTCGGTTTGAGCCACAAACGTTTCAAGAGCCCTGCCCGAGTAGGACTGAGGTAGGACGATGTCGCCTTTCAGTGCAAAATCTAGAATCTGTCGCTGCCCGCCGGCAAGTTCATGAGAAATGCACCCCCAGCCCGACTCGACAATGAACATGCGATCGCAATCCTCGCCCTGATTGACGATGACCGTCTCCGCCAGATAGCGCTTCGGCGTGAATCCCAGCCTTTTGATCAGCGCCGTATCGTCCTCATACGACAGGCGTTTTTCATTCCCGCGCAAAAATGGATGTGGCGTCATTCAGAAGCAACCCCGCCCAACTACTGCCCGAACTACCTCCCTCGCATACACCGTACATTAAAATTGATGTGAAGAATATGCTCCAATGCACTATCGATGACGTGGCAACGGCAGTTTTGGTTGAAGATAACAAGTTTTTCCCGGTCGGCCGATGGCGACAGGTTAAGTCTTATTTCTCTTGAAATTTTCCCGCATGGAATCGACTATTTCGCTGGCGACGAGGCAGCTGCGATTGTCCGCTTGCTCGGCGGCATTTCGTAACGTCATCGACGCGTCCTTAAGTAGCCCTCTAATCTCTGCTGCTGACAAAAGCTCGGACGCTTCGAGTTCCAGCAGCACGGATTCACTCACGTGCAGCGCAGCAAGCGCCACCGCTCTAGGCCTTGTGGCAAGCAGTTTCAGAAGGTCACTGCTGGGTCTCGCACGGACTTTTTTTTTGGCCATCGTTGCGTCTCAACCGTTCGGACAAGATGGTTCACGTCTCAAAGTTACAACGCCTTGACGAATTAACCGCATTTCCATGATCGGGAGAGGTCGTTCAATGTGGCGTCAGGCATCTTCCCAAAGCATACTATCCCGCTTTGAGGCAGCGACACAGAGGCAAGTGCTACCGAATTTGCCGTAGCTACGACGTCGCTATCACCTTGCGGTACCTTGCTGATAAGCGGCGCAGGAAGCATGCCTACGACCGAACCGGGGAGGGCATGATGGCAGGAATATGCATGCGGGGGGTGTGTGCGGGCAATTTGCTTCGGTGGCGAGCCGGCCTGGCTACTCCCTAAGGGTGTATGGAGATTGGCACATCCTCAGGTGATACTGCGACGATGAACCGGACGTTCTACGCCAAGCTCTATCACATTGACGGGCTCGCGCGCGCCATCGGCTGGAGGAAACTGGTCTCAGTACTCCTTCGCCGCGCACTCGGGATCGGCTCGGCGATGAAAGTTCGCTGTGGCGATCATGAATTGCTGATCAGGCCTACCGACAGCGACTTGTTTGTCATGTCACAAATTTTTGGGCACGGCGAATATGAAATTGGAAAGGGTGGACAGAGCGCGCTCAACCGGCTCGCGGCAGGATGGAGACGGAGGGGGATCATACCCGTTATCGTGGATGCCGGCGCTAACGTTGGCTACTCGTCGATTTTCCTCAGAGACCAGTATCCTGATGCTGTGGTGATGGCCATCGAACCGGATCGCCAAACGCATGAAGTCTTACTCTCGAACTGCGCCGGTCTAGAGCGGATCATGTCTGTTTACGGCGCACTCTGGTGCCACGAGGGCGAAGTTGCACTTGTCAACAGCGAGCGCCCATCGTGGGCACGGGGCGTGGCAGACGGAGAAGGCGTGCCGTCGGTCACCTTACGGGGCCTTCTTGCCAGACTGCCCAAGGCGAAATTGCTGATGCTTAAGATGGACATTGAAGGCGCGGAGCTGGAGGCAACGCGAGACTGCGGCAAGGTCCTCAAGCATGTGCCGTGCATCATCGTGGAACCACACGACTTTATGTTTCCCGGCCGAGGCTGCCTCACTTTCGTCTACTCGCTTTTGAGCGGAAGGAAGATCGACAGCCTCGTCAACGGCGAGAACCTCATATTCATTGCCTCGGAACTCCTGGCAGCACCGGCAGCCTCACGGCGGCCGACGACCGGGGGAAAGCGAGCGTTGCCGGTGCGCGCGGCCAAGGCTGTGCCTTAGCGGCCGCGCCAGGAGCCGATATCTGCGGTCGTCAAGGTTCGGTGCAGACGACCTTCGCCAACCACGGTTCGGCACGAACACCGTATCTCAGGATCGTCGCATCAGGAGCGACCCAGTACCTGCCTCAAACCCGTCTTGCTCACGTCCGAAGCAGGAAGCGGGAAAGGTTCGACTTGGCCCGCGGTCTTGTCCAGATACTGCATCAATGCCGTCACCAGATGGTAGAAGATGCTCGCCGGCACCTCCGTTGCCAGTGACCTTCCGCGCTCGTCAATCCTGTCGATCCACAAGCCAAGCGGCGCGGGATCGATGTGCCATCTGAACAGGCGCGCGACACGGGCTTCGATCTCAGCTTTCAGGTCAGGCCCGCCAATGCCATCCAAGGCTACGGCTGCCTTGACGGCTTCGCATTGCGGCCAGCTGCGGGAGAGCCGGTCGAGAGGAATTCCCTGCCGCGATACGGCAGCAAAAGCCAGACCTGTTGCCCGGTTCAATCCACTGGCGACCGCCGATGAATAGAGCTTCCTTGCGTAGGCTACCAAGTCTTTCTGGCCGCTCGCTCGTGCGAAATCGACAAGGAGCGAAGCCCATTCGAAGTGATGCCCCGGTTCGGTCCACTGTCCTTCATCTCCCTGCAACGGCAACCAATCGGCGTCGAAACGTTCCCCAACCGTCCAGCTTTCCTGGTCGAAGAAATGGCTTCGGAAGAGATCGATGATGCGTGCTGCCCGACGCAGATATTCACGGTCGCCCGTGGCGCCATACCAGGCAAGAAATGATTCCAGCATGTGCATGTGTGGGTTCGAAGACCGCGCACCGTTCCAGCCGGGGCTCTCGAGGAACCCGGTCAGACTGTCGTGCTCGAGATGGGCGTCGATGAAATGAAACGTCTGTTGTGCCAGTTCCAGGGCATCGTGATGTCCGCATCGGTGAGCTTGAGCCAGCGCCAGGAGCACGCAGGCATGGTCGTAGGCGTCCTCGGTCGGGTCGGCCACGCTGCCGTTGGCATTGAGAGTTCGCACCCACCCGCCGCGGTTCGTGCGGCCGAATCTTGCGATGAAGTCGATACCGTGTTTGATGAGTTTGTCCGCCGGACCAGTCCAGCCACGTTCCTTGGCGACTGCGAAAGCGTAAATCTGGCGAGCCGCAGTGCGCATGCGCTTGGGTTTGCCCAATGGCCTCGCATCGAAGCCCAGGGCCTCATGGAAGCCGCCGTAAACATCGTCGACGCCAGCGGTGGACCACAGCGGCAGGGTTTCTTCGAAGAGCCAGTGCTCCACGCGCTTGCGCCATGAGCCACTGATGATGATCCGGTCTTCGGAGGCAGTAAATTTCGTTTCGAGGCGTCCGCTCTTCTCCAGCTGTTCGACGATTTTTTTCACGTTCTGGCTGTGGCTGACGGGTGCGACGAATACCGCATCTGGCGTCGCCACGATCGCAACATCCTTCATCCCGACGACGGTCAGCAGTCTGCCCTGGCTTCTGAAGTAAGAGTCCTGGCAATCGATGGTGACGATATCGCCCATTGTGACATTGCCGTTGCTGTCCGTGGGGCTGGCCTCCATTAGGGATTGCCATGAGCCAAGGTCGGTCCAGTGGAACGAGGCCCTAACCATTGCGATGTCGCGCGCATGCTCCATGATTGCGTAGTCGATCGAGGTCGAGGGGACGGCCAAGTAGAAGCCTTGTGTCAAATAAAGGCCCGAGACGTCGGTCCGCGCTCCCTTGTAAGCCCGTTCCGCGGCGTCCCAGATGTCGGGCTGGAACTGGAGAAAAGCCTCCCGCATGGTGTCGGCTCGAAAGAGGAAAATGCCGGCGTTCCAGTAGAATTGTCCCGAAGACATGTATTTGCGAGCCGACTTGGCGTTCGGCTTTTCGACAAAGCGCGAAACCGAGGCTACTGCGTCAGCATCTGCCGTGGTCTCGATGTAACCATATCCGGTTTCGGGATGCGTCGGCTTGATCCCGAACACGATGATCTTTCCTGAATCGGCGGCAGGCACGCCGGCCTTGACGGTTTCCCAGAATTGCGTTGTCGTCGATATCTGATGGTCGGAGGGGACCACGAGCACAAGGGCGTCGGCTCCATATTCGGAGATCGTTTGCAGGGTGGCTATGGCGACGGCGGCCGCGGTATTGCGGCCGACCGGCTCGAAGATCGGTCTGCCGCCGTTCAGGCCGAGCGGTACTAGGTCCGAGATAACGCGCTCGGCATGCCGTTCGGAGGCTATCAGGTAGATCGGCGTCTCTCCGTCCGGCCGCGCCTTAAGGCGACGAACAGTCTTGGCAAGCATAGAGCCATCCCCCGAAAGATCGTGGAATTGCTTGGGGTTGTCTTCGCGCGAGAGCGGCCACAGCCGTGAGCCGACCCCCCCGCTCATGACAAAACTTACGATCCGGTCAGACATGGTCCAATTCCTCTCAGAATGTCTGGTTGTAGGCTCCGAACTCTGGATTGCCGCCCAGCACGCCATCGAGAGCCTCGAGTATCTCTCGGCGCCGCTCTGGCGACACAGGCTTTCCACAACCAGGACGATCTCCGCTTTGTTCGACGACGCCCAGGCCCCAGGTGCCGTCCTGAAAGCCCGTGGCTTTGATCGGGGCACTGGTTTTGAAGGCGAATGTGTTTGGACTCGCGTGTCCGACTATGTTCACGGTCACGATTTCCGCTCCGCAGTTTAGCGCAAACAGTCGTAGCACGCGCCGCACGTGGCCGCCTTCATGAATTCGAGTAGCCCTATCGCCCTAGCTGCCACCCCTCATCCAATATGAGCATGCCCGCCGATGACCGAAAGGATGTCTCGTGCAAGCATGAGAGTCTTGTATTCTGCAAGGTGCGTCCCCTCTCGGGTGCAACGAGAAAGATGGCTGCAACATGCCGCTGACCGCACTCAGGTTCCCATTCGGCCAGAATGTCGACCAACGGCGGTTCGGTCGCCTGACCCGTCTTCTGGAGGTCATTCAGATGGACATCGAGAAGGAAATCGCGGCACTGCGCCCTTGCGTGGAAAGGGTCACGGACTGTGCTGCGTTCGCCCTGGAAGCGATGGAAAATGGCGAGAGTCCCGAACGCATGTCCGCGCAGATCGGTACTCTCGAGCAGAACCTGGCGATCATCCGCGGACGGCAGGCCTTGCTGGAACAGCAGACGTCATTTGTCGACGCCGCGAGAGCAGCGCTGCCGCGCGTTCTACCGCCCCACGGGTCCTAAGTTTCGCATACGCCAATTGGCGGCATTTACCTTCCGGATCACGGGAGTAATCTTCCGCAGCAGTCTGGGATCGCGGGGCCTCGGCTTTCAATGCAAAGACCGGCCGCATGCAACGGCCGCCTGCATGGAGCGGGCTGCTCTGGGTGTCTGCGTATGCCTGCAGGAGAAGCTGAATGAATCGCATGTTCACCAATCAATGGCCCTCGATGACGGACCAGCAGGCTTCCGCCGGCCAAGAGTTCATTGGGCTCTCCGACATTACCGAATTTCTGCGCCGCTACGCTGGAACTATCATTGCCTGCCTTGCCATGGCTCTCTTGTTGGCGGGGTTTTACAATTCGAGCACCGACCCAACTTTCATCGCCAGCGCGCAGATTCTGATCGAGCCGAAATTGCCGCAACACCTGCAGGAGGGCGGCGAAGTGGATCTGTCACTGGATACTGCCCAGGTGGAAAGCCAGATCGCTGTAATGCAGTCGGAAAAAATCGCAGCGATGGTGCTCGACCAGTTGAAACTCGTCGACGATGCGCAGTTCAATCGTTCCCAGTCTCCGACTTTGCGGGACAGATTGACGAAGACCGGAGCTGTCCTGCTTGACGCCTTGGGGCTGCGGAAAAGCGCCTGGCTGCAGCATTTCGCTCTTAGCGAGCCTGCCGCACCCCCCATGCTGACCGATTTTCAGAAGTTCCGTCGGAGCATGTTGGTTTTCCGCAACGGCCTCGACGTCCGCCGAGTCGGCGTTTCCTACGCGATTGACATATCCTTCACCTCTCCTGATCCCGAGGGCGCAGCCAGGATTGCGAACGCCACGGCCGATGCCTTCGTACGTGAGCAGATCGAAACCAAGACTGACGCAGCCAAGGAAGGAGGCGCGTGGCTGGAAATGCGGCTTCAGCAGCTGCGAACTCAAATGAATGAGGCCATGGCAAAAGCGCAGCAGTTCCGGTCACGGCACGACTACAGCGTCGGCATTGAAGCCAAAGCAGACGGGACGAGTGCTGAGCCGACGCTCGAAGAACTTGAGGTGACGGCTGAAACCTACCAGAAGATGTACGAGAGCTTCTTGCAGGCCTACACCAACTCGGTAAGCCAACAGTCGTATCCGGTTGCCGATGCAAGGGTCATCACAGCTGCGACGGCGCCGCTCAATCCGAGCGCTCCAAGGCCGAAGTTGATGCTGGCCTTCGCGGTGGTTGCCGGTCTCATTTTCGGTATTGGACTTGCGTTTGTAAGGCACGCGTTTGACTGGACCATAAGGTCGCCACGACAGATCCGCGACAATCTGGGCGTCGAATGCCTCGGAGAACTGCCGCCGATCGGCAGAAGATCGGGCCTTGTCGACCAAGTGGCAAGATCTCCGCAATCCCGATACAGCCATAGCCTGAGAAAAGTGCGAACCGAGATAAGCCTTGCGGAAACCAGCCGCCCGATCAGGTTTCTTGGGTTGACTGCCGTATCCAACGACGGTTCGAAGAGTTCGGTGGCCAGCAATCTCGCTACGCTCTACTCGATGTCGGGCCTGAAGACGCTGGTGATTGACGCCGACATCCGGCGCCCGACCATGACCCCCTCGCGGCTTCTGAGCCAGTCGGGAGCCCTCGACCTACCGTGCCAGGACCCTGTCCGTCTCAACATCGTTCGTGCTGCGGGGCGGCCGTTCGACATCCTTTCCAGTTCGACCGTGGACGCCAGACACCTCCTGGCGCCTAGCAAGATGGAGGCGTTCCTCTCGGAGCTAGCCGCTAGTGACCTTGCCGCCAACGGACTTCCTGCCTACGACATTGTCATACTCGACCTGCCGACGCTTGCCTCGGGTGCCGACGAACTGATTGTCGGATCTGTCCTGGACGGCGTGGTGATCGTTGCCGAGTGGGGCAAGACACAGGTCCAGACGCTGCAGGAACTTGTCAAGACGTTGCAGGCCTGCAGGACCCCGATACTAGGCGTACTCTTGGCCAGGGTCCGCGCGCCCAAGCGCCGTAAAGCATGAAACCGTAGCGAGACATTCTCCTTCGGAAGTTGCAAAAAGTCTAGGAGGATCATTCCTTGGGATTAGGGGGATAGCCCCTGAGCGTCACGCTACCTCCTTTGCCCTTCTTGTCGACAACCTCCGACCTTGGAAGAGTGCAACAACAAGTCGAAACAGCGATTGTTCCATGACAACGAACGCCTTCGAGTCACATCAGGCAGCCCCGATCTGGGTTCAGCCATCTCTGCCTATCCCGTCCGACAGCCGAACGGCAGTCCTGCACGTCCTTCCCGCATCCGACAACAACGGTGCCGGGGCAGTGTTGACGGACCTTTCGCCTGCGCTCAGGTTGGGAACGACGAACCCTCCTGTGGGCGGTCTCCTGAAGCGCATCATGGATCTGGTAGTAGCATTCACGGCGCTTATGGTTGCCGCGCCGGTAATGATTGTCGTTGCTCTGCTGATCAGGATGACGGCAGGAGGCCCGGCAGTGTTCTCGCATAGCCGCATCGGCTTTGGCGGAAAGCCATTCGATTGCTACAAGTTCCGCTCGATGGTCACCAATTCGGACGAAGTTCTGAAGTCATTTCTCGACAGCAACCCTCAAGTCAGGTTGGAATGGGAGGAGACCCGCAAGATCAGGAACGACCCCCGCGTCACGGTGCTTGGGTGGATGCTGCGTAAGTCGAGCCTCGACGAACTCCCGCAATTGTTCAACATCATCCGCGGCGACATGAGTTGTGTGGGTCCAAGGCCCATCGTCAAGGACGAACTAAAATGCTACGGCGACCACTTAGGGGAATACCTTCGGGCAAAGCCCGGGCTCACCGGTCTGTGGCAGGTGAACGGAAGAAGCAGCATGGACTACGCCAACCGCGTGAAGCTGGACTGCCAGTATGTGCGGAACTGGTCGGTTTGGCTCGATATCGTGATCCTGTTCAGGACGGTTTTCGCAGTCATACGTTTCGACCGGGCTTCCTGAAGTCCCGCCGTGTCACCTTTCCTTGCGCTTCCGGTGGACGGACAGGGACAGACCGATGATATAGGCGCCAGCCAAGACGAATGACAGTATCAGGAACTTAGTGACGGTCACGTAGCCCGGCAACCCGAGCCCATTCCAGGCAAAGCTTCCGACCACAAGCAGCGCAGTCGCCGCGATCAGCGCAGGAGCCTTGAAGCGCAGTCCCATCAGAACGCCTGCCGCCGATATAGCGATTACACTCATGAGCACCGACATCTCCAGTGATACCCGCAGGAACTGATCGCCTCACTGCGGCAGGGAAGGCATCGTCAGCGTGCCCACTGATATGCGGCCTCAAAGTGCAAGGCAAGTGCCGCCGGAAATTGCTAGCATGGTCGGCCAGATCATTGAACTTGAAGCGAACCAGTTCAAAGAAAGGTGCGCGGCGGTTTTCCGTGTGGAACAGCAGAAAAACAAGCACCTGCAGCGAGCTGGCAGCTCCGCCCACTCTGAACCGCTCTGGCCATGACGCCGGCGCGTTCTTTACCCGTCCAGGCGGCCACCAACGGTCTCGGGTTCGGAGGTCATGTCGAAGGCGTTGCGAGCCGGCACCCGCGCCAATCATGAAGCCTGTCAATTGGTACCTTGAACAGAAACCGTCCCTGCCTGGACGTCGTCCTCTACAGGTAGAGCAGCCAAGCCGGACGGCGGGGCGGGGATATCGATCTTCACGGTATCGCCTGGCTCGATCGGCGTCGTTTCCTCAGCCGTGAGTTCTTGCGAGCCGCTGTCCGTCGTCCTCACGATCTTGAAGATCGGCTTGGCCCTTTCGGCGCGCTCTCTAAGGGCGAGCAGAGCAGGGGCCGTGACCTCGGTATCGTGCAACAACTGCACCGCGGTGTTGGCCTTGCTGGTCACTTCATTGAGCTGCAGTTGCGTCTCGCGCAAGGCAGCAGCGACTTCGCTGGCTTGGCTATTGCCGAGGTTGAGGATCTCGATGTCGGTCTTGCTTATCTCCTGCCTGACTCGCAAGAGCGAGGTCTCGGCAACCAACCTGTCGCTCTGCATCTGTGCGACCGTTCCCTGTAGAGAGAGTTCCCGCGGTGCAACCGCCAGCCCCTTCTGGACAAGGGCCGAAACACCCGCGAGTTCCTTCTGGATAAGTTCGATCTGTTGGTCGTGGAAGGCCATCTGCTGGCCGAGCGAGGTCAGTTCCTTTTCGAGGAAATCCTTGAGTTCGCGCAGGGCACGGAGTTGCGTCGCCATGGCGTCCTTGCGGACGGCGAAGATCTTGCGCTCCTGCTCCATCGCCACCGCGACCGTCTCGTTCGAAGCTCTGTCCTTCAGTTGCGCAGGGAAGGCGATGTCGTCGCTGCCAGCTAGTTCTGATTCCAGCCGTGCTTTGCGAGCGAGCAGACTGACGTTGCTCAGCGCCAACAAACCCACATCGCCCTGACCCACGATGACTTCACGCTCGAGCCTCGACATGTCTTCCTCGCGTGTTCGCAGGCCGCCGGCGATTCCCAGCGCCTGCAGCACCGTCAGCCCGGGCCTGTAGGGGAACTCGCCTGGCTGCGTGACGTAGCCGACAATGTAGAACGGCCTGTACTGGACAATCTCGACAGCGACATCCGGCTGGCGGCCGAGGCCCATGTGCTGCATCAGGCGGTCGCCGATCGCGCGGGCGAGGTCGCCGGGGGCGGTGCCCTGCGCGCGTATCTGGCCGACAAATGGAAGGAAGAGCGTGCCGTCGGCACCGACGACGAAACTGTCGTTGAGAGCCGTCCATTCGAAAATCACGTCGCGTGATGCGCGCCATTCGTAGACCTTGAGCCTGACCTTGTCCTGAGGTCCGAGGAGGTACTCGGCAGCCACCGTCGGCAAGGGGCAGGCAGCCGCCGCCAATGAAGCCGCCGCCACTGTCACAAGCCATTTCCGCATTGTCTTCCCACCTTCAGATTTTCAGGATGTATTCGGGTTCGATTCGTCCCATGGCGATGTGCCGGATCGCCAGCATGTTACCCCTGAGCCTGCCCCTGCGATCGATATACGGCTCAGGCCGCAGGCTCTTTGCGAGATTCGCGGCGATATTCCTGAACATCAGCGGAAGAGCGAAAGAGGCCGGAACGGAGCCCTTCCTGATCAGATAGATCGCATTCGCAACCTGGGAGTAGCCGAACCGCTCGCCGCTGACCCGCCCTGTCTTGATACCGAGATGGACGCCCGTGATCGCGGTCACGCAGACCACGCGGCCTTTGGATCTCATTTGGCTGGTGAAGTCGATGTCTTCCTGCCAGCCGTACAAGACGAGGCGCTCGTCGAAGCGCAAATCGCCCACAAGCGAGGAACGCAAGGACATGTTGCATCCGTATGCTCCGACATGGTCGACCACCGGCGGTCCATCATGTTTTTTGCCCTCGTTTTCCCGCAAGGCGGCTTCGGCATTTTCCCAGGTGAGGCCAGCATTCGTGGCACCGTCCCTGACGACCGTGCCCATCACCACCGCCCATCCATCATTTTCCACGAAAGCTTTCTCGACCTGCTGCAGATATTCGGCGGACGGAACGAAATCATCGTCGAAGAATGTGATGATGTCGAAGCGCCCCAGGGAAGGTACGAGAGCCCTGTTCCGCTGGGCAGCCAGTCCTTTCGGTCCGAAAACGAGTGACACCTGGAAAGGACAGCTTTCCGGCAGGCCGACATGCGAGGCGTCGGGCGCCGACACTATGACCTCATCAGGAAGCCTCGTCTGGCCGCCCAAATATCCAAGCAAACGCCCGACCTGTCCGCTGCGGCCAAGCGTCGGGATGATCACTATGAGTCTCATGCTCGATCCAGCTTCGGTTCCGCCGAAACCTAGACCGACGAGTGGACCGACACAGCCTGCATAAAAGGAGACGGGAGGAGCCTGGCCTACCGCCGGACACAGGCTTTCGGAGTATCCCGGTGACGGACCACATCCGCAAGTATTAGATGGCCATGCGCCCGTAGCGGTGTGTAGCCGATCGGACAGCTTGCCGGAGCAACGACATGGAATGGAGACTGCCAGCCTTATGAGGCTAGGGGGAACCATGCTCCACGAACGCTCTTCCGATTTGGCCGTCGCTGCCAAGATCGATGTATCCATCGAAGAATTGCCGGCCGCGCCGGGGCCCGGCTTCGACAGCAATGCCAGGATAGCGATCGTTCATGACTGGTGCCCGAATTTCCGGGGAGGGGAAAGGGTTCTTGCGCAAATCTGCAAGCAGTTCCCCAACGCCGAGGTCTTCACGCTTTTCGATTTCCTGCCACAAGAGGTGAAGGAGCAATATTTCCACGACGTGGAATTCCATACGTCTGCGGCCAACCGGATACCGATGGTCCATAAATTCTATCGATCCCTCTTCTTTTTCTGTCCCTTTCTGATCGAGCAATTCGACGTGACGGGCTACGACGCGGTGATCTCGTCGTCGGCCGCCTTCTCGCGCGGCGTCATCACCAGGCCGGACCAGCCGCATCTGTGTTATGTGCACAGTCCCGTCCGCTACGCCTGGGATGAACAATTTTCCTATCTTCAGCAGGGACGGCTTGGTTTCGGCCCCAAGGGAATGCTCTATCGCTACATGCTCCATCGCCTGAGGACATGGGATACGAGAACCGCGCACGGTCCGGACCTGATGCTGGCGAACTCGAATTATGTCCGCTCCCGTATCCAGCACATTTACGGGCGCCAGGCGCGCGTCGTTTTCCCCCCGGTCACACTGGGCGAATTGCCTTGTGTGGAGGATAAGGACGATTACTACGTTTCAGCGTCCTTCCTCGCCCCCTACAAGCGCACCGACCTTGTCATCCGGGCCTTCAACGAAATGCCGTCGCGGCGACTGGTCATCGTTGGCGAAGGGCAGCAATCAGCCTGCTTGCGGGCGCTTGCCGGTCCCAACGTCACCTTCTCGGGCTACCTGCCCCGGAAAGACTATGTGGACACCCTGGCGCGGGCGAAGGCGATGGTGTTTGCGGGCTGCGAGGATTTCGGCATAGCGCTGGCCGAGGCACAGGCCTGCGGGACGCCGCTGGTCGCCTTCGGTCGCGGCGGCGCCGTCGACATCGTACAGCGGCTAGGATCATCCTCCGAGCCGACAGGAGTGCTGTTCAAGGCTCAAACGGTCGATCACCTCAAGCAGGCAGTGGAACGGTTCGAAGAGAATAGCCATGCCATTGCGCCGCGCGCTTGCGCCAGAAATGCAGGACGTTTTTCAGAAGAGAACTTCGACCGCGCGATCCTGGAATCGCTAGACGCCGTCCAGGCACTTCACGAGATCATGTGAATTCGGGAGCCCTGACGATCTTCGTTTCCGTATCGACGCCGTCTGCGGCCGCCATCGCCTGGAGATAACGCAGGCCCGTCGCCCTCCAGCTGTATTCCGCGGCTCTCGCCTTTCCTTTGCCCATCATCTGAGCGCGCAGGGCCTGAGAAGTGCGAAGCTGCACGAAACTGTCGAACCATGCGTCCTGGTCGTCTGGGGATGCAAACAGCGCTGCATTGCCGCAGACTTCAGGCAGGCTGGCGCGGTCTGAAACCACGACAGGACAGCCGACGGCCATCGCCTCGAGGGCTGGGAGACCGAAGCCCTCCGTGAGCGAGGGGAAAGCCAGGCATAGCGAGTCCCCGAGGAGGGCCGCCAACTCGCCATCCGAAATGCGGCCGAGCCAGTGGATGTTTCGCGCTTCGGTCCTGGCGGATCCTGACCTAAAGACGCGCGAATCCGACATGCCGACAATCGCGATTCTGAGTCCGGCTTCGCCAAGACGATCAGCCATGTTCAGGAGGAGATCCAGATTCTTGTGAGGTGCGGCACTGCCGATCAGGACAACGGTTTCCCGCGAGGCCGCCAGCCGCGTCTGTGCTGAGTGTTCAGGCTCCCACCGCAAGGCATGCTCATGGCCGTTCGGCGCCACGAAAGCCCGCTCTGCCGGGATGACGTCGCGGCGAACCAGTTCATCCAAGGAGTAGTTGGAAACGGTCGAAATACCGCACGCCGTCTTGCCGAGGGCGGGCAACAGATTCCTGTAAAGAAGTCTAAAGGCAAATGAATAGCTCTGCGGGGCATTCCAGACGTTTGCATCATGGACGCAGACGATATGCTTGCGGGAAAGCAGCGGCCCTGTGTTGCAGAGGCTGAGCAGTCCGCTGCCATCCAGGGATGAGGGGAGCTGCACCTGTTCCCAGGCATGCCCGTTCATGCCGCCGATCTCTCGACGCTCGATGCAAGCCAGGGGGAAGTCTCCGGACCCTGGAGGGTGGAGCAGTGCAAGCTCGAGGCCGCGGGTCAGCGGGTTCTGCTCGGCCAACAAGGTGTCGAGAGCGCGCACGACCTCGCGCGCGTAACGCTGAACGCCTGTTGTCGGCTGCGAAAGAAACCGCCCATTGATCGTCCAACGTCGCGCCATGTCGTCCACCCCTTGGAACTTTCAGTGTGGAACCGTCAAGACGCCAGGTCACCATGGCCATCGGGTCATTCGGCTAAGTTGCAATCATCCGGATTGGCGACGTCGGACAGCGTACCTACCTCGAACGTTTAAGGGCCTTGGTGTTCCTGGGAATGCTAGTCTGCCTAGGGTGCCGGAAGGTCGGGGAAGCTGGACATGGCCAAGCTCGGGTTCGATACGAGGGAGTCGCCGCAACCAAGATCGGCCTGGCCGGCGAACAGACACCGTGCCGACACGCCCTTGGCCAGATCCGCTGTCGCCGGCGCCGACTTCCTGATCGGCCATCCCGCTGCGGTGTGCGCGGACCGGGAAGCGCCGAGACGGCGCTGGACGATAAATGGAGACTTCACGACGCTTCGGCCAACCGGTGTGGCCCGTTACGCCCGCGAGGTCACCTTGGCTCTCGACGCCCTCATTTCAGAAGGGCATCCGCTCGGTCGCGACCTGGAGATTGATCTCGTGGTGCCGCGTCCGCTTTCGGAACCTTTGCGCCTCGATGCCATCCCCGTCCGGGTCGTTCCTGAATTCAGCAGGCCGCGACTGCCGCAATTTTGGGTGCAGGCGCAGTTGCCCTGGCATGTGCCTGGAGGATTGCTGAGCTTCTGCAATCTCGCTCCCGTCGCGCTGAGGCGCCAGATCGCGTGTATCCATGACATGCACACAAGGCTCATGCCGTCGAGCTACGCGCGAGGATTCCGCTGGGCGCACCGCTTGATCCTGCCGGCACTTGGCAGGCAGGCCGCCCGCATCACGACCGTCTCGCAACTCTCACGCAGCCATCTGATCAAGTTCGGAATCGCGCCAGAAGAAAACATCGTCGTCACCTACAACGGCAGCGACCATGCGAACCGGTGGGATGCGGCGAGATCAACTCTGGCCGTCGACCGGAGCAGGCCGTATGTCCTCTGCTTGGGGAGGCGGGACCAGGAATATAAGAACATGGGGCTTCTCGCCAGGCTGGCCCCACACCTCGACGCGATGGGTCTTGACCTGTGGATGCCAGGCGATGTCGACGAGGCCACGCTCCTGAGGTACATCCCGCAAATGCCCGGAAACATCGTCCTTCCTGGCCGCATAGGGGACGACGACTTCAAGAAGGCGCTCGAAGGCGCCCTGTGCTTCCTGTTCCCGTCACGGATCGAGGGCTTCGGGCTGCCGGCGGTCGAGGCGATGGCTTCGGGCTGCCCGGTCGTGGCCTCGACCTCGCCATGTCTTCCCGAAATCTGCGGGGATTCGGCCCTTTATGCCGATCCCGACGACGTCCAGTCATGGGCCGAAGCCATCCGCCTGTTGATGCTAGCCCCAGACTTGCGGCAGCGTTTGGTTACCAAGGGGAACGCCAGGGCGAGCAGTTATTCCTGGCGGTGGATAGCGTGGAAATACCTCGAACTCATGATTCAGGTCGACGCCGATTTCGGGGAGTTCGGCGATTGACCGGCGGCCAGTCTTCGGATTGACCTCCAGGAGAGCACGATGGACGAGAACGACTTGCGAGCATTGGTGGCAGCCGCTCATCGCGCGCGCCGGCCTCGCCGTGTAACCACCGATCCTGGCCGCAGACCGAAACCCGTGCCGACCATTTCGATCTGCATCCCGACTTACAACCGCTCGTCCATGCTGGCGGAATTGTTAGACAGCATCATCGCCCAAGCTTTGGAGGACGCGATCGAGGTCGTGGTCAGCGATGATGCTTCACCGGACAATACGGTCGCCGTGGCCGAAGGCTATAAGGGTCGCATCAAGCACTACACCTTGCTTTCCCAGCCGAAGAACTTGGGAGTGGACGGCAATTTCCTGGCGGTCGTGGAGGCGGCGAAGGGCGATTACATCTGGCTGATGGGCGACGACGACCATCTGGAACCGGGCGGGCTAGCACGGGTGCTGGAAGCGATCCGGCGTTGGCCCGGCGTAACCGGTCTAACGCTAGGCGTGATCGACTATGACGTGACGATGACGCGCCGGACCGGCATCCGTCGGATCCCGCCTACACAACTGATCGCCGATGCCGGTACGCTGTTCGCGACGATGGGTGATCTGCTGGGCTTCATGTCCGCCCTGGTGATAGACCGTGCCAAATGGAATGAGATCGCATCCGAGCCTAATGTCTCGGAATTCAAGAATTACTACGTCCAAGTTTATATCATCGGCCGTGTTGTCGAACGGTTTGGAAAATGGGGCGTGGTCCAAGAACCTTGTGTCGGCTATCGGTCGGGCAACGACCAGTTCAATATCAAGTTCGGATGGCTGGATCGCCTGAAGATCGACGTTGCCGCCTATGATCAGATTGCTTTCGCGTTGTTCGCGGACACACCCGCTGTGTGCGAAGCGTTTCGCCGCCGGATATTTGATACGCACGTGATGGCGCGGTTGAACAACGCTAAAACTGCGGGGGGACGGACCATCGCGGTGAGCGCAGCGATCAGGTACCTGTACGGCCGTTACCATGGAATGCCGCACTATTGGACCCGCGCAGTGCCGACGCTCCTTGCGCCGCAATGGATCCTGCGGAACGCGCGGTCCGCATACAAGCGGCTGTCGCCCAACTCGGGCGCGTTCCGAGCGCGTGAAATGTCCAACTGATAGATAGCGGCAGCGGGGGGTGCTACCAGATTGAGGATCGCGTCAATGGGCGCAAAGGATGAAGATCGTGCAGAAGAACGGACAGGCCACCGCGAGGCCGACCTCGTAACAGAACGGTTGAGGGCTGATCGCCGATGCATTGGACCATATGACTCAAGGGGATGCTGGGGTCCCTGGGGTGGGGCGATCTTCTCAACAATAGGCACGGTCAGCTTCGGACTGATAACCCGGGTGAACGCGGAATACCATCCGGCCGCCCGGACTGCTGGGGCAAGGAGGTTCTGGCACAATCCTCAGCTTTTGAGGCTCATATCCGCCTACGCCATCGGCTACATCCACATGTCCGGAGTGGTGAGCGCCGCCCATATTGAGCCGGGTGTCTTGGACATTTTCCGTTTCGGGACGGATCTGTTCATGGTTCTGGCCGGTTTTCTTACCGCGCATGTGCTTGGGAACAATGGCAGGTCGGCCGGCGCCTATTTGCGAACGAGGCTCATTCGAATCGTGCCCTTGTATTGGGGCGTCACGATTCTCGCATTTCTTGTCGAGAACTACGCGATGAAAAGCCATCAGAGGACCTTGTCCGAGCTTTTCATGTCGCTCGCCTTCGTCCCCTTCGGACCCTACCCCATCTTGTATCCGACGTGGACCTTGCTGGTAATCGTCGAATTCAGCCTGATCATCGCAGCTTTCCAACTCGTCAGCGTGAAATATGGGATCCTCTATTCCGCCGCCTTCGCGGTTCTTCTTGCGGTCGCGGGCGAGACATCAGGCATTGAGAACCCCATTTTCGTATTTTACACCAATCCGATCCTGATCGATTTCGCTTTCGGCATCGTCATCTTCAAGCTTTCCAACTCCGGGCTGTTCCCTTTCAAACTGCCGTGGAGCGGGGCCGTTACCCTCGCGGCGGCGGCAGTCGCCTTCGGAGCCTTAGCAGCAGTCTTGCGTCCTTTCTGTTGGCCGGCGCTGCCCCGTCTCCTCGCGCTCGGCATGCCGATGTCGGTCCTGTTGCTGGGGGTTGTCGCTCTGGAGCAGCTCGGTGTCTTCAGCGACTCCAAGCTCTTGAACTTTCTCGCCAAATGCACTTATGCGATCTACTTGACCCACTGGTTCGTGGCTATCGTATCCGAGAAGCTCGTTGCCGAAAGCGGAGATTCGGCGCGGCTCGCCTCGGTGCTGTTGTTCGTGACGCCCATGGCCGTCACCTGCGTTTCGGTGCTGGTTTATCTTTTTGCTGAAGTGCCGCTGACCCGATATCTCTCCGGCCGCTTCACAGGCAGCTGAATGAGACGGAGAGGCTGGCGATGAGGTTGCACCTGCCCCTACGCCTTTGGTCGATTGTCATCCCCTAGCCTTTTAGACGGCATGACCTTCCAGCCGATTTGTTGGAGGATGGGCCTGGAAACCAAGTCTTTGTCCTCGATCGTGGCGTGGTGCCTGTGCTGGCCCACATCAGGTCGCTCCGATAACCGAGGCGACCAATCAGGTAAGGGGAGCCTGTGCTGATGCCCAGCATCAATGTAGTCATACCCTGCTACAACGCTGATCGGTTCCTCGCGCAATGTATACGCAGTGTGCTTTCGCAAGGCATCGACGATCTCCGGATTGTTGTTATCGATAACGCGTCAACAGACGACAGCGTGGAAGTGGCACGCCGACTTGCCGCCCAAGACAGCCGGGTTGAAGTCGTGTGCCACGCCAGGAATGTAGGGCCAATTGCGTCCTTCAACGAAGGCGTCGAGCTTGCGCGAGGAGACTACTTCATCCTTTTGTGCGCCGACGATCTCCTGACAGACGGCTCGCTCCAACGCGCCGTTGATGTCCTCGAAAGCAATCCTGGGGCTGCTTTCGCCATAGGGTCTGATCTCAGCATGATCGAGGGGAAGGATTTTGCCGAACCAAGTCAACCAGATGGATGGCGCGTAACGGCGGGTGCCCGGTTCATTGAAGACTGTTGTCGTCATCTGGGCCATCTGGGAGTGTCCCTGGCCTTGGGAGCGGTGCTGGTCAGGATGACTGCGCAAAAGGCGGTGGGTCACTACCGTGCGTCACTCGCGCACGCGCCCGATTTGGAGATGGTGCTTCGCCTCGCGCGGTTGGGTTCAATCGTGGAATTCGAGGGCGCGCTCGGTATCCGACGCGTGCATGCAGCACAAATAACGGTGGTCCACTTTTCGGACAAATTAACGCAATTGAAAGAACGAGAGGCGGTATTCGCCAGCTTCTTCTCGTGCGAAGGCGCTGCCATGCCGGCGGCATCGGGGCTTCGTCGCATGGCAATGCGCCGGGTTGCCGATGCCGCTTATTGGTCGGCAGTCTCTCATATTGTCCGAGGAAGGACCGCTTGTGGCGTCGAATTGCTTAGATATAGCTTTTCGCTGTCTCCGATATTGAGGCTGTTTCCGCCGCTGGGCCATCTTTATCGAACGAAGGGCGCCGTCAGACGGGCCTTGGCAGTGGTTTCCGGTCGGTCGGGCTCGTCCACCCGCCAAGTGGAGCATGCGGATACAGCATAGTGCTGATCAAATCCTGTCGAGTGCCACTTTAGAGAGGCGCCCGCCTCCCTACACCATTTGTGATGACAAGCTGCTATCAGCCACCTGGCCTGCCTTGCGGAGCCAAGACAGGAACGGGCCATAGCACACATCGCAGGAAAAGAGGCTGGCGAATACATGCGCGGTACCCTCGGATTTCTGACGCCGAAGTTCCGCATTGCTCAACAGCGCGATGACCGCCTGTGCAAAGTCTGCACCACCATTGGCCACGATCGCTCCCTCATCAAGTTGGTGGGGGTCACCTGCGTCCACACCTATCGAGGTCGTCACGAGGGGGCGGCCGTAAGACATGGCCTCGGCCACCTTTATCTTGACGCCGGCGCTGCCGGAAACGAGCGGGGCCACGACAAGCTGGGCGCGCCTATATTCGGGAGCGAGGTCCGGGAGCGCTCCCACACACTCCAGGCCGGCCGCCGGCGTAACCTCACATGTGAAGGCGGCGGTTCCGACGATGCGAACCCTTGCCGTGGGGCATGAGGTTCGAACAGTTGGCCAGACCTCCTTCAGGAACCACGACAGTGCGGCACGATTTGGCTCTGTGGCATTCCCGACGAAGAGAACGATGGGCTCATTGCTGTCGGGTTGCTTTTCGTGATTGTCGAAGCCCATGCCAAGAGAGATCACGCGTGTCACCCCGAGATGGTTGCGGGCGTAGGAGGCGTCATCCTTGCTGTTGAAACCGACACACTCTGCCGCCTTCAGCGAGTTTGACAATCTCTTTTCCTCAGTCCAATTCTTGTCCGGGCCGGGGGTTGCGCCGGCCTCCCAGCGCGCTGCCCCGTTGCGGTGCTGAAGATGGCCAACAAGTGAGAAAACCCTGTGACCGTTGCAGGAGAGGCAAGGAGCGAAATGCACGGCATCGTGGAACAGTATGACGGCGTCCGGCCGTCCAGCTTCGATACGGTCAAGCACCCACTGAGTCTCTCCCTTGGAAAAGTTCTGGTCCGTCATTGGGGAAACAGGTGCGGTCTTCCGTCCAAGGAACGATCCGGCCAGATGCCCGGACCGAAGCAACTCTGTGGATAGAAATGTTCTCTGGCCCAATCTGATACTTCGACGAACCTGCCACGAAGAAAACTGCTCTATTTCATATACACTCCTACAGACTGGACTCCTTCGGCCGCGCGCTATGTTGGATACATACCCGTGTACCTCGTGGCCGGACTTCAGGAGATATCGCCCGAACGCCTGGATATAGGCGCCGTCTCCGCCGAAGAACGCGTCGTACGGATAGCTATGGACGATTGCTATACTGGCCATTTGCCCTCCAAATAGCTTCTCTCTCGGGCCTTCGCCGGTCGAAGTCGCGGGCTGCGTCAAGCGCCGGCCCGCGCCTCGCCTCGAAAGCCCAGCAGCACATCCTGAAACAGCTTGAGCTGCCCCAAGACGAACAGCAAGACGAATGCATAGATACTGATCAGAACCAGCCCGCCAGCCGCGAGCCGCAGAAGCGAAGGAACCTCCGGGCCGAGATAGCGCTGCACTGCCAGCGCACCCACCGAGGCCACGATGCCGGCCATCCATGGCCTCATGATCGTCCGCAACAGATCCCCGACTGAAACCGGCGTTCCGTGCAGGCTCCACACCAGGTGTGGATAGAGCCAGAGCACCAGCGCCGTCGAGTAGCTCAGTGCAACGCCCTCGGGGCCGAAGGAGATTCCTGCGCAGTAGGAAGTGATGACGAGAGGGGCGATGGCGAAAGCCAGATACAGGCTGCGCTTCTGCTTGCCGGTCGAGATGAGCAGCCAATATGTAGGGTTGATGATCCCGAACACCAAGATGGTAGGCGTGAGCAGCCGGAAGATGGTCGCCGCCCCCGTCCATTGCGAGCCCAGCACCACGGTGATGATCTCATGTGCGAACAGGAACGAGAACATTGTGATGGGAACCGTCACCGCGATGACGATCGAATATCCCTTGAGGTAGAAGTTCCGCAACCGCGCGGGATCATGCTGCATTCGTGACAACGCCGAGAACAGTACCGCACCGACGGCGCTGTTGATGGTCGCCGTAGGGATGCCAATCAGCTGGAAGGCCCGGGTATACAATCCGAGCGACGCAGCGCCCCAGAGCCGCCCGAGAAGGATTTTCTCCACATTGTAGCCAATATAGACAACGAGGTTGTTCAGCGTGACGATTCCACCGAAATGCAAGAGCGAGCGAATATTGGCGCCGCGTCGAGGCCATCCAGGAATCCACCCGGTGGCGATCCAGCAGCCCAGGCTGTTGATTGCCGGCGAGATAAGTGTCGGGGCGATCAGTGCCCAGTAGCCGTAGCCACGCAACGCGAGCAGCACACCGGACAGGATGCCCACGCACAGGGCACCCGTTTCGATCGCGCTGAGTGTGACATAACGCAAGTCGCGCTCGATCAGAGCGGCATGTTGCACGCCGGCCGCGTTAAGCAGGAAAGCTGGAGCGACCGCGATGGCGATCCTGAGTAGACGCGGCTCATGGTAGAAGGCTGATATCGTGTAGGCACTCGCGGCGCAGAGCAGCGCGAGAAAGACCCCTACCAGTATGTTGATCCAGAACAGTGCCGAAACCTGGTCAAACGAAATCTCATGCTTTTGGATGGTAGCGGAGGAAAGCCCGGCGGTGGTGAAGACGTCGAAAATGCCTGTGAGTGCCACCACCATCGCGACCAGGCCGAAATCGTCAGGGCTGAGCAGGCGTGCCAGGATGGCAATATAGCCCACCCTGAGAATCAGGTTCACCCCCTGGCTCACCATCCTGGCGACGCCACTTTGAATGGCTTCCCTTTTAAGGTTGCGGGGTTCGCCTTTGGCACTGAGGGCCTTGTGGGTCATGTATCACTGGCTGCATACGCGCTTGTTTCCGTTTGAGCTGCCGTAGCATGCCCCATGTGAGCGATTGCCTCGCCAGGCACCCGTTCCAGCCAAATTTCTCGCCACCAGGGATAGACGGCTCTTGGGCACTGCATCCGGCAATCGCTATATCTCGAATTGCACCAGACTTTTTCCAGGATGACCGCCGGTCCCCTGAGCCGGTTGAGAAGTCCGGTCTTTTCATTGACAAACGCTGTTACTCGCGACCGGACCCTGAAAGTATGGTCGCAATAGGGGACCATCTCGGCGTCGAAATACAGGCCACGGTTCTTATTATCCGTGTCTAGGGTCTTGAGGATTTCTTCATAGGACTTAACCCTGATCAGCTCCCCCGGTTGGAGATCAAGCTTGATGGTTGGAACCGGCTGGCCGGCAGGTATCGATCCCCGATATCGTGGGAATGAAACGCCACCGTAAATGTGCTGCACCTTGTCATACAGCCAGCTGACAATCACGGAGAGCCTCCCGAGATGCAGACGGCCCATGTAGTGATAGATACTGAATACTGCTGCATAGATGAATCCGACCAGGAGACGCTTTTTGCTGGCATTTCCCGATGCATAGTCTTCCACATACTGCCGGGCATCCCACCAAGAAAGTGGGGTGGTCGCATCCAGAAGTTCTGTGGCTTGGCATGAGTATCTCGGACCACCTGAAAGTGGCTGGCTCTTGGCGCGCGTACCAGCCAGCACGTCGCTTTCCGTGCAACCTTTTCCATTCGCCGCGTTGGTTCGCGGCGCGATTGCCTCGTCCGAGGACGCCACAGGCCTGAGCCATGCCTCTTTCCAGAAGACCAGGCACGCTGCCTGACAACCTCCAAACGCGTTGCCGTCGCACCTCAGGTTTTCAAGATGGATGCCTCCGGATAACTTGCGTCCGCCAGCAAAATTGATCGTGTCACATGTCTTGTGCGCGCGCTTGTAAACACGAAAGCGGTGACCACAATATTGAAACATCTGTGGCATGAAAGGAAGCTCCTCAAGTCGACCATTTCTGTCGAGCGTAAGAAGGATTTCTTCCTTGGACCGAATCTCTACCCAGTCGCCGACCCTCAGTGACATGCAGCACTCCCGTCCACAGCGCGCTCCGCAACCAATGTCATTTGCCTAGTGCCGTACCATAGCATCCCTGGAATCCGACAGCCGTCCCCGAATTAGCGGTAGCTACCTTCCACTTTTGACGGAGTGGAGCCATGGCTGTCACATCACTACGATCCTTCTCTCGGACCCGAACGGTCTCCGAGGCATTTGGGCGGGCTGGTAAGGGTTAGGTGCGGTCGGGTGGAGGCCAGTCCAAATAGGCTGTGCCATGACCACCGTCTAAAGGGGTAACGAGAGCCCGCGCTCAACCGTATGGGCAAATTGCGCGAAGTGTGTGCAGTCCCCACTATCCCGGATCTCGAAATCGGGCAGGGAGGCTTGTTGCCGTGTCGTTTCGTCTCGCAATCGTTGCAGCCTGCCTGCTGGCAACAGCCGCGCCTGCATCAGCCGATTTCCTCTGGGGCATCAATGGCCATCCAATAGTCTCCTATCCGGGCATTCCGGTGGAAAGGCAACTCGACTTCATCAAGGATCTCGGCCTGAAATCGTACCGCGTCAACGTTTCAGGCGTGGACAACGCGGATATGCTCTCCAACCTCGTCGACGCCGGGAAGGCGAGAGGGATCGAGATCCTGCCCGTCATCACGCCTGCGGTCGCCGATCTGGACAAGGATAGTCCGGAAGAGCTCTACGCGAGCACCCGGAAACTGGCGGTCACCCTTGCTACCAGGTTCAAGAACGACATCCGTGTTTGGGAACTCGGCAACGAGATGGAAAACTATGCCATCATCAAGCCCTGTGAGAAACGCGACGATGGTTCGCAATATCCATGTGCATGGGGACCTGCGGGCGGAACAGGACCGCTCGATTACTACGGCCCGCGATGGGTAAAGGTGAGCGCTGTCTTGAAGGGCCTGTCCGACGGCATGACAGAGGTCGATCCGAGCATAAGGAAGGCGATGGGCACCGCCGGTTGGGGCCACACCGGAGCGTTCGTGCGGATGAAGCAGGACGGGATCGCCTGGGATATTTCTGTGTGGCACATGTACGGCGATGACCCGGAATGGGCGTTCCGTGAAATCTCGAGATACGGCAAGCCGATCTGGGTCACCGAATTCAACAATCCTTATGGAAGTCAGCGCAGCGAGCGCCAGCAGGCTGACGGCATCAAGCAGACGATGACGCGGCTTAGCGAACTCAAGGACAAATATAAGGTGGAGGCCGCGCACATCTACGAACTGCTCGATGAGGCCTACTGGGCCCCCGGCTTCGAAGCCAATATGGGATTGGTGAGGCTCGTGGCTCTCTCAGATGGCAAATGGCGGACCGGCGAGCCTAAGCCTGCCTACAAAACGGTACGGGACTTCACCCGCGGCCCCCTGCCGATACCCAAGCCCCATCGGGACTGCGACCCCGAGGCCGCGGCTGCGGACCAGTCCCTACCGGCGCGGCAGGCAAGTTTCGTCTACTGCCTCATTCTTGGCCGCAAGGGCGACACGGCCAGCGTCAATCAGTGGTCGGCGGCACTTGAAGACGGAGCGACCAAACTCCCCGACATGATCATGGAAATGATGCGCTCGCACGAATTCGAAACCAGATATGCCACGATCGGCCTGACAGACCGCGCCTATGTCGGGTTTCTATATCTGTTGCTTCTGAACCGGTCCGCGGACGGCAACGGGCTTGAAACCTATACCTATCAACTGCGTCAAGGCTCAATGACGCGTGAGGCCGTGGCCTTCGGAATCGCCACGTCGGCGGAGTTCAACACCGGACACGCCGCGATGCGCGAAACATCCGCGGTCGCGGGGCCTGGCTGAAATCGAACCAACAAGCGCTAATTGAGTCTCGGATCGGGAATGCTGATGACGAGGCCGATGGAAGCATCAGCGACGGTGATCAGAAGAAAATCCTCCGAAAGGATTAGGCTCGGACCACCCGAAAGGTGCACTGGCGGCAAAGGCTTCGTCCAACAGGGCATCCTGATCGCCTATTGGCGTTCTCCCTCACTGTTTTCAGCCCAAGTAGCCTTCTGGCGATCACTATCGGCTTGAGAGGTGCGCGATGAAAGTCATGGTAACCGGCCATCAAGGCTATATCGGCTCGGTGATGGTGCCGATGCTGTTGCGTGCAGGGCACTCAGTGACGGGCTATGACAGCGATCTCTACCGGCGCTGCACCTTTACAGCAGGGGGCCAGCGGGCTTCAATTGCTTCAATCCAAAAAGACGTCAGGGACGTAGATGCGCGCGACCTCGAAGGGGTCGATGCCGTCATCCACCTGGCGGCTCTTTCCAATGATCCGCTGTCCGACCTTGATCCGGACATCACTTACGAAATCAACCACAAGGGCAGCGTCCGCTTCGCGAAGGCGGCCAAGGACGCCGGCGTGTCGCGCTTCCTGTTCGCCTCATCATGCAGCAATTACGGACAGGCCGGCGACGGGATGGTGGACGAAACGGGCGAACTGAAGCCGGTCACGCCCTACGGCTGGTCCAAGGTGCTTTCGGAACGGGACATTTCTGAACTGGCCGACAGCAGCTTCTCTCCCACCTATTTCCGTCCCGCCACGGCCTATGGCCTCTCTCCCCGGCTCCGCTTCGACATCGTGCTGAACAATCTCGTGGCCTGGGCGGTCACCAAGGGCGTCATCCTGCTGAAATCCGATGGAACGCCGTGGCGGCCGATCGTCCATATCGAGGACATTTCCAGGGCGTTCATTGCCGGGCTGGAAGCGCCCCGCGAGACCATTCACAACGAGGCCTTCAATGTGGGGCAGACGGACCACAACTACAGGATCCGCGACATCGCCGAGATTGTCGCCGAGGTCGTGCCGGGCTGCCGGCTTGAGTTCGCGTCCGATGCCGGACCCGACAAGCGCTCCTATCGCGTTAACTTCGACAAGATCGCGCTTGCCCTTCCTGCCTTCAAGCCGCAATGGGATGCGCGCAAAGGGGCCGAGCAGCTCTATCATGCCTACCGAAAGTCGAATGTCACTCTCGACGAATTCGAGGGGCCGCGCTTCCAGCGTATCGGCCACATCCGGTATCTTTTGGCCAACGGACTTCTGGACGGTCGGATGCGGGTGGCCGAAGCCTCGAAAAGACTGGAGGTAGCGGCGGGATAAGCGGTGTGGAACAGGTGAATCCCGGCGGACTCGGCTCGCCGCCAGCGTCCGTCAGCCTCGGCCATGAAATCTATGCCTTGGCCGAACGTCTGTTTCCGATCTGCAGGAGCATCACCGGAGATGGTGTGCGACAAACGCTGGACGTCTTGTCGGGGCACATCGATTTGGAACGGCATGAAGTGCCGACCGGGACGCAGGTTTTCGATTGGACCATTCCCAAGGAATGGAACATCCGCTCGGCAAGCATCACAGGCCCGGACGGACAAACGGTCGTGGATTTCGCTGACTCCAACCTGCACATCGTCAACTACAGCTTACCCTTCAAGGGGATACTGCCGCTCGAAGAATTGAGGCCGCATATCCATACGCTGCCGGAACAACCGAAGGTGATTCCCTACCGCACTTCCTATTACACCCCGACATGGGGCTTCTGCGCAGCCCATGACCGTGTGGCCAACATGCCCGACGGTCTCTATCGGGTGGAGATCGATGCCGAATTCAAAGACGGCAGCCTCGCCTACGGAGAATACCTGCACCGCGGGCAAACAGAACGGGAATTCCTGCTTTCGGCGCACATTTGCCATCCCTCACTCGCCAACGACAACTGTTCGGGCCTGGCCCTGCTGGCAGCGCTCGCAAGAAGCCTGAAGGCAAGGGAAACACGATACAGCTATCGCTTCCTGTTCGCCCCGGGCACCATCGGCGCGCTCGCGTGGCTGTCGCGCAACGAGGACCGGACATGTCTCATCGACCATGGTCTGGTGCTGTCATGCGTTGGTGACGCAGGAAGCCCGGCATACAAGCGCAGCCGCCGCGGTGACGCGCTCGTCGATCGCGCCATGGCACACGTGCTCGGGCGTCTAGCTGGGGCAAAGATGCTGGATTTCTCCCCTTACGGTTATGACGAGAGGCAATATTGCTCGCCGGGCTTCGATCTTCCGGTCGGCATGTTCCAGCGGAGCGTCCACGGCACATTCCCCGAATACCACACGTCGGCCGACAATCTTGACTTCATCAGGCCGGAGCATCTCGAGGATTCCTTCCGCATCCTGACGGACGTAATCGACATCATCGAAGAGGACTGGACGCCGTTGAACCTCTTGCCTAAAGGCGAACCGCAACTCGGCAAGCGCGGCCTCTATGCAGCCCTGGGAGGGCAGAAGTCGTCGGGCGCAACGTCGATGTCGCTGCTTTGGGTGCTAAACCTTGCCGACGGGCAGCATTCGCTTCTGAGCATGGCGGAGCGTTCGAACCTGCCGTTCAAGGAACTCGCCGCCGCCGCCAGACTGTTATCGGAACATGGTCTTTTGGCAGCAGCCTCATGAGGCCGACGCGCCGGTTCGCCGTCTGACAAGGGGCCAGGACTTGTCCCTTTCCGACATTGCTGTCGGCATCAATGGCCAACGGATCGAAAAGGCCGGGTCATTGTAGAGGACGCCCGTCGACGCGTGGGGCGCATAGAACTGCGATATGAGATAAGAGACCTCGGTGCCGTCCGTAAGGGTCTGCAGGCCGTGCGCGAATCCGGCGGGGATATAGACCTGCTTCATGTTCTCGGATGTCAGCTCGAAGCCAAGCCACTTGTAGCGTGTCGGTGAATTCGGGCGCAGGTCCACGACGACATCAAAAATAGCGCCGCGGACACAGGAGACCAGCTTGACCTCGGCGTAAGGCTCCTCTTGGTAGTGTAGCCCCCTGAGAGTTCCCTTTTGGACCGAACAGGACCGGCTGTGCTGGACAAATCGGGTCGCCAGACCGCAATCCGCCATCTCCTTTTCGCAGAAAAGACGGGTGAAAAAACCACGGTCGTCAACCATCAGTGTAGGCTCGATCAGCCAGACACCTTGAAGCTCCGTTTCGGTAAACAGCATGCACTTGGATCCCCCGTGCCGAGCAAGACCGGCGCGGCAATTGTCAGCGTCGCCAGCCGACGCTGGAAGGGCTACCTAAGCCTTAGGTGGCCTCTTCGATAGGGGTATATCCGGATGACGGCTTTACCCGTTCGGCGGGCCTCGCGCCGGCATTGCCGCCGCCCGCTCGCTATTAGGATTAAGGCACCCGACGGATTGGCAAATCGAACCAGGGGGGGCTGTATCCTAACCTGTGGCCATCTGCCTGCGGAGGCGCGGCAGGCATCGGTTCTGCGTAGCGCGCCGCGTCTCCGTTTTCAAACCAGCAGACAGGAGCAGGGGGAATGAACATTCAGGCAGTCGAAATCGTCCGCGATCATAGTGCGGCAAGCCGGAATGTCGGCTGCAGGCTCTGCGGGTCGCGCCTGCGCCACACCCTGGTCGATCTTGGCATGTCGCCGCCGTGCGAGAGGTTCCTGCAGCCCGACCAGCTCGACCAGATGGAACCTTACTACCCGCTCAACGTGCTTGTCTGCGACACGTGCTATCTGGTGCAGCTCAAGGAGTATATGAGCCCAGAGACCATCTTCAGCGAATACGCCTACTTCTCTTCGTTCTCGACCAGCTGGGTGGCTCATTCGAAACTTTATTGCGAGACGATCACAGGACGCCTTGGGCTTGGCCCTGACAGCCTTGCGGTGGAACTCGCAAGTAATGACGGTTACTTGCTGCAGCATTTTCTGCCACTCGGCGTTCCTGTGTTGGGCGTCGAGCCGGCAGCCAATGTCGCGCGCGCCGCGATCGAGAAGGGGGTGGCCACCTGGGTCGACTTCTTCGGCGTCCGGCTGGCAAATCAAATGGTGGGCGAAGGACTTCGCGCGGACCTCATCATTGGCAACAACGTCCTGGCGCAGGTGCCAGACCTCAATGACTTCGTCGCCGGGGTGGCGATCCTGCTCAAACCGGAGGGCATGGTCACTCTCGAATTCCCACACATCGAGCGGCTGATGGCGGAGAACCAGTTCGACACCATCTACCACGAGCATTTTTCGTATTTCTCACTGTTGACGGTCGACCTGATGGCGGCCCGTCACGGGCTGCGGCTGATCGATGTCGAGGAACTTCCCACCCACGGTGGGTCGCTGCGGGTCTATCTCTGCCACGAAGGCAGTGCCTGGCCGAGGAAGGACAGCATCGCCCAATTGCTCGAGCGCGAAACCAGGCATGGGCTTGGAGAGATGTCGACCTACGCCTCTTTCGGCTACAAGGCGCAGCGCGCGAAGCGTGATCTCTTGGCATTCCTGATTTCGGCCAAGGAAGAGGGCAAGACGATTTGCGGTTACGGCGCGCCTGGCAAGGGAAACACGCTGCTGAACTACTGCGCCATCGGCACCGACTTCCTGGATTTCACAGTGGACCGCAACCCGTACAAGCACGGGCGTTATACACCTGGAATGCACATCCCGATCAAGCCCGTCGACGCAATCGACGAGGCTAAGCCAGACTACATCCTCATCCTTCCGTGGAATCTGAAGGACGAGATCATTCAGCAGATGCGCCATGTCGCCGCTTGGAACGCGAAATTCGTAGTGCCGATTCCTTTCGTGACCGTAATCGATCCGTCGGAGTACGAGAAATGAAAGTCATTCTTTTCTGTGGCGGTCGCGGGACCCGCATTCGCGACTATTCCGAAAGCATCCCAAAGCCGATGATACCGCTCGGCCACCAGCCGATCCTGCGCCATGTCATGCAATGGTATAGTGACTATGGGCATGACGAGTTCGTGTTGTGTCTGGGCTACAAGGCCAACGTGATCAAAGACTTTTTCTTGAACACCCGGCCGCAAACGTTTTCCGATTGCGTGGTTACGCGAGGAGGCCAGGACGTCAAGCTCCTCGGCGACACAATCAAGGACTGGAGCATCACTCTGCTCGATACCGGTATTTGGCGCAGCATTGGAGAGCGCCTGTGGGCTGCGCAGGATCACGTCAGGAACGAGAAGATGTTCCTGGCCAACTATTCCGACGGCCTGACCGATGTCGACTTGGACGACATGATCGGAAAATTCGAGGCCAGCGGCAAGATCGGGTGCTTTCTGGCAGTGCACGCGCCGCTGACTTACCATTTGGCCGACATCGCGGAAGATGGCCGCGTGCGCGAGTTTCGTGCGGCCGAGACATCGGAGATCTGGATCAATGGCGGCTACTTTATATTCCGTCCGGAAATTTTCAACTACATGCGCGACGGCGAGGAACTCGTTGTCGAGCCGTTCAAGCGTCTGATCGATGACAACATGCTGATGGCGTACAAGCACGAGGGTTTCTGGCGTTCAATGGACACGCTGCGCGATTGGCAATCCCTCGAAGACATGGTCGAAAAGGGCGACATGCCCTGGAGTATGATAGCCACCGCCGAGAAGAATAGGCGTAGTATGGGGTTGGCCGCATCATGAAGGGGCTTGGTCTCGCGCGTGGCGGCGAGGAACTCTCGATTCTGTGCGTCGGGGCCCATTCCGACGACATTGAGATCGGCGCGGGAGGCACAATCCTCAGTCTGATCGCGTCGGAGGTCAAACTTCACGTCTACTGGTGCGTCTTAAGCGCCGGCGGCCAGCGGTCGGCCGAAGCCAGGGCTTCGGCCGAAGCCTTCCTCGAAGGATCCCATTCGTCCACGATCGACGTTGCGGATTTTGAAGACGGCTATTTCCCAGTTCACAGCCGATCGATAAAGCATTGGCTGATGGACGTAAGATCAAGGGTTCATCCCGACGTGATATTAACCCATGCCAGGTTCGACGCCCATCAGGACCATAGGGAGGTCAACCAACTGACCTGGAACGTTTTCCGCGATCACCTTGTGCTCGAATACGAGATTCCGAAATGGGACGGCGATCTTTGCCAACCCAATGCGTATGTGCCGATTGCAGCCCACGTGCTGGAACGCAAGATCCAACTCCTTCACGAGCACTTCGGGACACAGCGCTCAAAGGACTGGTTCGATCGGGAGACATTCGCCGGGCTTGCGCGGTTGCGTGGAATGGAATGCCGGGCACCCGAGCACTTTGCGGAGGCCTTCACGCTTAGGAAGGTCAAAATATTGTAGCGATAGCCCTCCGGGGTCGCTGTCGCAAGGATTGGTCCCCCAGGACGGCACGACCAGTTCCACGAGAGAGCAGCAACCTGGTCCTCGCCATTGACGAAGTGTCACTTCCGGCTGGTTGCTGGACAGTGAGGCAGGCGTGCTTTGGACGCCTCGCAATGGTTAGTCTTTAGGAACAGGACATATGGGAGCTGGCTATATGCGGGGCGCCCACCACGGGTGTCCAGCGGGACGGAGGTCCCTCAATTGTGCAGCAATCATCCCCCAGATCAGACGCTACGCGAGAGCAAAACGGTCCGCACGATTTAACCAAAGTTAGCGTCTCATTTGCTTCGTCACTCCACAGCCAGAGATCCTTCAGCGAAGAGATCGTTGACCTTGTAAGCGACTTCCGTCCGGTTGGTCGCCTTAAGCTTTTTCATGATGTTGCGGATGTGCACCTTCACGGTGCTTTCTCTCAGGTTCAGCTCATAGGCGATGATCTTGTTCGCCTTGCCGCGTCGGAGCGCCTGGGCGACCTCAGCCTGTCTGAGCGTGAACATGCCTGTCAAAGGTGTTTCAAGGCTGCCTGAATCTATCAGGTGCCGCATGGACAGGACACTACTTGCAGGAACGAAAATGCCTCCTGCCACCGCAAGATTGATCGCCTCGACACAGACGTCGATCCCGACAGAGGTCGGAATGTAGCCACGTGCGCCACATTCGAGAGCCGCCAGTATCTGTGCAAGGTCTTCTGTGTCGGCCAAGATCACCACAGGCACCGACCTGAACTCGGACGAAATGCGCCTGATCTGATCCGCTATGCCATGGTCGGTGACTTTCCGGCCGCCCAGGTTGAAAAGAATGGCTGCAAGGATCATCCCCTCTTTCACGCGCCATTCGTCTATCGAACCCTTGGCCTCGACGGCCATGCCGAGTTCGTGGTCTTCCAAGGCCGATGCCAGACATTCGCGATCTAGCGCCCTTCCGTCCAAGATGAGGAGGCATTCTCTGCCTACTTGTTCATGGACCGTTGCTTTTCCGCCGGACGGAATTCCTGCCGGCTCTACCGAAGTGTATTTATGCAGTTCTACTGTGGAACTCATACTCTTACCCACCCTTTTCCCAACAAAATCCGCCCTAAGGCGGCAATTAGCCCCTCACTCGTCAGTTTCTTCAGAAAGTATAGTAATGCCCACCCGTTCTGAGAGCCTGGCTGGAATTGTCCAACCTGGTGCACCCGCTGTTCCTCATTCCCAGCCAGAACAGCGTGAGTAGCTTATGGGCTATTCACAAGCGGGCGCTAACATAAGTTAATTTTCGGTAAATTTTTGAGCCACGAAATCCCGACGCCTACCGGGAAACGCGAAGCCAGGGCGGCCGCGCCGCGCTTGTGCCGACACAGATACGCGTTGCGAAGGCTCGGGCTGAGGTGGCCACCTGAGGACCATCCTCCGTCAGCAAACACATATCCAGAACGGATCCGGCATTCTGGATCTCGGCTTCCAGCGCGTCGATCAGTCTTTCGACGGCTTTGCTGGCAATATGGCTGTCAGGGTACTTGGCTTTCACAGTGGCGCACTCGTAGATTTCCTTGAATTGCCTGACCCTGCTTGGGTCCGAACATGCGATATACATCGCGGGTGTCATATCGCCTCTCCTCCTTATGGTGGATTCTAGACAACCCGCCCGTTGCCAGCCTTCGGTCCATCACGCGCATTTCTTAGTGCCGACATAGATGCGGCCATTCAGCCCAGGATCGCATTTTGCGCCGGCCACTGCCTTCACCATCAAGGGCAAGGGCGATGGAGACGAGCGCGTCCGCTACCTCCCTTCGCGGGTGAAGGCTACCCCCTTTGACTCTCTTGCGGGGGATACTCACCTGCCGAAAGATTGGCCATCGGACAGCTTGCTGTATCCGCTCACCGGGAACTCGATCGGCATGCAGGTGTCTTTGCCGGGACTGCTAGTATGCGCGGCTATTTTGCTTGTTGCGTACTATTCAAGGGGAATGCTGATCATAGGCTTGATCGCTTCCCAGGCTTTCGGTGCGACGGCCGTGATGACCCTGAGCTTTCTGGGTGGCTCATCCCCCTTGATCTACACCTTATTCGCGGGCCTGCTCGTCACGGCCGTCGCCGCGAGACGGCGTATCTGGTTTGATCTTGGATTCGTGTTCGGAAGCATCGGGTCGATCTGGGTCCTTACAAGCCTTATGCTTTACGCAATCATCGGATCATGGCTGTTTCCGAGGTTCTTTGCGGGACAGACGACCGTATTCGTGCAGTCCAAGAACCGTGGAACAGTCGTAGAAGATTCATTGGCGCCCGTTTCAGCCAACATTTCGCAGACGGGCTACTTTATTCTTGGTGGCCTCGCCGCGATAGCACTTTGCGCCCTGCTGCTGCACTCCAACCGGATCGATCAAATCAGGCGCGGCTTCTTTTTGTGGTGCGGCCTGCACGCGGGAATGGGGCTGATCGATTTCATTGGCAAGACCGCGGGGGCGGGAGACTTTCTGGCCCCGATCAGAACCGCCAACTACGCGATTATATCGAACGCGGTCGAGGCAGGCTTTGTGCGGATCACCGGGCCTTTTTCGGAGGCCTCTTCGTTCGCCAGCGTTTCTCTCGCCTGCCTGGCATTCTGCTACAGCTACTGGAGAAAGACCAAATCACCGCTTGCGAAATGGCTGGCCGGAATCCTGCTCTTCTTGTCCATTCTGTCGACTTCATCGACGGCTTACGTCGGGCTGACACTGCTATGCATCCCCGTTGCGTTGTCCATGCTACAGTCGGTCATCAGGGGAAAAGTTGCGCGCGAAGAGATACTGATAATAGCTCTCATGGTGGTGGGCGGGACCGCCGTACTGGGCATTAGTCTTTACAAAGCCGAGGCGTTGGACCCGTTCGTCAGACTGATCAACAGCACCATCATTAACAAAGCGGATTCCGGGTCAGGCCATGAGCGCACTTATTGGAATGTAAAGAGCCTGCAGTCGTTTCTCGATACGAGCGGACTGGGCGTTGGTTTCGGCAGTTCAAGGGCATCGAGTTGGCCGATCGCTGTCCTGTCGCAGTTGGGTCTGTTTGGATCGCTGATGATAGTGGCCCTGCTCTATGTCGTGACCAGAGGCCTGGGCGCGGTTCGGGAACGGGTGGATGCAGAGACAGATGCAATCGTGACGAGCGTCAGGAATGCTGCCCTTGCAAGCATAATTGCAATGTCGGTGTCGGGTGGCAGCGCTGATCCAGGCATCCTCTTCTTCATCGCACTTGCAGTTGTTTGCGCCACGAGAGCCCGTGCTCGGCGCGGCGTAGCCGCCTTGGAACGAAGCGTTCCGGCGCCGGGCCACGCCACCGTCAACGTCCTGTAATCCAGTTCCGCCGAATTGGCTTCGCGGTGGCAAAGGTTCCTGGCGATGTGCCAGGCCCCCGTCCTGTGCAATATCGGCAGCGAAGTCGAATAAGGGACGGTCGTCGCGATCGAGCGTGCGACAGTACCGCGGCGGTCGCTTGCGAACGAGTAGAAGGGCTGCCGGCAATGTGCATTCGAAGCTTGCGTGGCTGTATCGAGGAGGTGCAGCAGCATCGTGCGGCCTTCTCCGCTTACGTGGTCTCGGGGTATAAAAGTGATCAGAAGCCGCTGCCGTAAGTCAAGTGCGGCCAGGACAGCTGCACAAAGCTTGCTGCATCCCGACGGAGCCAACTAGGTCCAGGGCTATCGGGAATTTGTCAAAAGACTTTTATGCTGCAATCGATATTTGCTTCCATAACGGGCCGACGACTTTCGTCAGAAACAGTCACCGAAAGGTTGCTTTGTAACCCGCCCTGAACTTCGTCCTGTGCCATGGCGACCAGCATTTTAACCGCATCTACCCGGGCCTCGAGCGCACCAACGTAGTGGGTGCCCTCTGTATCGGGAGAATGGGATTTGCCGTCCCGGATATCAAAAAAAAACAGCGGCATTTTTGCGCCCGTGCTTAAAGCTGTGCGTTCGTCAGAGCAGAAGACTTGCTTCTTGCTCACGGCTGCTTAAGGCATTCCCCTGGGGGATTCTAGCAACCGCAGATGGTCAATGGGACGCGGCTGTGGAGAACTCGAATGGCGGCGATCACAAAATATTACAAGGTTTATTAACGTCAGGAAACGCTCCTTATGGGTGGTCCTGGAGGTCGCAATCCAGCCTACGTTGGAACGCGGCACGGTCGTCGATCAGATCGCGGCATCACGACATTCAGCGGTATTCGGATCTTTGCGGGCATCAGGGCTTGCAGGGCACCGCGGAAATAGCCCGACAACGATGCTCGCCGGCTTTCCATGTCGTGAAAGGGATCAACCAAACTGATAGATAGGCCGGAAGAACGGTTCCGGTAAGCTACCGCCTCGACAACCGCATTTGTGTCGTTCGGAGTGTCCTGTCTTGTCGCTGAATTTCGTTGACGAAGCCCGGCCCAACACGTTCGAGTTTGAAACCTCGGCGCTGATAAAGGCGTCCGGGTTTAGGGAATATGATGCGCGCTGGTGGTTTGGCCAGGTCGCGCCCGAACTTAACCTGATCGGCGTCCAGGCGCTCGGAATGGGGCTTGGCACGCTGATCCGCCGTGTCGGTGCCGGTCCCGATATCGTCACCGGGCA
>NZ_JBVVQG010000027.1:0-39326 GCF_055811095.1 Mesorhizobium sp. WSM4833
CCTGAGGTCTCTTGCTCGTCAGATTGTGCCTGTCTTGCGGCGACTGCGCGTCTGCGAACGCCTTCCCCCACTCCGTCGCCGCTTCGCAGCGCCACCTCTCCCCCCTCCGGAGGGAGAGGAAAGGAGCCAAGGCAGGGTAATGGAGGGCGGCGCCGACATGACCCGTTGCGCAGCCCTACTTCACCGCCGAATCGAACAGATGCGCCTTGATCTTCTCGACATCGAGCGCGGCAAAACCTTCCGACAGCTTGACGCCGTCGGCATCGGCCTTGACCTTGGCCTTGTCGAAATCATTGGCCGGGCCGATCAGATCGTTGGTGCAGACATCCTCGGCCTTCACCGGGGCGGTGATCTGGCCGATCTTGTGGATTTCGTCGAAGAAGCCCTGCCAGCTCGCCATGTCGTGCGAGCCCCAGCCGCCGCGCTTGTCCATGTCGCCGCGGAAAACGTTGATCTGCTGCAGGATCGAGGTGGTGCCGAGCTCCGGCCCGAGATTCTTGGCCAGCGTCGGGAACTGCTCGAACACCGCTTCGACCGCCGCGCGTGGATTCTGGTAGCCGAATTCGAGGCCCATCGCCCAGCCGCGCAGGTACTTTTCCAAAAACGCCTTGCGGTCGGGATCCTCGAGATCGGCGGCACGCACGACGAAGGTGTTGGCCGGCAGCTTCGAATTCTGCACGCCGAGCCAGTATTCGAAGTCGAGCCCCTTGGCGATCCATTCGGCGCGCAGCCCTTCCCACGACAGGGCGGCGTCGCCCTGGCCGCCGGCCAGCGCCGTGCCCCAGGTCGGCCAGCCGGCTTCGACATATTTCACCTTCTTGATGTCGACGCCCTGCGCGGCCAGCAGCGGGTCGGTGATCGACTGCCAGGCGGCGGAGCCGAGCAGGATGGTCTTGCCTTCCAGCTTCTTCAGGTCGTTCGATCCCTCGCCCTTGCGGAAGGCGATGCTGAACGTGTCGCGCGCGCCCATATGGAACACCGACTTCAGCTTCATGCCGTTCTGGATGGCGAAGGAGAACACGCCGGGCGACGGGAAGCCCATATCGGCCTGGCCGACATCGACGAACTTCACCGTCGCGGTGCCGTCCGATGGTCCCGGCTGCATGTCGGTGTCCAGCCCGTCGAAATAGCCGGCCTTCTTGGCCGCCCAGTAGGGATAGTCGTCGAGCACTTCGAGCGTGCCGCGCGGCGAGATCCAGGTGAATTTTCCGTAGGGTTCGGCCCTGGCCTTCAGGCCGGTGGCGCCAAGCGCCGTCGCCGTCACCAGCCCGGCGCCGGTGACCTGCAGGAAGTAGCGGCGGCTGATCCCCGCCGGGTTGATCGAGTTCTCTTTGGTCATGGCATTCCCCTTTTTTGTTTGATGTCAGTCTCTTGCCGCCCGCCTCCCGGGCGCCGTCATATCCCTGTGTTCAAGCCTCCCAGCTCGCCCATTTCTTGCCGATCAGGAAAAACAGCACGTAGATCAGGATGCCGAGCGTCGACAGGATCAGCACCACCGCGAAGAACTGCGGCATCTGGATCATCGACGAATAGGTGGTCAGCCGGTTGCCGAGGCCGAAACCGCCGCCGACCATTTCCGCGCCGACCGCGGTCAGCAGGCCGAAGATGGCGCCGATCATCAGCCCGACCAGGATCATCGGCAGCGCCATCGGCGCGCGGATCTTCCAGAAGATCTGCAGGGTGCTGGCGCCATAGGAACGCGCCAGCGCGATCTTGGCGCTGTCGACGCGGCGAAAGCCTGTCGCCGCATTGATCATCACCATCGGCCCGGCGGCCAGCGCCACCGCGATGATGCGCGGCGTGTAGCCGAAGCCGAAGCGCAGGATCAGAAGCGGCACCAGCGCCAGCATCGGCGTGGTGACCAGAAGCAGGATGTAAGGCGCGACGATCTTCTCTGCGAACGGGAATTGGGTGATGACGGCGGCCAGCACCAGGCCGATGATGGCGCCGATGGTGAAGCCGGACACCAGCTCGACCAGCGTGTAGCCGAGATGCGGCGCGATCAGCGGAAACTCGTCGAACAGCGCATAAGCGATCGAGCTCGGCGGCGGCATGATATAGAGCGGCACGTGGAACAGCCGCAGCGCCAGTTCGATGCCGCCGATGATGATCACCGCCACGGCAAGAATGGCCGCCACCTCCTTGCCCGACTTGATGCCGGGGCCGCTGGCGAAGGCGGAAAGGTTGGTCAGGCTGACCTCATGGCCGTCGCCCGCCTTGGCGCCCGACTTGGACTTTGAGAATTCCGGAATGGCATCGCCCCCGCTCACGGCCTGATCCTCACGATTTCGGCGCTCGGGCGCTCCGGCGCTTTTGGCCGCGTGCGTTCGCCGACAATGTCCATCTTGATCCGGTTGGTGAGGTCGAAGACCTCCTTCGTCGCCATGATCTCCAGCGAACGCGGCCGTGGGAACGGCACGCGGTATTCCTTGGCGACGCGGCCAGGCCGGGCGCTCAGCACCACCACCCGGTCCGAGAGAAAAATCGCTTCCTCAATCGAGTGGGTGATGAAGACGATGGTTGTCTTGGTGTCGAGCCAGATCTCCTCGACCAGCCGGTTCATCTCCTCGCGGGTGAAACTGTCGAGCGCGCCGAACGGCTCGTCCATCAAAAGCACCGAGGGCTTTAGCGCCAGCGCCCGCACGATCGCCGCGCGCTGCTGCATGCCGCCCGACAGCTCGCGCGGAAACTTGCCGCCGAAGCCATCGAGTCCGACCCGGTTGAGCAGATGCGCGATCCACGCCCGGTCCGGCTTCTCGCCCTTGATCTCGAAGGGGAAGCGGATGTTGGCGTCGAGGTTGCGCCACGGCAGGAGGTTCGCCTCCTGGAAGACGATGCCGATATCGGGATGCGGACCGGGGATGGCCTTGCCGTCGAGCCGGATCTCGCCACTGGTCAGGCTGTGCAGGCCCGACATCGACCACAAAAGCGTGGTCTTGCCGCAGCCGGAAGGGCCGACGATCGAGACGATTTCATTGACGCTGACATCGAGGCTGCAGCGGTCCAGCGCCAGCAGGTCGCCGGAGGCCGTGTGATAGATCTTGGTCGCTGCCTGCACGCTAAGCTTCGGCTTTTTTGCATCGCCCGTGTTCATCTGCCCCCCGGGAAGATTGCGCGATGATCCATTGGCTCATCCCCAGCGAAAATCAGTCTGTAACTATCCTACTTTCCTGTCAAGCACCGACGATAGCGGCCGTATCACGAAAATCGATTAGTATACCTATCGTCTTGTTTTACCGTCGGTTTTACGGCCTTGAAATGCATGTTGCTTTCCTACATACTTCGGAACTGACACGGACCGGAGAGGAACGGAGGAAGGTGAGCTTTCCCCAACGACACGCTGCGGTTGCGATCCGGTCGGGCACGTGGAGCCAGGGCGTGCAAACATGCTAAGACGACAGCCTCGCAACCCAGGGAAAGACCAGGACCCCATGACCGACGCTGGCAGCCAGGACGAGCCTGTTCCAGGCCCCGATACCGAGGGGCGCGATCCTGTCCGGCGCATCCCCGACATCATCTCGCTGGTCAAGGATTCCTACAGCGAATTGCGCCCGGCCGAACGGCGTGTCGCCGATGTCGTTCTCGACGACGTCAAATATGCCGTCGACGCCTCCAACGCCGCCCTTGCCCAGCGCGCCGGGGTCAGCGAACCGACGGTGACCCGGTTCTGCCGCGCCATCGGCTGCGAGGGCGTGCGCGATTTCAAGCTGAAGCTGGCGCAGAGCCTCGTCGTCGGCGCGCTCTACCTGGCCAAGTCGCCTTCCGTCAGCAATGACAATGGCATGCCGTTCTGGAACGCCGTGTTCGGCGAGGCGCGCCGGGCGCTGCAGGAGGCCGAGCGGCAGCTCGACCCTGCGCAGCTGCAGAAAGCCGCCGAGCTGATCGCCAAGGCGCGCCAGGTCACGGTCTTCGGCCTCGGCGGCAGCTCCTCGGCGCTGGCGCAGGAAACCCAATACCGGCTGTTCCGCTACGGCATAACAGTCAGCGCCCAGTGCGATCCCTATCTGATGCGCATGACCGCCTCGACGCTCAAGCCCGGCGATCTGGTGATCGCCATTTCGGCGACGGGACGCACCCGCGAGGTGATCGAGGCCGTGGAACTCGCCAAGCATTACCGCGCCAATGCGATCGCCGTGACCGCGCCCGACACCGAGCTCGCCCGCACCTGCGACGTCAGGCTGACGGTGGCGGTGCCGGAATATCCCGACACGCTGAAGCCGACGGCATCGCGCTTCGCCTTTCTGGCGGCGATCGACCTGCTGGCGGTGGCCTCCGCCTACAAGCTCGACGGCTCGGCCCGCGAGACGGTGCGCCGCATCAAATACAACGCCCAGATCCACCGCACCGGCAAGGAGATGGAGCCGCTCGGAGATTAGGGCTGCGCTTTTCCTTCTCCCCTTGTGGGAGAAGGTGGATCGGCGCGTAGCGCCGAGACGGTTGAGGGGTGGGTGACGGAGTGCCGTCGGCGCCAAGCTGGAGCACCCCTCATCCGACCTCACTTCGTGAGGCCACCTTCTCCCACAGGGGGAGAAGGGAAGCCGGACATGAAACGAAAGAGGGAAAGAAATGCTCGAAATAGCACCGACGAAACAGGCGGCCGCATGGCTCGAATCCCTGGCGCAGGCGCTCGCAGCCGGCGACGCTGCGGCGGCGAGCAACCTGTTCGTCGACGATTGCTACTGGCGCGATCTCCTGACCTTCACCTGGAACATCACGACCATGGAAGGCCGCGCGGCGATCGCCGACATGCTGGCGACGACGCTGGCGACGGCCAAGCCGAGCGCGTGGCGGCTGACCGGCGAGGCGACCTCGGACGACGGCACCATCGAGGCCTGGTTCAGCTTCGAAACCGTGGTGGCCAGGGGGGAGGGCATCATGCGGCTGCGCGACGGCCGCTGCCGGACATTGTTCACGGCCATGGCCGACCTCAAGGGCTTCGAGGAGCGCAAGGGCGCGGCGCGGCCGCTCGGCGTGCGCCACAAGGCCGATCCCCAGCGCGTGACCTGGTCGGAGGCGCGGGCGCGCGAGACACGCGAACTCGGCACTGATGAACAGCCCTACTGCCTGGTCATCGGCGGCGGCCAGGGCGGCATCATGCTGGGGGCGCGACTGCGCCAGCTCGGCGTGCCGGCCATCGTCATCGAGAAGAATGCCAGGCCGGGTGACTCCTGGCGCAACCGCTACCGCACGCTCGTGCTGCACGATCCGGTCTGGTACGACCATCTGCCCTACATTCCCTTCCCCGAAAACTGGCCGGTGTTCACGCCCAAGGACAAGATGGGCGACTGGCTGGAAATGTATACGCGCGTCATGGAGCTCAACTACTGGGTCGCCACCAAATGCCTCAGCGCCAGCTATGACGAGGCCGAAAAAGTCTGGACCGTGGTCGTCGACCGCGTCGGCCGGCAGATCACGCTGAAGCCCAAGCACATCGTCTTCGCCACCGGCGCCTACGGCCCGCCACGGCGGATCGATCTGCCGGGTGCCGGCCGGTTCAAGGGCGAGTTGCTGCACTCCAGCCAGTATGCCAGCGGCGACAAATTCCGCGGCAGGAAAGTCGCCGTCATTGGCGCTGCAAGCTCCGGCCACGATGTCTGCGTCGACCTCTGGGAGAGCGGCGCCGAGGTCACCATGATCCAGCGTTCGCCGACGACAGTGGTCAAGTCGGACACGCTGATGGAAGTCGGCTTCGAGATCTTCTCGGAAGACGCACTGGCGCGCGGCATCACCACCGAGAAGGCCGACATGATCGTCGCCTCGACGCCGTTCGCGCTGGTGCCCAAGGGCCAGCGGGCGCTTTACGAGGTGATCAAGGCGCGCGACGCGGCCTTCTACGACCGCTTGCGCGCCGCCGGCTTCGCCATCGATTTCGGCGACGACGAGACCGGCCTTCTGATGAAGGCCTACCGCACCGGCTCCGGCTACTACATCGATGTCGGCGCCTCCGACCTGATCATCGACGGCAAGATCGGCATCCGCAGCGGCGTCGCCATCAAGTCGCTGACCCCGAGCGGCATCCTGTTCGAGGACGGCAGTGAACTCGCCGCCGACGCCATCATCGCCTGCACCGGCTATCAGTCGATGAACGAGAATGTCGCCGCGATCGTTTCGCGCGAAGTCGCCGACAAGGTCGGCCCGTGCTGGGGCCTTGGCTCCGGCGTCAAGGGCGACCCCGGCCCCTGGCAAGGCGAGCTGCGCAACATGTGGAAGCCGACCGCCCAGGAAGCGCTCTGGTTCCACGGCGGCAATCTGGCGCTGTCGCGCTTCTATTCGAAATATGTGGCGCTGCAGATCAAGGCGCGGATGGAAGGCATTGAGACGCCGGTTTACGGGGCGGTGAGCAACGCCGGGTAAAGTCGACCCCCACTCCGTCGAGCTTCGCTCGCCGGAGTGGGGGAAGCCATTCGCCAAGCGCACAGTCCCAAGACAGGCACAAGCTGCCGAGATCAGCTAGTCGTGCCGATGCCCAAAGTGCCTCGCCGCAACCTCGACATGGGTATGCGCGGCATGCGCCACAAACCGCTCAGTCTCGCTGACATCGTTGACCGCTTCGTTCGGCCACCAGGTGCCGCCCATAACGATGCCTTCGCACACCAGTCTCTGATCGGCGACCAATGACGCGCCGACCGCGTCGACGAAGGTGAAGCGGCCCGGGCGCTGACGGAGCACGGCGACGTCGCCGACCGTGCCGACGGCCAGTGTGCCGAGGTCCGGCCGCGCGATCGCCTGCGCCGGCGCTTGCGTGGCGGCGCGCAGGACCTCGACCAGCGGCATGCCGAGCGCCAGGAGCTTCGACATGCAGACGAGGATGTCGAAGGCGGGACCGTCGACGCAGTAGAGATGCACGTCGCTCGAGATCACGTCGGGCGCCAGCCCTTCTTCGAGCATGGCGCGGGCGACGGCGAAATCGAACGAGCCCATGCCGTGGCCGATGTCGAAGATGACGCCGCGCTCGCGCGCCAGCCGCATGTCGGGCCGCACCGCGCCGGAAGCGAACACCGGCGCATTCGGGAAAGGCCGGAAGCAATGGGTGAGAATGTCGCCCTTGCGCAGGCGCGGCAGCACTTCCGAGCGGCCGGGCGGCGGTTCGTCGATATGCGCCATCAGCGGCAGGCCGGCCTGGTCGGCGGCCTCCAGCGCCAGATCCACCGGCGCGATGCCGCTGGTGCCGCCGGCATGCTTGCCCGAGCGAACCTTTACGCCGACCACGACATCGCGGTGCTCGCGCACCGCAGCCACAACCTCGCGCGGTTCGCAGAGCCTGAGATCGCTGCACTCGCCCACCGACACCGTCTGCGAGAAGCCGAAAATGCCGGCAAAGGAAATGTTGACATAGGCCAGGATGCGAACCTTCGAGCGCTCCATGACATGGCGGCGGAAGCCGAGGAAATTGCCGGCGCCCGCACTGCCGGCATCGATGAAGGTGGTGGTGCCGCTCTTGGCGGCCAGCCGGTCGGCATCGACGCCAAGCGACGTGCCGCCCCAATAGACGTGGCTGTGCAGGTCGACCAGGCCCGGCGTGACGATGCAGCCGGCGGCATCGACGATCTGCGCGGCGCTGTCCGCCGGGATATCGGCGTCGACCGCGGCAACGCGGCCATTGGCGATGGCGACATCGCGCAGCGCGTCGAGGCCAGCGGCCGGATCAATCAGCCGTCCGCCCTTCAGCAGGAGGTCGAATTGCATGGGATAACCTCCGCTCGTTGCTTTGCTTACAGAGGCCGATAGGCGACCGCCTCGACCTCGATCTTGATATCGATCATCAGCCGCGATTCGACCGTGGTGCGGGCCGGCGGGTTCTTCGGAAAGTGCCTGGCATAGACCGCGTTGAAGGCGCCGAAATCGCGCGCGTCTTCCAGCCACACGGTGGTCTTCACCACATCGTCCATGGTGCAGCCGGCCAGCGCCAGCGCGGCCTTGATATTGGCGAGCACCTGCTCGGTCTGTTCCGATATGCCGCCCTTGACCACGATGCCGTCGCTGCCGACGGGAACCTGGCCCGAGACATAGACGAGATCGCCTGCCCGCACGGCGGGCGACAACGGCACATGCGACGTTCCAAAACACTGTTTCGGCAAGGGACAAGCCTCCTCTGATGACAGGACGGGGTGCCATTGCAGCGCCCGCTTCGATCGACATTTACGCCGATCCGGCCGATCCTCATAGGGGCCTTGTTGGAAAGCAACATTCTTGGAAATCTGCGTTGCTTTATTACAAGAGCCCTTGCATCGTACGCGCTGACGGGCGGCTTGGAAGCCGCACCGCACAGACGCATTTGCCAGAGCGGAGACACCAGCAATGACCTACGACAAGAACCCGTTTCCATCAGGCGATGCCGATCGCCACGCGCTCTGGGAAATGCTGGTGCGGCGCGACATCGACGCTTTCATCGGCCAGGACTGGGCCATGGTCGAGGATGATTTCGTCGCCGAGAGCTTCTTCGGCATGCATGCGCATTTCCTGCACAACGCCGACGCCTGGCGGCTGCAGTTTCCAAGGCTCGACGTCTATCGCGACGAATGGCTGCGCCAGGCCAAAGAGACGGCGGCGACCAAATTCGCCGAGCCGCTGCGCGAGGCGCTGTTTCGCGTCACCAACATGCGAGACATCGACGTCGACGGCGACCGCGCCGTGCTGCACAAGAAGTTCGACGGCTCGGTCGCCAAGGCGGACGGCAGCGTCGACCGGCTGAAATGGCAGACGCTGTATTTCTGCAGCAAGGTCGGCGGAAGCTGGAAGATATCAGGCTTCGTCGGCTATATGCCGCATCCGCTCGGCAGCTAGAGCCAGCTGATCAGTAGAGCGTGACGAAGGCCGGAAACAGCATGCCGGTCGCCCGGAAATGCTCGACCAGTTCGATGGCCGGGAAGATGGCGAGGAAATAGAGCCCGTCGAAAAACGTGCGCTTCAAAGCCCGCGTCGAGAACTGCAGTTCGTCATCGTCGCGGTAGAGCAGCGGGTTTGGCCAGAACCGGGGCGTGCTCTTGGTGTAGGCAAGATAGGCCGGGCCGAACTTGCCGAGCAGAAATTCGGCTTCCTTGCGCGCCGTGACGCGAAAGATGAAAAAGCTGGCAAGGCCCAGCGCCACGGCCGCCATCAGCGAGCCGTAGAGCAATCCAATGCCGACCGCGCCGACCGTCGAGAAGAAATAGAGCGGGTTCTGCGTGGTCGAGAACGGTCCCGTCGAGACCAGTTCCTCGTTCTTCTTGCCGCCGACATAGAGAATGCTCCACAGCCGCCCGACGACACAGACGAGCACCAGGCAAAAGCCGAAGAATTCGATCGTTTCGTGCCCGTCGGAGCCCTCGCTCAGCCCCGGCTTGGTGAGAAACAGCAGCAACACCGCCAGCGCCGCCGCAACCCGCACGAAGATCAGGCGCTTGCGCTGGTCGAAGGCCTGGGAAACCGGCTTGAGGGTAGCGTAGGTCATTTGGTGTTTCCTGGGGCACTGACGGGTGCCCGTGAGCAATGGGCATGACATTGATGGCGGATGAAAGGCGCACGCCCTCTATCGGCGCAGCGCCGGGCGTTCGTAAAGGATCTTTGCGCGGCCCACGCCCATTCTTACGAATTTGTATGCCGCCGGACAGGCCGGCGTGAGCTCGTTTGCTTACGCTGCGCGGATCGCCACCGCCACCGCCACCGCCGCCGCCGCCGCAACCGTCGACCTCAGGACTTCAGCCATGCTCGCGCCCAACAGGCAACAACCCGCCCCACCGAGCCACAACAGGGTTCCCGACGTCACTCTCGACTTCTGGGTGATCAAGTTGATGGCGGTCACCACCGGCGAGACCGCGGCGGACTATCTTGCCGACACGATCGGGCTTGGGCTGACCGTCACCTCGCTGATCATGACCGGCATCCTGATCGCTGCCCTCGTCCTGCAGTTTGCGCAGAAGCGTTACGTGCCGTGGGCCTACTGGCTGGCGGTGGTGCTGATCAGCATCGTCGGCACCCTGGTGACGGACAATCTCGTCGACACTTTCGGCGTGCGCCTGCAGACCACGACCATCGCCTTCTCGGTTGCGCTCGCCGCGACATTCGCGGTCTGGTACGCCAGCGAACGGACCCTGTCGATCCACACCATCTTCACCACCAGGCGCGAAATCTTCTACTGGCTGGCGATCCTCTTGACCTTCGCGCTCGGCACCGCCGCCGGCGATCTCGTCGCCGAAAGCTTCGACATGGGCTACCTCACCACAGGCCTGCTGTTCGGCGGCGCCATCGCGCTCATCGTGCTGGCCTACTGGCTGCTCAATCTCAACGGCATCCTGGCCTTCTGGCTCGCCTATATCCTGACGCGGCCGCTCGGCGCCTCCTTCGGCGACCTGCTGTCGCGGTCGGCCAGGCATGGCGGCCTGGGCTTCGGCACCATCTTCACCAGCCTGCTCTTCCTCGGCTGTATCATTGCGCTCGTCCTGCACATGACCCTGAAGGGGACAACCGACGAAGCCGATGAACTGTTGCTGGACCTGGACTAGGTGCAGGGCGGATGCGCTAGCATTGACAATTGCCGAAAACCCCACCGCTTCGGCCAATCGTGAACGTTCTAGCGCCACCATGCCTGCGCCTTCGTGACATCCTAGGAACAAGCCCGTGCCGGTGATAGCCTCTCCATCTCGGCAACGGACCGGACCTTTCATGCGACTGCTTCTCGTCGAGGACGACCACAGGACGGCCGACTATATCGTCAGGGGACTGACCGAGGCCGGCCATGTCTGCGACCTCCTGCGCAACGGCCATGACGGGCTGTTCGCGGCGACCCGGGGCAAATACGACGTGATCGTCGCCGATCGGATGATCCCCGGTCTCGACGGCCTGTCGATGGTCAAGGCGGTGCGCGCCGCCGGCGGGCGCACGCCGGCGATCTTCCTCACCTCCGTCGGCGGCATCGACGACCGCGTCGAGGGGCTCGAGGCCGGCGGCGACGACTATCTGGTCAAGCCCTTCGCCTTTTCCGAACTCCTCGCCCGCATCAACGCGCTTGGCCGGCGGCCGGCGGCGCAGGAGCAGAAAACCGTCCTGCGGGTCGCCGACCTCGAAATGGACCTGATCATGCGCCGCGTCACGAGGCGGGGCCAGCCGATCGACCTGCAGCCGCGGGAGTTCAGCCTGCTGGAAGTGCTGATGCGCGGCGAAGGCCGCGTCATCACCCGCACCATGCTTCTGGAGCGGGTCTGGGATTTTCATTTCGATCCCAGGACCAGCGTCGTCGAGACCCATATCAGCCGGCTGCGGGCCAAGGTCGACAAGCCCTTCGAAACCCAGCTCATCCACACCGTCCGCAACACCGGCTACAGCCTGCACGCGCCATGACCGGAACATGGTCCCGCCTGCTGCGCAGCACGCCATTCCGGCTTGCCCTGACCTTCGCCTTCCTGTTCGTGCTGGCCTTCGTCCTGTCTGGCGCCATCGTCTACCAGATGATGAGCGCCGATCTTGCCGAGCGGCTCGACGACACCATCAAGGAAACCTACGCGGTCGTCGCCGCGACCTATGCCGAGAACGATCTCAAGGAGCTGGTTGAGACCGTCGGCAGCCACTCCCTGCGCAGCCTCAAGAAGGAGCAGCTGTTTTCGTTGACCGACGCAACGGGCAATCGCCTGGCCGGCAACTTCACCGCGGCAGGGCTTCCCGACGGCTTCTCGATGTTCGACACCGAAATGCCCGGCGTGCCGCCCGGCGCCGAGTACCGCGCCTATTCCGGCCCGGTCGGCGGCAACACGCTGACCGTCGCCTTCAGCCTTTCCGAGACGGAGGAGCTGGAGAGGATCGTGCTGATGAGCTTTGGCTGGGGAACCCTGATCATCACCGGGCTGGCGGTCGCCGGCGGCGCCCTGCTCGCCTCGCGCGTCCAGCGCCGTCTCGACGGCATCGCCGCCACCATGGTGGATGTCTCGCATGGACGGCTGGACACCCGCATTCCGCTGACCGGCAAGGGCGACGACATCGACATCGTCTCCAGCCAGGTCAATGCCGCGCTCGACCGCCTGTCGGCGCTGGTCGAAGGCATGAAACAGGTCAGCGCCAACATCGCCCACGATCTGAAGACGCCGCTCAACCGGTTGCAGATGATCCTCGACACCGCGTCGGAAAAGAACCTGTCGGGCCGGAAAATCGCCGCTGAACTGGCGGAGGCGCATGCCGAGAGCCTGCAGATCAACGAGACCTTCGATGCCCTGCTGCGCATCGCGCAGATCGAGGCCGGCGCCCGCCGGGCGCGGTTCACCGATGTCGACCTGGGCGAGGTGCTGCAAACCATCGCCGAGATCTATGCCGATGTTGCCGAGGACGACGGAAAGTCGCTGTCGTTGGCACAACCACAGGAAACGACGGACCGGATCCATGGCGATCGCGAGCTGCTGACGCAGATGTTCGCCAATCTGGTCGAGAACGCGTTGCGCCATTGTCCATCGGGCACGACGATGAAGCTGTCGGTGGCGCGCCAGGGCGAACGCGTCGTTGCGGGCGTCGCCGACAACGGTCCCGGCATTCCGGCGGAAGAGCGCGAGAAAGTGTTCCAGCGGCTCTACCGGCTGGACCACAGCCGCTCGACATCAGGCAGCGGCCTCGGGCTCAGCCTTGTCCGGGCCATAGCCGATCTGCACGGCGCATCGATCACGCTCGAGGATTGCCGACCGGGACTTGCGGTGGTGGTGAGTTTTCCGCTGGCGACGGATTAGCCGGCGAAACGGCTGGTGCTGTTCAAGCCCAGCTTGGGTTGAGAGGTCCCCTCACCTATCTATCCGCGTCGACAGGATGATCGACGACAGCGTCCGCTCGACTCCATCCATGGCGCCGATCTGGTCGAGCAGCATGTCGAGGTCGCGGATCGATGGGGCGTCGACGATGACGATCATGTCGAAATTGCCGCTGACCGAATGCAGCGTCCTGACCGTCGCCAAACCGCGCAGGCCGCGCACCACCTTGTCGGCAAGCTTGGGCGTCACGGTGAGCAGCACATGCGCCCGCACCAGCCCCTGCTCATAATCCGGCGCCAGCCGCACGCCGTAGCCTGATATGATGCCGCGCTGCTCCAGCCGTTCGATCCGGCTCTGCACGGTTGTCCGCGAGACGCCAAGCCGCCGCGCCAGCTCGGCGGTCGAGGCGCGCGCATTCTCGCGCAGCAGCGAAAGCAGGGTCTGTTCGGCATCACTGAGCATTTCGACGATTCTTCTCGGCGGACTGACCAATCAATGGGTTCGTTTCGTACAGAACCACGCTTCCTTTCGACGGGCAAGCTGCGAATCTGTGCTCACAACCAGTGAGGGATTTGTCATGAAGAAAATTGTCGTTGTCGGCGCCGGCAAGATCGGCTCGACCATTGCCGAGATGCTCGCCGCCACGGGAGATTATCAGGTCACGCTTGTCGACCGCTCGGCAGCACAGCTCGCAGCGGCCGAAGTCCCGGCCACGGTTGCGACGCTGGAGCTCGACATCGAAGCGTCCGGCACGCTTGAAGCCGCACTCGCCGGCAAATTCGCGGTGCTCAGCGCCGCTCCCTTCCATCTGACCACCCGCATCGCCGAGGCGGCGGCCAGTGCCGGCGTGCACTATCTCGACCTGACCGAGGATGTCGTCTCGACCCGCCGCGTCAAAGAACTGGCGCGTTCGGGCAGAAGCGCCTTCATTCCGCAATGCGGCCTGGCGCCGGGCTTCATCTCGATCGTCGCCAACGATCTCGCCAGCCGCTTCGATTCTCTGGAAAGCGTGCGCATGCGCGTCGGCGCTTTGCCGCAATATCCCTCCAATGCGCTGAACTACAATCTGACCTGGAGCACCGACGGCGTCATCAACGAATATTGCGAACCCTGCGAGGCGATCGTCGAAGGCGAGTTGGTCGAGGTGCCGCCACTGGAGGAGCGCGAGGAGTTCTCGCTCGACGGCGTCACCTACGAGGCATTCAACACCTCCGGCGGCCTCGGCACGCTGGCCGAGACGCTGAAGGGCAAGGTGCGCACGCTCAACTACCGCACCATCCGCTACCCCGGCCACGCCGCGATCATGAAGGCGCTGCTCAACGACCTCGGCCTGCGCCATCGCCGCGACGTGCTGAAGGACATTTTTGAAAGCGCCCTGCCGGCGACATTGCAGGACGTCGTCATCGTCTTCGTCACCGTCTCCGGCCGCAAGAACGGCCGCCTGCTGCAGGAGACCTACGCCAACAAGGTCTATTCCCAGCGTGTCGGCCAGGTGGTGCGCAGCGCCATCCAGATCACCACGGCGTCCGGCATCTGCGCCGTGCTCGACATGCTGGCCGACGGCAGCCTGCCGGCGACCGGCTTCATCAAGCAGGAAGACATCGCGCTGGACGCGTTTCTAGCCAACCGTTTTGGCCGCGCCTATGCCCAGCACGAAATGGTGAGTCGGCTGGCGGGGTGAAGCGCATAATCTCCCCGCTTGAGGGGAGATTAGCGATCGAACTACTTCCGCAAGACCATCGGCCGCCCAAGCAGAAACCGGACAAAATTGCCTGCGTTGCGCGAGGCCTTGGCCGAAGTCTGCGGCATCTGCTTTTGCGTAGTCTCTTTTCGAGCCGGCGCGCGCGCTTTTGTCTCGGCACCGGGCCGGCCCACGGTGAAAGCCGGCTCCGCGACCGGCTTGCCGCGCAAGACATTGGCTGCATTGTTGTCATGAATGACGATGCACCATTGAGCCTCCTTCGAGGCCGCCCCGACGGGGTTGAAACGCATCGCCATCCTCGTGTGCTCGTCGCAATAGACCCCGTTCATGGACGGTGATCGCTTCTCGACCAGAGTGCCGAAGGCCGACGTTGGATATTCGTGCTGCGTGTAGTGGTTGGTTGCCGCATCGAAATTCTGGCCGTGCGGAAAGGCGATATAGAGCGGTTGCTGGTTCACCTCGCCCTTGGCGATTTCCCGGCGGGCGTAAAAATCGACACGCTCCATGAAGGTCGGCGCCAGCGCGTCATCGCTGTCGAGCCGAGTCAGCGAAACAAATTCGGCATCCGTGTCGCTTTGGACAAACGCATTGAAGGCGACATTGTAGTTCTCGCCGGCCTTGATGAGAACCGGCCTGATATCAATCCCGGCCGCGCAGCCGCAGACGATCCGGATGTAGTTCTCATGTGTTTCGGAATCGAACGCAATCAGGACCGTAAAGTCCTTCTGCGACTGGCCCTCGAGCGACGGCGCGCAATAGGTGTCGAACAGCGCCAGCCGCTCGACCAGCCACACCGGGTCGAGATTGGCTCTGCCGTGTCCATTCCATTGGCTCGGCATGAAGCCGGTGGCGGTGTTGTAGCGAATCGCCACATATTTCTTCAGGTCGGTGCTCATGGGAGGAGACTAGAGCATGATCCCGAAGGGTGGAATCCGGTTCTCGGAAAACATGGTACGCGGCACTTTCCCGCCAATCGCTTTGGTCGCGCCTAGATGAGCGGCTGGCGAGTTGATCGATGGGCTGGCGAGGGAAGGAAGAGAGCTGGCTCGAACAGGTTCGCCCCTTTCCTCAAATATGCAGCGCGTGTCCCAGCGCCTTCAGCGCTGCTTCCTGGAATCCCTCGCCCTGCGTCGGATGCGCGTGGATGGTGCCGGCGATGTCCTCCAGCCGCGCGCCCATCTCCAGCGCCAGCCCGAACGCCGCCGCCAGTTCCGACACACCCTGCCCGACCGCCTGGATGCCGAGCACCAGATGGTTGTCGGCGCGGGCCAAGACGCGGACAAAGCCGTCCTCGCCCAGCTTCGTCATCGCCCGGCCGTTGGCCGCGAACGGGAACATGCCGATCTTGATCTCGCCGCCGAGCGCCTTGGCTTCTTCCGGCGAAAGACCAGCGGTCACCAGTTCGGGATCGGTGAAGCAAACGGCGGGTATCGAACGCTTGTCCCAGCTGCGCTTGTGGCCGGCAACGATCTCGGCAACCATCTCGCCCTGCGCCATCGCCCGGTGCGCCAGCATCGGCTCGCCGGTGACGTCGCCAACGGCGAAGATGCCGCGCATCGAGGTGCGGCACTGGTCGTCGATGCGGATGAATTTGCCGGCCATGTCGAGGTCGATCTGCTCGAGCCCCCAGCCTTCGGTCACCGGCTTGCGGCCGACCGTCACCAGTATCTTGTCGGCTGGGACCTTGACGCTCTTGCCGTCCGCCGTCTCGACCAGCAACGCGTCACCCTTGGTTGAAAGCCCCTTGGCCTTGGCGCCCAGCATCACCTCGACGCCGAGCGCGGTGAGCCGCTTGACCACCGGCCGGGTCAGCTCCGCATCATACTGCGCCAGCACGCGCGGCAAGGCCTCGATCACGGTCACCTCAGTGCCCATCTTGGCAAATGCCATGCCGAGTTCCAGCCCAATATAGCCGCCACCGACGACCGCGAGATTTTTCGGCACGTCGCTGAGCGCCAGCGCCTCGGTGGACGAAATCGCCCGACCGCCAAACGGCAGGAACGGCAGCTCCACCGGCGCCGAACCGGAGGCGATGACGATCGTTTCGGCCCGGATCACCTGCACGCCCGTCTCGGTCTCGACCGCGACCGTCTTGCCGTCGCGAAAGCTCGCCCAGCCATGCACGGTTTTCACGCCTGCCTTCTTGAGCAGGCCGGCGACGCCACTGTTGAGCCGGCTGACGATGCCGTCCTTCCAGGCGACGGTCCGGGCAAGATCGAGCGTCGGCGCGGTGACCGAAATGCCGAGCGGGCTCTTGCCGCCCGCCATGTGCGACACCTTCTCGAACTCCTCCGCCGCATGGATCAGCGCCTTGGACGGGATGCAGCCGACATTGAGGCAGGTGCCGCCCGGCTTGCCGGCCTCGACGATCACCGTATCGACGCCGAGCTGTCCGGCCCGGATGGCGCAGACATAGCCGCCCGGCCCGGCGCCGATGACGAGCAGCTTGCAGGAGATTTCTTTCATGATGGCACGCTCTTTCTGGTGGCGAAGGCCCCCTCATCCGGCCGCCTCGCGGCCACCTTCTCCCCGGTGGGGAGAAGAGGCGAGCACAGACGCCGGCGACCTCCTCTCCCCTCGGGGAGAGGTCGGATTGCCCCGAATTGCCCTTCGCAATTCGGTTTTGGCAATCCGGGTGAGGGGGCCCTTGCGACCGTTCTCATCCCCTCAATCCACGAAAATCAGCGCCGGCGTTTCCAGCAGCGTCTTGATCCGCTGGATGAACACCGCCGCATCCCACCCATCGATCACCCGATGGTCGAAGCTCGACGACAGGTTCATCATCTTGCGCGGCATGAACTGGGTGCCGTCCCACACCGGCCGCACCATCATCTTGTTGACGCCGACGATCGCCACTTCCGGATGGTTGATGACCGGCGTCGTCGCCACGCCGCCCATGGCGCCGAGCGAGGTGATGGTGATGGTCGAGCCGGACAGCTCGTCGCGTGTTGCCGTGCCGGACTTGGCCGCCTCGGCCAGCCTGATGACCTCGGCGCCGCAATCCCAGATGTCGCGCGCCTCGGCGTGCTTGACCACCGGAACCACCAGCCCCGACGGCGTCTGTGCGGCGATGCCGATATGGATGCCGCCATGCTGATGGACGATGCCGGCCTCGTCGTCGAACAGAGAGTTGAGATTGGGCTGGTCCGCGATCGCCTTGACCATCGCCCGCATCAGGAACGGCAGCAGCGTCAGTTTCGGCCGCTCCACGCCAGGACGCTTCTCCTTGTTGAGCGCCGCGCGCAATTCCTCCAGTGCGGTGACGTCGATCTCCTCGACATAGGTGATGTGCGGAATGCGCGATTTGGACAGCGACATCTTCTCGGCGATCTTGCGCCGCAAGCCGACCACCTTGATATCCTGCACAGCATCGTTGCGGGCGAGGCCGGATGCCTTTGCGACCCGCGGCCCGCGCGCCAGGAACGCTTCGATGTCCTCATGGCCGATGCGACCGGCCGGACCGGATCCGGCAACCTGCCTGAGATCGATGCCGGCTTCTTTTGCCCGCAGGCGAACGGCCGGCGACGCCAGCGGTCTTTCGCCTTGAAGCCGCGGCGCGCCGGAGACGGAAGGCTGCGCCGTGCTTTTCTGTGAGGCTGCCGGTTTCGCCTTGGGCTCGTCGCTCTTTGGGGATGTCTTCACGACCGGCGCAGCAGCCTCGGGCTTCGGCGTCGGAAGTTTTGCCGGAGGCTCAGCGGACACCGCTTCCACTTCGGCGCCTTGCGGCTTGGCGTTGCCCTCGCCCGCCACCTTCAGCCGCACGATAGGCGAGCCGATGGCCACCGTGTCGCCGATCTCGGCGCCCAGCCACAGGATCTCGCCATCGACCGGCGAGGGGATTTCAACCGTCGCCTTGTCGGTCATGACTGCGGCGAGCACAGTGTCCTCGCGGACGATATCGCCGACCTTGACGTGCCATTCGACCAGCTCGGCCTCGGCGACGCCTTCGCCGACATCGGGCAGCTTGATGATGTGTTCGCCCATCTCAGGCTCCCATGGTTTCAAGCAAGGCACGGCCAACGCGGGCGGGACCGGGAAAATAATCCCACTCCTGCGCATGCGGATAGGGCGTGTCCCAGCCGGCAACGCGAGCAACCGGCGCTTCGAGGTGATAGAAACAGTTTTCCTGCACCAGCGCCGACAGCTCGGCGCCGAAGCCCGAGGTCAGCGTCGCCTCATGCACGATGACGCAGCGCCCGGTCTTTTTCACCGAGGCGACGATCGTATCGAGATCAAGCGGCAGCAGGGTCCTGAGGTCGATGATCTCGGCATCGATGCCGGTTTCTTCGACGGCCGCCTGCGCGACATAGACCATGGTGCCGTAGGCGAGCACGGTGAGGGCCGAGCCTGCCCTGCGGATCGCCGCCTTGCCGAGCGGCACCGTGTAGTGGCCGTCGGCCACCTCGCCCAGCTCATGCTTCGACCAGGGCGTCACCGGCCGGTCGTGATGACCATCGAACGGACCGTTGTAGAGCCGCTTCGGCTCGAGGAAAATCACCGGATCCGGATCCTCGATCGCCGCGATCAAAAGCCCCTTGGCGTCATGCGGGTTGGACGGCACCACCGTCTTCAGTCCCGACACATGGGTGAACAGCGCCTCAGGGCTCTGGCTGTGCGTCTGGCCGCCAAAAATGCCGCCGCCGGTCGGCATGCGCACCACGATCGGGCAGGTGAAATCGCCGTTGGAGCGGTAGCGCAGCCTGGCTGCTTCCTGGGTCAGCTGGTCGTAAGCCGGATACATGTAGTCGGCAAACTGAATCTCCACGCATGGCTTCAAGCCATAGGCGGCCATGCCTATGGCAGAGCCGACAATGCCGGATTCGTTGATCGGCGCGTCGAAGCAGCGGCTCTTGCCGTATTTGGCCTGCAAGCCCTGCGTGCAGCGGAAGACGCCACCGAAGAAGCCGACGTCCTCGCCGAACACGACGACTTTTTCGTCGCGCCCCATCGACACGTCCATGGCATCGCGAATGGCTTCGATCATGGTCCGCCTCGGCATGGCTTCAGACTCCCGCCTGCTGGCGCTGGCGTCTGAGATGCGGCGGCATCTCGGCATAGAGCCCCTCGAACATGTCGCGCGTCGACGGCTTGCCGCCGGCATGCAGCGTGCCGTGGCTTTCCGCTTCCTTCTGCGCCGCGATAACCGTGTCGAGGATTTCCGCCTCGGCCTGCGCGTGCCGCTCGTCCGACCAGACGCCGAGCGTGATGAGATGGTTCTTCAGCCGCACGATCGGGTCGCCGAGCGGCCAGGCGTCGGATTCGGTCTTCGGCCGGTAGGCGGACGGGTCGTCCGAGCTCGAATGTGCGCCGGCACGGTAGGTGACATATTCGACCAGCGTCGGCCCGAGATTGCTGCGCGCCCGCTCCGCCGCCCATTTGGCGACCGCATGCACCGCGAGATAGTCGTTGCCGTCGACGCGCAGCGACGGGATGCCGAAGCCGAGGCCCCTCGCCGCGAACGTGCCCGAGCCGCCGCGCGCGATGCCTTGAAAGGTCGAGATTGCCCACTGGTTGTTGACGACATTGAGCACGACCGGCGCCTTGTAGGTGGAGGCGAACACCAGCGCCGAGTGGAAATCGGACTCGGCCGTCGAGCCGTCGCCGATCCACGCGGCTGCGATGCGCGAATCGTTCGATATCGCCGAGGCCATCGCCCAGCCGACCGCCTGGATGTACTGCGTCGCCAGATTGCCGGAGATCGAGAAGAAGCCGTGCTCCTTTGACGAATACATGACCGGCAATTGCCGGCCCTTCAGCGGGTCGGCTTCGTTGGAATAGATCTGGTTCATCATCGTGACCATCGGGTAGCCATCGGCAATCAGCAGCCCGGCCTGGCGATAGGTCGGAAAGTTCATGTCGCCCGGCGCCAGTGCCTTGCGGAAGGCGCAAGCCACAGCCTCTTCGCCCAGATGCTGCATGTAGAACGAGGTCTTGCCCTGCCGCTGCGCCATCTGCATGCGCGCATCGAAGGTCCGCAGCGTCATCATGTGGCGCAGGCCGGTGAGAAGCTCGTCGCTGGACAGCAGGCCGGCCCACGGGCCGACGGCCTCGCCAGTGCGGTTCAGCACGCGGATGATCGAGAAGGCATGATCGCGGATGCTGCGCGGATCGACATCGATGTCAGGACGCGGCACCGAGCCGGCCTTGGGGATCGGCACATTGGAAAAGTCAGGCGTGCCACCCGGCCGCACTTCCGGCTCCGGAACGTGGAAACGCAACATCCCAGCATCGGCCATGACCTTTGTCCTCCAATGTTGCCCGGAACAGATATTTGCATATCTGCGCCGCCAGTGCGAATTCGTCGGGTAGCCTGCGGACGTCGGTCCCGGCCACGCCGGCCGATCCAGCCTCCCACACCCAAGATGAAGATATGTCCGCGAAATTTCTTGTCGATGTTGGGCGGTGGCGCGCAATTAGAGGGAAGGTTGGGCGAGGTTTGCCGGCAGATAAGGTGATTGGTCGACGAACTCGCGCCTTTCCTCTCCCCCGTCGATCGGGGGAGAGGTGTCGAGCGAAGCTCGACGGAGTGGGGGTCGACCGTTCGCCCAAGCTGGATGCCGCCCCCACATCATGCTAACCAGCCCGCCATGGCACAGAAGAAAGCATATGAGGTCGATGGCTGGCTCGCGAAGCCGGACCAGCGGATCTCCATCGTCCTGCTTTACGGCCCCGATCGCGGCCTTGTCTCCGAGCGAGCAAAGGCCTTTGCCGGCAAGACCGGCCTGCCGCTCGACGATCCCTTCTCGGTGGTCAGGCTGGAAGGTTCGGAGGTCGACCGCGACGAGGGCCGGCTGCTCGACGAGGCCCGCACCGTGCCGATGTTTTCCGACCGGCGCCTGCTGTGGGTGCGCAATGCCAGCGGCCAGAAGGCATTGGCCGACGACGTCAAGGCGCTGACGGCCGAGCCCGCGCGCGATGCGATCATTCTCATCGAGGCCGGCGACCTCAAGAAAGGTGTCGGCCTGCGCGCCATCGTCGAGGCGGCCGACAACGCCATGGCCCTGCCTTGCTATGCCGATGAAGCCCGCGACATCGACACCGTCATCGACGGCGAACTGGGCAGGGCCGGCATGTCGATGACCATGGAAGCGAGACAGGCGCTGCGCCGCAATCTCGGCGGCGACCGGCTGGCCTCGCGCGGTGAGATCGAGAAGCTTGTGCTCTACGCCCATGGCCAGACCGAGATCGGCCTGGAGGAGGTCAAAGCGATGTCAGGTGATGTCTCCGGCGCGTCTTTCGACGACGCGGTCGACGCGCTTCTCGAAGGCAAGATCGGCGACTTCGACACCGCCTTCACCCGCCATTGCCAGTCCGGCGGCCAGCCCTTCCTGGTGCTGTCCTCGGCAATGCGGCAGTTGCAGCAGATCCAGATCATGCGCGGCCAGATGGAGTCCGGCAACCGCAACGCCGCCACGGTCGTTGCCGCCGCTCGCCCGCCGGTGTTTTTCTCGCGACGCAAGCTGGTGGAGAAAGCGCTGGAGCGCTGGAGCACCGAAGCGCTCGGCCGCGCACTGACCCGGCTGCAGACGGCGGTGCTGCAGACCAGACGGCGGCCGGATCTTTCCGTGGCGCTGGCAAGACAGGCGCTGCTTGGCATTGCGGTGGAGAGCAGCAGGTTGGCGCAGAGGTAGGAGAGCGATCCTCCTCTTCTCGGCACCGAGCGCTGCCTCCATCGGTCAATTCATTGTCATGGCGCCCACCTGCTGGAAGGTTGGCAGCGCCTGTGGAAAGACCAGCACCGCCGCGCCGTAAAGAAGCAGAGCGATACCCGACACCTTTGCGATCCCACCTCCTGACGGGAGGGTCTTTTCCGCAAAGATCAGCAAGGTGACCACGGCCATTGCGGCGACGTTCATGATCCCGAGAGGAAAGAGGGCGAGAAACAAAAGCCAGCAGCAGCCCAGGCAAAAAAGTCCATGCTCCAGGCCCATGCGAACCGCACCCCAATAACCATCGCGCCATGAGGTCAGGATGAAGCCAATCGGCGTGCGGCATTTGGCCAGACACAGATCTTTCAGTGGGGAGAGTTGATAGGCGCCCCCAATCATCAGCAGCGCGCCGCCGATACGCGCGGCCGTCGCAGCGGACAATCCCACATGCCCGGCAAGCATCTCCGCACCCGCCGCACCGGCAAAGGCGATAACGCCCACCACGCCCCAAACCAGCATATACCCGGCCACGAACACCAGCTCGAGACAAAGGTCTCGCCCCGGCTCTGTTTGCCGGCCTGGACCTTGTGAAACGTCAGGATCATGGACGCGGCCGTCGGAAACATCATGGCAATCATCATGATCATCCAGATGGCAAGAAACAGCGGCGCCTTCATACCCATGGTGAGTGCGTACATTTCCATGCGCATGTCCGCGTCCATGCCCATCTGCTGCCAGACAAGCAGGGTCCACGCCGCCGCAGCGATAGCGATCAGCAGCGCGAGAATGATGTATCGCTGCAACGTCGGGGCCATGGACGAGGTCGTTCCGTGCTACGCTGCCAACGGCTACTGCTGCCCAGACCAATTGATCGGGGCGTAATGTCCGTTTCGGCGGGAATTGTCCCAGCTCATGCCATGATCGCTGAATGTACTGCCTTCCGCCCCCATCGCCAGGGCGAGCCAATCGGGATTGACAGGATGGCCGGTGGCCGCCCACATCTGCCCGTCCTCGCGCATTGTCGGCAGCGGCTCGACCGCCATCTGCATGACGCCCGCAATCTCCGCCGACCGCTTCTTGCCGTCTATCCGGTAGCTTATCGGCACCTTCTTGGCGCCAAGATTCGTGCCAATCATGGGTGCCAGCACCGCCATAGGGCCGCCCGCAGCGCCGGTGAAGATGGCACCTAGCGCCTCTGTTTGCCTGTCATCGGCCCGTTCGTCGATATAGGCGGCGGCCGTCCAATTGCCGTTTGCCATAGGACCCGGCGTGTGAGCGACCATCGCGACACTGAGCCCATCCAATCGAACGTCGCCGTAGTTGCCCGTATTGATATGAAAGACCAAACCGACGTCGCAAACACCTTTCGTCGGCTTCGATGTCAGCTGCGCGTTGGTGGACAGCAGACAAGGACATACGACATCGCAGCTACAATTTTCGAAGTAACTTCCGGACAATTGCCAACGGACTGCCATTTGCACCTCCCACTTGCGTCAGGCGCGTCGGCATATCGCATTGGCGGGGCGGTGCCATTTCACGACTGTTGTAGGAACGGCAAATAGCCCCCGCCTCGACTGACCGGCACGCTAGGGCACATAATTTAAGCCATATCTAATATAGGTTACGCCGTTGCCTGGCACTGTCAAGCCGCGAGCGGCAGGGCTGGCGGCAGGCGCTGCTTGGGATCGCGGTTGAGAGCGCGAGGCTGGGGAGCGAGCCTGATCTCCCCCTCGAAGGGGAGATGTCGAAGGCGACAGAGGGGGCCGCCGCGCGTGGGGCGCTGACCTCTTCTTCGTTCCCGCAGGGGCCCGGCGCTTGATGAGGGGCGACCCCCTCTGGCCTGCCGGCCATCTCCCCTCAAGGAGGGAGATTCGCGGCGTCACCGATTTCGCCAATCACCAGCGCCCCAAAAGGAAAAGGCCGGCCAAACGGCCAGCCCCTTTCCACATGCGCAATCTCCGGCCTCAATATATTTCGCCGGCTAACTAACGCTCCTGCTTCAGCCTTCTGCACAGCTCATCAAGCTGCTCCAGCGACCGGTATGAAACCCGCAAAGTGCCGCCCTTGCCCTTGTGATCCACTGACACAATCATGCCGATCGTATCGGTCAACAGCTTTTCCAGCGCCAGCGTATCGGCGTCCTTCTGCTCCGGACTTGGCGCCGGCTTGGCTTCCTTGGTGCTGCTGGTGCCGGCCGGTATCTGGGCCAGCGCTTCGGCCTGGCGCACCGAAAGGCCCTCTTCGACGATACGCTTGGCAAGGCCGGCCGGATCTTCCGCCGTCACCAGCGTGCGGGCATGGCCCGCCGACAGCGCGCCGTCGACCAGCATGTCGCGGATCACGTCCGGCAGCTTCAGGAGCCTGAGCGTGTTGGCGACATGGCTGCGGCTCTTGCCGATCACCTGGCCGAGATCGGCCTGGGTGTAGCCGTGCTCATCGATCAGTTGCTGATAGCCAAGTGCTTCCTCGACCGCATTGAGGTCGGTGCGCTGGACGTTTTCGATGATCGCCAGCTCGAGCGCGGTGCGGTCGTTGACCTCGCGGATGATGACCGGGATCTCGGACAGCCCGGCGCGCTGTGCCGCCCGCCAGCGCCGCTCGCCGGCGATGATCTCGTAACGGCCGGCCTGTGCCGGCGAAGGGCGCGCCACCACCGGCTGGACGACGCCGTGTTCGCGGATCGACTGGGCAAGGTCGGTCAGCTCGGCGTCGCCGAAATGCCGCCGCGGATTCTTCGGATTGGGGGTCAGGAACTCGATCGGCACCTTGCCGTCGGCGCTCATGCCTGGTTTTTCAGGCGCAGCTGGGCGATCGATCTCGCCGATCAGCGCCGCCAGCCCACGCCCCAGTCTCTTTCTCGAAAGGTCTTCGCTCATCTTTATTCCAGGTTCCGGATCGTTTCGGTATCGAATCGGCTCTTTAGATTGCAGGGAGTCTAATCAAGCGGCGCGTAACTTGCGCTCGCGGCGGATCACTTCCGACGCCAGTTGCAGATAGGCCTGGCTGCCCGAGCATTTCAGATCGTAAAGGATCGCCGGCTTGCCGTAGGACGGCGCCTCGGACACCCGCACATTGCGCGGGATGACGGTCTCGTAGACCTTGTCGCCCATATGCGCCCGCACATCCTGCACCACCTGGTTGGCGAGATTGTTGCGGCCGTCATACATGGTCAGCACGATGCCTTGGATGGTGAGATCCGGATTGATCGAGCGGCGCACCTGCTCGACCGTCTCCAGCAACTGGCTGAGGCCTTCGAGCGCGAAGAACTCGCATTGCAGCGGCACTAGAACAGAATCGGCCGCAGCCATTGAATTCAAGGTCAAAAGGTTGAGCGAGGGCGGGCAATCGATCAGCACATAGCCGAAAGGTGCGCCGCGCTCGGTCGCGGCGCGCAGCGCATTGCGCAGCTTGAGCACCCGGTCCGGCGCCGAAGCGATTTCCATTTCGATGCCGAGCAGGTCGAGCGTCGACGGCACGATCGACAGGCCAGGCACCGCCGTCGGAATAGCCGCGGCTTCCAGCTCCAGTTCGCCGGTCAACACGTCATAGGACGACACGGTCCGATCCTTGCGGTCGATGCCGAGGCCGGTGCTGGCATTGCCTTGCGGATCGAGATCGACGATCAGCACCTTTTCGCCGATCGCGGCCAGCGCTGTCGCCAGATTGATGGCGGTGGTGGTCTTGCCGACACCGCCCTTCTGGTTGGCTACGGTGATGATTCGGGGGCCATTCTTCATCATGGGTCTATGCCAGAAGTTCATTTTGGGTCGCCAAAGTGTCTGACAAATCGCGGATCAGACAGGTTGCAGGTTGGACAATTCCAGGATGACGCCGCCAGGGTCGGTCACACTGGGATGTTCTACCAGATCGAATGACCATCGGTTAACGCTTTCTTGCACTTCGGCGCGGTAATCCCGGCCTTTGTGGAACAGGCCGCGCGCGCCTGATGTCAGCCATGGCGCCGACAGGTCCAGCAAGGTCGAAAGCGAGGCCAGCGCCCGCGCTGTCACGATTTGCGGTGTCGAAACAAGTGCATGGCTTTCATCGATACGGCGCGCCACGACCCGCGCCGGCAGGTTGAACTGGCCGACGACGGTCTGCAGGAACGACGCTTTTTTGCGATTGCTTTCAACCAGATCGATGCTAGCGCCGGCGCGCTCGGCCAGCAGGAAAGCCATGACAAGGCCCGGAAATCCGCCGCCAGAGCCGAGATCCACCCAGCGTGTGGCCTGAGGCTCTATGCGCGCGAGCTGCGCACTGTCCAGTATATGACGCTGCCAGACATCGCCCGACGTCGATTGCGCGACGAGATTGATGCTGCGATTCCATTTCTGGAACATCTGCTCGAACGCCACCAGCCGATAGAATGTTTCACGTGAAACCGGGCCTGCCGCGTCCTGCAGGCTCTCTAGGGACATAGAACTCACGCAACATCCCTTTGTGGGCGCCTGGCGCTCTCCGCATGGCGGACATGCGCGACAATGATCGCCAGCGCCGCCGGCGTCATGCCCTCCATGCGCTGGGCATCGGCGATGGAGCGCGGCCGCCGCGCCTGCATCTTCTGCTTCAATTCGTTGGACAGTCCCGGCACGCCGGCGAAGTCGACCGTCTCGGGGATCAGCCGGCTCTCCTCGTGCCGGATCTGGGCCACATCCGTCTTCTGGCGATCGAGATAGACCGAATATTTCGCCTCTGTTTCGAGGCGTTCCGCCGTCTTGCTGTCGATCGCCGCGAATCGCGAATCGATGCGACCCAGCCAGGCGACATCGACATCGGGATAGGACAGCAATTCATAACCGGAGCGGCGCACGCCGTCCCGGTTGATCTCCAGCCCGTGACGCGCCGCCTCGTTGGGCGTCATGGTGAGCGATTTCGCCAGCTCCCGCGCTTCATCGAGACTCTGCATGACTTGCCCGTAGCGCTGCATCCGCTGCGCCGAGGCAATCCCCAGCCTCTCCGCCAGGGGCGTCAGCCGCTCATCCGCATTGTCGGCGCGCAGCGACAGCCGGAACTCGGCCCGCGAGGTGAACATCCGGTAGGGCTCCGCGATGCCGCGGCTGGTCAGATCGTCGACCATCACGCCGATATAGGCCTCGGTGCGGCTGAGCACGATCTGCTCGCTCCCCGCCGCCCGCCGCGCCGCATTGAGGCCGGCCAGCAAGCCTTGCCCGGCCGCTTCCTCATAGCCGGTCGTGCCATTGATCTGCCCGGCGAGAAAGAGGCCACTAATGCGCTTCGTCTCCAACGTCTGATGCAATTCGCGCGGATCGACATGATCATATTCAATGGCATAGCCGGGCTGCAGCATGACGGCCCGCTCCAGCCCCGGAATGGTTTTCAAGATGTCGAGCTGCACGTCTTCGGGCAGCGAGGTCGAGATCCCGTTGGGATAGACCGTATCGTCGCCGAGCCCTTCCGGCTCCAGGAAAATCTGGTGCCCGTCTCGGTCACCGAACTTGACGATCTTGTCCTCGATCGACGGGCAATAGCGCGGCCCGACCCCTTCGATCGAACCGGAATACATGGCCGAGCGGCCGAGATTGGCGCGGATCAGCTCATGAGTCGCGGTCGTCGTCCGCGTAATGCCGCAATCGATCTGCGGCGTCTCGATGCGGTCGGTCATCAGCGAGAACGGCACCGGATCCGCATCCGCCGCCTGGCTTTCCAGCGACGCCCAATCGATGGTCCGGCCATCGAGCCGCGGCGGCGTCCCGGTCTTCAGCCTTCCAAGCTTGAAGCCGGCGCGGTCCATCGTCGCCGACAGGCCGAGGCTCGCCTGCTCGTTCATGCGGCCGGCGACGATCTTCTTCTCGCCGATATGGATAAGCCCGCGCAAAAAAGTCCCGGTCGTCAGAACGACCGCGCCACAAGCCAGGCGCCGGCCGTCGGCCAGGAGAACCGCCGTGATCTGCCCGTCGGCGATCTCGAAGTCCAGAACCTCGCCTTCGACCACGTCGAGATCGTTCTGCTGCCGAATCGCTTCCTGCATGGCAAGGCGATAGAGTTTTCTGTCGGCCTGCGTGCGAGGCCCGCGCACCGCGGGACCCTTGCGGCGGTTGAGCAGGCGGAACTGGATGCCGGCCGCATCCGCCACGCGCCCCATTAAGCCGTCCATGGCATCGATCTCGCGCACCAGATGACCCTTGCCGAGCCCGCCGATCGCCGGGTTGCACGACATGACCCCGATAGTGTCGAAACGCAGCGTCACCAGGGCGGTCCTGGCACCGGCGCGCGCGGCAGCGCTGGCCGCCTCGCAACCAGCATGGCCGCCGCCCACCACAACCACATCATAGTGATTGGTCATCACAAACTTCCCGGATTCGAATGATTGAGGGACACATGTCCCCGCGGAGCGGCGCTGTCAAGAAAACTCCGCGACGAGTTTCACGTGAAACAGAGCGGGGGTGCAACTGCAGCCATGTTTCACGTGAGTCACGCCGCCGGTCTATTATTCTCCGGCTGAGGTTCCTTACCGCCAGGGTTTCATAGTTTTCTCCTGGCTTGGCATTGGCCGAAGCCCTCAACTTCGTCATCCTAGGGCGGAGCAGGAGCGAAGCTCCGTAGCGGAGACCCTAGGATCCATGCCGCGACCTTGACCGTAGGGTGCAGCGGCACAGAATCCTGCACAGTGGCGGCTGCTTTGATGTCGCGGCATGGATCCTCGGGTCTGCGCCGCGTCGCTGCGCTCCTTGCTCCGCCCGTGGATGACGAAGTCATGGGCGTTCCACCAAATTAGCAAGGCACGCTCATCAAAGTGTAGCATCCAAGCCGTCAAGCCATAGGGAACCTGGTTCCTACCGACCGACCCAGTGTTTCACGTGAGTCATTTCCCAATACAAAACTGCGAGAAAATCACGTCCAGCATGTCCTCGACATCGATAGCGCCAACGATTCGGCCCAGGCGATCGGCTGCGAGCCGCAACTCCTCGGCGCGCAGCTCCTGCCCGACGGCCCGGTCATCCATGGCGAGGCGCAGATGACGGTTGGCCTCGCCAAGCAATTCGACGTGGCGTAGGCGCGACGGCAGGATATCGCCTGATCTGCCGGCTATCTCCACCGCACGCCGGCCGATTTCCGCAAGCAGTGCCTCCACGCCTGTCCCGTCCTTCACCGAGATGACGAGGTCATAGCCGCCGGCGACCTCGCTCGCCGCGCCGCTCTCGATCAGGTCGAGCTTGGTGCCGACGCGCAGCGTTGGCGCCACCGCCGGCAGCGAACCGACATCCCGTGGGTCCGCCACGTCCTGAAGCAACAGCAGCAGATCGGCGCCATGCGCCTTGGCCCTCGCCTTCTCGATGCCGATCGCCTCCACCTTCCCGGCGGCGTCGCGCAGGCCGGCGGTATCGATGAGCCTGACACGCAGCCCCTGTAGATCAAGCGTCACTTCAAGTAGGTCGCGGGTCGTGCCCGGTTCATCCGTTACTATAGCGGCATCCCGCCGCGCCAGGGCGTTGAACAGACTCGACTTCCCGGCGTTCGGCGCACCGAGGATGACCACCTCGAAGCCGTCTCGGATGATCTCGGCGGCGCGAAACCCGGCGATGTGCCGATCGATCTCATCGATCATTGTTCTGACATCAGACCAGACCGTATCCGAAACGGAACCGGGGACATCGTCCTCGTCGGCGAAATCGATCTCGGCCTCGATCATGGCGCGGGCATGGATCAGCCGGCGGCGCCAGCCGAGGTAGAGTTCGCTTTGGACGCCTTGGGCATTCAGGACAGCGAAGCGCCGCTGCGCTTCGGTCTCGGCATTGACTAAGTCAGCCAATGCCTCCGTTTCTACGAGGTCGATTTTACCGTTAAGGAAGGCGCGGCGCGTGAATTCACCCGGTTCAGCATGCCTGACGCCATCAAAACCACCGATCGTCTCCAGCATTCGAGCCACCACGGCGCGCCCGCCATGGACATGGAACTCGGCGACATCCTCACCCGTAAAACTGGCCGGTCCGGGAAAGAAAACGACCAGGCCGGTATCGAGCAAGGTCCCGTCGGGCGCCTTAAATCTACGCAGAACCGCCACCCGGTCCTTAACCATAGCTCCAGCAATCGTTTCGATTGCGAATCGAGTCTGCGGACCGGAAATGCGGATGACGGCGACCCCGGCCGGCAGCCGGCCGCTCGACAGCGCTACGATGGAATCGCCTGAAATCATTTGCCCGCTCTACCGAACCGCCCTAGCTTCACGCCTATCAGCCAATCGCACCCGAGTTTGCCCAGTGACGCTGCCCGCGCAAAACCTGCTTGCCGAAGAAGCCAGCCCCTATCTGCAGCAGCACAGCGGCAATCCCGTGCACTGGCGCGCCTGGTCACCGGCTTCGCTCGAAGAGGCAAAGGCGCTGGACAGACCGATCCTGCTCTCGGTCGGCTATGCCGCATGCCACTGGTGCCATGTCATGGCGCATGAAAGCTTCGAAAACGACGGTGTCGCCGCCGTCATGAACCGTCTGTTCGTCAATATCAAGGTCGACCGCGAGGAGCGTCCCGACATCGACCAGGTCTATATGGCGGCTCTCTCCGCGATGGGCGAGCAAGGCGGCTGGCCGCTGACCATGTTCCTGACCCCGGACGGCAAGCCGTTCTGGGGCGGCACCTATTTTCCGCGCGAGCCGCGCTATGGCCGCCCTGGTTTCATCCAGGTGATGGAGGCGGTGGACAAGGCCTGGCGCGAGAAGCGGGCGAGCCTCATCCAGAGCGCCGACGGCCTGACGACGCATGTCGAGGCGCGGCTCGCCGGTTCGCACGCCAGAACCGTGCTCGACCGCGACACGCTGGCGGAACTGGCCAAAGGCATCGACGGCATCATCGACCGCGATCTCGGGGGCTTAAAGGGCGCGCCGAAATTCCCCAACGCGCCGTTCATGCAAACGCTGTGGCTGTCCTGGCTGCGTGACGGCAACGCTGCCCATCGCGACGACGTCCTCAACAGCCTCGAACAGATGCTGAGCGGCGGCATCTACGATCATATTGGCGGCGGGCTCAGCCGCTACTCGACCGACGCCGAATGGCTGGTGCCGCATTTCGAAAAAATGCTTTACGACAATGCCCAACTCACCCGCTTCTGCAACTGGGCTTACGCGCAGAGCGGCAACGAATTGTTCCGGGTACGAATCGAAGAGACCATCGACTGGCTGCTGCGCGAAATGCGCGTTGACGGCGGCGCCTTTGCCGCCAGCCTCGACGCCGACAGCGACGGCGAGGAGGGGCTGTTCTACACCTGGAGCAAGGAAGAGGTCGAAAACACCCTAGGCGACGATTCCGCCTTGTTTTTCAAATACTTCACGCTCTCCAGCCCACATGGCTGGGAAGGCAAGCCAATTGTCCACCAAACAAGGTCCCAGCAAGCGCAGATCGATCGCCAGGAGCTCGGCCCGCTCAAGGCGAAGCTTCTCGCCATCCGGGAACAGCGGGTCAGGCCCGGCCGCGACGCAAAGACCCTCACCGACTGGAACGGCCTGATGATCGCAGCTCTTGCCGAGGCCGGCCGGTCCCTGGCGCGGCCTGACTGGATCATTGCTGCGGCAAAGGCCTTCGCCCATATCAGCTCAGCCAGCCGCGACGGCCGCTTGCCACATTCGATGCTCGGCGCCAGAAAATTGTTCCCCGCTCTGTCGAGCGACTACGCCGCCATGACCAATGCCGCGATCTCGCTGTTCGAGGCATTGGGCGACTGGAGCTATGTCGGCCAGGCCAGCAAGTTCGTCGAGCAACTCGACCATTGGCACGCAGACGCCGAGAAAACTGGCTACTACCTGACTGCTTCCGACAGCACCGACGTGCCGATCCGCATCCGGGGCGATGTCGACGAAGCCATTCCGTCCGCCACCGGCCAGATCATCGAGGCGCTGGTCAGGCTCGGCTCCGTCACCGGCAATCTCGAGCTGCAGGAAAGAGCCTGGCACGTCGCCGAGCATGCCGCCGGCCGCGCGGCGCAGCAGGCCTATGGCCAGGCCGGCATCGTCAATGCCTGCGCGCTGGCGATCGAGCCGCTCAAGCTGGTGTTGGTGGATGAGTTCACAGATCCAAAGCTCGTTCCGGTTGCGAATCGAAACCCGGACCCGCGCCGCATCGAAATCGTCGTGCCGATCGGTACGGCAGCGAATCGACCCTTGCTGCCCGGTGGAATCCTGCCGCCGACCGACAAGGCAGGTGCATGGTTGTGTACAGGGCAGGTTTGTTTGCCGGCGGTGACGGATGCTGAAGAGCTCGAGCGATTGTTGCGACGGCGATAGTTTTGCTAACCGCCGGCGAGAGACGCCCCCTCTGGCCCACCGGCCATCTCCCCCTCAAGTGGGGAGATCGGCAGCTTCGCTGTTCCGCTCACCTTACAGCGTTGATAATTGCCGAAAGCGACCAAGGGCATAATCTCCCCCCTAGAGGGGGAGATGCCCGGCAGGGCAGAGGGGGGCGCGAAGGACCGCTACCACATCCCCTTACGTGTTCATCGAATCGAAGAAATCCGCATTGGTCTTGGTCTGCTTGAGCTTGTCGATCAGGAACTCGATCGCGTCGGTGGTTCCCATCGGCGCCAGGATGCGGCGCAGCACGAAGATCTTCTGCAGGTCCTGCTTGGAAACCAGCAGGTCTTCCTTGCGGGTGCCGGACTTCAGGATGTCCATGGCCGGATAGATGCGCTTGTCGGCCACCTTGCGGTCGAGCTGGATTTCGCAGTTGCCGGTGCCCTTGAACTCTTCGAAGATGACTTCGTCCATGCGGCTGCCGGTATCGATCAGCGCGGTGGCGATAATGGTCAGCGAACCGCCTTCCTCGATGTTGCGGGCGGCGCCGAAGAAGCGCTTCGGCCGCTGCAGCGCGTTGGCGTCGACACCACCGGTCAGCACCTTGCCGGATGACGGCACGACGGTGTTGTAGGCGCGGCCGAGACGGGTGATCGAATCGAGCAGGATGACGACGTCGCGGCCATGTTCGACCAGGCGCTTGGCCTTCTCGATGACCATTTCGGCGACCTGCACGTGGCGCACCGCCGGCTCGTCGAAGGTCGAGGAGATCACCTCTCCCTTCACCGAGCGCTGCATGTCGGTCACTTCTTCCGGCCGCTCGTCGATCAGCAGCACGATCAGATAGCATTCCGGGTGGTTGGCGGTGATCGAGTGGGCGATGTTCTGCATCAGAACCGTCTTGCCGGTACGCGGCTGCGCGTTGATCAAGGCGCGCTGTCCCTTGCCGATCGGCGCCACCAGGTCGATCACACGGGCCGATATGTCCTTGGTGGTGACATTCTCGATCTCCATCTTCAGCCGCTTGGTCGGATAGAGCGGCGTCAGATTGTCGAAGTGGATCTTGTGACGGATCTTCTCGGGATCGTCGAAATTGATAGTGTTGACCTTGAGCAGCGCGAAATAGCGCTCGCCCTCTTTCGGGCTGCGGATCGGCCCTTCGACAGTATCGCCGGTCTTCAGCGAAAAGCGCCGGATCTGCGATGGTGAAATATAGATGTCGTCGGGACCTGGCAGGTAATTGGCGTTGGCGGAGCGCAGGAAGCCGAAACCGTCCTGCAGCACCTCGACCACGCCATCACCGATGATCTCGATCTCCTGGGCGGCCAGCTTCTTCAGGATCGCAAACATCAGCTCCTGCTTGCGCATGACGCTGGCGTTTTCGACCTCCAGCGATTCGGCATAAGCGATCAGCTCTGGCGGTTTCTTGTTCTTGAACTCGGCGAGTTTCATTTCTTGCATAGACGGACCTTGAATAGATGGAGTCTGGGTAGGCTTTGGGAAAATATCGGCGGGATGCGACAAATGCCGGGCGCGGCCGAAAACAACGAGGGGCGGCGCATGACGGGAAGGAAGACCCGTCTTTTATCGTCGGTCGGGTGAAAGAGCAAGCTGCGTTTTGCATGGCCTATGAAGGCCTAAACGCATCAATGCCTGTCGTAGTCTCCTGGCCGTTTTTGGGCAACATGCATCAGAACGGCTTGACCACCACCAGGATGACGATTGCGATCATCAGCAATGTGGGGATCTCGTTGACCATCCGCCAGTGCCTGGCCGGTTTTTCATTACGGTCCTCGGCGAATTTGCGCACCGCACCGGCCAGATAGCCATGCATGGCCGACAGCAAAAGCACCGCTCCGATCTTGGCGTGAAGCCAGCCGCCCTGGAAACCAAAGCCTTTCCAGGCAAGCCACAGGCCGAACACCCAGGTGACGATCATCGCCGGATTAATGATGCCGCGCAGCAGGCGCCGCTCCATCACCTTGAAGGTTTCCGACTGCACCGAGCCCTTCTCGGCATCGGCGTGGTAGACCAGCAGCCGCGGCAGATAGAGCATGCCCGCCATCCACGAGATGACGGCGAGGATATGGATCGCCTTGGCCCAGGGGTAGAAACTGTCGGGTGCCGCGAAATACAAAAGCGCGGTGAAAACGATCAGCACGGCGATACCTGATATCATGCGCATCATCGCCTGGCCGGTGCTGTTCGTGTTGTTCATCTGAGCCATCAGCGTGTCGCGCTCCGCACCTGTTTCACCATCGCCTCGACATGGGCGATCGGCGTCTCCGGCGTGATGCCGTGACCGAGGTTGAAGATCAGCGGGCCGTCTCCCAGCGCTCCCAGGATCGCCTCGACGCCATCCGACAGCGCCTTGCCGCCAGCCACGAGCCGCAAGGGATCGAGATTGCCCTGAACCGCACCCGAGCGCTGCAATTCTTTCGCCGCGATCAGGGGCACCGTCCAGTCGATGCCCAGCGCCGTTACGCCGGTCTTCTGTCGATAGGTCCGGTAGCGCGCACCGGCGCCCTTGGGAAAACCGATGATCGGGACATCGGGATAAACCGCCCGCACCCGGCCAACGATCTCAGCCATCGGCTGAACGCAGAACAAATCGAATGTTTCATCGTCCAGCACGCCGGACCAGGAATCGAAAATCTGCACCACATCCGCGCCCGCCTCGATCTGGCGGATGAGATAGGCGGCCGAATGTTCGGCAAGCACCTTCAGCAATCGTTGAAAGGCCACCGGCTCGCGATAGGCAAAAAGCCGCGCCGGCGCCTGGTCGGGCGTGCCATGGCCGGCAATCATGTAGGTCGCCACCGTCCACGGCGCGCCGCAGAAGCCGATCAGGGTTGTCTCGTCGGGCAATTTGGCCCGCAATCGGCGAACCGTCTCGTAGACCGGTTCGAGATTCACGTGAAACACCTTGCCTTCCAGAGCCAGAATCTGCGGCGCGGTGATCGGCGTCAGCAGCGGCCCTCTACCCTCTTCGAAGCGGACGTCACGGCCAAGCGCATGCGGAACGACAAGGATATCGGAAAACAGGATCGAAGCATCGAAGCCGAAGCGCTCGATCGGTTGCAAGGTCACTTCGACAGCAAGGTCTGGATCATAGCAGAGATCGAGGAACGAGCCTGCTAGCCTGCGTGTCTCCCGATACTCCGGCAGATAACGCCCTGCCTGACGCATCATCCAGAGCGGAGGCGGAAAATGAGCCTTGCCCTTCAGGACATCCAGCATGATCCGGTTCTGGGGCATCGAGCGCTCGCTTCTCCCGGCCTCTTCTATAATCAAAGATTCTTATATCTAAGATTCTTCTGATTCTAAGAGTCTGTTGGTTCTGGTGATTGCCACCTGTCCCGCTTTGCCCCGGAAAACACCAGCCAACATATTGTCGCGTGCTTCTTTTTCCCAGATGTAGGGTTCTGGGGATAGGTCGGAATCGATCAATCGAGTCAAAGCGTTAGGCAGAGCGGTGAAAGGCAGGTCCTGTGGACGGACTGTAGGCGAAAAAAGCCGTCCCCAAACTTGTCCCCAGTCGCCCGACGAAGCTGACAGCGCATCGAATTGTGGACAAACTGCCATCTGATACAGTCGCCTCCGACCGACCCCTCTTTTCATCCCGCTTTATCCACAGAAGCCCACAGCCCCAGGTGACCCCCTGTGAACAAACCCCAGAGCTTCTTCCACCTGCACCTGATTTCCGACGCGACCGGCGAAACGCTGCTCGCCGCCGGCCGGGCGGCTTCGGCGCAGTACAAGGATGCGCGCGCCATCGAGCATATCTATCCGCTTATCCGCACCGAAAAGCAGGTGGCGAAGGTGTTCGAGGACATAGAGGAAGAGCCGGGCATCATCCTCTATACGGTCGTGGACCAGAAGCTGGCGCGCGGCATCGACGAGCGCTGCGCGGCCATGGGCCTGCCCTGTGTGTCGGTGCTGGAGCCAGTGCTGACCGTGTTCCAGTCCTATCTCGGCACCCCCGCCGGCCGCCGCGTCGGCGCCCAGCATGTTCTCGACGCCGAATATTTCCGCCGCATCGATGCGCTCAATTTCACCATGGACCATGATGACGGCCAGCTGCCGCTCAACATGGACGATGCCGATGTCGTGCTGATCGGCATCTCTCGCACGTCGAAGACGCCGACCAGCATCTATCTCGCCAACCGCGGCATCAAGACCGCCAACATCCCGATCGTGCTCGGCGTGCCGGTGCCGGAAAGCCTGGTTGCCGCCAGCAAGCCGCTCATCGTCGGGCTGATCGCCACCGCCGAGCGCATCTCGCATGTCCGGCAAAACCGCATCCTCGGCAACAGCAGCTCGTATGAGGCATCAGACTATGTCGATCGCGCGGCGATCAGCGAAGAGCTCGCCTACGCCCGCAAGATCTGCACGCGCCATGGCTGGCCGATGATCGACGTCAGCCGCCGCTCGATCGAGGAAACGGCGGCGGCCATCGTTGCCCTGCGGGGGAAGAATAGATAGATGAGCCCCTTCCGCACCCGCAGGCCTGAGACAGTGTCCGAAACACCGCGATCCTTCGCGCCCCCCTCTGCCCTGCCGGGCATCTCCCCCTCAAGGGGGGAGATCGGCGGTTTCGCGGACCGCACTTTCTGTTCAACGTTAAAAATTGGCGAAAGCCGAAGTTACATCCAATCTCCCCCCTTGAGGGGGAGATGTCCGGCAGGACAGAGGGGGCGCTGTCCCGCCAACCTTTGGCAACCTTCTGCATTGCGCCGGTCAACGACGATTAACGGGCGAAAAACATGACCGAAAAACTCATCCTCGCTTCCGGCAGTCCGTTCCGCAAGGCGATGCTGGTCAATGCCGGCGTCGATGTCGAGGCGGTGCCGGCCGATGTCGACGAGCGCGCGCTCGAGTCGCCTTTGCAGGATAGCGGCGTCTCGCCCGAGGACGTCGCCCTGGTGCTGGCCGAGGCTAAGGCGACCGAAGTCAGCGAGCGCAGGCCGGGCGCCCTGGTGCTGGGATGCGACCAGACGCTGTCGCTCGGCGACGAGGTGTTCCACAAGCCGGCTGACATGGAGGGTGCCCGCCGTCATTTGCTGGCGCTGTCGGGCAAGACCCATCAGTTGAACAGCGCCGCCGTGCTGGTTCGCGACGGCAAGGTTTTGTGGCGCCATGTCGGCATCGCCTCGATGACCATGCGCAAGCTCGACCCCGCCTTCATCGGCCGCCACCTCGCCCGCGTCGGCGCCAAGGCGCTGGGAAGCGTCGGCGCCTATCAGATCGAAGGCGAAGGCATTCAATTGTTCGAGAAAATCGAGGGCGATCATTTCACCATTGTCGGCCTGCCGCTGTTGCCGCTGCTGGCCGAACTGCGAGACCTGGGGGCGATCGATGGCTGAGGCGTCGAAAAAAGCCTTCGTGTCGGGCCATCCGGTCAAGCATTCGCGCTCGCCGAAGATCCATGGCCACTGGCTGGCCAAACATGGCATCGACGGAAGCTACCAGGCCCTCGATGTCGCGCCGCAAGACTTTGCCGTGTTCGTGGAAACATTGCAGGCAAACAATTACCGCGGTGGCAACATCACCATCCCGCACAAGGAAGCGGCCTTCGCATTGGCCGAACGCCGCGACCAGGCGGCGCAAGAAATCGGCGCCGTCAACACGCTGTGGTTCGAGGACGGCGTCCTGTGGGGCGGCAACACTGACGGTCACGGCTTTGCCGCCAACCTCGACGATCATGCACCGGGCTGGGCAAGCAAGGGTCCGGCGGTGGTGCTCGGCGCCGGCGGCGCGTCGCGCGCCGTCATCCATGCGCTGAAGGAGCGCGGCGTTGCCGACATCCGCATCGTCAACCGCACTCTGGCCCGAGCGCAGGAATTGCGCGATCGTTTCGGCACCGGTGTCTCGGCGCATGGCATGGCGGCGACCAACGAACTGCTCGGCGATGCCGGCCTGCTGGTCAACACCACCGCGCTCGGCATGCATGGCAATGAAGGCCTGTCGGCGGATCCCGCCCGGCTGCCCGACCATGCCATCGTCACCGACATCGTCTATGTGCCGCTGGAGACGCCGCTGCTCGCGGCCGCCCGCGCGCGAAATCTGAAGACGGTCGACGGTCTTGGCATGCTGCTGCATCAGGCCGTGCCTGGCTTCGAGCGCTGGTTCGGCATCAGGCCGCGGGTGACGGCCGAACTCCGGGCCCTGATCGTCGCCGATCTGGTGCCGAAGCCATGATCGTGCTCGGCCTCACCGGCTCGATCGGCATGGGCAAGTCGACCACGGCAAAAATGTTTGCCGAGGCCGGCGTGCCGGTCCATGATTCCGACGAGACGGTGCATCGCCTCTACGCGGGCAAGGCAGCCCCCCTGGTCGAGGCCGCCTTTCCCGGCACCACATCCGCTGGCATGGTCGATCGTGCCAAACTTGGCGCGCGCGTGCTCGGCGATGCCGCGGCGCTGAAGCGGCTGGAGACCATCATCCACCCGCTGGTGCGCGCCGATGCCGATGCCTTTCTGGCCAGGCATCGTGGATCAGGCGCGCCGATCGCCGTCCTCGATATCCCCCTGCTGTTCGAAACCGGCGGCCGCAACCGCGTCGACAAGGTCGTCGTCGTCACCGCCCCGGCCGAGACCCAGCGCGAACGCGTGCTGGCACGGCCCGGCATGACGGAAGAGAAGCTGGCGTCGATCCTGGCCAAGCAGGTGCCGGACGCGGAAAAGCGCCGTCAGGCCGATTTCATCGTCGACACCGGACAGGGGATGGACGCCGCGCGGGCGGAGGTCGCTGCAATCATCAGCCAGCTGATAGGGGTTGGCAAGCCAGGTGGTTGAGCCCACCGCTCGACCGCCAGCTGCCGATGTGAGAGCCGCTTATCTGCCTGCCGGCTTTGCTCCTTCCTCCCCCTCCGGAGTTGGGGACGGCATTCGCCAAACGCGCAGTAGCCGCAACCCAGGCACAATCTGGCAAGCAAGAAAACCTAGGCAAGCGGCAAAGGTCGACCCCCACTCCGTCGAGCTTCGCTCGACACCTTGTATCTACACGAGAGAGATTTCGTGGGATTAGAGCGATT
>NZ_JBVVQG010000028.1:0-34502 GCF_055811095.1 Mesorhizobium sp. WSM4833
TCCTCAATGCAAAAGCACGCGATGCGCGCAACGAGTTCGCGAGTGCAACTTGACACCCCAGATAGTCGCTCTCCCCCCTCCGGAGGGAGAGGAAGGGAGCGCGCTTGGATAGGTTCGCGCGCTTCCTTTGCCCCGGCCATCTCCCCCACAAGGGGGAGATTGGCGCTTCACCGCCTCGCCCCCACTGAAGAAAACCTAAACCCGCGACAAAAATTTCTGGATTGCCCGCAAAGCCCATCCGTGGTTTGAGGCGCTTCCAGCTAAGGCTTCCCCATGTCGCTTCCGCTCATCGCCCTGTTCATCGCCGCCTTTGCCTTCGGCACCACCGAATTCGTCATTGCCGGCGTGCTGCCGCAGGTGGCGCAAGGCCTGGGCGTCTCGGTTCCCTCCGCCGGCTATCTCGTCTCCGGCTATGCCGGCGGCATCGCCATCGGCGGCCCGCTGCTGGCGCTCGCCACCAAGTCATTGTCGCGCAAGACCTTGCTGCTCGGCCTCGCCATCGCCTTCACCATTGGCCAGGCGGCTTGCGCGCTGGCGCCCGATTTCACCTCGATGCTTCTGTTGCGCATTGCCGTGGCGGTCGCGCATGGCGCCTATTTCGGCGTCGCCATGGTCGTCGCCGTCGGTCTCGTGCGCGAGGACCAGCGCGGCATGGCTGTCGCCGTCATCCTGTCCGGCCTCACCGTCTCCAACGTCATCGGCGTGCCGGCCGGCACCGCGATCGGCAACATCTGGGGCTGGCGTGCGACTTTCTGGGTGATGTGCGCGCTGGGTGTCGCGGCAACGCTTGCCATGGCAGCCCTTTTGCCGCGCACCACCGGCTCATCGGCCAAGCCCGCCGGTTTCGCCCGCGAGGTCCGCGTGCTGGCCCGCCAGCAGGTCTGGACATCGCTGATCCTGATGCTGATGCTGATGATCGGCCAGTTCGGCCTGTTCACCTACATCACGCCGACACTGCTCGAAGTCACCGGTCTCGACGAGAACCTGGTGCCGTGGGTGCTGCTGCTCAACGGCGTCGGCGCAACCCTTGGCGTCTTCCTCGGCGGCAAGCTCTCCGACTGGAAGCTGATGCCGTCATTGATCACCATGCTGGCCCTGCAGGCGGTGACGCTTGGCGTGATCTATGCCGTCAGCCCCTATCCCCTGCCGATGGTTGTGGCGATCGTCATCTGGGGCGGTCTCAACTTCGCCATCGGCACGCCGATCCAGACCCGCATCCTGGCCTGGACCGCGGACGCCTCGAACCTTGCCTCGTCGCTCATTCCCTCCGGCTTCAATGTCGGCATCGCGCTGGCCGCTTCGTTGGGCGCCGCGATGCTGAACAGCGGCTATGGCTACCGCAGCCTGCCGCTGCTGGGCGCCATCGCCATGCTGGTCGCCGTGGCAGTGGCGCTCGCCTCTTATGTCTGGGAAGGGCGCAGCAACGCCACGCCGCCGCTGACAGCCCCAGCCGAGTAGATCACGATCCGGAAAAGTGGACGCCGGTTTTCCGAAAAGATCGTGATCAACCAAAAGCGCTTCACCCGCGCCAGCGCAGCAGGCGCATGGCGTTGGCGGTGACCAGCACGGTCGCGCCGGTATCGGCCAGGATCGCCGGCCACAGGCCGGTGATGCCCAAAATGGTGGTGACCAGGAACACCGCCTTCAGCCCCAGCGCCACGGTGATGTTCTGGCCGATATTGGCCATCACCGCCCGCGACAGTTTCACCATACGCGCGACGTCCATGACGCGGCCGTGCAGGATCGCCGCGTCCGCGGTCTCCAGCGCCACGTCGGTGCCGCCGCCCATGGCAATGCCGATATCGGCGGCCGCGAGCGCCGGCGCGTCGTTGATGCCGTCGCCGACCTTGGCGACCTTGAAACCCTCGCGCTGCAATTCGCCGACGATGCGCTGCTTGTCCTGGGGCAACAGGTCCGCCCGCGCCTCGATGCCGAGCGAAGCGGCGATGGCTTGCGCCGTGCGACTGTTGTCGCCGGTCAACATCACCGCGCGGATGCTCTCGGCCTCCAGCGCCGCGATCCCGGCCGCAGCATCCGGCCGCGGCTCGTCGCGCATGGCAATCAGCCCGGCCACCACGCCATCGGCGACGAGCACTGACACCGTCTTGCCCTGGCCGTTGAAGCTGTCGACGGCGAGGCGCTGCGCTTGCGTCATGTCGGCGCGTTCGCCCGCCGCCTGGCCGGAGCCGAGGAAGACGGCGACGCCGCCGACGCTGCCCTCGACACCCTTGCCCGAGATTGCCTTCGCTGCGAGAGCCGGCGGCACCGGCGCCTTGTCGGCCTTGGCCCGGTCCAGGATCGCCATCGCCAACGGATGGCTGGAGCCCTGCTCCAGTGCTGCCGCCAGCGCCAGCACGGTGCGTTCATCCCTTCCATACGCCGCGATGTCGGTGACGACAGGCTTGCCTGCGGTCAGCGTACCGGTCTTGTCGAAGGCGACCGCCGTGAGCCGGCGAAAGCCTTCCAGCACCGCACCGCCTTTCATCAACAGGCCACGCCGCGCGCCGGTCGCCAGGCCCGCGGCGATTGCCGCCGGGGTCGAGATGACCAGCGCGCAGGGGCAGCCGATCAGCAGGATCGCAAGGCCCTTGTAGATCCATTCGTTCCAGTCGCCGCCGGCAAGCAGCGGCGGCAACAATGCCACCAGCGCACCGACCGCCAGCACCGCCGGCGTGTAGGTGCGCGAGAAGCGATCGATGAAGCGCTCTGTCGGCGCCTTGGCCTCCTGCGCCTCCTCCACCAGCCGCGCGATTCGGGCGATGGTGTTGTCGGAAGCGGCCGCCGTCACCCGCACCTTGAGCACGCCGTCGGTGCTGATCGTGCCGGCAAAGACGGCGTCCGTAGCGCCCTTGCGCTTCGGGGTGCTCTCGCCCGTCACCGGCGCCTCGTCGATTTCGCTCGCGCCCTCGATGATCTCGCCATCGGCCGGGATGCGGTCGCCCGGCCGCACCAGGATGATGTCGCCGACCGCAAGGTCTTCGGCGGGACACTCCGATGTGCCGCCTGCGCGCTCGACCAAGGCCGTCTTCGGCACCAGACCGGCAAGTCCCTGGATGCTCGCCCGCGCCCGGCCGGCGGCGACACCCTCCAGAAGCTCGCCGATCAGGAAGAGCACCACCACGGCGGCGGCCTCTTCAGTGGCACCGATCATCACGGCGCCTATCGCCGCGATGGTCATCAGCATCTCGATCGAAAACGGCGTGCCGGCCAATGCCGCTATCAGCGCGCGCCGTGCGATCGCCACCAGGCCGACCAACAGCGCGGCCAGGAACACCCCGCGTTCCGCCACCGGGAACAGATGGCCGATGCCGTATGCGGCGAGAAGCGCTGCCGCGCAGGCGAGCGTCAGCACCGCCCGGCGGGAACGCCACCACGCCTGCCCCGTCTCGGAATGGCCATGATCGGGATCGGGATCGTGGCTCGCATGATCGTGGCCATCATGGTCATTGTGGACGTGATCGGCGTGCGCCTTATTTGACATCGGCGATACATGTGCCTCGGCCCTGACGATGCCGTAGCCGAGCCGAGCCACCTGCTGCAGCACCTTGTCTTCCGGCAACGCGCCGCCATGGCTGACCGTCATGCTGGCACCGGTCACCGAAACCGAGACATCGGCGACGCCGTCTAGGCGACGCACCGCCGTATCGATCTTGGTTGCGCAAGAGGCGCAATCCATGCCGCCGATCTTGAACCGCGTCTGCCTGATTTTTACCTGGTCGAGGGGCGCCGTCATCACATCATCTGTCTGTCTTGCCCGCGCGGCGTCGCCGCATGGGTCTTGAACGCTGATGTCAGGCACTGTAATTGCTCTAGTCACTAGAGCTTCAAGAGGCAATTCATGTTTTCGATCGGTGATCTCTCGCGCCGCACCGGGGTCAAGGTGCCGACCATCCGCTACTACGAGCAGATGGGCCTTGTTGCCGCACCCGAGCGCTCGGAAGGCAACCAGCGCCGCTATTCCAGGCAGGAGCTGGAGCGGTTGGCCTTCATCCGCCACGCCCGCGATCTCGGTTTCGCCGTCGAGGACATCCGCTCTCTGATCGATTTGAGCGGCCACCCCGAGCAACCCTGCGGCCACGCCGACAAGATCGCCGAGGAGCAACTGATCTCGGTGCGGGAAAAGATTGCCCAGTTGAAGCGGCTCGAGGCCGAGCTCGAACGCATCGCCACGTGCTGCAATGGCCAGACGGTCGGCGACTGCTACGTCATCCGCGCGCTGTCGGATCATGCGCTGTGCGCCGATGAGCATGGTTGAGATACATCCTACAGCTCGATCCGGAACCGCAAACTTTCCGCTCCGCCATAGGCGGCGTCCTCGAAAAAGCGTTCGACGAGCTTGCCGCCATTGGCCAGGATCACCTTGTGCGAGGCCGGATTGCCCGGTTTGGCGGTGATCTCGACGTGAGCCAGGCCGACCGCCCTCGCCTCCTCCAGCATCAGGCGCAGCGCCTGTGTAGCGTAGCCGCGCCGCCGCTTCCACGGCACCACCGCATAGCCGATATGGCCGAGCACATGCGGCGGCAGGTCCGACGTACCCTTCTGCCAGCGAAAGCCGATCGAGCCCGACGCCTCGCCGTCCCAGATCCAGCGGCGGAAGCCCGGCAGGCGCGGCACCTTTTTGCCGTCAGGCAAGGTGATCGGACCGCCCCTGGCCTGGGGATCATCGAGGTCGGCGAGAAAAGCCACGGGATCCCTTTCGATTGCCGCAAGCTGCTCGCGCGTCGCTTCCAGCAATCGCACATTGTCCGGCGACCAGCCGCGTTCGAGTGCCGCCTTGTAGGACGGCAGATGTTCGAACGCGGGTTTGACGATTTCGATCATGGTGCACCGGTGCAGACGCGATGCCCACAAAATAGCATGCTTGACCAGGGAGGCACGGTCCACCAAAGCGCGGCCCCATACGACAAAGGCCGCGCTCCCATCACTGGAAACGCGGCCCTGGCGTTGTGTCCTTGGGAGGACCGGCGATCCGGCGCGGCCGCGCCGGAGCACCTTTAGCGATCTCAGGCGATGTCGAAGCGGTCGGCGTTCATCACCTTGGTCCATGCCGCAACGAAATCCCTGGTGAATTTCGCCTTGGCGTCCGCCGACCCGTAGACCTCGGCAAGCGCGCGCAATTGGGCGTGCGAGCCGAAGATCAGGTCGGCACGGGTGCCGGTCCACTTGACCGCCTTGGTCTTGCGGTCACGCGCCTCGTAGACTTCGTCGGAGCCGGCGGCCGGATCCCAGACCGTGTTCATGCTGAGCAGGTTGACGAAGAAGTCGTTGGTCAACGTACCCGGCCGGTCGGTGAACACGCCGTGCTTCGAGTTGGCCGTGTTGGCGCCGAGCACACGAAGACCGCCGACCAGCACCGTCATTTCGGGTGCGGTCAGCGACAGCAATTGCGCCCGGTCGACCAGCATGGCTTCGACCGACATCGGCTGCTTGCCCCTGACATAGTTGCGGAAGCCATCGACTTTCGGCTCGAGCGCGGCAAAGGAATGGACATCCGTCTGTTCCTGCGAAGCATCCATGCGCCCCGGCGTGAACGGCACCTTGGCCTCGTGGCCGCCATCCTTCGCCGCCTTCTCGACAGCGGCGACACCGCCGAGAACGATGAGGTCGGCCAGCGAGATCTTTTTCCCGCCGGTCTGTGCCGCGTTGAACTCCTTCTGGATGGCTTCCAGCCTGGCCAGCACCTTCGACAGTTCCGCCGGCTGGTTGACCTCCCAATCCTTCTGCGGCGCCAGCCGGATGCGTGCACCATTGGCACCACCGCGCTTGTCGGAATTGCGGAACGTCGAGGCCGAGGCCCACGCCGTCGAGACCAATTCGGAAACCGACAGGCCCGATGCCAGGATCTTCGCCTTCAGCGACGCAATGTCCTGCTCGCCGACCAGTTCGTGGTCGACCGCGGGGATCGGATCCTGCCAGATCAGCTCTTCCTTCGGCACGAGCGGGCCGAGATAGCGAACGACCGGACCCATGTCGCGATGGGTCAGCTTGAACCAGGCGCGGGCAAAAGCGTCGGCGAACTGGTCCGGATGCTCATGGAAGCGCCGCGAGATCTTCTCGTAGGCCGGATCGACCCGCAGCGCGAGATCGGTCGTCAGCATGGCAGGCGCGCGGCGCTTGGACGGATCGTGGGCATCCGGCACGGTTCCGGCGCCGGCGCCGCCCTTCGGCGTCCACTGATGCGCGCCCGCCGGGCTCGTGGTCAGCTCCCATTCGAAGTTGAACAGATTGTCGAAGAAGTTGTTGCTCCACTTGGTCGGCGTCGTGGTCCAGGTCACCTCGAGGCCCGAGGTGATGGCATCGCCGGCGATGCCCGTGGCATGCTTGCTCGACCAGCCGAGGCCCTGCGCCTCGATGCCGGCGCCTTCCGGCTCCGCACCCACAAGCGAGGCATCGCCGGCGCCGTGGGTTTTGCCGAAGGTGTGGCCGCCGGCGATCAGCGCCACGGTCTCCTCGTCGTTCATGGCCATGCGGCCGAACGTCTCGCGAATATCGCGTGCCGAGGCCAGCGGATCCGGCTTGCCGTTCGGCCCTTCCGGATTGACATAGATCAGACCCATCTGGACGGCGCCGAGATGGCCCTGGAGTTCGCGGTCGCCGGAGTAGCGCTTGTCGTCGAGCCACTTGGTTTCCGAACCCCAATCGACGTCCTGTTCGGGTTCCCAGACGTCGGCGCGGCCGCCAGCAAAACCGAAGGTCTTGAAGCCCATCGATTCCAGCGCGACGTTGCCGGTGAGGATCAGCAGGTCGGCCCAGGAGATCTTGCGCCCATATTTCTGCTTGACCGGCCACAGCAGCCGGCGCGCCTTGTCGAGATTGGCATTGTCCGGCCAGCTGTTGAGCGGAGCAAAACGCTGCTGGCCGGCCCCGGCGCCGCCACGGCCGTCGCCGATGCGGTAGGTGCCGGCACTGTGCCAGGCCATGCGGATGAACAGCGGCCCGTAATGGCCGAAGTCGGCCGGCCACCAATCCTGCGAATCCGTCATCACCTGGTGCAGGTCCTTGATCACCGCATCGAGATCGAGCGACTTGAATTCCTCGGCATAGTCGAACTCTTCGCCCATCGGGTCCGAAAGGTTCGACTGCTGATGCAGAACGCCAAGGTCCAGTTGGTTCGGCCACCAGTCACGGTTCGTCCTGCTGGAGGATCCGTGCGCAACGGGGCATTTGCCGGCACTGGGATCATCGGTCTGTGCGTCCATGTTCTTCTCTCCGATCGTGGCTGTGTTGAGCTGTTCAACTGCTGCGTGAACAGGGACACAAAAATGTCCCTGTAGGCGGTCCGTTTCATGGCTGGCGCGATGACCTGAGCCCGATACGCGACCGAATATGTTGGATGTCCTGTTGCTGCGGGCATGCGCCTCACCAGGCGGTCCCGGCTGCTCCTCATCTTCGTTACGACTCCTATAGCAAAGCCGCTTGATTAATTTAAGTTGGATTTCCTGATTGCAGCGATAAGATGACATTATGACAAACCTGACGCTGAAGCAGCTGCGTTATTTCGAGGCGCTGGCCCGGCACAATCATTTCGGCCGCGCCGCCGATGCCTGCTCGATCTCGCAGCCCGCCATCTCGGTGCAGATCCGGGAGTTGGAGGAAACGCTGGGCACGGAGCTTTTCCAAAGAGGCCCACGCCAGGTCCGGCTGACCAATTTCGGCGAGGAATTCGCCTTGCGCGTCCGCGACATCCTACGCTCGGTGGATGAGTTGACGGATCTGGCCCGCGCCTCGCGCGACCGGCTGGTGGGACGGTTGCGCATCGGCGTGATCCCGACGATCGCACCCTACCTTTTGCCTGCCATCATCGGCAACCTCGCCCGCATGCATGACGGGCTCGATATCCACGTGCGCGAAACGCAAACGCAAAAGCTGATCCAGGAACTGGCCGACGGCCGGCTCGACGCGGCCATCGTCGCCTTGCCGGTGTCGGAACCCTCGCTGACGGAAATCGTGCTGTTTGCCGAGAACTTCGTGCTGGTCCGGCCCGGCGAGGACGAGGGAAAGCCGGTCCCCAACCGCGAAATGCTGCGCGAGATGCGGCTGCTTCTGCTGGAGGAAGGCCATTGTTTTCGCGACCAGGCGCTGTCGTTCTGCAACATGCATTCGGCGCGGCCAAGGGAGTTGCTGGACGGCAGCTCGCTGTCGACCCTGGTGCAGATGGTCGGCGCCGGCGTCGGCGTCACCTTGATTCCCGAAATGGCCGTGCCGGTGGAGACGCGCTCGGCGGCGGTGTCTGTCGCCCACTTTGCCAACCCCCAACCGTCGCGGACGATCGGCATGATCTGGCGCAAGACAAGCCCGATCGCCAAACAGCTGATGCTTATATCCGAAGTGGTTCGCCAGGCGGCCGAAACGTTGCGCGCGCAGCACAATCCGGCATCGGTTGAGCTGAACCTGGTAGCAGCCGCCCAATGAAGGCTTGGCTGACCCGATCGTCAGCCTGCCGCGTGGAACCGGATCTCGCCCTTGTTCAGGAAGCAGGTCTTGTTGAACAGCGACAGATCCAGAGGGTTCGGCAACCGCACATCGCCGATATCGGGAACCGGCTTCTGCGCCGGGTCGTAGGACCGGTCGATCTGCGAGATGAAGACGAGGATCAATCCCCTGTCGCCGGCAAACGCTTTCAGCGTGCGAACCTGCGCCATCAGCTCCGGATTTTGCCGCTTTTGGTCGAGCAGTTGCAGGTAGTCGATCACCACCAGCGTGCCGCGCGGCGCCGAGCCCAATGCCTTGACGATATAGTCGGCGCTGATGGCGTCGGAATTGTCGAACACGAACCGGTCGTTGAACTGCACCGGGTCTGCCCCGATGGCTCGAAACCGGTCGAGCACATCCCGCTGCGTATACTCCAGCGTGAAGAACACGCCCCGACTGCCGGACTTCATGGCTTCGATTGCCAGTTCGAGACTCATCAGCGTCTTGCCGTGGCCGGGTCGTGCACCCACCAGGACCAGATCGCCGGGCGCAAGTTGCGCAAACAGTGTGCCGGCAGGCGCCGCCCCGGCTGCCTTGGCCGCAAGCAGGCTCCAACTGGCGAAGCCTTCCCGTACTGCAACACGGTCAAGCGCTTCGTGGAGCGGAATTTTGGCCTCGCGGGACAACAGCCTGGCTTGACGCTTCAGATGATAGATGGGCGCGGACAGCTTCATGACAAACCTCCTGGTGCGAGCCGTTTTCGCAACCCCTCCTTATGCCAAGCGCTCGAACAGTTGGTTCGGTGATGAGAGAGCCCTGCATGGATGATGCTTTCCCGGCGGAGGGAGGAGGCGTGAGCCACGCCAGAATCAGATGATAGCTCAATCCCTGCGTATCGAAAATCGCGGAACTCGAGAGATCAGGTTCCGAACCCGCGGCTTTTCGCGATAGGAATTTTTTCTTGACTCCCTGCACTCAGCTATGGTACATATTTGTCCATGGTGCTGATTTGCGCCGATGGCCCGCCGCACAGGCGGGTTTTTCGTTTGATGCTCCGTCAGCCAACGCGCCGACGAGCTCGAAGGAACCCGCCAACCCGAGTTCGTTGCCCTGCTTCAAGGATACGAAGACGTCCGCCGCAAGCCTGGAGCCAGCATGTCGGCGTAGGGCCGTTGCATGCGTCGACCTGCTTTGCGGATCTTCATGCGGGCGCGCTAAACAAGATGTGTTTCGCCTGATAATGCGAGGCCATCTATGATCGATTCTCGCGGCAATACCGCAAGAAATCGCCATTCGCTTCGACAGGAGAATTGATCCGGTGCGGTTGAGATCTGTTTGTCTGGGCGTCGTCGCCAGCTTTTTCGTCGCCGTCATCGCCGTGACGGTGTCGGCTCGATCCTTTGCCGCATCATCTGACGTTCCGGCCTGGTTGCAGGCTCATGTCGGCAACAGCGAGGGCCAGATCTCACAAATTGTCCTCGAACGAGCCCGCGCGCTTTATCGGAAGAAGGTCGCCCAAGGGGCCGTCAAGAACCCCTGCTACTTCGCCATGGATGCGACACGCCCCAGCGATCTGGGCAATGGCGTGCTCGGCCGCCGCTACTACGTCATCTGCGAGGGCAGCGAGTCCTTCCGCGCGATTTCGTCGGGTCATGGCAGCGGGCGGAATCTGAAGGGTGTCGTCGATTTTTCGAACGGCAAGCGGTGCGCGAAGAACTTCGGCAATGCGATGGATTCATCGTTGACGGCCGGCGGCGCCTATATGACCCGCGAGGCGAAAACCTCGTTCAAGGGTTATTACCGCACTGGTGCGAAACGGGACGTGGCTTTCCAGCGCACCTTCATCCAGTTCGACGGCGAAGGCGAAGCCGCGAACGCCAGGCAGCGGGTGATCGGCGGCCACGCGGCCCAGGTGCTGCACGGCCTGTGCCTGCGCAAAAATCCGAACAGCTCGCATGCCGACCATGACGGCTTCGTGCCGTTCGGCAAGCTGGTGGATTATGCCGGCGGTCGCAGCAATGGCTGCACCAGTTGGTCGCCGGCGGATGCGCAGCAGATTATCCCGATGGTCAAGGACAATCCGACGACGCTCTACATCTACCCGGAATCGCGCGACATCGCCGCGGTCGCAGCCAACCATTCACAGCCGGGCACCTATTGGAACGCGTCCTGCCTGAAGGAAATCGGCACACCGAAATTCTGGCCGCGAAAGACCCTCGAGCCGATCATCGCCCAATACAGGAAGGATCATCCGGCACCGCCGCCGCAGCCAGTGCCGATTTGCACGCAGCCGTGACGTCCGCTTCGGCATGCGAACCATGCGCATTGATCAGCAACCCGTCGTGAACCGGTATCGATCCCGATCTCCGAGGTTTGCCAGCGTCTGACTCCCCGCGCGTCGTCGATGTCGGTAAGCCAAAGGCTGGGATAGGTTCATTTGTAACCTCGGCGCGTTGGTCCCCAGAGACAACGCGCGCCCATGGCGCGGGCGGCCGCCGCCGAGAAGGCCGCCGAAACGAAAGGCGCATCCGGTCGTTCCGCCGCCGCGCGCAAGGCAGTGACCAAGGGTACCCGCGGCAGGAAGGAAGCGGCACAGAAGGCTGCCAGAACGCGAACACATCACGCTTACATTGAACGTCTTCTTCGAGGACTGGCGCTCCGGGTGACGACTATGATCGAGAGGCGATCACATGGGTAATCGCCTGCGCCTCGCACCTTCCCGCCGCGTTGTATGTCGCGAACGGATCGGGAGTGGCTGAATGCTCCCGGCGAGGAGAGTTCCCGGTGCCGTGCCAGGCCGATTGGTTGGAACCAACGGCCTGCTCTCCAGTTAGAAAGCCAGCAAGTCTGGTTGTAGCCTTGCCGCCATGTGACCGACGGTTTCAAGGCCGCCGATTGAGCTTCGGAAGCGTGGAGAGCACGCTTGATGGAGAAAAATCATGAACCAATGGTCAAACGCCAAGCTCTGTGACGTAGCAAATCTGTTCCTCGGAGCAATTCTCTTCTTCTCTCCATGGATATTCGCCTTCGCGGCGGGGACACAGTCCCAGAATGCCATGGGCAGCGGCATCGTGATTGTCGTGCTTTCGGTTGCCGCCCTCTTCGCCTTTGCTGTCTGGGAGGAATGGCTGAACCTCGTTGTGGGTCTTTGGGTAGTTGTGTCTCCCTGGGTGCTTGGATTCCAGGCAACCACAGCCATGGGCGTGCATGTTGTAATCGGCGTTCTGGTCGCGGTGCTGGCTGCGATCGAGCTGTGGATGATGAACCAGAACCCGCCGACGCAGTCTACGGCCTAGCAGGACTGGGCGTCCTTGCGGCGGCCTGATCGTGACGGATTGGCCGCCGACAAATTGGCATCCCGCTGGGTCGCCGATGACGGTGGAAAATCATCTGACGGTGGCCCCCCGGGAGGCCAGCGTGCCTGCCGCCGCAACCCCGGTTGCACAGCCGCTGACGACAGCCCTGCAGACAGCGTCGCCGACAGCCAGACAACAGGAGGTATGCCGACATGAAAGCAATCCGCATCCACGCTTTTGGCGGACCTGAGGTCCTTTCGATCGATCAGGTCCCCTCGCCTCAGCCGCTTGACGACGAGGTTGTGCTCAGGGTCCGCGCCGCAAGCGTCAATCCGATCGACTACAAGACCCGCGAAGGGTCGGTGAGCGAGACCCTGCCGGTCACGCTCGGGCGCGACGTATCCGGCACGGTGGAAATATGCGGTACGCGGGCGCATACGTTGAAGAAGGGCGACCCGTTGTTTGCGATGCTTGGTCATGACCGGGGCGGCAATGCCGAATATGTCGTGGTCAAGGCGACGGAGGCGGCTGCCAAACCGGATCGTCTAAGCCATGTCGAAGCCGCGGCGGTGCCGCTTGCCGGCATCACCGCATGGCAAGGCCTTTTCGATCATGGCGGCCTCAAATCCGGACAACGGGTTCTCATCCATGGCGGCGCCGGCGGCGTCGGTCATCTGGCGATCCAGCTGGCCAAGGCCGTGGGCGCGTTCGTCGCGACAACGGTTTCCGCCGAGGACGTCGTTTTCGTGCGTGAGCTTGGCGCCGATCAGACGGTCGACTACAAGAATCAGCGTTTCGAAGAGGTCGTCGATGCGGTCGACCTGGTGTTCGATCTTGTCGCGGGCGACACGCAGGAGCGCTCCTGGGAGGTGCTCAAGCCTGGCGGGACGCTCGTTTCCACGCTTTCCCAACCGTCGCAGGAAAAGGCAAACTTGCGTCGGGCGCGTGGCGTCTCCTACCTGGCCGAGCCGAATGCGGCGCATCTTGCCGAGATCGGCCGCCTCATCGAGGCCGGCAAGGTCACCCCCTTCGTGCAAGCCACCTACCCTCTTGGAGAGGTCGCCAAAGCGGAAGAACGGCTGGAAAATGAGCATGTGCGTGGCAAGATCGTGCTTGAGGTTTCCGCCTAGCGCGAGTTGATGCTCCTGCCCTCTCGAACGGGTTATCCGATCCGCGCCTTGCCGTCGCTGTCCGGCACGTTTGGAAACAGCACCTTCAGCTTGTGTTCCGCGCTTGCCCAACTGCGCCTGTGATGTTGCCACAGGCACCAGTTGCTCACCGCAAAAGCTAGAATGCCGACAGTCACGGCGAGACTGGCCGTCGAGCCAACGACGACCTTGAGCATCACGCCGGCAAAGACACCGGCGATGGCACCGTTGACGACATTCACCATCCCTGCGGTTCCGGCGAACGCTTGCCAGGGCCTTGGCTTGAGGCCGACATCGGCCAGCAGAGCCGTTTGGTTGTCATGGGTGGAGTGAACCAGATAGCGCGCCATCGAAGGGGTGAGCTCGGTGTAGCAGTGCCTGATGCGTGCCATGCCGCGGGCGTGGACCATGTCTTCGATGGCCACCTGCACAGCCCTGACGAATGTCACCAGCCCAATGAAGTAGAGGCACGGCAACAGGATCAGGCTGAACAGCATGAAAGGAAGCCCCATCCTCGTCACCTGGGCCACGAAAGCAAGGGCGATCGTGGCGCTGGATACCGAAGTCAGGAACAAATTTGCGCGCTGATTCGCCTCCTGAATAGTCGCCGCCCTGGCGGTCCCCAGCACCAAATGCTCCGTCGTCATCATCTGCAGGAGTTGCTGTCGGTTCTCGCCTTCATTGGTTTTTGTCTTCCTTGCAGGCATCGCAAAAAATCCGTTCAGGACGCGCTCCCCCAACCAGCTCCTCAAAGCCGCCCACCCAGGAACGAACTGCTTCGGAAGGGGTTCCGGCGCAACCAAGACCGCTACCGTGGATCCCGGGGCAGAGCCGGATCACAGGCCGAGCCAATTTTGTCGACAGATAGCGAAACGATTGTCCCTGAGCATCGTTTCGAAACCAGACATGAATTTGATGAGGAGGCGATGATGAGCGCTACCGGTTTGGATGTCTTTGACAGGACGCTGCAGACAACCAACATCTGGCTCGACGAGATCATGGACGATCATGGTCCGGATCGGCGAATTGCATGGCACATATTGGGCGCGGTCCTGCGGACCGTAAGGGACAGGCTGCAGATCGGGCTTGCGGCCAAACTTGGGGCGGAACTGCCGCTCCTGGTGCGCGGCGCCTATTACGACCACTACCGGCCCGCAGCCGAGCCGGACAAAACGCGCTCCCTGGAAAACTTCTCGCAGCACATCGGCGAGGAATTGAAATCGATCCGCCCCGTCGATCCCGAGGATGCAGCACGCTCGGTATTCCGAGTTCTTGCACGGCATATTGATCTTGGCCAATCGGCTAAGGTGCGCGATGCGCTGCCGAAGGAAATCCAGGCGCTCTGGCCGGAAAGCCTCGGTGTCAAATAGAGATGGTACGAATCTGACGGCTCCCCGGACAGCCAGGCCGAGGCTGGCGCCCCTGTCGGGCGTCAGTCCCGCAAACGGTTGGCGGCATGATCCTGATGCTGCTCGGTCGCGACCTGCCTGGAGTCCAAACCGCGTTCTTTGGAATGCTGTGCCTTGTCGCGATTGGACAGAACCTTGTTTTCTTCGAGCTTGTCTTTTGGCGTCACGGTCATGGCGCCTGTGCCGGAACCCTTTCCCTGTGAACCTGCTCCGATGTGCTTCTTGCTGCCGCGTGCCATGGGCTGCCTCCAATCTATGACGAATGTTCCAGGAGCGTTGCTGGTCCGTGACGCGCTTTAGTCGTCGGCACGGTTCTTGTGATGGGCGCTTTCCTGATTCTTGCCGCGAAGCATGTTGCGGTCGTCTGGATCGACGAGGTCCGGTGTATCGGTCCTCATGTCCGCTCCCTTGCGCAGTGCTTCGCGTTCCGCCGCTGATCGTTTCAGATCCGCCTCGGCATCAAAATCCTTGCCGGCGTTCTTTGTGTTTTCCCGCTCTTCAATGATGCGAATTTGTTGATCGTGGGTTTTGCGTCCAGTCATCGCTTTCCTCCGGCGTGTTCGTGTCGGCGCCCGAAAGTGGCGTCGCCGGCCGTCTCTAAGGTCGGTTACGGCGTTGCCTGGCCGAGCCTGCCTTCGTGCTGATAATGGCAAGGTGACGGGATCGTTCCGAAAGGCGTTGAAAAGCTTCTCGCCAGATGGCTCGGCTCGGCCCGGCGCTCACATTGACGCAGGCTCCGGCTGGCGCCCGCCCTTGTGAACCGCAGCGTCCTTTGAACGCTCGGCAACCGCCGGGCTGGTGCCGGATGCCTTTGCCGTCGCGGCACTCGGCTCCGCGCAGAAATCGATGACAGCCTGGATGAACTCTGCCGGATATTCGATGTTCGACAGATGGACCGCAGGCAGCACAACCAGCTTCGCGCCGGGCACCGTCGCGGCGATCAGCTCGCTGTGGCTGGCTGCCGTCACCGTGTCGTGCCGACCGGCGATCACCAGCGTCGGCCGGGGTATCAGTGCCACGGTGCGGCGAAGGTCCGCGTCGCGAACCGCCGCGAACAGACCCGCCAGGCCCTGCCGGTCGATAGCCAGCAGCATGGCGCGAAAGTCTTCGACCACAGGCTCGTTGGCGGCAACCAGCGACGCGGGGAACCAGTTGCTCAGGAACGTCTCAGCGGTTTCCGACATGTCCGGCGCCTGGCGCACCGCAGCGATCCGCTCGTCGAAATAGCTTGCCGGCGCCAGATGCGACGAGGTGTTGCTCAGGATCAGCCGGTCGATCCGCTCGGGCGCGTGGATGCCGAGCCACTGCGCGACGAACCCGCCGAGCGACAGGCCAAGGAAATGTACGCGTTGCAGGTCGAGCGCATCGAGCAACTCGATGACGTCGCGGCCAAGCCGGTCCAGCGAATAGGCGCCGACCGGAACGCTCGATCCGCCATGGCCGCGAAAATCGTAGCGCAGGACACGAAAATGCTTCGACAATTCGCCGACCTGCCCATCCCACATGTGCAGCGTGGTGCCGATGGAATTCGACAGCACCAGCACCGGCTTGCTTGCGTCGCCGTCGAAGCGGTAGGCGATGCGCGTGCCGTCGCCCGTTGTGACGAAATTCAGCTCATTCATGATGAAGATTCCTTCTGGAACGTTGAACGAGACAGAGCCTAGCCGTGGAGCGATTTTGTTGATATTACAAAGATGAGACAAGCTCTGTAACAAAAACTGACATGGCCGAATTCACCCTGCACGATCTGCAATGCTTCGATGCGGTGGTCCGCACCGGCGGTTTTCAGCCTGCGGCGGCCATGCTGTATCGCTCGCACCCCGCGGTGTTCGCCGCCGTCGCCAAGCTGGAGCGACAGCTCGGCCTCGTCCTTTTGGATCGCAGCGGCTATCGCGTGCGTCCGACCGAGGCCGGGCTGTCGTTCCACCGCCGAGCGCTATCGCTGCTGCGCGAGATGGACGGTTTGCGCGTCCATGCCGCCCAGTTGGCGATGGGTGAGGAAAGCGAGATCCATGTGGTGATCGGCGACCTGTGCCCGCGCCCGCAGGTGCTGGGCATGCTCGGGCGATTCTTCGCACAGTTGCCCGGCACGCGCCTGCATCTGCATTTCGAAGCGGTGGGCGGCCCATGGGAGCGTCTCTTCGACGACGAAGCCGACCTGATCCTGCACTGGGTCGACAAGGGCGATGCGCGGGTGGAATGGGTCGATTTGTGCAAGGTGTCCTTCATTCCCGTGGTGGCGCCGGGCTTTCTGCCTCAGCGTATCGAGCAGCCGATCACCCCGGACCAGATGCAGGCACTCACCCAATGCGTCATGCGCGACAGCGCCCGCCATTCGCCACAACAAAACTATTCGCTGATCGAAGGCGCGCCGCAATGCCTCGTCGCCGACCAGGGCATGAAGAAGGAGATCATCCTGCAGGGCCTTGGCTGGGGCCACCTGCCCCGCTTCCTGATCGAGGAAGAACTGCAGGACGGACGCCTGCACTCCATTGCCGGCCGTCATCTGCCGGGCCGCACCGACGAACTGGTGGTGGCGCGCCGCCGCGACCGGCCGCATGGGCCGATCGCGAACCGGCTGTGGGATCATATCCAGCAGGAAGCGCCGGCATTGCGCCGTGTGCTCGAAGCGCCGAAATCCGCCGAGGAAGTCAGCGGCCAACCAGCCAGCGAAAAGCGCGACGGATGAACGTTCGAGCGTCCTCCGTCACTGGTTCGCCGTGCGCCATCAGCACTCTTTCGGCCGGCCATGCCAGTATGCGTTGAAGAGCGGCACGCGCGGCGCGCCGGTCGGTAAAGCCGGCGCGGAATTTTCGCGGCACTGAGGGCTCTGCGGCCACCATCAGATCCAGCCGGGCTACGAGCGCCCGCCAGCCCTTGAACCATCCGGCGTGGAAATGCTGGATCAGATCGGTGAACAACACTGTCCTGCTTGCGCGGTGGAAGAAGACAATCTCGGTGGTGATCCTGTTGCCGCGCACGACGACCTGGTCGAGATCGTCCGCCCAGTCGGCGGCAGGCGTATCGCCGAGCTCGCCGCAGAAGAGGATATCTCGGCGCTTTTCCCGCAGGCCGGGTGGCGCATAGACCTTGGCATCGGGATAGCCGCGCTGCCAGTCAGCGAGAAACACGTGGTGAAGCGAATTGGGCGGGATCAGGAAGCGCACCACGCCCAGAGCGTCCACATCGGCGCGCAGCTCGTTCGTGAGCTCTACCGGTGACCAGATGAACAAACCGCCCCCGGACAATCCGATAACGGCCATACGCGTGGGATAGTGAAAGCCGGCGGCCGCCGTGACGATCGGACCATCCGCAATCCAGATCCCAAGGCCGAATTCCTTGAGACTACCAGCCATTTGCACATTGCTTCCCATAGAGCCGCTTGAATTCCGATGCGCCACGGTCGACCCTTCGCGGGATTGGCGGCTGCCGCAATGCGGCGGTCACGCAGCAAAAGTTTACATATGTGTAAATTTACACTAGGGTATAAAAATGACAACCCCAAAGCGGACCGAACGGTCGCGAAGCCTCATCCTCGATGCCGCCGACCTGGCGTTTCGGGAGATGGGGTTTGCCAACACCTCGGTCGAGGAGATCGCGACGCGCGCCGGCTTGACCCGCAAAACGGTCTACAATCTGTTCAGTTCGAAAGAAGAAATCGCGTTGCGGCTCATCGCCCGCGTGGAGGCGGGCGATGCCGCCTACCGCGCCCGCATGGCGGCGAACGAAGATGTATTCGTCATGCTCGAGACAGTCTTTCTCGACAGCGCCGGCTGGTGCCTGGCCAATCCCTCGCTTGCCAGGCTGGCTCTTGCCCCCGCCGAGCGTCCGTCCCTGCAGCCGCCGCCCGACCGGCCCTCATTCCAGCGCCTGGTCCGGGACCTTCTGGTGCTCGGCCAACGGCAAGGTGTCATTCGCAGGGATGACGATGCCAATTTCATGGCGCTGGTCCTGCTTGGAATATACGGCCAGGCGATGCTTTCGGCGCTTTCGGCCGGGTCATTCAGCGAGGACGAGATCAGGCACCTCATCCGCATCGTCGTTGAAGGGATCGGCAAACGCTAACTACGCGAACCACTTGTCCGCCGATCTCCAAAGCGCCGCAGGAGTGCTCCCGGCCTTCGCTTCATTGGCTGCTCTTCGGAGCCTTGGCGTCCTTTGAACGCTCCGCGATAGCGGGGCCGGCCCCGGACGTCTTTTCGGTTGCAGCGCTCGGCGTGGCTTGCTTTGGCGGGTTTTGTCCCTCCGACTGGCGGGTGCGGTCTTCCACTTCGCCCATCCGGCGGGTGAGCCCTATTCCGCCGGCAGGCTTCTCGTTGGCGGCCGCATCCTGGGAGAATTCATCGGAAGCGTCGGCATCGGTCTTTGCCGGATATTTCGTCGCACCGGTTTCATAGCGGGTTTCGTTCTCAGTCATGGCATCTCTCCAGTTGCATGACGGATAAACATCTCGGCGCTATCCGGGTTCCAATTCCTGGACTTGGATTCCGGACGGATCTGGATTCCGCCCGGTCGGCCACCCAAGCGACGAGATGAGCAGCACCCTACTGCAGCAGACCCTTGACGATGCCGCTCGCCTTGCCGAAATCCATCTGGCCGGCATATTTCTGCTTCAGTGCGGCGATCACCTTGCCCATGTCCTTCTGGCTGGCCGCACCGGTCGCGGCGATCGCCTCGCGCGCCGCAGCAGTTACCGCCGCATCATCCAGCTGCGTCGGCAGGAAGGTGCGGATGATCTCCATCTCGCCGCGCTCCTGCGCGGCCAGTTCCGGCCGCTTGCCGTCATCGAAGGCTTTGGCCGATTCCTCGCGCTGCTTCACCATCTTGGCCAGGATCTGCAGGATCTCCTCGTCGCTGGCCGGCTCCTTGCCTGACCCGCGATTGGCAATGTCGCGGTCGTGAATGGCGGCCTGGATCAGCCGCAATGTCGGCAGCCGGTGCTTGTCCTGCGCCTTCATCGCGCTCTTCAGGGATTCGGCGATTTTGCCGCGCATGGTGCATTCTCCTTCGATCGGCGCGGACAATAGCGCCGCGGGCGAGCCAAGGCAAACTCTGATGTGCCGAGGCAAGCCACTGATTTTGCTAGGCGAAATAAAATATGGCGGCATTTCGCATGATCATTGACCGCCCTGCCCCCTTCCCCTATGTACTGGGCCTTGCATGAACGGAAATTTGACTGCGTGGAAGCCGCGAAATCGCCGCTTCGCGCCGTTTGCCGCGCAGATGGCCCGCCGGGCCGGTTGCAGCGCGCGGCCTGACAGGAGTGCCGCATGGCCGAGATGACGCCCGCCTTGACCCCCGCTTGGGCCACGGAAAAGCCGACCGCCCTTCTGGTGCTGGCCGACGGCACCGTCATCGAAGGTCGCGGTCTCGGCGCCACCGGCTCCGCTGTCGCCGAAGTCTGCTTCAACACGGCGCTGACCGGCTATCAGGAAATCCTCACCGATCCGTCCTATGCCGGCCAGATCGTCACCTTCACCTTCCCGCATATCGGCAACATCGGCACCAATGACGAGGACATCGAGGATCTCAATCCGGTCGCCCGCGCCGGCGCCGTCGGCGCCGTGTTCAAGGCCGATGTCACCAACCCGTCCAACTACCGCGCCGGCACTGGTCTCGACCAGTGGCTTAAGAAGCGCGGCATCGTCGCTTTGTCGGGCATCGACACCCGCGCGCTCACCGCGCTGATCCGTGAAAAGGGCATGCCCAACGCCGTCATCGCGCATGCGCCCGATGGCGTGTTCGACATCGACGATCTGAAGCGCCGCGCCGCCGCATGGTCGGGCCTGATCGGGCTCGATCTCGCCAAGGAGGTCACGTCGGGCCAGTCCTCGGTCTGGCGCGAGACGCCCTGGGTGTGGAACGAAGGCTTTGGCGAACAGATCGAACCGACAATGCACGTCGTCGCCATCGACTACGGCGTCAAACGCAACATCTTGCGCCTGCTCGCCGGCCTCGGCGCCAAGGTCACCGTGGTGCCGGCCAAGTCCGGCGCCGAGGAAATCCTCGCCATGCAGCCGGACGGCATTTTTCTCTCCAACGGGCCCGGCGACCCGGAAGCCACCGGCGACTATGCCGTACCGGTCATCCGGGATCTGCTGAAGACCGACATCCCGGTGTTCGGCATCTGCCTTGGCCACCAGATGCTGGCGCTGGCGCTGGGCGGCAAGACCGCCAAGATGCACCAGGGCCATCACGGCGCCAACCATCCGGTCAAGGACCACACCACCGGCAAGGTCGAGATCGTCTCGATGAACCACGGCTTTGCCGTGGATGCCGACTCGCTGCCATCAGGCGTCGAGGAAACCCATGTCTCGCTGTTCGACGGTTCGAATTGCGGCATCACGCTGACCGGCCGGCCGGTGTTCTCGGTCCAGCATCACCCCGAGGCTTCGCCCGGCCCGCAGGATTCACACTACCTGTTCCGCCGCTTCGTCAATTTGATCCGCGAAAAGCGCGGTGAGGAATTGCTGGCCGAACGGGCTTAGCGCGATCCGGTAGCGCCGCCCCTCATTGCCCTGCCGGGATGGCCCTCCCTGGTGAGCGCAATGCGGTTGTGACTCACACCTGTGCTCCATCCTCAGCGACATCGGTGGCGACATTCGTGCGCGCTGCCGGCCTCGCAACTTTCGTCACAAAGACGATGACCGCCAGCGTCAGGAAGCACGCTCCCAGCAGATAGGGCGCGCCGCCGAAGGTCACCGGCGCGCTTGGCCCGGTGAACCAGGAAAAGATCGCCGTGTAGAGCAGCGGCGTGATGATCGAGGTGATCGAGAAGATCGAGGTCATCGCGCCCTGCAGTTCGCCTTGCGCCGAAGGCGGCACCTTGGCGGCGGCGAGGCTCCTCAGCGGCGGGTCGGCCAGCGCTTCCAGGCAGCCGACGACGATCACCGCATAGATCATCCAGCCTTGCGACGCGAAGGCGTAGCCGAAGGCGCTGGCTGCCGTGAATGTCAGGCCGATGACCGCGGTCTTCCACTCGCCAAGCCTAGGGATGACGCGCGGCAGCACCGTCGCCATGACGATCGCGCCGCACAGGCCAAAGGCGCCGAGCGAGAAGCCGATCTGCTGCTCGCTCCAGCCATAGCGGTAGCTGGAGACGAACGACCAGACCGCCGGATACATCATATGCCCGAGCGTCATCAGGAAGAAGACAAGCCCGATCCAGCCGATGCCTTGATATTGGCGCATCTGCAGAAGCGTGCCGACAGGGTTGGCGCGTTTCCACTCGAAGCGGCGTCGGTGCTTGTCATCGAGCGTTTCCGGCAGGAAAAACAAAGCGATGAGGAAATTCACGAAGGCGAGCCCGGCGGCGAAATAGAACGGCACGCGCGGCCCGAACGTGCCGAGCAGCCCGCCCAGAACCGGCCCGATGACGAAGCCGACGCCAAATGCGATGCCGAGCAGGCCGAAATTCTTAGCCCGATTGTCATCGTTCGAGATGTCGGCGATGAAGGCCGATGTCGTCGAATAGCTGGCGCCCGAAATGCCGGCCAGCACGCGCCCGATGAACAGCATCGGGTAGGACCAGGCGACGGCGCAGATCAGATTGTCGATGGAGAAGGTCAGCACCGATGCGAGCAGGATCGGCCGCCGCCCGAACCGGTCGCTCAAGCCGCCCATGATCGGCGCGAAGAAGAACTGCATCGCCGCATAGACGAAGAACAGCCAGCCGCCTTCGATCGCTGCGCCGCTGATGCTGACCCCGGTCAATTCCCGGAGATAGGCCGGCAGCACCGGCATGATCATGCCGAAGCCGATAATGTCGAGCAGCAGCGTGGTGAAGACGAGCGCAAGGCCCCGTCTGGCGGTTTTGGGGTCGATCATGCAGGATCAAGCTCCTCTGCTCGCCCTCAGGCGCAGGCGGACGCACCTTATAGGCGAGCTCGCGGAAAGGAACAATGCAGGAACAGGCCGAATCTATTCATCCTGACACCACCTGACGGCAGCATCGCCGGCAGGTGAAGCTCGACAACGGTCTGGTCAGATCGGCCCACTCAGCGTGTTGCAATCCGACAGCTTGCCGCTCTTGTAACCACGCGCCAGCCAGGTCTGCCGCTGCTGCGAGGTGCCGTGGTTGAAGCTTTCCGGCACGACATAGCCCTGCATCTTCTTCTGCAGCGTGTCGTCGCCGATCTGCTTGGCGGCGTTCAGCGCGCTTTCGATGTCGCCCTGCTCCAATATGCCTTTCTGTCCGGTGTAGTGGGCCCACACACCGGCAAAGCAGTCGGCCTGAAGCTCGATTCGCACCGACATCTGGTTGGCCTCGACCTCGCCCATGCTCTGCCGCATCTGGTTGAACTTGGACATGATGCCGGTCAGGTTCTGCACATGATGGCCGATCTCATGCGCGATCACATAGGCGCGGGCAAATTCGCCCGAAGCGCCGAACTGCTGGTCGAGTTGCTGGAAGAAGGTCATGTCCAGATAGACCTTGTGGTCGCCGGGACAATAGAACGGTCCGGCCGCCGCGGAGGCAAAGCCGCAGGCCGAACGGACCTGGCCGGAAAACAGCACCAGCTTGGGATCCTCGTAGGTCAATCCCTGCGACTTGAAGATGCCGGTCCAGGTGTCCTCGGTCTCGGCCAGCACGGTCGCCACGAACTGCTTCATCTCGTCATTGGCGGGGGCGGTGCCGCTGTCCTGGCCGCTGTTGTCGGTGATCTGGCCGCCGCCGCCCGGCAGCAGGCCGCCGTCGCCGCCACCCAGGATCGTCGAAGGATCGAAGCCGAAATACCATCCGGCCAGCACCACCAGGATGACGAGGAAGATGCTGCCGCCGCCACCGGTACGGCCGCCGATCGGAATGCGGAACTGGCCACCGCCGCCGCCGAGTCCGCCACCGCCGCTGTCGCTGCGGTCGTCCTCGATATTGTCACTCTGACGACGGCCCTTCCAGAGCATGGCAACTCCTCGTGCAGCAAACCTCCCCGTTGCTCCGGGGCACCAGACAATTATCCCAATGGTTGCGCCAAGTCACAGCATTTTTCGATGGCCTTTTTGGCCACACGGGTTGCCTTGCGGCCAAGTTCGTTGTGGCGAGCGGCTCGGCGTGGCAATCGTCCCCGTGGCCTACAGCCGATCACGTAAGCCCGACAGAGAGCTAATCTTCCTGCTTGGCGCCGGCGCTCTTGCCGTCGGAGCTCTTCGAACGCTCCTCGAAACGCGCCGCGCCCTTTTTCAGCGGATGGCCGGTTTCGGCTTCGGTCTTGCGCTCATCCCTGGCCGCCGCCTGTTTCAGTCCCTCGGCTGCCTGCTTGCCCTTTGCCGCCGGCGTTTGTTCGATGCCCATCGTTTCCTCCCTTTCGCGCGCCAATCGCACGGATCTGGTGCAAACGTGTCTGGCGTGCGACGGTTCCGGCGACGCGGGAACTCTGGCGCTCAGCGCGCCGTCATCGCCTTGCGGAAGGCTTCCAGCGTCTCGGCGCTGACATGGTGCTCGATGCCCTCGGCATCGATGCGCGCTGTCTCCGCACTGACACCGAGCGAGCGCAAGAAAGCTTCCACCGTCTGGTGGCGGATGCGGCTTTCCTCCGCGACTTTGCGGCCGGCTTCGGTCAGGAACACGCCACGATAGGGTTTTCTCGACACCAGACCGTCGGCGCACAGCCTGGTCAGCATCTTGGCCACTGTCGGCTGCGCGACACCGAGCCGTGCGGCGATGTCGACCTGACGCGCCTCGTTGCCGTCTTCGATCAGGTCGGCGATCAGTTCGACATAATCCTCGACCAACGCACTGCGGCGCGCTTCGCGCTGCTGCCGGAAGCCCTCCGAATGAATTTCGGCGTCGAGCAGCGGCTCGCGCGGAACTGGTCTGTTCTTCAGCACCAATACGCGCTCCTCCCAGGACTATTTGCCATCCATGCTTTCATAGCACGGGCTCTGATTCTTCAGGCCGTTTATTTGCATTCCGCAACAGGTGCAACCGGGGCTTCCGATCGCCGTTTCACCCGATGGCCGCCAGCCGGATAAAAAGCAACGACAATGAAATATAGCATATTGCATAATGTTGAGCCATGGCATAGCTTAAGGCAACATCGTCCAGTCTCGCGGAAAGCCCTCCTTCATGTCCGAAGCCGAAGCCACAGCCTCCCGTTCCTCATGGCGGTTCGCCAGGCCCGACGAGGACGAGCAGCCCAGCCTGCGCGAAGTCAATTCCTCTATCGCCGTGCCGAACTCGGGCGTCTGGTTCCGTCGCCTGTTCGCCTTCATGGGTCCCGGCTACATGGTCTCGGTCGGCTATATGGACCCCGGCAACTGGGCGACCGACCTCGCCGGCGGCGCCCAGTTCGGTTACACGCTGCTGTTCATCATCATGCTGTCCAACCTGATGGCGATCCTTTTGCAGGCGCTGGCGGCACGGCTCGGCATCGCCACCGGCCGCGATCTCGCCCAAGCCTGCCGGGCCTATTATCCCCGGCCGGTGAACTTCGTGCTGTGGATCGCCTGCGAGCTGGCCATCATCGCCTGCGACCTGGCCGAAGTCATCGGCACCGCGATCGCATTGCAGCTTTTGTTCGGCATTCCGCTGATCGGCGGCGCCATGCTGACGGCGCTCGATGCCTTCCTCGTGCTGCTCCTGATGAACAAGGGGTTTCGCTATCTCGAAGCCTTCGTCATCGCGCTTTTGATCATCATCTTCAGCTGCTTCGCCATCCAGATCTTCGTCGCCGCCCCGCCGGCCGGTTCGATCCTGCATGCCATGTTCGTGCCGTCGTCGGAAATCGTCACCAATCCGGCGATGCTCTACATCGCCATCGGCATCATCGGCGCCACCGTCATGCCGCATAATCTCTATCTGCACTCCTCGATCGTGCAGACCCGCGCCTATGAACGCACCGACAAGGGCAAGCGCGACGCCATCAAATGGGCAACGACGGACTCGACCATCGCCCTGATGCTGGCTTTGTTCGTCAACGCCTCGATCCTGATCGTGTCCGCGGTCGCCTTTCACAACACCGGCCACCAGGACGTCGCAGAGATCGGCCAGGCCTTCGAGCTGCTGTCGCCGCTGCTCGGCCTCGGCATCGCCTCGATCCTGTTCGCGGTGGCGCTGCTGGCTTCCGGCCTGAACTCGACGGTGACGGCCACGCTCGCCGGCCAGATTGTTATGGAAGGCTTCCTGCGCCTGCGCATCCCCAACTGGGCACGCCGGCTGCTGACGCGCGGCCTCGCCATTATCCCGGTGGTGGTCGTCACCGCGCTCTATGGCGAAAAGGGCACCGGCCAGTTGCTGGTGTTCAGCCAGGTCATCCTGTCGATGCAACTGCCCTTCGCGGTCGTCCCGCTGGTGCAGTTCGTCTCCGACAAGAAGAAGATGGGCAATCTCGCCATTCCGCGCGGCGTCGCAGCCCTTGCCTGGGTGGTCGCCGCGATCATCCTGGTGCTCAACTTCAAGCTGCTCTACGACACCATGTTCGGGGTCGGCTGAGTTCCGCTTCGCCTGGAAACCGGCTGCCCTCTGCGCAGGGGGCAGCCTCGCGACAAATCGGCAATCCGCGCTATGTTTTCCGGCATCATGACCCGGATCGAAGACATCAGGAAATTCTACGCGCGGCTGCTGGCCGCCAATGCCGGCTCGCCCGACCCACGTCTGGAAGCGGCTTTCGCCGACGTGCCGCGCGAAGCGTTTCTCGGTCCCGGGCCGTGGACGGTCGTCGCCGGCAACGGCAAGGTCAGAACACCGAGCGCCGATCCGGCTCATATCTATCAGAACGTGCTGGTGGCGCTCGACGACGACAAGGGCATCAACAATGGCGAGCCATTCCTGCACGCCATGTGGATTGGAAAGCTTGAACCGAAACCCGGTGAGGCGGTTTGCCATATCGGCGCCGGCACCGGCTACTACACCGCCGTGCTGGCCCGGCTGGTTTCGCCAGGCGGCATCGTCACCGCTTTCGAACTCGACGAGAAGCTGGCCGATCTGGCGCGGCAAAATCTCGAAGCCTATGGCAATGCGACGGTGGTCCATGGCGATGCCGTGACGACGCCCCTGCCGCCATCCGACATCATCTATGTCAATGCCGGGGTCGCAGCGCCCCCGGCCGGATGGCTGAAGGCGCTGCGGCCAGGCGGCCGCATGATCTTTCCCTGGCGGCCGGCCGAGCGCGTCCCGCTGGCGGTGATGGTGACACGCACGCAAAAAGGCTTCGCCTGCGATCCGTTCATGCGGTCGTGGTTCATTCCCTGTGTCGGCGCCTCGGTCGCGGACCCCGCGGCGATGATCCCCACCGGCGAGCAGGCCGCGCGCAGCCGCTCGATCTGGCTGGCGCAGGACAGGGCGCCGGACGACACCGCCACCGCCATATCAGGCGATGTCTGGTTCTCGTCGGAAAATCTCCACACCGAGCCTCGCAAGCAACGGTGATTTTCCAAAATTTCGTCCTGTCCTGTCGGACCGGTGGCTCGTCGCCCGTCCTTGGGCTGAAGTCCGCCACGACGGCGTGGACCGAAGAACGGGAGCATTGGAATGAGAAAGATCATCTCTGCGACATTCATCAGCCTCGACGGCGTCATGCAGGCGCCCGGCGGCCCGCAAGAGGATCCGGTCGGCGGCTTCAAGTTCGGCGGCTGGACCTTCCATTACTTCGACGAGGCGGGGGGCGCGGCGATGGATGAACTGTTCTCCAAGCCTTTCGCCCTGCTTCTCGGCCGCAGGACCTACGATATCTTCGCCGCCTACTGGCCATATCAGAAAGATCCGATCGCGGATGCCTTCAACCCTGCGACCAAATATGTCGCGACGCATCGGCCCGACACCCTCACCTGGCAGAACACGCAATCGCTCGGGCCTGATATCGTTGCGGAGTTGCGCCGCCTCAAGCAGGAGGATGGACCCGACCTGCTCATCCAGGGATCGGGCAACCTGATCCAAACGCTGCTCGCCAACGGGCTGATCGACGAGATCCGGCTGATGGTCTTCCCGCTGTTGCTGGGTAACGGCAAGCGGCTGTTCGGCGACAGCGCGATCCCGGCCGCCTTCAAGCTCATTAAGTCGCAGGCAACCGGCACCGGCGTCATCATGGCGACCTACGAACGCGCGGGCGAGGTCAAGGTCGGGTCGTTTGTCACGGGAGAGCCGTCGGAAGCCGAGCTCGAGCGGCGGAAGAACTGGAAGTAGCAGGACCTGGGTTCCTCGCCCCACGATGAAAGATCGACCCCCACTCCGTCGAGCTTCGCTCGACACCTCTCCCCGATCGACGGGGGAGAGGAACCCAAGTTCTGAGAAGCTTCAAGCAGCGACTGGTCGCCGCGCCAGCCCTTCCCGTATATGCCGTGCGAATTCCTGCGCCGCGGGACCTACCCCATGCCTCGGCAGATGCAGGTTGATGGCAAAATTCGGCAGCGGCGGCAGGCCGGACTCCGATGGCAATATGTCGAGATCGGCTGGCACCGTGGAGGCCAGCCAGGTGGTGACGGCGAGGTCGGAGCGCACCGTCGCGGTCGTCGCGTCGATGTTGCCGTTCTCGAACACGGTGCGCCACTCCAGCCCATGCTCACCGAGCGCCGCCAGCACAGCCGGCCGGAAAGCGCAGGTGTCGGCGACGATCGACACCGGCAGCGGCCGCTTGGCGCGGGCAACGCCGCCCTTGGCACCGACCCAGACCAGCCGGTCAACGACGAGGCATTCGCCGGCCGACGGGCCGGCGCATTCCTCGATCACGGCAAGGTCGATGGTCCCGGCCGCAAGGGCAGCAGTCAATTCTGGCGACGAGGCGCAGACCAGCGATATCTCGACCTGCGGATAGGTCTCGGCATAGGTCTTCAGCACCGGCGCCAGCAAGGTGCCGACAAGGTCGTAGGGCACGCCGAGCCGCACCTGGCCGGCCACCGGGCTCCCAGCCATTTCGGCCCAGATCTCGTCATTCAAGGCCAGCAGCCGCTTGCCCCTGCCGAACAGCTGTTCACCGGCGCGCGTCAGCCGCAAGCCGCGCCGGTCGCGCTCGAAGAGGCTCGAGCCGAACGCCTCCTCCAGCCGTTTGACCTGCTGGCTGACAGCACCTTGCGTCAGGTGCAGTGCATTGGCCGCCGCTGTCATGCTGGCCTTGTCGGCGACGGTGGTAAAGGTGCGGATCAGCGCCATGTCGAGATTTCGGATCATGGTTGGCATTATGCTTGCTAATGTCAACCATAGCAAACATTGCATTTACTGAAGTTCGTGCGCAGCTACGATGGCAGCCCTCCCACCGAGGACGCCGCATGCTCGAGCCCATTTTCCCGCTCATCCTGTTTGCCATCGTCGCCACCACCACGCCCGGCATCGCCACGACCCTGTCGACGGCATCGGGCGCACAGTTCGGCTTTCGCCGTTCCGTACCCCTGCTGATCGGCAGCGCCGCCGGCCTCGCCACGGTGACGAGCGCCGCCGCCGCCGGGCTCGCCGGCCTGCTGCTCGCCGTGCCCTCGCTGCAACTGGCGATGAAGGTCACCGGCTCACTTTATCTCGTCTGGCTGGCGATCAAGATCGGCCGCAGCGGACCGCCTAATCTGGATGTGAACATGACCAGGCCGAACAGCTTTCTCGGCGGCGCCGGCATTCAATGGATGAACCCGAAGGGATGGGCGATGGGACTGGGCGCCGCGGCGTCGTTCGCGGCATTGGCCAGCGGACCGGTGCAGCTCGCGCTGCTGCTCGGCGCCACTTTCGGCCTCGCGGCCGCCGCCTCGCTGTCGCTGTGGTGCGTGGCCGGCATGGTGCTGGCGCGGCTGCTCAAGACCGAATGGCAATGGCGCGCGCTCAACGTCGTGTTGGCGCTGGTACTGGCCGCCTCGATCATTCCGATGTGGCGGTCGGTGTAAAGCGCTCAAGCCAAAACCCGCGCCAGCCCCCCACCCTGACCTTCGGTCCGACCTCCCCACAAGGGGGAGGTGGGGAGTCCAGCTTTTCGCACCCCACAAGACCATTGTCGCATGGGCGGACAAGCCGCGTCCCCAACCTTCCCCCTTATGGGGGTCCGAAGGACGGGCGAGACCCGTGGCTCGCCCCGGCAAGTCGCTGCGAAGCAGCGGGGTGGGGGTCCTGGTTCGCAAAGCGAACCAGCCTCTCAAACGTCAAACCCCGTAACGCGCCGCCGGCTTGTCGGCGTGCAGGCTGCCGTAGAAGGCTTGCCGGGCGCCGAGGAATGTGTCGAGCTTGGCCGCATCGGCAAGCGCGGGCACGGTGACCGCCTCGCCTTTGGCCAAGCCGACAAGTGCGGCATCGACCATGTCGTCGGCGGTCATGATGATCTCCTTCGGAACGTTTGCGATATCGGTGCCGGCAAGTTCCCAGAAATCGGTCCGGGTCGCGCCCGGCAGCACCACCTGCACCTTCACATTGGTGCCCTCGACCTCACGGTGCAGGGCTTCGGTGAAGTTGACCACATAAGCTTTGGTGCCGCTGTAGATGCCGCCGAAGGAGGTGTCGAAGGCGAGCACCGAGGCGATGTTGACGATGCCGCCGCGGTTGCGTGCCAAAAGCCCCGGCAGCACGGCGCGGGTTAGACGCGTCAAGGCGATGGTGTTGACCTTGATCATGCGCTCGGCCGCGTCGACATCGGCGGTGGCCACGACGGCCTGGCCGCCGATGCCGGCATTGTTGACCAGCAGTGTGATGCTCTCGTCGGCTGTTACAGCTTGCTCGACGCGGCGCACATCATCGTCGTTTGCAAGATCGGCGCTGATCACGCCGACCTTGCGGCTATAGGTCTGGCGCAGCTTCCCGGCCAGTTCCTCCAGCCGGTCGGCGCGCCGCGCCACCAGCACCAGATCGTAGCCCTGCCCCGCCAGCCGGTCGGCATAGACCGCGCCGATGCCCGACGAAGCACCGGTGACGACCGCCGTGCCCTTGTTGCCCTGTCCACTCATTGTCCTGTTCCTTCTTCAACTGATCTTGTTCGTTTCGAATGACCCCCGGCACCGTGGCATCTGCCGCGCTGCCGGAAAGCCGCTTGATCTGATTTAGTGGCATATACCACTAATCGTGAAGTAGGCATATGCCACTATCTTGTCAATGAGACGGGCGGGGATTATTTGAGGGGAGCAGCCGGGCCTCATTCGCCGGCGCCAGGGACCATCATGTCAAAGGACAGCCTGCCCGGCCTCACGCTCTGCAACAACGCCGCCCTGCGCCGCGCGGCGCGCAAGCTCGGCAAGTTTTATGATGATGTGGTGGAGCCGTCAGGCCTCAAGGCGACGCAGCAGGGCCTGCTTTACCAGATCCATATGGGCGATGAGCCGGCGATGGGCGCCATCGCCACGTCGCTGATCATGGACCTGTCGGCGCTCGGCCATACGCTGAAACCGCTGATCCGCGACGGCTATGTCGAGACCTTCGCCGACCCGGAGGACCGCCGCGTCAAGCGTGTACGACTGACGCCAAAGGGCCTGGACAAGATCGAGGAAGCGATGAAACTGTGGCAAATCGCCCAGCAGCGTTTCGAGGATATCGTCGGCAAGGACAAGGCCGAAGATTTGCGCGCGGCTCTGGATGAGATCGCCGCGCTGGATTTTGATCTGCCGCCGGCCACGCCCTAAGGCCAGCGTTTGCCAAAGACTCTACTCGGCAGGCATTTCTACAGGCCGAGCCGCCCAGCGGCCGGCGACCACGACGCCAAGCCCGACGATCGGGAAGATCGCGGCGACCAGGCCGAGATCGGCCGGCGCGCCGTAGCGCAGCACGGCACCACCGACCACGGCACCCAGCGCCACGCCGAGATAGAGCGCCGAGGCGTTGAGCGACAGCACGATCGGGGCGGCATCGGGCGCCAGCTTGATGATGCGGCTCGCCTGTGCCGGCGGGAACGCCCAGCCGACGATGCCCCACGGCACCATCATCGCCATCAGCGCCGGCCCGGCAATATGGTGCGGCAGGAAGGTCGGGATGACCGACAATAAGACCAGCATGCCGGCACTCAGCGCCAGCGACCAGCTGACGGTGCGGGTCGCACCGAACCGGTCGGCGGCCTGGCCGCCGCCAATGTTGCCGATGACGGCGCCGACGCCGAAGGCGAGCAGCATGCCGGGCAGCGCGATCTGGCTGAGACCGCCGCCCTCGATGGCAAGCGGCGCGACATAGGCAAAGACGGTGAAGGCGCCGATCAGCGCCAGCACTGTCGTCAACAGGATCGGCATCACGCCTGGACGCAGCGCTGCCGCCAGCCTGCGCTTCAAGGGCAGCCTGGTGCCAACGATGCCCTGCGGCAGCCGGTACCACAGGATCGCGCCTGCAAGCGCGCCAAGGCCGGCGATGGCAAAGAAGGTGCCGCGCCAGCCGGCAACGGTGGCAACGAGCGCGCCCAGCGGCGCACCGAGCGCAACGGCCACAGTGGTGCCGCCGACGACGACGGCGATGGCACGCGCCCGGTGATGATCATCGACCAGCGCCACCGCCGTGCCTTGCGCGGTTGCGGCGAACAGGCCCGACGACAGCGCCATGACGATGCGCGCGACCAGAAGCAGTTCGAAGGAGGAACTCAAGGCGGCGGCGATGTTGCCGATGACGAAGAACACCAGCGTCCACAGGATGACGCGGCGCCGGTCCCATTCGCCGGTCAGCGTCGCCAGGATCGGCGTGCCGACCGCATAGGCGAGCGCGAAGGCGGTGATCAGCGTGCCGGCCAGCGGAATGGAGATGCCGGCATCCGCCGCGATGTCGGGCAGAAGGCTGGAGATGACGAAGCCTTCGGTCGAGATCGTGAACGATCCGAGCGCGAGCCAGAAGAGGCGCTTGTCCATGGCGGGATGTCCTTAGTTCAAAAGTTATTGAACAATTGGACATAATGGGGCATCATGTCAATGAAGCCAGGGAAAAATAGCTGAACCTTCCTGACAGCCCTGTGTCAGCACAGGCCGGGCGGGGTTCGCGCGAGACGGAGAAAGGCCATGTGGAGCCAACAATGATGGATGCGTTGAAATCGGACCCGACTGTGCTTAGTTTCGAGCCATGACCTTGCCACACCCCAATACGGACCAGATCAGCCTGCCGATCGTGCTTGGCGTGCTCGGCGACCCGACGCGGCTTGCCATCGTGCGCTATCTCGCCAGCAAGCAGGGCGTGCCGCTGAACTGCAGCCAGTTCCTCGATTTCGGCTCGAAGACCAATCTGAGCTACCACCTCGCCAAATTGCGCGAGGCCGGCGTCACCCGCGCCGAGGTGGTCGGCACCAACCGCATGATCACACTGCGCCGGGCCGATCTCGACGCCCGCTTCCCCGGCCTGCTCGACAGCGTCATCGCCGCCGCCGGCGACGATCCCGCACTGCCGGCGGTTGGCGGCCACGATATCGAAGTGCACGCCCGACCCTGAAGGACTTGGGTTCTTCGCCCACGAACGTGGGGAAAAGGAAAAGCGGCGTCACACAGGAGCTTCCCGAAATGCGCATCGCCGTCCTCGCCGACATCCACGGCAATGTGCTGGCGCTCGACGCCGTGCTTGACGACCTGCGCCGGCGCGGCGGCGCCGACCTGACCGTCAATCTCGGCGACAGCGTTTCCGGCCCGCTATGGCCGCGCGAAACGATGGAACGGCTGCAGGCGCTGAACCTGCCGACGGTGCGCGGCAACCACGACCGCCGTGTTGCCGCCGACCCCGCTGATGACACCATGTGGCCCTCCGACGTCTATGCGCAGGAGCGGCTGACCGAGGCACAGCGCCAGGTGCTGTTCGCCCAGCCGTTGACGCTGGAGATCGCACCCGGAATCATCGCTTTCCACGCCCGTCCCGACCATGACGAGAAATATCTCACTGATACGATCGCCAATGGCCAGCTGGTGCGCGCGCCGCTGACGGCGATCCGTCGGCGGCTGAAGGCGCTCGACCCGGCTTGCCGCATCGCGCTGTGCGGCCACAGCCACCGCGCGGAACTGATCCGCGTCCCCGACGGTCCCGTCATCTTCAATCCGGGCAGCATCGGCTGCCCTGCCTATGACGATTCCACGCCGCCGGCGCATGTCTCCGAGCAGGGCTCGCCGCATGCGCGCTACGGCATTGTCACCCTGGGCAGCAACGGCCAGCCCGACGGCTTCGAGGCCATCGCCGTCGACTACGACCACGAGGCGGCCGCCAGGCAGGCCGAACAAGCGGGCCGGCCGGAATGGGCTCACGCGCTCAGAACCGGGTTCATGCCCCTGCCCGGCTGAAGGCTGGCGAAACGGCGGCCCGAATTTTCGGGCTTACATGGCGCCGCGTCGTCCCTTATAAAACCGGCCGGGCTTGCGGCGGGCTCGATCCGCCGCGGCACGGTATCAGCGCACGGCCAAACGATGAGGCGCACAGTTACGCTCCGAACAATCCTCCATGCGCTGATTGCTGCTCCGCTGCTGATGACGGCGTGGCCGGTGATTGCCCCCGCTATGGCTGAAGAGATGGCCCAAGAGGCGCCGGAGCTCGTCATCTCCGTCGTCACCGGCCTGGCGCCGGACGACCTTCTCAAGGTCCGCACCACCGCATCGCCGGTCGCCACGGTCGAGGCGCGGCTGAGCAGCGGCGACATGGTCACCAATCTCGGCTGCAACGACATCAACGGCTACAAATGGTGCAAGGTCGAAAGCACGGGCAAGGAGAAGCTGAGCGGCTGGGCACCGGCGCGCTATCTCATCCCCCTCAATCCGAACCCCTATGTCGAAGGTGAGCCAAGACCGGCCGGTGCGCCGGTGGTTGCCTCCACCGGCAGTGGGGCCGAGCAGGCCTCGGCACCGGACCAATCGCAGGCCATCGGCTCGGCCAACAGCCCTCAGGTCGCACCGCCCGACCTGACAGCCCGGCTTGGCGGCGCCAGCCCGGCAGCAGAAAGCACGCCGAAATCGCCTGAGGAAATCGGCCACGCCGCCATGCAGGATGCGTACCTACTGGCGCTGGCGGCGCCTGACGTCCCGCTTGATTCCGCTCCGACGCTGGCTTCTGGCCCCGAAATTCCTTGCGCCCGCTATGTCGGCCAGCCGATGGAGCGCTGCAAGGTCAGCGTGGTGCACAGCGCCGACAAAGCGAACATCACTGTGACCTGGCCCGATGGCGGCACGCGCATCATCTCCTTCCGTGCCGGCCAGCCGGCCGGTTCCGACGCGCCCGGCGACTTCCGCTTCACCAGGGAAGGCAGCCTCAACATGATCCGTGTCGGCGTCTCGGAGCGGTTTGAGATCACGGATCAGTTGGCGCTGGGGAATTAGAATTCAGGGGAGTAAGGGAGCAGGGAATAAGGGAGTGTGTTTGGAATTCTCTCGAACCCACCCTATTCCCCTATTCCCCTATTCCCCTATTC
>NZ_JBVVQG010000029.1:0-24807 GCF_055811095.1 Mesorhizobium sp. WSM4833
CAGCGTCGACGGGAGATGTTCGAGGCTGTCGACACCGTGCTGCGCCGCAGCCCCGAGGTGGGCGCCTACAACCAGACATTCTGAGTATCCTTAGGCCGCCGGCTGACAGCCGCACGTCTGCCTGATCGATCACACCCCAACGCGCGCGCTGTTGGAGCTCGCGGCGTCAAAAGTACCGTTGTGGGTCACCTGCGCTTCGCCCAGTAATTGCAGGACCCATCCCGGCGTCCGAGTGAACCTTGGTGGCCGCTGGGATACGCATCATGATCGGAGACGCGCCGCTCGGCTGCAACAGGTGCAAACTTCCCCTGTCGGTGATGAGACCCAAGGATCAGTCGCTTGACCTGTCCTGGTTGTGGCGCGCTCTTCTCGTCAACAGGCGGATGCCATCTTCATCCATGATGAGCTGAGTGCGATACCCGTCGAATTTGATCTCGTGAATCCAGTCGCCCCGCTCGGGCGGGTGTCGACAAGCTCCGGCTCAATAGGTGGGATGAACTTCAAACGCATGAACTGCCTCGCAAGACTGCGATTCAATATAGCGTGCGCTAAAAAATGGTTCCGGACCATTTTAGACGAATTGAATGTTTGATAGCCATGGCGAATCCGACCTTGGACCACCAATCCCCGGCAAGCTGCACGGTGGCCAGCCAGCCCACGAGACGACAATTTCCATACCTGCCCGATTTGCGGTCAGCAGGTCGACATGCGCGACCTGCGCCGTCATTTGGCACGAACGGCCGAGGCACAGACCGCTGCTGCTGTTGGTTGATCAGGCGAGAATGCCGCTCGAACGGGGCGGCGTTTCGTTGCCCCGGACCCCTCCGACTGCCTCTTCTCAAAAGCTGTTCCATTGCGCGGAGCAAAGTCACGATTCAGAAGGGAGTCTCGCGTGGCATCGGTCGTGCGGCAACGCGAAATCCATCGACCTTCATTCAAATGTTCTGTTGACAAAAAACACGACCCGCCAGCACTAAACCAGGACGGGCCGTCTTGTTGATGCGATCACTCTTGGCCCAGAGGTCCTTCCGCGAAGAGATCGTTCACCTTGTAGGCGACCTCCGTGCGGTTGGTCGCCTTCAATTTCTTCATGATGTTTCGGATGTGAACCTTCACAGTGCTTTCGCGAAGGTTCAGTTCGTGGGCGATGATCTTGTTCGCCTTGCCGCGTCGCAGTGCCTGGGCGACCTCTGCCTGCCTGAGCGTGAACATGCCCGTCAAGGGCCGGGCGTCGCAGTTGCCTGATTTTATCAGGTGCCGCATGGAAAGGACACTACTGGCCGGAACGAAGATGCCTCCGGCTGCAGCCAAGTTGATCGCCTCGACACACACATCGATCCCGACCGAAGTCGGAATGTAGCCGCGTGCGCCGCATTCGAGAGCCGTCAGCACCTGTGCAAGATCTTCGGTGTCGGCCAGGATGACCACCGGAACGGTCTTGAACTCGGACGAAATATGCCTGATTTCTTCTGCAATGCCGTGATCGGTGACCTTCCGGCCCCCGAGGTTGAAGAGTATGGTTGAAAGGGGAGAAGCCGAACCCTTCCTTATGCGCCACTCCTCGATCGAACCCATGGCGACGACCACCATGCCCAATTCATGATCCTCAAGCGCCGAAGCGAGACACTCGCGGTCCAAGGCCCTCCCGTCCAGCATGAGAAGGTATTGCTTACCTGCTTCTTGGTGGAGATTTTCTGTGCCGCTGGACGGAACTCTTGATCGATTTGACGAACCGTAACTGTGCAGTCCTGCTGTAGAAACCATACCGATACTCACCCTTCCCCAACGAAGGTACCTGTGGCGCCCGATAAGTGCCCTTTCTTAGAATTGGAAGTTTTGGTACCCGACCCCTTTTCCACGCTCAAGGCTGATTGCGAACCTCAAGCAACGTGGCTGCTGACATCTAAAGCAGCCTCGGGAGTGTAGGAGCTATTTATTAGCATTCTCTAACATAAGTTAATTTTTTCGGTAAATTTTTACGTTGAGAAGACGGGACTCCAAACCGGTTTGACCCGCGCGAGCGGCCCGAACTAAGGCGCATGCCCGTGCCGCACCAGGCTATAGATATCCTCGGTTACCGCGCACTGTGTTGGTTGCACGCGCTCTTGCGATTAATTCGGCGGGTCTCATACGATAGGCGGTGGTTGGGTTTGCTCGCACCTCCTGACAACGCTGCATCATACCTCCAAAAGCTTCGTTGACGATGTATACACCACGCTGAACACTGGATTGCCGGCGTCTGCTCGAGCTTACGCTGCCTGTCTGCGAACAAATGCGGAGACAGGATAGGGGAGCCACCGCCGCCCAACACCCCATGGCTCCCCTATCGCTCCGCATGGCGACCCACTTCCGAAATTTGATTTTGAACGGCAAGCACGATCCGCCTGCAGGGCATGGCTGACGTCGGCAGATGAAGCGGTTCATCGTGAGCCTTCGCCAGACAACGTCCGGGTCTCAGGCGGTCCCCAGGGGGTTTGCTTCGCATAGCTGCTGAAAATCGAGAACCGTCCCGTCAGTCTGGATCTCGGCTTCGAATGCCTCGATCAGCCGTTTGGCGGCTTTGCTGGCAATGTGCGAATCGGGGTAAGTTGCCTCCACAACGCGCGCGCGCTCGTAGACTTCCCTGAATTGCCTGACCTGCTTGGGACCGAATACGCGATGTACAACCTGAGTGGTCATACCGCTTCTCCTCCTGGTGGCGGAACTTGAATTAACCTGCCCGTTGTCAAGCGCGCGCATGATTTCATCATCGGCACAGGATTACAACTGAAAGCCCAACAAGCCTGCGCCGGTATTGTAAGATACCAATTTCCTTGGTCGAGGCGTTCTTTAGTAGCGTTCGCTCGATTGCGAGTTAGCCGTTTGCAGGAGGCAAGGTCGCATGGTGAAGATTGCCAGAACCGCTGACCAGCCTTCGTGACGCCTTGCTCGAAACAAAAAAGCCAGGAGGCTTTTGCCTACTCATCCCGATGCCGCCCAGGGACTACGCGAAGCTGGCGTCGTCATTGGCCATTCGGTGCTGATCGTGGTTGACATCGACCGGGAAGGAGATCTCAGCGGTTACGGCATCGCTCGCCCCCCTGTCGCAAGCAATCCTCATAATGATGGTGGTTGCTGGGCTACAGAGGGGGCCCGTATCCTTCAGAAAAGAGGGGCGAGCAACGATTTCGGGTCGGGGGCGCCGGTCACCCGTAGCACGAGGCCCATGGTTGCTACTCGATGCTCAGGCCTGCCACACGATTCATTTATGATCTTTCAAGGGGAACCAAGAGTGCTTGGGCAGAGCGATATCCAATCGGCTGGGGGCTCAACGAAGACCGGACGAAGCGACTGGCACTGTAGGTCGCGGATTTACGATTTTGGTAATCAATGGAGGCCATCAGAGGGAAGGGGAGGCGGTGTTGGTCATCGAACGACACTACATCGCACCGGGCAAGTCGATGTGTTGAAAGCTTCGGCCCGCCTGCGTCGGCGCCGAACAACGGAGGCTCGGTCGAAATGGGAAATAACCCATCCGCGCATCCCGTTGATACGCAATGCAATCATACCGTCAAAAGGGCTAACTCCGAAATGCGGTGGGGAGAACCCGCCACCTTAATCATAATGGAGGAGCCGACACTATCGACATGGCTGTGGTATTTTGTCTGCCGGGTCACGTAAAGGAGCGGTGAGTGGAACAGGTCACGACTTGCTGGGCCAGTCAGCTGGCGGAAGGACGCCTCAATGGTTTCGTGCCAATCCAACAACAGCGCTCAACGATGGCTGGACTTGAATCCGAGCGCGCCGAGAGGCATGCCAAGGCTTGTGGGTTGAGACGGCTTCGGTCCTACGCCCAGTGGCTCGTGCCAGATGATCTGGCCGTGTTCATTGAAGAGATCGATTGTTCCGCAGTCTTCGGGCGTGACGGCAAGTTGCTGGGGAAGAGGCATCTATGGTCTCGGACGGACTAAGGGCTAACGCCGCACGAGCGGCCGAATTTCTGGAGGTGCTGGGCAATGCGCGGCGGCTGCACATTTTGAGCTTGCTGCTCGACTATGAATTGCCGGATCGCAAAATTCGCGAACGGCTTAATATTAGCCGGACAGCCTCGTGGCACCACATAGCCAAGCTCCGGGAAGTTGGGCTCGTAAAAATCCGCCGGGACGGCCGGAATGTATATTTTTCCTCTGAAAATCGAGCGGTACGCGATCTGCTTTGCAAATGGAATGTTATGGTTGCTGTCCAGCAGTCTGGGCAAGCGGTTCCGCTCGGTGGCGGTGCCTTGGCGGTGACATGCCAGGATCTTGTGCACTCGGCCCCCGGTCTGGAAAACCGAGTTTGTCAAAGCGTCAGCGATTCCCGGAGGGACGAGTGATCATCCCCAGGAATCTCGATTAGACACCGTTGGATCGAGAAGATCACCCGCGCGATTGTTGCCACCCGCCGGTTTTCTCTGCGGCGTCAGCCCCCGGATCGCGAAACGGCTGACGCATACCCTGTGGATCGGCGAATGCCGCCGACTATGGTCGCGCTGACGACGCGCCCGATTGGACGTACTCCGACTTGCGCTATAAACACTCGGTATCCTGCTACTGCCTCAAGGCCGGCATAGAAATAAATCCTGCGGTCAGTCAGTTGCCAGCGGGTAGGTCAGGTGCGGTGCCACCCCTTAAAATATAGACAGGTTTCTTCGCGTGGAGCCCCATCCATGATCTTTGGGCCGTTGCACGTTGTAAAGTTCCTCAATAGAGACAAAGCCGATCAAATGGGAAACTCGAAATATGCAGAATGACGCTGAAGCACCGCAGGTCCAGTTGTTGCAGCTCACCGCCGACATAGTGGCGGCATATGTCCAGAAGAACGCCATTCCGGCGGCCGGTCTTCCCGAATTGATCGCCAGCGTCAATTCTGCCTTGTCGGGATTGGGTCGGCCGGTGGAAGCGACGCCGCCCGCGTTTGTTCCGGCAGTCAATCCAAAAAAGTCCGTGTTTCCCGATTACATCATCAGCCTGGAGGACGGACGCAAGTTCAAGTCTATGAAGCGCCACCTCGGGTTGCTGGGAATGACACCCGACGAGTACAGAGCCAGGTGGGGGCTCGCCAAGGACTATCCCATGGTTGCACCGAGCTACGCGGCCCAGCGGTCAGCCCTCGCGAAATCCAGCGGACTCGGCCGCAAGCCAACTGCAAAAACGCCGTTGAGGAAAACACCAGCGAATCGGAAAGCTAAGGCCTAACAACAAGTGGCTATCAAAGGCGGCGGGGCAAACTGGATCACTAGGCAAGCATCACAATATCGCTCGGCTCTAAAAATCGGCCTGGATAACAACATACCGTCCTCTGTTGAAAGTGACCGTGAGCCATCAGCAGCTCTGACGAATGCCTGGCAACCGATGGATGGTGAGACCACCGGACACTCATTGGGAGACCCCAGGGCGCAGCGTCCAATCTCATATGGTGCGGGGATGGCGGTAGGCTGCGGCGGCTGATCGGCCTCGCACCTGTTCAGAGACAGGAAACTGCTCCATCCTTTTACCAGTTGCTCCGTTACGGCCGCAGCAATCTAGTGCGTGGTGCCTCCGCGCTCGGCATGTAGACAAGTTCTTCACCTGGAGACGCATTCATGATCGGCGGGCGTGTTGCCGTCTCTCTTGGTACTTTCGATTTGTGCAAACAATCCATAATTACGATAAGACGTTTCACTATCTCCGTTTCGAGGTCCAATGTCTGAAGTGGACTGGCTGAGCCATCTCCTGCAAATCATCACCGTGACCGGCCAGCTCGAGGTCCGCTGCGCCTATGGTGCACCGTGGCGCGTTGCCTGGAACAAGGCTGCCGCGAACGAAATTCCCTACCACGTCATAGTCAAGGGCCGGGCCATTCTCGAGGATCCGAAGACGAGAGCGGCGCGGGAGCTGCTGAGCGGAGATATTGTGCTGCTGCCTCACGGCGCGGCGCATGTACTGCACGACGGTAGCGGGCAAACACCAATTCCTACCCAGCAACGCCGGGGGTCAGCCGGATGGATGCTGAGCGAGAATGATGGCGAGGGCGAGCAACTGGATCTGCTGTGTGGGCGATTTTTTATCGCGCCACCCCATGATCGACTGATCCGCAACTACCTGCCCGCCAACCTGGTGACACGCGCTGTGGACAGCCATGGAGAAGACGGCATGGGGTCCGCATCCAACCAACTTGCCGGTCTTGTCGGGCTGATGCGGATGGAGTCCTCCGGTGACAGGGCGGGAGGGCGCGCCATTCTCAACGCGCTTTCCTCGGCGCTTTTCACACTGGTACTGCGCGCGGCGAGCCAATCCGGGAAAGCCCCCGAAGGCTTGTTGGCCCTGGCTGGCCATCCGCGGCTGGCACCAGCAATTGCGGCAATGTTCGCCGATGCGGCACGGCCTTGGAAACTGCCCGATCTGGCCGATTTGTGCGGGATGTCGCGCGCTACGTTCATGCGCCAGTTTCAGGACAAGCTGGGTCGCTCCGCCCTCGATTTTTTGACTGATCTGCGCATGAGCCTGGCCGCCAACGAGTTGAAGAAGCCAGCCATCAGCGCCGAGGCCGTGGCCGAGACCGTCGGGTATCAATCCGTTTCGGCATTCCGGCATGTCTTCGCCGAAAGGATGGGGATGACGCCGGGGGAGTGGCGGCGACTGGCGCACAAGGGCGAGTAACGCACACGGTCTGGGATCGCGAAGGCGCAGTTTGATCCTTTCGCGCATCATACTGAGCTGAATCAGTCTCGAAATAATCACTCGTCCTCGTAAATTGGGCTCCGCAATCACTTGATAAGGGAGCCATCCAATGAACTGCATCGCCACCACCGGACCCGCAACCCGCGTAGCCGCCGAGATCTTCGGGGAGAGCGGGAAGAGCGAAAACGCTTTCGCCACGAACGCCGTCATCGAAACGATCCTGAGCCGCAGTGCCGCCAAGTACTACGACCCTGCTGCCACCTTGAGCGACGACCAGATCCGCGACCTGGTGCGTATCGGCACGTCCGCGCCAACCTCCTTCCACCTGCAGAACTGGCGTTTCATCGCCGTACGCTCGCCGGAAGCCAAGGCCCGGCTGCGTCCGATCGCCTGGAATCAGCCCGCGATCACCGACGCGGCCGTGACCTTCATCATCATCGGCCAGCTGGCCGATGCCAGCACCGTTCCAGCCCGCCTGGCACCCGTGGTGAAAGCCGGCATCATGCCGGCGCACCTGGTGCCGGAGTGGGAAATCCCCGCTCGCGGTCTGTATGATGATCAGCCGCAGCGCCAGCGCGACGAAGCAGTGCGCTCCGCGACCTTTGGCGCCGCGGCGATCATCTACATGGCCCGGTCGCTGGGCCTGGGTTCGACGCCGATGATTGGTTTCGACGCTGAAGCCGTGCACCGCGAGTTCGGCCTGGCCGAAGACGAAGTGCCGGTCATGCTGTTGACCGTCGGACCGGAGCGAGCTGGCAACTGGCCGCAGAAGCCGCGCATGCCGGTGGCCGATGTGCTGGACTTCGCATAACGAAAATCCTGGAATCGCGGGCGCGCGAGAGCTCCGAGGAACCCAGGCAGGGACCTCAAGGTCGTCGTGGAGGACGCGAAGCCGACGCGTGAAAGCTCGAAAGAGCTGCCACGCCCGCTAATTACCCCAACACAAATGTCTGAGGAGACAATTCCCATGAAAGCGATCGTAGTGACGGACCAGGCTGCAGGAGAGGCCGGGATGAAGCTGGTACAGCGGCCCGAGCCGCGGGCGGCAATAAACGATGTTGTTGTGGAGGTTCATGCGGCGGGATTCGTCAACACCGAACTGGAGTGGCCTTCGACCTGGGCCGATCGAGCCTTCCGTGACCGGACGCCATCGATCCTCGGCCATGAGCTCGCAGGTGTGGTCACTGCGCTCGGCTACGGCACCACGGGACTGTCAATCGGTCAGCGCGTATTCGGCCTCGCCGACTGGCATCGCGACGGGACCCTCGCTGAGTATGTCGCCATGGAGGCACGCAATCTCGCGCCGCTGCCCGGCGACGTTGACTTCACGGTGGGTGCGAGCCTGCCGATCTCCGGCCTGACCGCGTGGCAGGGGCTGTTCCAGCATGGCCGCCTTCAGGCGGGGCAAAGCGTGCTCGCGCACGGCGCGGCCGGTGCCGTCGGTTCGATGGTGACGCAGCTTGCAAGGGAGGCCGGGGCCTATGTCATCGGCAGCGGACGCGCCGCCGACCGCCAGAAGGCGCTCGACTTCGGCGCGAATGAGTTCGTCGATCTCGACAACGACAAACTGGAGGAGGTTGGCGGCGTCGACCTGGTGTTCGACGTCATCGGCGGCGATATCCAGAAGCGGTCCGCGGCCCTGATCCGGGCCGGAGGAACGCTTGTGACAGTCGTTGGACCGACGGATATTCGACCTGCAGATGGCCTGGCGATTGACTTCGTCGTCGAGGCTGATCGCGGCCAGCTTTGGGAGATCGTTCAGCGGATCCGGGACGGACGACTGCGGACGAATATCGGCAAGGTCTCCAGCCTTGAAGATGCCGTCGCCACCTTCAATTCGACCGAGCGGCGTGCGGGAAAGACGGTCATCCGCGTTCGGCCGTGAGGACTCGGGGGAGAGAGGGCAGTTCCTCTCCTTGAAAGCCTAAGGTCCGCGGCAAATGCCGCAGCGTCAGATGTGATTGCATCTTGGGAGTTCGAGTTCGCTAGCCTCTGCCTGCAGCAATCCCGGTAGCTGGCGAGATTTTGATCCAATACTGCGTTGTTTGTTGAATCTGAAGCCTGGAGGCAAAGACCCAGGCTTGGCGGCGAGAGACGATTAAACATTGATCGATAGCTTTAGACCTTGCTTTGCCGTCGCGTGGTATATGCGCGTAGGCTAATGTCCGTCGGGAGTAGAAACATGCTGAGAATTGTTGGGCGGTTCGCGCGTTCCCATGACGGTTCGATGGCCCCGTTGTTTGTTTTCATGCTGGCGCCCATCATCACCGCCATCGGGTTCTCGGTCGACTATACCAGGGCGGTCCAGACCCGGTCCAACGAGCAGCAGGCGCTGGATGCCGCGGTCCTATCGATCACCGGTATGGACACAACCTCAACGTTGGCGCAGCGCCAGACTATGCTGCAGGATACCTTCATCGCCAACCATGGCCTGGGTACCCCGACACTGAACAGCTTTGTGGTTTCCGCCAATGGCACCGCCACCGCGCAGGCCATGGCAAGTTACTCCATGCCCACCGTGTTCATGCAGATCGCCAGGATCAACACGGTGCCGGTCGCCGTTGGGTCGGCGGCGAGCAAGACGCCGGCCCTGGTGCAGACTACCTTCAAGGTTTCCAAGGTGTCGGGCTGGTGGAACAAGACGATGACGCTCTACGGCACGACATTTGGAGCGACGGTGGCCAAGCCGCTGATGTCGATCGAGTATACCTATAACGGCTTCGGTGATCCGAAAGGCTACGGCACAACGAATGTGTACACAATCACCAACAACGGCGGGGCCGACATCAAGACGCTTGTCCAGTCGCAAGTTTGCACCACCGCCAGCGTGAGCACCTTCACGGGTCTGACTGCAGACGCGATACTCCAGACCAGCGGCACCAAGAAATATTCAACCACTTGCCTCAACACCATGTACCCAGCCAACAGCGCCGGCGCGTCGATCGACGTCAGCCAGATGGCTGGCCTCTCCCTGCAGATGTACGTGCCATCGGGCAACCCGAAGTACCTAAAGTCGGATGATCCGACCACCTCCAACCGACTCTACAGCGGCGTGGACGCGAACAACCTGACCGAGACCCCGACTGGGCAGAAGGTCGACATCTTCACCATCGTGCCTTGTGGTGTAACCAGCTATCAAGCCTGGGAGGACGGCGGCACAACCGTGCCGACGCCGTCTTCAAATGCCGACTTCTTCTACAGCGTCACCGGCAAGTGCGACTTCAACAAGCGCCCCTCGATAACGGCCCTGACACAGTAGGAGGTGCATCTCTTGCCTTTGGAAAGCGGCACGTGCTGCGCGTGTGACAAGACTTGATACCGGGATCACGCTCATCGGGCAAAGTCTGCCGCGTCCGATAATCCTGGCCCGATAGCATATCAGCGGCTGGTGCATCCGGAAGGCGAGGTGGCGGCGGCGCGCGGCTCCGGAGTGGCGCAAGCGGTGTTCACTTTGGGTACCACGGCGACGGCAGCGATCGAGGATGGCGTGGCGGTGAGCTAGTCTCCAGTCTGGTTCCTGCTCTATCGGCAAAGCAATCGCGGTTTTAATGGCACGGCACTTGGCCAAGCGATCTGTGTAGCGGTCGACATGCCGAAGCCAGGCGATCGCCGTAGGCAGTTCCGGGCAGGATTCAAAATTCCCGACGGCCTCGCAACGCCATACTTCAAGGACCGGAACACCGGCGTGCTCAAAGTTGGCACTGCGCAGCGTCGGCCATGCCGACCTGGGCGGATATTGCCTGGCTGCGTTCGCTTCAACCCTGCCGCTTATCCTGAAGAGCATCCTCGATCCTGAGGATGCTGAGCAGGCGATCGGAACGGGTGTCGATGCCATCGCGGTCTCGAACCACGGTGCGCGTAACCTCGACACCCTCCCGGCAACCATCGACTCCCTGCCCGCCATCGCGGACCGGTGGCCGGACGGATTCCCATCATCCTTGCTGGAAGCGTGAGCAGTCGCGCCGACGTTGAAAATGCTTGCCCTGGTGCAACCGCAGTCACGATTGGCCGCCCCTATGTCTACGCCCTGGCAACCGATGGTGCCGAGGGCGCAACCTGCTTCGCCGAGACTTGGAGATGGCAATGGCGCTGACAGGCCGGGCGCGCATCGGCGAGATCGACCGGCTGGTAATCTGGTCAAGCCCGAAACTATTTTTCAGCAAGTTCAGCATTGCACTTTTCGCTTCACCTCCGTCGCGCCCTTTGTCCGGCCGAGCGCCGACTACCTGGATGTCCGATTAGATTTACAGCTGGCGGTCTGCTGTCGGCCACAATCGTGCCTTCGCATTTTGACTACTGGCGTCGAACTTGCCGTGAGGATGACTCGGACGGAGGACAGGAGCGCGATGCAACTGACTGCCTTTACCGGCTTCGTAGCCGTTTACCGGCCGTTATAGCACAATCGATGCCGGACCGAAGTGCACGGACAATGGCACCGTCGTGTACAATGTCGCACAATGGTATAGAAAGGCGGTGGTTCGCGAGCCGAACGAAACTGCGAACCATGGTGTTGCCGGTCGCTACTTCTGGTGCTGAGTTGCGCCAACTTCCCGCCGCCAAGGCGGGTTTTTTGTTTCTGCCCTTCGTTACGATCAAGGCTCCGATCAGGCAGGCTTCGAGACGATGATGGCCAGCGATGCCAATCTGCCTTCGCTCAGGCTACGGATGTAGTTCTTGCGTCGCTGCACGAATTCGGTGCCGAGCACGATTTCATTGACCTGACGTTGCACAGGCGAAGGAATGATGCCGGAACTGGCCCTTTGCATCGCCAGTTCGACATGTTCGCCGGTCTCGTCGATGACTTCGTCAATATGGAAGCCCGCGTCGGCGAACAGGGTCTTCAGGGTATCCCGGTCAACAAGGTGGCTGGTTTCCGGCGCAACCGCCCAGGGCAAGGGATAATTCGGCTCGCCGGCAGCCAGCACGGCTTCGGTCCAGATCAGTTTGCCGCCCGGCTTCAGAACGCGAAAAGCCTGCCCGATGACGGCGGCCTTGTCGGCGATGTTCATCCCGACATAGAAGCAGATTGCCGCGTTGAATGTGTTGTCGGCGAAGGGCAGTTTCGCCGCGTCGGCTTCGTGGAAGCGAACCTTGTCGCCAAGGCCGCTGAGCATGGTCAGTCGGCCGGATGCCTCGACAAAGACTGGTGTGAGGTCGACACCGTCGACCTGGCAGCCATAGGTGGCGGCCAGGAAGCGCGCCGGGCCGCCAATGCCGCTGCCGACATCAAGGATCCGGTCGGTGGGCGAGGGGGCAAGACGACCTCCATGGTCTCGCGTGGCGATGAGCTCGCGGCCGTGAAGCTGGTCGAACGGATAGAGCTGCGCGGCATTGATTTTATCGGGCTTCGCATCGGAAATCGCGGCCAATATACGCTCGACGATGCCGTCGCTGCCGTAATGCGTGGTGACGTTGCTCATTGCTGTCCTCCTCGAACAGCCAGCTTCCCATCAATAGGTTGTCTCCGCAACGCGCGCTGATTCAGGAGTGTGATTCATGACCCGCTACGCCACCGTCATCACCGATGCTGACGGCCGGGAAATCGTCAGCGCCATCGGCGAATTCGCAGGCACTGCGCCGCACCCACACCTGGGGCGTGGCGAGCAGGTCGCATCCGGCGTAGAAATCGGCATGGTGCAGGATGGGGCCGGGCCGATAGCAAGTTGCGCGGCTACAATCTCGTCGAGCTCAAAAATCGGTAACCTGGTTTTAGGGCTGGAACCCCAGACTAGCTTATAGCGCAAGGTCGGCACTCTGTCAGGCGGCGCCGGACTCCTGGCCGCGCTCAGAGCGGGCAAAGTCGCGGGCTGCGGCAGTGCCTGCGGGAAAGCCGCTGCGATCGCTGTAGTCGCGCGGCTTGGTCCCCCTGCGAGAGTGGCGCGTGGTGACGCCTTTCGCACCGATGATGTCGAGCAAAGCGATTCCGGCGACCACGGCAAGCGCAATGCCCACGTTGTCGCGCTTTGGATTGTCATGCCGATAAGCTGACAGCAACGTCGCGATGTCCAGGCCGTCGCCAGCCACCCGGCTCCAAAGCCCAGCCTGCTTGTCCACGGAAAGCGAGAGTATGCCGCTGCTTATCTCCCGCGCCCCATAGGCTCGGATGAGATCTTGCTTGCCGCTCATGCCGAGCGCACCGGCAATCCGCTCGGCACCAACCAGTTCGACGACGCCCAGCGCGATGCTGAACCAGCCGAGCTTGCGGGCAAGGCCATCGAAGGCACCGGCCACACTCGGCCCGGCCTGCAGCACTTTGGGATCGCCAGGCGATCGGGTGATGTTGGTGAGTTTAGCGACCACGTTCATGACGATTCCCTACGGTTTCAAAACTACCTTGATGCAGCTGTCCTGCTTGTCGCGGAACACCTTGTACATCTCGGGTCCCTGCTCGAGCCCGACGGTGTGGGTGATGACGAAGGAAGGGTCGATCTGGCCGTCCACGATGCGGCGCAGCAGATCCCCGGTCCAACGGGTGACATGGGTCTGCCCCATGCGGAAGGTGAGGCCCTTGTTCATCGCCTGTCCCATCGGAATCTTGTCGACCAGCCCGCTGTAGACGCCGGGGATCGAGATCACGCCGGCCGGCCGGCAGACATAGATCATCTCGCGCAACACATGCGGTCGATCATTTTCCATCAGCATCAACTGCTTTGCGCGATCGTAGACGGTGTCGGGCTGGGCCAGCGAGACATGGCTTTCCATGCCGACGCAATCGATGCACTTCTCCGGGCCATTTGCGCCGGTGAGTTCCTGCAGCCGTTCGACGACACTTTCCTCGGCGAAATTAATGGTGATGGCACCGCCGGCCGCCCCCATGGAAAGCCGTTCCGGCAGGCAATCGATCGCCACCACCTGTTTGGCGCCGAGCAGCAGGGCGCTGCGTATTGCCATCTGCCCGACTGGGCCGCAGCCCCACACCGCAACCGTATCCGTAGGCTCTATGTCGCACTGTGCCGCGGCCTGCCATCCGGTGGGAAAAATATCGCCGAGGAAGAGAACCTGCTCGTCGGTAAGGTTGTCAGGCACCTTTACGTGCGTGGCGTCGGCGAACGGCACCCGCAGGTATTCCGCCTGTCCCCCGGGATAGCCGCCCGTCAAATGGGTGTAGCCAAACAGACCAGCGGTGGTGTGCCCGAACACCTTGTCGCCGAGGTTCTTCTTGCGGTTCGTACGTTCGCAAACCGAAAAGTTCTGTCTCTTGCACTGGTCGCACTCACCGCAGATTATGGTGAACGGTACGACAATGCGGTCTCCCTTCTTCAGAGCGCCGTTGACGCCCCTGCCGACCTCCACGACCTCTCCCATCATCTCGTGGCCCATAATGTCGCCTGGCAGCATGGCTGGCACGTAGTTGTGGTAAAGGTGAAGGTCGGAGCCGCAGATGGCACAACTCGTCACCTTGATAATCGCGTCCCGTTCATCCTCAATTTCTGGATCGGAGACCTGATCGCAGCGTATGTCTTCCTTACCGTGCCAGACCAACGCACGCATAGCCCGCTCCTCTGTTGGCAAGGTCGATCGGGACCCGCGCTTGGCAAGCGGGCCATGCTATTCATCGACCGTGCCCGCCGCCTGTCGAACCGCAATGGCCGATCTATGTTCCGGGAGCTTGAGAGAATATTTTGGGCCATTCCAAACGGCGCCTTCGTCTGACCGCGACTCGCTTGCCGCTCCGTCTGAAGTCGGCTCCTCAGTCTTGATGCAGCTACGGCATGTCTTCGTTGTTTGTGCCATGCACGTTGGAGCCGTGCAGGAGGGACTGGATTTCGTCTAGATCGATGTTGCCGTCACCATTCTCGTCGATGCTATTGAACATCCTGCCGACCGCGCTTTGAACCTCAATGACCTGTCCCCATCCGTGTCCAACAGGCCAAACATAAGTCGCATGCCGGCACCGCGCATCATTTGGTGCCCCCGGTGTCGAGCCATTCTGTGTCCTCTGCCCCAGTCACCACGATTTCGCCAATGGTCGCCATGACGGCTAGCTTCATCGGGACGGTCAGCATGCCCGTTGCGGTCGCCCTGGTCGTTGCGGCTATCTTCGTCACGGAAAGCTTCTTCAGAACCGCGATCCTGGTGCATTCTCTCCCGGACAGCTTGCTCAACCATCTCATGGCATGCCTCCATCGCACCATCGGCCGTGTTTGTTTGGGTCAAACTGGGGCTCGGTCAGATTGTTCCCTCAAGGGGATGAGGTCACGGCGAAGTTACAGGCCATGTGCCCGTGGGCGCAGGGCGACCACAACCAGAATGGTGGAGATGGTGTTTGCATTCATGTCGTCGTAGCCGCCTTCTGGAATGGCGGAACGTGCCAAGGTGTTGCAGCGCTGTGGTGAAGCTTGCTTCGCTGCCGCGGCCTGCAGGGCGAGAGATCGCGCATCTCGATCTGCATCCACACGACTGGAAGCCAGAACAGGCCGGTAATGAGGTAAAGCAGGATCGAAAAGCGCAATCCACCTCTCGGTCGGCGAATAGGCGGAATGCCAGGCGAGGGCATGAGCCACCACCGCGGTTGCAGTGAACACGAATTCAGCGATCACGGCGATGCGTGCGACCGCTACGATGGTCGCGGAATTTGCGGTCTGATGGGCGAGCAGCATGAAGAAGGCGATGCCGGCCGGACGGCGAGTTGTTCGCAGACCGCCTCGGACGGTTCAGTGCAAGGATCAATCCCCCTGCGCCGCTCATGGACGCAGCGCCAGCTCAGGGACCTGATCGGCGGGATCCGCGATGGTCATGGACCCGATTCCCGGCGGAAGTGCGGCATGTGGGCTGGATCGTTTGACAAGCGATCGGAATGTCAGGAAATCAGAGCGAGGCGGCGCGGCACAACCGGCGGCCAGCGCCTTGGCGAAGGTGACGCATGTCGACCTGCTGACCGCACGTCGGACAGATGTAGGAATATCCTTTTTGGGCTCGCCGCTGTAGAGCTTGCCGGGAATTGATCCACCAAGATCAGATAGCTCGTCATATCCATCGACTTGTCTCAAATGTTACCGAACTGTTCTGCGCATATTCCCGTCCGCTCGGTCAAAGTCTAACGATCAGGGAAGCACATTGGAAAGCACATGCGGTAACGGTTGATTCAACCATTGCTGGTATGTTGGTGTGGGTGGCGACTCCGACAGTTGGGCGGGCGCTTCAGTGCCGGAGCCGCCTGCGCAGTCCGGTTGGGGTTTGACCGCGCCGTCCTATAATGGGACAGCGCGGTCAACGATTCGTTAAAATGCTCCGGAGCTAATTAAACGTGTGCTAAATTGAATCGCAGTGTTGCGAGTCAGCTCATGCGTTTGAAGGTCATCAGGCTATCGCGCAGGAAGGACGAGGCGGTGTTAGCCGTCAGTCATTCTATCTCACGCGCTGACGACCTCTGGCGCCTTCCAAGTCATCACTTGTGACATCAGCCGTTGAATCGAAGCCGGTCCAACCGCCTGCTTCGTATTCGTTTCGCCGGAACCACCGATAGCTTCGCCCGTTGCTAAGCTGCCCCGTGACACACGGAATCATCGATCACTGCTTGATGTATGGCTAGCGACGGTGACTCACCAGAGACATGAACTCAGAAAAGAACCAACGAAGCTGGACCGCGTTTAACGTGTTGACTGGGCAGCCAGCAGACCCGTGGGCGCTACGGCTAAGCTATGCCCGGACTCTTGTTCGCCTTTTGAACGCTGTCGAGTTGAAGCGAAAGGTCACATGCGGCGAAAGATTGAATAAAGAAGCCGGGGTACCGCTTCAGCGGTGCCGACGGGAACCGTCATTATCCAAAGCAGTCCCAGTGCAGCCGCCCATGGCGCGCTCCAGTAGACCGCGAAAAGCCACATCGACGGAAGAAAGATCGGCAGCCATTCGATCGAGTTTGAATTAGCGCGGATTGTCCGCTCAAGCAGCGGATCCCCAGTCATGGTCGGGGCGAGAACGCCCGTCCTCTTGTGGGTTCTGGCGACTGTCAGCGCTATGCCAAAAATCATTAGGCTGCAAAGCAGCGTCACAATAGCCACCGAGAAATACCGTTCCATGCCTGCCTCCTCTCGTCGCGGAACAGGCAGGCAAGCAAAGGTTGTCGCCAGTGGCAAGCTGCATGTGCGTCATCCTGACAACCAATCGCCAGGATTTTGCGGCCGGCTTGAGCCGCGAGCTCTTGTCTCCCCTATGGCGACAGGGTCTTTGCCGAAGGACGCTTAGAGCCGCTTATGCTAAGCTGCTTTCACTGCTATATCTGAAATGCAGGCAGGACGTCCGCAACCCCGGAAAGCCAAGGGATGGATTGGGATCGAGAACGCGACGATCGCGATCACCGTCGAAGGCATTGATCGCGCCGATTCCAATGTGCGCCCTGTCGGACTTCCGGCTTTTAGACCATGCGACAGCTCCCTGACTCGAGAGGCGAACCCACTACGGCCGCACTAGACGCGGAAAGGGAGAATGCTGGTTCAGTGGGGGCCTTTGGGCCCAACGGACCGCACCGGCCACTACGGAAGAGATTTGGACAGCCCGCGGTGCTCAAGCCATAGTTCGATGTGTTCATGGCGCGAGGGGGCGCCTGCTATCTTGACAAGTACGCGGTCACAGTGTGGACCTCCTGAATGGCGAGGACCCGAAACATGGATGGCCGAGGCAATTCGCTCGTGTAGCAACGCGTCCGGGGCAACCGAGCCACAGTTGTTCTTAAGCATTTTAATAAAATATCAGCGTTGTCCTATATCCGCAGGACACTATACCGCCGGATCATACCGGCTATTGTGCAACTCGGTGGCGCCTTAGCGCGTACTAATATGAGCGGCAGGCGAAGCTTGCTGCACATCGTAAGGCAACCACAGGAGAGTGTCATGGCTAGTATCTTCGCGAGAACTGCCAAAACATTGGCGAGTGGCGTGATCATTTCAGTTTTGTGCATGCCGGCAAATGCCGCCGGAATTGGCGCCGGTGCGGGCGCATCCGTTGGGGGTAGCGGCGGCATCAATGCCGGTGCTGGTGCCTCTATCGGCGGTTCGGGCGGCGTGGACGCCGGAGCGGGTGCGTCTATCGGGGGTTCGAGCGGCGGCAATGCTGGCGCAGGCGCCTCAGTCGGTGGCTCCAGCGGCGTCAATGCCGGTCTGGGCGCCTCCGTCGGCGGCTCTAGTGGCATCAATGCTGGGGCAGGTGCGACGGTTGGTGGCACTAACGGCGTGACGGCAGGTGTTGGCGCAACTTTGGGCGGCACGAGCGGCATTGGTGTTGGTGCTGGACTGGGCGTTGGCAATGGTGTCAATGCCGGTGTTGGCGTTGAAACAAGCCCCTCCAACCCTTCCAATCCGAGCAATCCTTCTAATCCCAGCAATCGTAGACTGGTCAACGTCGTAGCTGACCTGTCGGATACGCAACTCGCACGGATGAAGAAACGTTGTGTGGACGTGCTCGGCAGTCAGGGGACCTACGATCGCGACTTACGCCAGCTTTGCCTGCTGATCTCCCGCCGCTAAAAAGAACAGCCGGGACGGAAGTGCGAACCAGCCGCAAGGCGGTGTGACACTCTCCTGCCTTTGGCCAGTCAGAAAGCCCGTTTCCGCAAGTGACGGGCTTTTTGCCGCCATTAGTTTAAATTGACGCTGCATCATTTCTTCCAATTATTTGGCGCCATGTGAAGAAAACGGGAACGACGTGCTAATATCGAGTGTGCTCCAAATTATTTGATTTGCCGTGAGCGCTGGAGAAATACCATTCCAATGGCGTCAAAAACATTGGAAAGTGGCCGAAATATCATTGGCGCTAATGTGGAGATTTAAACTAAACTTTAAGACGAAAATCCGACTTTGATTTCTGTCGGGATATCTTACCATGTGAATTGAAGATCAGTATATTGCCGCGAATGTATAATACCTGTGATGATTGGATCGTCACTTACGGCAATACTTCCTAACTGAATCGCGGATACCATTAGCAACAGCAAATAACCCTTTACGCGTTGAGCTCCGCGGTCTCTGAGATGTTAGTTGAATATTAACGGAATTTGTGCCAAATGCATTTTGGGTCGGGAGCTTTCGACGGTTATCGCCACTGGCGAGCAGCCGAAAGATAAGGAGCACACTGAATGCGTGCCTGCCTCGCGGCCTTTTTGGCTCTCATTTCCGCGGCATCCCTGACCGACCCAGCCCTTGCGGCGGTCGCGACAGGCAACATGACGGTTCGCATTACCATTACCGCCGAATGCAAGGTTCAGACCGCCAGCGATCTGGATTTCGGCTCAAAAGGCGTAATCGACGCCAATGCCGATCAAACCAGTACCATCGGCGTGCAGTGCACTTCCGGTCAGACCTACAATGTGGGTCTGAGCGCAGGCGCGGGTGCTGGTGCGACCGTAGCAGTTCGCAAAATGACCGGCCCTGGTGCCGCTACGGTTAACTACATGCTGTACAGGGACACTGGGCGCACCCAGCCGTGGGGGATCACAGTCGGCACCGATACGGTTGCAGGAACCGGAAACGGCAACGTGCAAAACCTGACTGTCTATGGGCGAGTCCCGCCGCAAACAACGCCGGCCGCAGGCGTCTACACGGATACCGTCGCGATCACCGTGACATACTGAACTTCCCAAACGGAGGATACGACATGCGACCCATGCAGTCATGCATAGGGGCGGCAGCGCTCCTTTTGCTGTGCGTCAGCCTTTCGGCAGCCGCTTCCCTTAGAGTGGCCCCAACCAGCCTGGAGTTGATTGCGCCCGACAGCGCGGCAGTTTTGAATCTGCACAATGATGCCAAGCGGCCGATAAACGTGCAGATACGCGTATTCCGTTGGCGTCAGGCTGACGGCGTAGAGCAGTTGGAGCCGACCGCCGACGTGGTTGCCAGCCCGCCATCGACCCAGGTCGGGCCGAATGCCGACTATTCCGTTCGCGTGCTCCGCGTCAGCAAGGCGCGAGTGAAGACCGAGGAAAGCTATCGCCTGCTTGTAGACGAGCTGCCCGACCCATCGCGCAGGAAGGCTGGGACCGTGACGCTGGTGCTGCGCTATTCCGTGCCGGTCTTTTTTCGCAATCCCGACTCCAAGGCACCTGACGTGTCCTTCAGCATGTCGCGGAAGGGCCGCAGCCTTGTTCTGACGGCGCGTAACAATGGTGAAAGCCGGCTGAGGTTATCCAACATCGATCTGACGCAAGGCGGCAAGAAGGTCGCCAGTCGCAGCGGACTTGTCGGCTACATTCTTGGCGGAGCCACCATGCAATGGCCGATCGGCAGCAGCAAATCGCTGGCCGCAAGCTCTGTGGTGCTGAAGGCACAGAGCGATTTTGGACCATTTGATGCTCCGGTTGCGATCAAAGGGCGGTAGAATCGCGGTCGTTGCTGCAGGCACCTTTCTAACTTTCCTGCCGGCGAACGCGCAGGCTCCGCAGACTCAAATTGCGGAACCCGCCCCGGACCAAACAGGACGTCGCGACCTTTATCTCGAGGTGTTCATCAATGACGTTTCGACGGAGCTGATAGGGACCTTCACGCAGTTCCCCGACGGGCGCCTGGCGGCGACGCCGGACGAATTGAAGCAGGTCGGCCTGAAGCCCGTAGATAGCGCAAACGCGGACGGGTTGGTCAGGCTGGACCAACTGCCCGATGTTGCCTTTCGTATTGATGAGCCGACGCAGCGCCTCTTTGTCACGACCACGAACGAGGGCCGCGCCGCCCGCGTCGTCGATGTTCAGGCCGCTGAGAAGGGAGATCGTATTCAGGCGCAGTCGGGTTATGGCGGCGTATTCAACTACTCTCTCTTCGCAAGTTCCAACTCCCTGGTTGAGAACAGGTTTGACCTGTTTCAGGGAATTTCAGGAGCCTTTGATGCGCGCGTGTTCAGCCCCTACGGCACGCTCAACCAATCCTTCATTGCCGGCTATTCCGATGGCGAGTTCGGTGGCTTCACACGGCTTAATACGACGTGGAGCTATTCAGACCCTGAACGGATGATGACCTACAGGGCGGGGGACTTCATTTCCGGCGGGCTGGCCTGGACGCGGCCGGTCTATCTCGGTGGCATCCAAGCACAGCGCAACTTCGCGCTCCGGTCGGACCTGGTCACGCTGCCGCTGCCGTCCTTCGGCGGAACCGCTGCGGTTCCTTCCACCCTCGAAGTCTATGCCCAGAACGTCCGCACCTATACCGGAGAGATTCCCGCCGGGCCTTTTCAGGTCACCAATTTGCCAGTCTTTGCCGGAGCCGGCGAAGCGCAGGTCGTGTTGAGGGATAGCCTCGGTCGCGAGACCACAACGAGGCTCCCCTTCTATACCTCCAGCGACATGCTGGGACAGAGCTTGCTCGATTTCTCGGCGGAGATCGGGTTTCCACGGCGTAACTTCGGCACCGAGTCCAACGATTACGCCAACGGGGTGTTTGGGGTCGCCACCGCACGCTACGGTCTCACCAATTGGCTGACGCTTGAGGGCCATGCCGAGGGCGGCGAAGGATTGATCAACGGTGGTGTAGGCGCCGCCTTTCCGCTTGGACCATATGGCGCAGCCTCAGTCGCCGTCGCCGGCAGCCATCAGGACGGTCGCACGGGTTCGCTTGTCAACGCGTCTCTGGAAATGAGCTACGAAGGGTGGTCGATCTACGGTCGCATCCAACGCGCCTTCGGCGACTATGATGACATCGCCGCGGTGACGGCAGAGCCGACGTTGTCAGAGCCCGGTGACGTGCCGATCTTCAGCACGGGCGTGCCTCGCGCAATAGACCAGCTCACGCTCAGCATCCCGGCGCCGATAGATTTTTCCAGCCTCAATCTCTCCTATACGCATCTTGAAAGTGACGAAGGCCAGAAGAGCCAGATCGTTGGCCTTTCCTACAGCCAAGAGATATTCAAGCGAAGCAGCCTCTATGCCACTGCCTTCACCGACCTTGAGGATAGCGGCAGCTTTGGAGTCTTCGCCGGCCTATCGGTTCCGTTCGGTGACGATATCACCGCTTCCACGGGAATAGAGCAGGGACCGGACGGCCCGAATGTCGTCGCCGACATCGCCAAGTCGCAGCGGTTGGAAGACGGCAGCATTGGCTGGCGAGCACGAACCTCGGAAGGCGACACGCCCAACCGGTCGGCCGCAGCAAGCTATCGCGCGCGCTTCGCCCGCTTCGAGGCTGGCGTCCAACAATACGGGAAGGACGTGCGGGCAACTGCGCAAATGGATGGCGCGATTGCCGTGGCAGGCGGCGGGGTCTTTGCCACAAATCGCATAGACGATGCTTTCGCCGTGGTCGAAGTCGGCGCTCCTGATGTCGACGTCCAGTTCCAGAACAGGCCGGTGGGAAAGACCAATCGGCAAGGGCGCATCCTGGTCCCCGGGCTTAACTCCTACGAACCGAACACGGTCTCCATCGATCCAAAGAATCTGCCAGTGAATGCGGACGTTCCGGCAACCAAGGAAGTCGTGATGCCAGCCGATCGCAGCGGGGTCGTGGTGAAGTTCGGCGTTTCGGAAGCGCCCGAAGCAGCGGTCGTCACTCTGGTCGACAGCACAGGGACCCCTTTGGAAGCCGGCCTGAAGGGGCGCATGGAGGCTGGCTCCGAAGAGTTTGTCATCGGCTACGATGGTGAGGCGTACATTCGAGGCTTAAGCGCACAGAACACGGTCGTGATCGATCGTCTGGATGGCACCTCCTGCAAGGCCGATTTTTTCTACACGCCCGCACCCGGTCAGCAAGTCGCAATCAAGGACGTGGCATGCAGGTGAACATGGGAGAACGAATGCTCCGTCTTGTCATCTTCATGGCCTTTGCCATGTTTCCGTTGTCCGCTTTAGCGCAAAGCTGCAGCTTCAGCGTCTCGAACATGAATTTCGGGTTGGTTGACACTCTCTCGGGCAGTCAGACCAACACGACCGCGACCATCAACATGAATTGCAGCGGCATTGTCGGTCAGCGCATCCTGATCTGTGCGCATCTTGCGGCCGGCACAGGCGGCGCGTCGTCGGCGACGGCCCGCCAGATGTTTAGCGGAGCCAACGCACTCAACTATCAGCTCTATTCCGACTCGGCACGCAGCGTGGTTTGGGGTTCTTATGCCTGGGCCTACGCTTCCCGCCCTCCGGCACTGGCATTGACCCCAAATGTATTGGGCTCAGCCACTGGAACGGCGACTATCTATGGCGCCGTGGCCGGAGGGCAGGGAACCGTTCCACCTGGAACCTACCTTTCGACATTCTCCGGTGCGCAGGTCGAATTTCGCTATCGCTATACCTCCGGCAGCAGTTGCAGTACCGCCTCCGGTACGGTGGCGGCTGATCCGACTTTCACCATCAATGCGACGGTCGCCGCCAACTGCCTTGTATCGACGCAGAACATCGATTTTGGATCAAAGGGGGTACTTGACGGCAATGTTGATGCCACCGGCCAGGTGTCAGTCACCTGCACACCAGCAGCGGCCTACACGGTCTCGCTGAATGGCGGCACGACAGGATCGCCGCCGACAACTCGCAAGATGTCGAAAGGCGTGGAAACAGTGACCTATGGCCTCTACAAGAATGCTGATCGAACTCAGCCTTGGGGCGACGCTTCCGTGCCCGGCAGCACAGTGCCGGGAACTGGAACTGGGGTCCCGCAAGTCTTCACGGTTTATGGTCGCGTCCCGCCGCAGGCCACTCCTTCCGCAGGCGTATACACCGACACGGTTGTCGTCACTGTGACCTATTGAGCGATGAAGGCCTTTCCGACAAGACCTTGGTCCGAATTGACATTTAGCTGACCCGCTCGAATGATCCGGCCAATGCAGGGGCAGGGATCATGCTGGTAACAAGCATCGCGAACGGCACCTTCGAGCCGGAGGAACTGTCTCTTCTCCAGGGGCTGTTCGATATGCTTTGTGAGCTGCGCGGCATTAACTGCGAAAGCCCCGAAGCTACGACGGCTGCCGAAAGCCTGATTGCACGTTACAAAGCCGGCCTTCGCGGCGATGAACTTTTTTCTATCGGTCGCGCCGGAGTAGCTGCTGCTCCAACTCTCTTCAGGCAATCCATCGGGAACCATTAAGGTCACAAAGGGGTTGGGCTCGGTCAAACCGTGCGGGCCAACCATGCAAGAGCTTTCTCCCGAGCAACAGCAGGCTACATCGCGTCTCATTCGGTCGTGGATTACTTCAGAGACGCTGCGCCATCAAATCCGCCAACTGCTGGGAGGTCCAGCAGATTGGGATGTGACCGAGCAGCATCGGTCCATGCTTGACGAGCTGGATCGGAAGCTGAACGAATGACCCATGGCACAGCAGCGGTACGACTTAAGGCAAGAGCCAGGTGGAAGCTGGACGGTGTTCGACGTGTTCACCGGCCTGGCGGCTGATGCGTGGGGCGCGCCGGCTGAAGGTCTGGACATGGGACATGCCGACGATCTGGTTGGCCTGCGAACGGCATTGACCTGAAGCGTAGGGTCGCCCGAGGTGACTTCTAACCGTTGCTTCAATCTTCCCGCCGACCGCATCGACAGATGGTGATTTGGCAGGCTCGCCAATCGTGCTCTCTACCCGCTGCAGGATCGTATCGAGGGGCTCCGCGACCAGGATCTCGGCGAGCGGTCGATAGACGAATCCCAGGGACTCGGCGCGAGCAGACAGCTGAAGGCCCTTGCGATCCTCGGATTTAACTTCGCCGCGTGGGGAGTAACCCGTCCTTTCAGCGTGCGCAGCCCAATGGTAACTCCTGGGCGTCTTGCTCCCAGCGCTACAGCTCGAACCGCAGTTGACGTTGATCCGGCGGCAACACATCGCCTAGCGACGAAGCGTGACGCCATTCGGATGAGTTTCATGCCGCCCGTTCGCCAGTAGCTTCAATTGCCAAAGGGGGTGCGGTTCTATGTCAAAAGGGTAGGTCGGCACGACCAGTTTACCAAGCAAGGGTGACGGTGACCGTGCCGACCGGCACTGGTCATAAGGAGGGACCCAAACAACCAGATCTACAAACTACGCGCAAAAACGGTAATCCCGCAACTAAGCCCCATGGCCTAGGCTGCCCGTCAGGGCCATTGCGCGATAGCACCATAGGCACCAGAGTTGGGTATATATTAGCTTGTGCTTGCGGCGGCCCCCCCCCCCCCCCGGGGTCTTATAAAAAAATACGAGCCCACCCGCCACCTGAGCCGGGCGGGGGGGGGGGGGGGGGGTGGTGAAAAAAAGGGGGGGG
>NZ_JBVVQG010000030.1:0-22792 GCF_055811095.1 Mesorhizobium sp. WSM4833
CGCTACAGCGCTACTAGCGGCGCGCTCGCGAGCGGCTTCGTAACCGCCGAGCTACACCACCTGTGGGACACGACCTATGGCATGATCTGCGCCAGCCTTTACCTGCGCCTTCACGCGACGTTTGGCGCCGGCCGCCGCAGCCTATCGATCAACACCTTTTGTCCCTCCACCATTCCGCTTAGCTTAGGGCGGGCTAGCGCGGAGGCAAAACCAAAGAGGTCCTTTCCGCCTTTTTCAGGAGCAGTGAAGCCATAGCCCTTTTCGGAGTTATACCACTTCACGGTGCCCGCGCTCCCCTGCGCGTATGTCGACCTGCCCGAAGCTTCCGCGATCTCCAGCACTCGAGCAACCTGGCGGCTCTTACGCGTCACTTCCAAGGTGACCTTGAGGCGCATCCCATCGGATACACCGTTGCTTCCGATCGCATCCAGGACCCGGATGTCCAGATAGGGCGTCCGAACCGTCTGGGATTTTTACGAAGCCATACCCCTTGGTCGCGTTGAACCACTTCACTCTGCGGCGACGGGCTCTGCGACGGAAGATGGTGGCCGCCGCAAGAAGCTGGGCACGAAAGCCCCTTCTGGAAAGAGTCTGGCCCGTCCTCATCCTGTGCCGGCGTGGGTTGCGCTGGTCTTTCTATCTGCTCATTTCACCTCGGCTAAATCGAGAAAGGCATCTTGCCTCGACAAGTAAGGTGCTGCGGTTTGCTCATCAATGTCAGCCATCACATGACAGTCACTTCACCCGGGAACTCCGTGCGGAATTCCCTGCGCAACACCAACGCAGGTGTAATCTCGTACCCGGGGCGATGCCGGGCTAAGACAACTGGCTCCCAATCGATCGGGCTGCCCAGCTCCAGATGTCCCGATTTCCGCTGTCCAAGTACATTGAGAGCCACATCAATCTATGCTTGACCGGACTGGCATCCTGGTGTGTTCGCCAGCCGGCGCTGCGATGAATCCTACGTTGCGTAGCACCCTCTTGTTACGCATTTCGGCAGGTGACCATTGGCAATCGAGGCTGGGCGCGACACGCCGCAACGGTGGCTCCAATTCAGGACTGGCCCGCCATTTTTGCGGAGCGATCCGCGCAATCGCCGAGTGTTGCCGCACCTCTTCTGACCGCATCATTTACCACAGTCCTCTTTTCAGTCGGTCGACTCTCCCTGCGGCCGACCGATTGTGAATCCTCTGGAGCACTGTTTTTTGTGTCGATCGTGGCTTGCTCACGTTCTTACCCAGGTTGGCCTTGGCCAATCCGTGAAATATGGGGTCCACAAAATGAGCGCGAGCTCCACTGCTAAACCGTGTACGACGCTCCCATTTGCCTGCAGTCTTTCTCCTCATGCGCGACCTCACGCGGCGGGCTGCCTTCATTCTACCCTCCAATGTTTATGGGTAATGCGACAGGGAGACCAAAAATCTCCGATTGGGGCTAAACTTGGTCGACACCTACTCGAAGGTTCCTTCGCCAAGCTCAATGACCGCAAGACGCCGATCACCGCGGCCGATCTCCTGAACAACCGGGGGATCTCCTCTTAAATCCATGGCCTACTTGGCAGTGGAGGACGTGGCCCATCCTACAGGCTGTTGCGACAGCGCTGGGCAGGATCATTATCGATGGCGCCGTCACACGACCGGTCCTCATCATCGACGAACCGCCGGCTGCAACCAAAGCCAGTTCTATCGATGACCTCGACTTTGCCGCTCCCTCCGAAGCGCAACAACCGCTGCCCTTCGCCGATCTGCGCGCAATCTGGCGGATGAGTGCCGTCACCCTCAATAAGCGCGCCGGTCGCATCGAAAGATCCGACATGGTTATCGTCTGCCGGAATGACCTCTCCACCCGCTTGCCAAGCTTCTGGATTGGCGGTCGAGCGAAATGCAATGATGCATCGAGAAAGCCGATGCCATCCCCAAATTATAATCGTTTGTTAAATGTCAGAATTGTCATAATTTCTATTTCTAGGAACGTCCTCAGCCAGCGATACAAGCTGATCTTTGCCGGCCTTTCAAACGTGTGGGTTTGCGATCTAGCTGAAGTAAAAAAGCCGCCCGCTGCGAAGGGGAACCGCTCAACTGAAAAGGGAGAAGAGATTTTGAATAGTATCGTAGGCTGTGTGAGCCGCCGGAACCTTCTCAAGACCGGCGCAGCGTTCGGGGGGATCATAGCCGCGGGCATGCCGCTTGGCCAAGTCATCTGGGCGGCCGAAGGCAAGGTACTCAAGGCGCGCGCCTTCCGTGAGCTCCTCACGCTGGATCCGGGCTTCTACGGCGGGTAGCCGATGTCGGCGTGATGAACTGCATCTATTCGAAGCTCAAGCATTACAAGCCGTGTTGGCCATATCTTTTCCGAGGAAGCGGTGATGAAGGCAACCGATGGCGGCAGTAATTTCGGCATGAAGCAGCCCGCTTTCTCGGACCCCTATGTGATCGCCGAGTGGAAGCCAAATGAGCATCTCGTTCTTACCCGCAATCCCGATTGGTCGTGGTCGAAGCCAGGTTTTGACCAAATCCACATCGTTCCGATTGCCGACGAAAAGGCTGCTGAGCGGGTTTACCAGGCTGGCGATATTGATTTTCACTCGCGTGAGGCTGGATTCGCTCGCGACGTTCGAGAGTGATCCGCCTGCCGAGACCACGTCCGAGCAACATCCCTCGCTCTATTACCACTGGATCGGCATGAAAATGGATCATCCAAAGCTGAAGGGCATCAATGTCCGCAAGGCGATCTAGTGGGCGATCAATGTGCCTCAGTTCTTGGATGCTGCATATTCGGGGCAGGTCGAGGTGGCGACCGGGCATCATTCCTAAGGGCATTCTAGGGCACCGCGACAAGGCGCTCATCCCAACGGAAGGCGACCTTGCGAAGGCAAAGGCGTTCCTGGAAACCGGGGTCCGCCACGCTATTGGCTTGTATGGCAAGCTAAAGTAAAGGCAGCCACTCGCCTGTGCTTTATAAAAGTGTGACAACAGTCTTGAAGGGAGCCACTACATGACTATAGCTTCAGTCCCCAACCCTGACCTTGCCGTAGCTGACGACAACAAGCCACGCTGGAACAACCCTGACTTCCGCCGCCACGGCTTCCACAATTTTCACAGGATCGTACGCTGGAGCCTCTCCTTCCGAGCCCCCTCCTTCCTGCCCTTGGTGAAGGACGTTGACTGGAGAATTGGCCAGCGGCCCGAGGTCGCGCAGTTCCTCGCCATGCCACACTTCTCCGCCTTCGTCGTGGTGCGGGGCGATCGTATCCTTTACGAGGCCTATGCGCCGGACTTCGGACCCAAGACGCAGCATCCAATGATGTCTGTTACAAAAACGACGCTCAACCTGATGCTTGGCCGCTGCGTCGCCGAGGGCGTCGTCGATCTTGACCGTCGGGTAAGAGACTACCTGCCAGAGATCGGGATGGGCTATGCGGATGCCTCCGTGCGTGACGTTGCCGACATGAACGTCGTCAACGACTTCTTCGAGGGTGGCAGCTATCTCTACACGACGCCTTATGCCACGACTTGGGATGACATGGAGCGTGACATAGGATGGCGGCTGCCGCCGGAAGGCGAGAAGGAGGGGACAACTCGCTCCTTTCTCTGTGGGATCGCTAGCAACGATCTGGTGAACCGCACCGACCACGTGCACTATAAGACGACCAACAGCGAAGTCATAGGTTGGATCATCGAACGCGCCAGCGGCCGAGCGCTGCGGGATTGGCTGATCGAGATTGTCGAGGCGGCAGGCATTGAAGGAGGCTTTCATATCACCTGTGACCGCGAGGGCGTGCCGTCGGTCGGTGGCTGCGCCGGCCTCTCCGCGCGCGATCTAGCACGCTATGCCCTGCTCTTTGCACGCAAGGGTGAGGGTGTCGACGGACGCCATGTGGGCGATGCCGCCTTCATAGAAGAGACTCGCCGCAATCCTGGCCCGGCCATGCCGAACGGCTGGATACGATATAGCCGGCAGACTATGACCGACGGCTTCTGGATTGGCCATAGCGGCTATGGGGGCCAGTTCATGCTCGCGAACCCGGAGACTGGCAGCGCCGTCGTCTATCTCGGCGTGCTGGAGAACAAGGACGCCTACGATCCCGAGTTTTCGAGCGCCCTAGTAAAGATGATGGCCAAACTCGCTGCAGAAACATGAGCTTGGTCGTCACTCGACTCGGGTTTGTGGCCTGGCTGCATTGTTGGTCATCTGCCAAGCGGCCCTTGCTGCCTTGCTGTTGGGCCTCCTAGACTAGCACTACTTTGGCAATCTGTAGTCCTAGGAGCATTTCGAGGATTCCCAAGAGCGGTTTGCGTGATTGATCGGGATGGGGGGCCTCGCGACGCCCCCCCCTCCCACACCCACAGGGCATACGGTCCGTTCCACGGCAGTTCGATCAGATTAAGCTTGGGCAGAGGCATGAAATCGAGGGAGGCCGAGAGGCTCGAAGTAATGGTTGCGCATGGTCTGTTGGACCGCCGGGTGTCCTGACATGCGACAGAATCCCGTCGGCGAACCGGCGGCAGCCGCAGCACTGAACTTTGGCACGCCACGATGGCGCAGTTCCTTGAAGCGGTTGTGCCAGTTCCCCCATTGCCGCCAAAGATAAATGCGTAGTCTTCGGCGGATCCACGCTCCCAAGTTCCCAGCACCCGTGAGGTCTGGCAGAAGCCGAAGTAACGGCGCCATCGTAGGAGGTATGGCTTCAGATCTTTGATCAACTGCGGCAGACTGATCCCCCGTGTGCGGCGTAACATGTCCAGGATCAGCGTCTTGAATTTGTCGAGGGCCTTCGGCGCGATGCGCCGCTCGCTCCCGTCATTCGAGATGCTGAACCCTAGGAACCTCCGCTCCTTCCGTGGCGGCACCGCGCTCTTCGCCTCGTTGAACTTCAGCAACAGCTTCTTGGTCAGCACCCGGCTGATGGGAGCCACGACCCGTTCGCCGACATGGCGGCTGCGAACATAGATGTTGCAGTCGTCCGCGTAGCGGCAAAAGCGGAGACCACGCCGAACCAGTTCCATAGAGGGTCGAGCAGGAGGTGACCGATCGAGAAGGGACCCCGTTTGCGACGAGTGCCCGCAACTCTCGACGCTGGCAGTCCACAACGGGCAGTATCGCTGCTTGCCGCCCTTGCCATGGATTTTGACGCTGGGGGCGTTCAAGTCCACGGGGCGGTGATGGCGCGTGAGGAAAACTACAGCGCGACGCCGTCAATGGCTCGAGGGTAACGACGGTCGTGCGAATTGACATCCGGTTTGGGCAGGAGAGAACGACATCAGGGATGCAGATCCGGTCAAGCCAGGTATCGGGAGAACCTGAGTGAGTCAACGCGCGTCGCAGCGCGGCAGCTTGATGAGGACCGGATCCACCGACACCATCATGGCCAGCGACCTGAGCCGCACAAAAACGCCGAACACATGAATAAACTGACCGGTTCAGTATGGCCGTTGTCAGTATCTTCTTGCTCAACTGGGGCCGTCCACACATGAATAATAGCCAAGCCCCAGACGGAACCCATAGCCAGACGATTTACGGGCTTTAAGAAGGGGATTCCCCGGTCATTCAGGAGATCGGCTGCGGCCATCGGCGTCTTTGCCGTCATAAAGCTTGCCGAAGGCGACCTTCGCGTAGGTGTCGACAAAGGTCTGCTGATAGATTCGGCCCACCCCCTTCATGTTGCCGACGCTGGGAACGCCAAGACTGAGAAGGGGGTCCATGCCCTGTGGGTCGGTCAAAACCCCCGGGTATGGTCACTAACTCCTCCACCTGACGATCACCGGCAGCGCTGCTGAACAGCGGTAGCCGGCAAGGCAGGACGTCTATTTCGCCCCCTTTCATACCGGAAGGGGGACCGGGAGTTGAACGTCTTCAAGGCACACCAAGCACAGCGGGATGGTGCAGAGGCAAATTCCCCAGGCAAGTGACCACCGGGACTTGGTCGATCAATTTGGCTTTCCGTCCAGCTATCAGAGCGTCAGGCGGTTTGTGGACGTTGCGACACAGCGATCCAGAGCAGTTTGATCGTCTTGAATTCCTTCCCGTCGAGGAAGCTCAGGTCGACTTGGCGAGGGCGCGCTGACGATCGCTGCGCCGGCGGTGCAGGACTACATCAAGGCCCATAAGCACAAGCTGCCCAACGAATGGCCCGGCCCGCCCCGCGGCATCCGCGGCGGTGGGGGTGCAGTGAACGCTCGGGGCCTGCAGGCGGGGCCGGGCCAGATGCTCGGCCCGGCGCAAATAAGCCGTGCCCGTCGGCCTGGGTCGCATGCCTTAGCTTATCCGCCCTACCTAACGCACGGGGTTCAGCCACAGTCGGCATAGTCGGGGTCACAACTACATCGAAAGAATGTAGCGCTTCGCCTACTTGCATCCTCATCATTCCGCAGAATTGGATGGTGTAAGCTTAAGAGCCCGCGGCCTGAATTTCGTGAGGGGTTCAGACCGACGACGCCACAAGACGATGCGGGTATACGCGAGCCACCCCCGTCGTCGCTGCTTGCGATCGAGACGATCCCGCAGCGACAGCGGCCGCGGAGCCCGCCGTAGAGCCGCCGGTCCTTCGGTCAAGATTCCACGGGTTGCGGGTGACCACGCAAAACACAGACTCGCTACTCCCGATCCCCAGTTCGGGCGTGGTGGTGCGACCCATGACACGCGGTCCTGCCGCGCGCGCTGAATGAAGAAGCTGCCGACAGTCGGAAGATAGCCGACGAAGAGCCGGCTTCCGAACTCCTGAAGCCGGCCGGCCTCGTAAGGCCCATATTCCTTTGCGCAGGAAAGGCACTCCGGCAAATGGCCCTCTGTCTGAACCAGGCAGCTCAGCGTCGCCATATAACTCGACCACGGCGTTGATAGCAGGTTCAAGCGGTCGTGAGCCTCACGCGACAATTAGACAAGGTCGATGGCGCTGATCTCGCGGCTGTTTACCATTTGAGCGAGCCCGATGGCGTCGTGGGTGGCATATTCACGCAGTTTCACGCATTATTCCCCTTGTCATCAGTAATTCACCTTAGAACTTTGCCGGCCGCAACTTCTTCGCGGGCATCAGCAAAGGGCGCTCCACTCATGGTTGGGCATCAGATGACGCCCAATTCCCGGCCCACCTCCGTGAAGGCCTCGACCGCACGATCAACATCCGCACTCGAATGTGCGGCGGAGATTTGCGTGCGGATGCGCGCTTGGCCTTTCGGCACCACAGGGAAGGAGAATCCGATCACATAGATGCCGCGCCGGAGCATCTTCTCAGCCATCTGCTGCGCGAGGCTGGCGTCGCCCAGTATCACAGGAATGATTGGATGGTCCGCGCCTGCCAGTGTGAAGCCTGCCTTCGACATCTGCGAGCGAAAGCGGTCGGCATTGGCGTGGAGTCTTTCGCGCAGCACATCACCTTGTTCGATCAAATCGAAAGCCTTCAGCGTCGCCCCTGCGATGGCGGGCATCAGCGTATTGGAGAACAGGTAAGGCCGCGAGCGCTGTCGAAGCCAGTCAATGACCTCGCGCTTGCCTGACGTATAGCCGCCCGACGCGCCTCCAAGCGCCTTACCGAGCGTGCCAGTGACGATGTCGATGCGGCCCTCGACGCCGCAGTGCTCCGCCGAGCCGCGCCCGTGCCTACCGACAAAGCCGACCGCGTGGCTGTCGTCGACCATGACCATGGCGCCGTATTTCTCGGCCAAATCGCAAACGCCTCCAAGATTGGCAATGATCCCGTCCATCGAAAACACGCCGTCGGTCGCGACCAACTTGAACCGGCTGCCTTCGGCCCTCTTCAATTCCTCTTCCAGCGCGGCCAGGTCGTTGTTGCCATAGCGGAAGCGCCTGGCCTTTGACAGCCGTACGCCGTCGATAATGGAGGCGTGGTTGAGCGCATCGGAAATGATAGCGTCTTCCTCGCTGAACAGCGTCTCGAACAGACCGGAATTGGCGTCAAAACAGGATGAATAGAGGACCGTGTCTTCCATCTTGAGAAATGAGGAGATCCGCGCCTCGAGCTGCTTGTGCTCTTCCTGAGTGCCGCAAATGAAGCGGACCGACGCCATGCCGTATCCATAGCGGTCCAGCGAAGCCCGTGCTGCGTCCCGCAAATCTTGATGGTTGGCCAGACCCAGGTAGTTGTTGGCGCAGAAATTAAGGACCTTGCTGCCATCCCCGAGTTCGATCTCGGAAGACTGCGTCGAAGTGATGACGCGCTCTGATTTGTAGAGCCCAGCGGACTTCAACTCAGTAAGTTCCGCCCACAAATAGGCAATAAAAGCATTGTTCATCGGGCAACTCCGCAGGCATGAAGTAAGCCCTGCACAATCACATGTCCCGTGAGGATTGAACGCTCATCATCAGTGATAACATCTGCCGATTCGCTCAGCGCGAGCCAAGAGACTAGAATTGCACCTGCTCGACTTTCGGTGATGACGGCTAGTCGAAGCGTCGCGAAACCGCTCTCCCAGTCCGCTATCGCACACATTGTTCGATCACGGTAGATGACACCCGTCGACATTACGGATCGGTGCGCTTTTGCCAGCAAAGGTTCATGAGCCGTCTAGGGATGGATCCAACCCGCCCTTAGCAATGCGATGGTCTCATCAAATCACTTCCTGCTCGAAGCATTTAGCTGTTCAGCTCAAGCGACGACCACTTTGGAGAACCGCCAGCCCCGCATCCAGCTTCAAATCTTTGTCGGACACCCTCTAGCATACGCTCCACTCGCTGCCCGATCTGATCACAGTCGGCTCGCGTGACGGTCAAGGGCGGTGCGACGATAAACCAGTCTCCATATTTTCCTCCGGACGTACGCCTCGAGTAGACTATGAGACCTTCCTTCAACGCCTCGGTCCGAGCGACTTCAGCCACATTAAATTCGTACGGAAATTGCACTTTCGAGTCCTTGTCTTGTACCAATTCAACCGCATATAGCAGCCCAATTCCGCGCACATCGCCTACAATGGGTGAGGTGTTCATGAGCTGCCGCAATATTCGTCCAAGATGCTGACCAGCTTGCGCGGCGTTGGTGATTAGATCGTGGTCTTCATATTCGTCCAGGACCGCCAGCGCGGCGGCGCACGAAATCGGATTAGCGCCGTACGTGTGTGAAAAGTTAAAACCGGTGAGCTTTGCCAATTCATCAACAGGCCCCGCCGGGAGAAGCACTGCACCTAAGGGACTGTAACCTGCGGCAATTCCCTTTGCCATGACAATGACATCCGGAATGCAGCCGCTCAGATGGTGCGATGCGAGAAACTTACCGGTTCGGCCGGCGCCGCACAAAATTTCATCGAATACGAGAAACACGCCGTATCGGTCACACAACTCACGGATGCCTTGAAAATAAACAGATGGCGGCACGAGACATCCGGTTGCCACACCGCCCACTGGTTCCACCACGTAAGCGAGGACATTTTCTGGGCCTAGATTTACGATAGTATTCTCAAGCGCCGCTACGCTTTGCTCAGCGATTTCTTCAGGCGACAGTCCTGGTTCTCCTCGATAGATCATTGGAGCTGGCACTTTCGCGCCTGTAACTGCGAAGCCAGATAGAAAAGGTGCTAAGGATTCATCGCCTGAAATCGCGAGCGTGCCAATGGAGGCGCCATGATACGAAGGCATGTTGGAGATCAAAATGCGCTTGTTGGACAAGCCTTTTGCAACCGCGTATTGCCGGAGGAACTTCAGCGCAAGGTCCATAGCCTCGCTTCCCCCTGACGCGAGACATATCCGTTCGAATGCCCCCCCCGCTAGACTGCAAAGCCGTCCTGTTAGCGCGGCGTTGCCGGCATGACGCGCAACGCGCGGATAAGCATAATCAAGCGTCATGGCCTGCTGATACATCGCCTGCGCAACACGCCGATTAGCATGTCCGATATTGGAAGCGATAGGACCCGACGATCCGTCGATGTAGGCCTTCCCATGCTCATCGACCATCCAGATCCCTTCCGCTTTGACCATAAGCGGAACGGGATCAGACCCATCTCGACTAAAAAAGGCATCCTGAAACATTCCAGAGCTTGCCGCAAAATTAGTGACCAACGAACATCTCCAAGCGATACTCTGCGTCCGTACGGTAAATCGAAGAGCTACTCCTCAGCGGTCAAGATCTGAGGAATAGCGTTCGCAGATACGGACTATCCACTGAAGCATATGCCACCTGAGATAAGGGTTTGCGCCAAAAGGGGCCGCCGGCTGAAACGGTCAACGTATACAGAGGTCTGGTTTGAAATGTCACAATGCTGAAGCGGACACGACCAACTCATCGTTCTGCAGCTAGCTCGGCCATCATCTTCACCAGGGGATCACTGATTTCGGGATCGGTGGCACTCTTATTCTCGAGCACGCCGAAGTAGACGACGACTGTGCCGGTGTCAGGGTTCGCGAGCATAAACTGGCCGCCGTAGCCGCCGTGGCCCAAAAAGGTGCCGTCGGTGTTCACCTGGCGGCTATAGTACGTCCAGTCACGCGTTTTCGAATAGACAGGGCCGGGATTGCGGCGTGTCTCGTCGATAAAATCGGGATCACTGACATGGTGACCGTCGACACCCTCGCCCTTGCGCGCGAACAGCAGCCCGTAGCGCGCGAGGTCGCGGGCGGTGAGGCAGGCGCCTCCGCTGACCGGCGGCACACCCTCGCGGTCGCAGGTGATATGGAAGCATCCCTCCAGACCTGCAGCCTCGACGATCTCGATCAGCCAGTCTCGCAGAGACCGACCGCTGACGCGCTCGATGATCCAGCCAAGGACATCGCTGTTAGGTGACTTATACAGCATCTCTCCGGTGCGATTTGTGAGATCCCCGCCCGTGATACCGCACATGAAGGAGCGGGTAGTGCCTTCATTCTGACCAATTGGCGGCAGGCGCCAGCCGATGGCGGACTCCATGTCGAAGGCCGAAGTGTAGGGGTCGCTCATGTCCTCGCTGAAGTCGTTTGCGACGTTCATGTCGGCGACCGCCTTGACGGTCGCCTCGGCGTAGCCCGAACCGATCTCCGGCAGATAGGTGCCTACTCGCGCGTCGAGATCGACGAGGCCGTCAGTCACTGCGCGACCGAGCATCAGGTTGATCATTGTCTTGGTGATAGACATGATGGGATGCGGCTTCTCGGGTCCGAAGTCCGGCGAGTAGGTCTCGTAGAGGATGCGCTCGTCGCGGACCACGACGAAGGCCGAAAAATGTCGCATGGCGAGATAGCGTGCGACCTCGGGCCGTTCGCCGATGGTCCAGTCGACCTCCTTCCTGAGTGGCAAGACGCGGGGGGCGCGTATCGAAAAGGCATAGCGCATCTTGGTGTGGAGATTATGGAAGCCGCAGCGGCGGTAGTCGGGCACATTCCACCGCGGCTTGTTGTCGAACAGGATGGCGAGGTCGGGATTGGCGATCGACGAGAGCGTCATGCGGCGGCCCTACAGATGGGTTCGTTCGTGAGAATACTGGAGCGCAGCGTGGGTGTGTTTCGGCATCGCTGACTGGTTCCTCAAATATGACGCATTGGAGAGGCATGTTTACGCCAAAATATATTGGGTTTTGGAATGCCGGCAGCTTAAAACGTTATCGTTTGAAATGTCGTCAGCCGGTTGGAGAACGCGCTGGCGTAATAGTTGCGGATACCTCGCTGGCCGAACGCACTGGGGTTGCCGCCGGCATTGGTGCCATCGAGACTTGGTCAGGCATTACGTCATACGCCTCACTGCGGCGAGGCGGATGAAAAAAAAGCATCTCGCGCATCGGTATTCGTTTGAGCGCGAGTGATAATCTGCACCCGCAATCAACCGGGTCGACGGCTTGATGCGTCGTAGCAGCGTGGCCGCCGCTGCCCGTCAGCTGCTGGAATTGAGAGCTACGCGTCTGAAAAATTCCAGTTGTTAGGAGGTACTTTCGCAGTGCCCGGCAGCATGACGGCGAGTGCGGCGCTGGTCTCCTTGAGAAGTGGCACCATTCCGATCACGCTTGCCCTTTGGTGCGCCGGACAAAAACCTCGCAGTCCGCTAGTCGACATCCTGGAGCTGAATGGCGCGTAACCGTTGCGAATGCCTGTGGCGGCGAGCAGCAGCATGACGGCTCGATCGTGGATGTCGACCGGCTAGTTGCGCCGATCGCATCGATCGCCTGCCGACCGCCGGCGCAGGGGATCCCGCGTCCGTCAGAGGGGCAAAATATTATGTGGCGGAGAATCCCAGATTTGACAGACGCCGACTGGCGTCAGGACGGCTCCGTTACAAAATCTCACCCGATGCATAACGGTTAGGTGGGTGCGCCAGCTAACCGTTCAGCGGTGCGCTTTACACGCGACATTCTGCATACAGTCTTCGGAGCATGACGGTTGCATATCCCCTTTTTTGACGAACGCTTCAGGTCGCACCGTTCCGACGCGGCAAGGATTTGAACTGCATCGGGGGTTTAGTCGTAAGGTGCCCAATTGGATGTTTGACGATAGTTACAGTGCCCGGCATGGCTCTTGGGCCACCGCAGGGGTGCGTGTCGTCGCGCGATTGCGCTGCAGGTCCTCGAGGCTGTCTCTGATCGGACTGTTGAAGCAGCGATACTGGTGTCCGACCAGGTTGAGTGCTCGAGAAGAGAGAGCATCGCCTCCCATCGGTATGATTTTAATCTTAACGCGTCCGGATGCTACATCGATCCCGATCACGAGGTTGACGTGACCGTCTGGGCGCCGCCACGTGACTTTGACAGGATCAGAAGCTGGATCGTATGCCACCAGATCATTTTCCCGAGCGACCTAGATATAAACTAATTTAAGGCGCTAATACTTTGCGAATTCTCACGACAATTTCCAGGGCGCCTATTTCCAAAACCAAAGGATTCTCATATTGGCCCTTGGATCAGATTAATGGCGCTTCCTTGATTAATCCTGCCCGTAATCGTCACTTGGGTTCGACTGACACGGGGAATGGTGCTTCTAAAACTGGGACGATTTCGCGCTCCAGCGGGAAATGGCATTTGAAGCTGTGACGTGAGTCCTCCCGCCCTGCGGTAGGTTCGGGGATGACGCGGCTACAGATGTCCTGCGCATAGCGACAGCGCGTGTGAAACTCGCAGCCGGACGGCCGCCTTAACAAACTCGGCACCTCACCCTTGAGCTCGATTCTATTGAGCACCGCATCTGGGTCAGGCTCAGGATTGGCCGCGAGCAGCGCCTCGGTGTAGGGATGACGCGGGTGCTCAAAGATACGTTCAGTGGAGCCGACCTCAATAAAACGACCGAGATACATAATCGCCATGCGATCAGTCATGTGGCGCACTACGTTAAGGTTATGCGTGATGATTAGGATCGCCATGCCGAGTTCGTCCTGAATCCGCGCGAGAAGATTGAGCACCTCGCCCTGCACGGAAACGTCGAGGCCTGCGGTCGGCTCATCGGCAATGATCAAGTCCGGATTCAGCGCGAGAGCACGCGCGATACCCACCCGCCTGGCCTGACCTCCGGAAAGCTGATGGGGATAGCGGCGACCAAAATCCGCCGGCAAGCCGACCACCCGAAGCAGGCGCTCAGCTTCGCTTCCGGCCTCACGATCCTTCACACCATGGATGCGAAAGGGCTCTGTCAGGAGCGATCGCACCGTCAGCCTTGGCGAGAGCGAGCCGACGGGATCCTGGAAAATCATCGCCATGCGCCGCAAGTAGGGCTTGCGTTCGGCTCCGGTGAGCTCCTCAATTTCACGTCCGTCGAAGCTGATGCTGCCGCTCACAGCCCGCTGCAAGCCGATTATCGTGCGCGCGATGGTCGATTTGCCTGAGCCGCTTTCGCCGACAAGGGCGAGTGTCTCGCCCTTTCGGATTTCAAACGTGACACCGCATACTGCGTCGATGAAAGGGGCCTTCGTGCCGGTTGCCAGCGCCTTCAGCGGACCCATGGTGCGGAAGCGGACCCGTAGGTCCTGAACGCGTAGCAGCGCGCTCATGCCGAAAGCAGCCTTTCTTTGTCGAGCAGATGGCATCGGGCGACTTGGTCCACGCCGATGCGATATTCTACCGGGTTCTCTTGGGCACAGCGGTTGGACTTATGTCGGCAACGTGTGCAAAATACGCATCCCTTCCTGCTGCTAAGGAGACTCGGCACCTCGCCCGGAATGGTCGGCAAAGTGCGCGTGCTTCTCTTGATCCGCCCGGGATCGCACTCAAGTAGCGCGCGCGTGTAGGGGTGAGCAGGATTGTGGAAGATGTCCCGAATGGCGCCCTGCTCCACTACTTCGCCCGCATACATGACGGCGACCCGGTCGCACAATTCAGCCACCGCACCGAGGTGGTGGGAGACGAACAGGATTGAGCAGCCGATCTCCTTTTGCAGATCCTTGAGCAAATGAATGATCTGCACTTCCAAGGTCGCATCAAGCGCGGTGGTAGGCTCGTCGGCAACAAGGAGCGCTGGTCTCACAAGAAGCGCCATGGCAATGCAAACGCGCTGACGCATACCGCCAGAGAAATGATGCGGATAGGTGCCGATACGGCTTTGGGGATCGGGAATTCCGACCCGGTGAAGCATTGCCAGGGCACGAGTGCGCTTTTCGCTCCGGCTTCCTTGTTCGTGATGTTGGACGTCGATCATCTGGCTCTCGATGGTCCGCACCGGATTGAGTGCGGTCATCGGATCCTGAAAGATCATGGAGAGACGATAGCCAAGCAGGCTGCGACGCGCCTGAACGGGCATTTTCAGTAGCTCTTTACCTTCGAACAGGATGCTGCCGGCTGTCACATCTGCATTTTCTGGAAGTAGGCCCATCACCGTATAGGCGAGCGTCGATTTTCCAGATCCGCTTTCCCCGACGATGCCAACCACCTGTCCGGCTGGCACATCGAGCGAAACGTTTCGCAGCGCATGAACACGGCCGCGTGGCGTCCCGAAATCGAGATTCAGGCCACGGATCTCGAGAAGCGGGCGACTGGAACAGGGCAGCGGTAACGGATTGTCGTGTCTCATAGGTCTTTCCGCAACTTGGGATCAAATATGTCGCGCAGCGCCTCACCCAGGAACGTGAAGCCGAGCGTTGCGAAGACGATAGGAATGCCGCCGGCGATGACCAGCCAAGGAGTCTGGTTGATGTAGCTATAGCCATCATTGAGGATAGCTCCCCAATCAGGCGTCGGTGGTCGCACTCCCATGCCTAGGAAGCTGAGGCCTGCCTCAACCGCAATTACAGCCGGCACATCCATGCTAACGAGAATGAGAAGCGGACCGATGACATTGGGCAGGACGTGAACAGCGAGAATACGTGTTGTTCCGGCTCCCATGCTGACCTCCGCAGCGACGTACTCGCTGCTGCGTAGCGCCTCTGTCTGCGTGCGCACGACACGCGCGTAAATGGGCATAGACGTTATTGCGATGACTAAAATGACGGTCGCCAGACTTGGACCCAGAAGCGCGATAATGGCCAAAGCAAAGATGATACCGGGAAAGGAGCGAATGGTATCGAAGATGAGTAGGAGCAAATTGTCCAGCCAACGCGGCCCAAAGCCTGCAACGAGACCAAGCACGACGCCGACCGCCAGTGCACTGCCGAGGGAGGCGAACGCGACAAGGAGCGGGATGCGGCCGCCCATCATGACGCGCGAGAACGAGTCGCGGCCCAGTTGGTCCGTCCCCAGCAGAAAATCCCGTGAAGGTGCCGCCAGACGCGGCCCTACCATGATCCGGATCGGATCATGCGTCATCATCAGCGGAGCGAAAATCGCAGCTGCTGCTATGAGTATGACAAGCACAGCTCCGAGCACGCCCAGGCGGTTTTTGCGAAATTGCTGCAGAAAGGCGTGAAAGGCGCCGGTAGCCCTCTCATGGGGCTCGGGACGGATGGCTTCAACGCTTGGCATGTCAGAGCTTTTCCCGGGTTCGCGGATCGAGGAATGCAATTACCAAATCGGAGAGTGTCGTGGCGGCAACGATAACGAACGTGGTGACGAGCACGACGCCCATCACAATCGGATAGTTGCGGGTATTGACCGCATTCACGATCAATGCGCCGATACCAGGTCTGGCAAAGACCACTTCGATGAAAACCGCGGACGAAAGCAGCCAGGCGATCCCCACCCCGAGTATCGTCACGGTTGGCAGGATCGCCAGTGGTAGCGCGTAGCGCGCAACGATGCGCCATTCGGAGATCCCGAAGGAGCGGGCCGTGCGCACATGGTTTTCCCCTAGGATCTCGAGCATGGATGCGCGTACCAGTCGTGATATGTAGCCAACCCATCCGATGCCTATAGCAAAGCTTGGGAGGATGAGATGGACAAGTCCATCCCAGTAGCCATTGCCAGCTCCGATCGCCGGCAACCAGCGCAGATTCACCGCAAAAATCAGCAGCGCATAAACGGCCATGACGAAGGAGGGAATTGCGATCGTCGCGACCGTCAGGACTCCCGCCACCTGGTCGACGAAGGAGTTTCGCCGCACTGCGGAGTAGCAGCCGAGCGGCATGGCTATGACGACCGCCCATAAGATGGAGACCAAAATCAGTTCGATCGTAAAAGGCAATTGCTCCAACACAATGTCGGCAACAGGCCTACGGCTGAATACGTCGAAGCCGAGATCGCCGTGGAGAAGCCCGCCGAAGAACGTGATGATCTGCACACCAAGCGACTTGTCGAGCCCCATCTGCTCGTGGAGCAACGCTCTCATTTCAGGCGTCGAGCGCGGGCCGAGCAAAATCGCGGCGGGATCGCCAGGGATGGCACGAATCATAAGGAACATAAGCGTCATCGCAATCGCAATGATTGCGATCGCGAGAGCTATCCGTTTGAGGAAATAGAGCCACATTTTCTTGATCAGACCACCCCACTTTAAACCGGCTTGAAATCAAGGTACAGCGCAACTCCGTCTGGGCGGGTTGCTGCTTGTATTTGCGTGGTGCGAGACATGACCGGTGCTCCTCCATGGGTCAAAAACCGGTAGGCGCCGGAGTCCTCCATGAGGTCCTGCATCTCGAAATAGAGCTGTGCCCGCGCCTTCGGGTCACTGATGGCGAGCGCCTTGGCGTTCAGTTCATCAAAGCGCTTGCTGCGGAAGCGCTCCCAGTTCCACACGCCGACTTGTTCGCTCACGAAATAAGAGGTGGCTGCAGACGGATCCGGCAGCATGGTGTACCCATTGATAATAAGCTGCATATCCTTCCAGCGGTCGCCATCCGCTTCTGAGCCAATTGTCCAAAACGAGCCGGAATCCTGGACCTTGACGTCAACCGTAATGCCAATCTGGGACAATTGCGCCTGTATAACTTGGGCGATTGTCGATTGAGTGCTGTCGTTCAGGCAATCGAGGGTCAAGGTGAGATCGCTCACACCGGCCTTTTCCAAGAACTCCTTGGCCTTTGCGAGATCACCTTCCGGGGGAACAAGCGCCTTGTCGCGATGCCCGACAAGACCGGGAGCAATCAGTCCCGTAGCGACGGTCGCCTGGCCCGCATAGGCGGCATCGAGGACCTGCGGCACATTGATGGCCCATTGGACCGCCTTGCGGACGTTGATATCCTTAAGCTTCGGGTGATCCAGGTTCATGCCGAGCCAGGCATAAGAGAGGGAGGCATGTTCCTCGACCTTGGCGTCCGCTGGCGGGTTGGACTTTAAAGTCGCAAGCGAATCCAATCCGATCGTAGTAAAATCGATGTCGCCCGCGTGATACGCACGCTCCGCAGCCTTTTCGTCGGCAATCGGAACGATGTGGATTTCGTCAAAACCTGGCTTCGACCACGACCAATCGGGATTGCGGGTAAGAACGAGATGCTCATTCGGCTTCCACTCGGCGATCACATAGGGACCCGAGAAAGCGGGCTGCTTCATGCCGAAATTACTGCCGTCACCGGTTGCCTTCATCACCGCTTCCTCGGAAACGATATGGCCAACACCATAGGGAAGACTGATTAGCCAAACTGGCACGAATGGCGTCTTGAATACTATCACCCCTGTATAGTCATCTTCTATCTCTACATGGTCGAGCGGACCCCAATCGGGCTTGACCGGCGAATTGTGCTTGATCACGCGCTCGAAAGAGAACTTGACATCCCTAGTGGTCAGTTCACCGTAGCCGCCGGTGAATTTGATGCCTTTCTTCAACGTGAAGCGGATATGGGTGGGATCGACTTGGTCGATCCTTTCTGCCGCCTCCAGATCGGAGGCCCATTCTGAGCCCGGCTTGTAATGCGTGAGCTTCGAATAGATGCAGTTCATCACGTCGACATCGGCTACCCCGCCGTAGAAGCCAGGATCGAGCGTGAGGAGCTCACGGAAGGCGCGCGCCTTTAGTACCTTGCCTTCGGCCGCCCAGATGGCTTGGCCAAGCGGCATGCCCGCGGCTATGATTCCCCCCCCGAACGCTGCGCCGGTCTTGAGAAGGTTCCGGCGGCTCACACTGCCTACGATACTATTCATGATCTGTTCCCCTTTTCAGTTGAGCGGTTTCTTTCGGAGCGGGTCCGCCATTAGAGTGAGGTCGCAACGGCGTTGTTGTGCTTCAATGTTAAGGTTTTTTGAAACAGGGCTGTCAAAATTCGTTCCTGATTGCTCCAAATGCGTCGGGGGCCACGGCGGCGACGTGATAGCCGCATGCCATTATCCGCTTCGAATTCCAGAGTGACCTGGGCGATTGCCACCTCCAACCAGCATTCCTCTCGCCCAGCGTCGGGCCTGCTTCGTGATCCGCGCGGCTGCAACGCCGTGCCGCCTGCGTAAGCAGATCGGGGAGCGGATCACGAAGCAGGGTGTCTACCGCAATTAAGCCTCGGATCAACCGGTCATCGCATCCAAATCGTGCGATGACATGGGAGATAAACGACCAGACGCGGTGGGGCACGTCTAAATCACTGCGCGGGTGTTAACGCGTTCGAGACGGGGACCCTTTCCAGCATCACCTCCGCAAAGCTCACCGTCCTGCGGGGTTGGAATTCGGAACACGGGAAATCGGTCCTCAGCCCGGCGCGGACCTGGGTTCGCCGCGGGAGATAAAAGACATCTAGATGATGTGCTGCCTTGCTTCCTAAGTCAGCCCCACCTCACGTGTTTCAGTTTTGAATCAGACGATCAATGGCGGTCAAGTTCGCTAGCCAGTGGCGTTCCCTAATAGTTTCGCCTCGCAGCGATACCGACGTGCTGTCCTCCGTGAGGCTGTTAGGCCTCAAGGTTCTTGCCTGGGCACGCCGTACGGTTCGGCTCGCTCTAATGGGAAGGAAGAGCCTGTTGGCCTGCTGCTGGCTTCGTGGACGCCGAGATAAAGGTGTTCGACGCCGCGAGTTCAAGCTTGAGGCGGCGAGACTGATCAGGATCGGAGCGTCGCGGTGGCCCAGGCTGCCCGCGGCCTCGTGTTGGAACGTGCTACGCAAATGGGTGCGCCACCTTTCGGCCGATCCGCAGCACGCCTTTCCCGGCGAGAAGAAGCCGGAGCAGCTCGAGATCGACCGGCTGCGCAAGGAAGTGGCCAAGTTGAAGGCGGAGCGCGACATTCTAGAAACTGACACGGGCCGGTGCGCGCCTGCGCGCGGTATAACAGCTCAGGCTATCGTCGTGCCCGGAGGGTAGCGGCCGTCAGCTTATTGGAGGCACAGTCCCCGTTAAAAAACGTGGTCCGTGGGTGCATGACGGCCTTGAGAGTGGTGACCACGTCTGCGGCATAGCCCAGATCTCCTGCCGACAGTCGTATGGACGTTTTGCGATGCCCAGAAGGACGACCGGCGACCGCCCGGAATTGAAGCCGATTAACATTGGTGCGGCCGCCCTGGATCAAAAATGCACATGGCCGCGGTCAACCCGACCTGCACTGACACGCCAGGGCGATCGTTTGGCACATTCACGCACGACCTGCATGATCTGGCGGGCTGGGATAAAGCGTGCGGCGTGACCAGTGTCGCGATGGAATCCACCCGAGGATCCGCCCTATGCGATTCTTGAGCAGCATGGGTTCGAGGTCATTCTGGTCAATGCGAGTTACGCCAAGAATGCCTGGCCGCAAAACAGATGTAAGCGATGCCGCGTGGCTCCGCCGCTTCATTCCTACGGATTGTTACGCGGGAGTTTCCGTCCTGATGCCGAGATCGCAACCTTGCGCGCCTATCTGCGTCAGCAGGAGCGGCTAGTGGAAAATACGCAGCCGCCCATATCCAGCACATGCAGAAGGATGAACCTGCAACTTCACTACGTGGTCTCCGACATACCTAGCGCGACCGGATGCGGATCATCTCAACAAACGGTCGTTCGATGTCAGGACTGCACTATAGGGCGTCCTTGGCGTTGATCTGACCGACATCCATGGGTTGGGTCCGTCACTCGCATTGGAGCTCGTTGGCGAGTGCGGGACACTCCATCCCATGCTGTAGCGCCGTGATGGCGAGGCCTGCCGGCGCGTGGCTATGGGCCAATAGCTTCATGTCGTGATGGGTGTTATGGATTGCCGAGAGGATGCCGAACCCTGCGGTGTTGACGTCCGGTGGGCCGTAAAGGACCTTTCCCTGCTCTTCGACCTTGATCATGTTCGACCGCCGTCACCTCATTATAAATCAACCGTTCAGAAGGAACTGGTGATCAGTGCCGGGAACCCGCAAGTAATGTGGTTCCAGATCAGGTCGCCGTATCCGTATATATTGGCCAGGCGATACAAAGCCGCAAGGTCAACCCGAGCTTACCACTCTTCCTGGGAAATGTTGGCATGGCCGCCCTGGACGCTGAAGTCCTCGGCTTTCGGCTCTTTAACCATCGGTGGTCCTTTCACTCGCGATATTGTCAGTTGGAACGGAGGAATGTGCCGCTCTGCTCTTCCAGAAGCTTCACGGCGATCCCAGATGGTTCTGATCGAAACCGTATTTATCGACGGCTTTTTTTGTAGATCGCCTCAACCCGTTCGCTCATGGGCAACGTGGCGCCGACGGGCCCTGCCAGCTCCAGGGTCAGCGCCAAATCTTTATGCGCAAGGCTGTGCGCAAAGCCAGGATCGTAGCTTCCGTCAAGAATAGCTGGGCCGTAGCGGGCCGCGACGTAGCTCGCCCCGGTGCTGCCTTAAACGATTCTAAGCATCGTCGCCGCAGGAACCGCGCCCATCACTCCCAGCATCAGGGCTTCACTCATTGCGACCGAGTTTAGGTACCATAGCACCACTTGCGAAATCTTTGCCACAAAGCCGAATGCGCTCATGAACCCACTTTTCGCGGCTTATCGAGCGTTGGCCCTGGCATCGTCTCCGAAGTCATCGGCTCATCGCTGCTGTCGAGGGACGGAGCAATTCACAAAACTTGGGCCGACCGCTGCAGCGATCACCAGCTTCAATATCGCGCTATTCTTTCTTTCCCATGCGCTCAAGCTCATCCTCCTCGGTGTAACCTACGCCAACCGGTGCGGTGTTGGCATGATGCTTACGGCTACGCTGGCATGCTAGTCTATCGGTCGTCGCTCAACCTCGCTGCTGTACTGGGAATTATCCTTATTGTTTGCGTGGTGATGAACGTTTTCTCAAGAATATCCCCCGCTGATCGCGGCTCTCGGCTCAAACTGGATGCAAGCGGCCGCGGCAGATAGAGATCGGCTGCTTGCTGAAGAGGCCTCCGGCCGGCAGAGGGCAGCGCGCTGAAAGTAGGCTAAACAACGCGATGCCCTCAAGAAGCCCTTGAAGTGGTCTCCACCGGCTACATTGCCGCTCTAACGGCACGGTTTCGCGCTCTACGGGGGAACTGCGAGACGGTTGCTCGTGACAACCATTTCAACACATGCCTCCTTAAGTATCCGCCGTAGCACAACCATGGGCTGCGCTTGGTCAAAGTACGACGTAGGCGGCCCCTGTCTTAAGAATACCGAACAGCGCGACGAGGTATTCAGGTGAAGTATTCATTAGAATACCCACGCGCGAAGCTCGGCTCTGACCATGCCCGAGGAGGTGTCCCGATCGAATCTCGCAGGTCGCCGAACTCGCGGTATGTCAAGGCCCCAAACTCTCAGACGACGGCAGGGGCCTCCGGATGGAGGGCCGCCTGATGGCGGATGATGATGCGGCCTGCGCGGATCGTCATCTGCTCTGTCTCGCCGATCATTTGCCAAGGCACCGAGTAGCTGTTGGTACTCGGCTTGGACCCGACCAGATCGCGCAACTGCCCAAATGGCGCGCGACTGCCGAACGGACTTAGCGCCGGCGCCTAGCCGCGAAGCGCACCGCGGGCGGCTCGCCAGTGGGTGCCATTAATACGCTGGTTAGTCGGCGATCTTGCGATCTTCAGTTCGCGCCGTCAGCGAACGACACGCCCTCTCAATATCACGCAGGCTGAGTACGATGCCGTGGTTCGCCCGCAAGCTCCTGCCGGATGACGTCGGCGTTGCCACCATGCCTGAGAACCGCTCACGCAGCCACCGATCCAGTTCGTCCAGCGCCGATCGCCATGCCGGCTGCCGGAAAGCGCGCCGGACCCGCCCTGACAAAGGTATGTCGCGCCGCTTTGCGCGCGCTCCGAACTCATGCTCCAACCGCTTTGGCAATCCAGCCAAGCCAGTGCAGCCGTATCGTGCAATATAGACGTGAAATGCAGTAAAATTCGAAATATTACTTTACATAGGTTTAACATATATCGCCTTGATGCCGGCGGAAATAGGGTATTTATTCTCTTGGCCAGTGAGAGAAATTCACATCCAAGCATCAGACATGAATTTACGTGTGAAAGTAAGTTCGTTGTAGAGACTGGAGGAGGCACCGTGCGCTCAACTCATTTCCGCAACGCCGAACGAGTCGGATTCATTGGTACCGGCAGCATGGGAAGACCGATGATCGCCAAGCTCCTGCAAGCCGGCTATCTGGTGAACGTCTACGATATCGATCCCGCAGCCGCGGAAGACGTGGTCGAAAAAGGAGCCCGGTGGCA
>NZ_JBVVQG010000031.1:0-19467 GCF_055811095.1 Mesorhizobium sp. WSM4833
CAATCGCTCTAATCCCACGAAATCTCTCTCGTGTAGATACAAGGTGGCGCTGCGAAGCAGCGACGGAGTGGGGGAAGGCGGTCCTCCAGGGCCCTGCCCCCGACAACCCTACCCGAATAGCCGATCCAGAATCTTGCCCTCCAGCCGGGCCAGCTCCACCGAACCGCGCCGGCGCGGCCGTTCCACGGGCACATCCAGATCGAGCGCGACCCGGCCTTCGCTGATCACCACGACCCGGTCGGCGAGCGCGACCGCTTCGGCGACATCATGCGTGACCAGCACGGCCGTGAACTTCTGCGCGATCCAGATGCGTTCCAGAAGCTGCTGCATCTCGATGCGGGTCAGGGCGTCGAGTGCGCCGAGCGGCTCGTCGAGAGCCAGGATCTGCGGGTGGCCGACCAGCGCGCGGGCCAGCGCCACGCGCTGCTTCTGACCTCCGGACAGCACCGAAGGCCATTCGTCGGCCCGGTCGGCAAGCCCGACCTCGCCGAGGATGTCGAGCGCGCGGTGCCTCGCTTCGCTACCGGTGGCGATGCCGGTCAGCCCGACCTCGACGTTTTCCACCACGCTGGCCCAGGGCAGGAGCCGTGGCTCCTGGAACATGAAGCGCGTGCGGCTGTGTCCTTCCTCTTCGACGCCGAAGGACAGCGATCCCGATGTCGGCCGGTCGAGCCCGGCCAGAAGCCGCAACAGCGTGCTCTTGCCGCAGCCGCTCTTGCCGATGACGGCAAGGAACTGCCCGGCCGGCACGTCCAGGTCGATGCCGTCGAGCACGGTCTTGTCGCCGAAGCGCTTGCCGGCATGCCTGAAGGCAAAGGCCCGCTGTCCTTCGACGGAGCCGATCGGCCGCACCGGCGTGGCGACGAAGGAACGGGCTGCGGTCAGGCTGGCGGCGGTCATGGGCAATCTCTCATCCGTTCTGGAAGGCCGGATGCCAGCCGAGCGACAGCCGCTCGAGCAGGCGGGCGAGGCTGTCGGCGAGCTTGCCGAGCAGCGCGTAGATCAGGATCGACAGCACGACGACATCGATCAGCAGGAATTCGCGCGCCTGCATGGCCATGTAGCCGAGGCCCGAACTGGCCGAGATGGTTTCGGCGACGATCAGCGTCAGCCACATGATGCCCAGGGCATAGCGCAGGCCGACGAAGATCGACGGCAGCGCGCCGGGCAGGATGACGCGGAAGAATAGGGCGCGCCGGTCCATGCCGTAGACGCGGCCCATCTCGACCAGCTGTGGGTCGACGCTCTGGATGCCGAGCAGCGTGTTGACGTAGATCGGAAAGAACACGCCGAGCGCCACCAGGAACAGCTTGGCTTCCTCGTCGATGCCGAACCACAGGATGACCAGCGGGATCAGCGCCAGATGCGGAATGTTGCGGATCATCTGCAGCGTCGTGTCGGTCAGGCCGCGGCTGAGCGTCGATAGCCCGTTGGCAAGGCCGAGCGCAAAACCGATCGAGCCACCGACGGCAAAGCCGGCAAGGGCGCGCGCGGTCGAGACGCCGATGTTGCGGATCAGTTCGCCCGACAGCGTCAGCCGCCAGAAGGCCTCGGCGACCGCGCTGGGCGCCGGCAGCACGTTGGCCGGCATGACGCCGGCGCGGCTGGCAATCTCCCAGCCGGCAATGATCAGCGCCGGCAGCAGCCAACCGATGGCGTTGCTATGCAGGCGCGTGGAAAAGCTCATGACGAAGCCTGCAGGCGGTTGGCGCCATGGAAGCCGACCGAGAATTCGTTGGCGATGTTCTCATGCGCCCGCTGCCGCCTGGTGCCGAGCCCGAGTTTCGGAAACAGAAGCTCGGCGACGCGGTAGGCCTCCTCGAGATGCGGATAGCCCGAGCCGATGATGGTATCGATGCCGATCGCCTGGTATTCGCGGATGCGCCCGGCGATCTGTTCCGGCGTGCCGACCAGCGCCGTGCCGGCGCCGCCGCGCACCAGCCCGACGCCGGCCCACAGATTGGGCGACACCACCAGCCTGTCGCGGCGGCCGCCATGCAGCTCCGCCATGCGGCGCTGGCCGACTGAATCCATCTGGTTGAGGAAGCGCGCCTGCGCGTTTTCGATCTGGGCGTCGGTGACATGGCTGATCAGCCGGTCGGCGGCGCGCCAGGCTTCGTCCTCGGTCTCGCGCACGATGAAATGCAGCCGGATGCCGAAGCGCAGTTTTCTGCCGCGCCGCGCCGCCTTTGCGCGCGCCGCGGCCAGCTTCTCGGCCACCTGTGCCGGCGGTTCGCCCCAGGTCAGATACATGTCGACGAGGTCCGCGGCGAGGTCCTGGCCGGCATCCGACGATCCGCCGAAATAGAGCGGCGGCCGTTCCTGGTGCGGCAGAAGGTCGAGGCGGCCATTTTCGACGCGGTAATATTTGCCGTTGAAATTGACCCGCTCGCCGGACACCAGGCCGCGCCAGATGGTCAGGAATTCATGCGCCTGGGCATAGCGCTCGTCATGCGGCAGGAAGACGCCGTCGCCGGCGAGCTCGGTCGGGTTGCCGCCGACCACGACATTGAGCAGCAGGCGGCCATTGCTCAAGCGATCGAGGGCGGCGGTCTGGCGTGCGGCGAAAGTCGGCAGCGTGACGCCCGGCCGCAGCGCGACCAGGAACTTCAGTTTTTCGGTGAGTGTCGCAAGGCCCGTCGCGGTGATCCAGGAATCCTCGCAATTCTGGCCGGTCGGCAACAGCACGCCGGGAAAGCCGAGCCGGTCGACCGCCTGCGCGATCTCCTTGAAGTAGCCGAATTCGGGCGGCCGCTGCTGCTCCTCGGAACCGAGATAGGAGCCGTCGCCATGCGTCGGGATGAACCAGAAGAAATCGAGCGGTGCGGTGCTGGCAGGCGCGGTCATGTCTGGCACAGTCACGGGCGGATCTCCTGGAGATATGGGTGCGAACGCAAATGGCGCCGGGCGTTCTCACCCGGCGCCGTCAGGGGACAAGTCAGTTGCCGGGTGCCGTCCACACCGCGTCGGAGATGCGGACCGCGTTCGGGATCAGCCCGAGCTTGAAGAAGCGGTCTGCGGTCGCCTGCTGGCCGGCGATGATCTCGTCGGTGATCGGGAAGACGCCGAATTTGGTGCGGTTGGCGGCGATGATCTGCGCGTCGAGCGGCACGCCGGTCACCTCATGCAGCGCCGCGGCCACCTTGTCGCGGTTCTGGTCGGCCCATTTCGCCGCCTCGCCCAAGGCTGATATCGTTGTGGTGACGGTTTCGGGATGCGCCTTGGCGAAGTCCTTGTTGGCGAGGAAATAGGTGTTGACCTTCAGCACCTCGCTGGAGCGGGCCAGCACACGCGGCTGGTAGCGGGTTTCGGCGATGGCGAAGAACGGATCCCAGACGGTCCAGGCATCGATCTGGTCGCTGGCAAAGGCTGCGGCCGCATCCGCCGGGCTGAGATAGACCGGCGTGATCTGGTCGAACGGGATGCCGGCCTTCTCCAGCGCGGCGACGAGCAGATTGTGCGCGCTGGTGCCCTTGCCGACACCGACGCGCTTGCCCTTGAGATCGGCGACCGACTGGATCGGCGACGCCGGCTTGACGAAGATCGCCTCGCCCTCGCCATTCGACGGCAGCGCTGCGGCATAGACGATGTTGGCACCGGCCGACTGGCCGAAGATCGGCGGCGCGTCGCCGGTCCAGCCGACATCGATGGCGCCGACATTGAGCGCCTCGACCAGCGGCGGACCGGCGGTGAACTCGACCCACTTGACCGTCACGCCCTTGTCTTCAAGTGCCTTCTCGATCACCTGCTGCTGCCTGGCGATCACCGGCAGGCCGGTCTTCTGATAGCCGATGCTGAACTGCTTCAGCTCCTGCGCCGTGGCGCCGGACGACACGGCAACCGTCGCCGCCAGCAGGCCGATGCCGAAAACACGTCTCGTTAGATTGAACATTGATCCCTCTCCTTCGCTGCGGATCGGCGCCGGAAATGGCCTCGCCGGTTGGAAGATGGATGAGGCTAGGTAATTCTATAAATTTAGTAGAGGAATGATTTTGCGAGTTAGAGGGGAGAATGGGAATTATCTTCTTTGGCTACCTGGAATTCGCCATCCTGGGGTCTGCGCTGCGTCGCTTCGCTCCTTGCTCCGCCCTAGGATGACGAAGACGCGGGGGCTAGTGCCAATCGCCAATCCCCTCACTGCGACCAGTACTGCCAGGCCCAGTAAAAACTCTCGTCGCGTGGCGGCAGGCGGTCGCGCTCGGCGTCCCAGCGGACCGGCGTTGGCGATTTCGGTTGCTGTTCAAGCGGCTGGCTTTCCCTGGTCCAGGCGAGAAGCCAATTGCCGGCTTGGGCGAACAGCACGGCGGTGGAATGGGTCATCGGCATTCTCTCCTGCTCTTCTGGTTCCCAATCATTCGCGTCCCGCCCACGGGACGAGCACGCGCTCGATCCTGCGGAGGGTGAATTCCAGCACGAAGGCAATGGCCGCGATCACCAATATGCCCATCACCACCACGTCGGTGACGAGGAACTGGGCGGCCGACTGGATCATGAAACCAAGCCCGCGCGTCGCCGCCACCAGTTCGGCGGCGACCAGCGTCGACCAGCCGGCGCCGAGCGCGATGCGCAGGCCGGTCAGGATCGCCGGCAGTGCGCTCGGCAGGATGACATGGCGGACCACTTGGCGCTGAGTAGCACCCAGTGAGCGCGCCGCATTGATGCGTTCCTGCGAAACGCCGCGAACGCCGGACGCGGTCGACAATGCCACCGGCGCCAGCATGGAAATAGTGATCACCAGGATCTTCGACGGTTCGCCGATGCCGAACCAGATGACGACCAGCGGCAGGTAGGCGAGCGGCGGGATCGGCCGCAGGAACTCAAGCAGCGGATCGAAGATGCCGCGCCCGATCGTGCTGATGCCGATGGCGAGCCCAACCGGCACGCCGACGAGGATGGCGGCGACCAGCGCGGCGAAAACCCGGCCCAGGCTGGCGATCGCATGCTGCAGCAGCGTCGCATCGACGAAGCCGTCGCGGGCGACGGTGATGAACTTGTTCCACACCGCAACCGGCGAGGGCAGGAACACTGGCGACACCAGTTGCAGGCGGGCCGACAGCGCCCACAGCGCCAGCACCACCAGGATGGTCATCACGCTGACCGCGCGCGCGGAAACGCCTTTGCGTTTCGGGCTGGACCGCGACCACGGCACCGACAGGCCGTCGGCCTCGTCGACCTTGTGTCCCGGCCGCTCGGTGTAGGAGGTAACGGTCATGCCGCCTCTCCTTCGAAGATCGCGTCGGTTAGTTCGCCGCGCGCCGCGGCGAAGGCCGGGTCGGCCTTGATGGTGCGGATGGCCTCGCCCGATGCGTAGCGCCTGGAGAAGCCGGGTTCGAAAGTTTGCACCACGCGGCCCGGGCCAGGCGCCAGCACGACGATGCGGGTGGCCAGCACCAGCGCCTCCTCGATGCCATGCGTCACCATCAGCACGCCGACATCGCTTGCCGTCCACAGATCGAGCAGCGTCGTCTGCATGCGCTCGCGCGTCAGCGCATCGAGCGCGCCGAGCGGTTCGTCGAGCAGCAGGAATTCGGGTTCGGCGGCGAGCGCCCGAGCCAGGCCGACACGCTGGCGCATACCGCCGGAAAGCTCCCAGATGCACTTGTCGCCGGCGTCGGCGAGCTTCACCAGCGCCAGCAGCTCATCGGCGCGCCGCGCCCGCTCGGCCGGAGCGACACCGCGCAGCCTGAGCGCGAAGGCAACGTTTTCGCGCGCCGTCAGCCATGGGAACAAAGCATCGTTCTGGAACACCACCGCCCGGTCCGAGCCAGGTGCTGTGATCGGCTTGCCGTTGATTGAAGCCGTACCGCGCGCCGGCGCGATAAGGCCGGCGGCGACGTTGAGCAGCGAGGTCTTGCCGCAGCCGGAACGGCCGACCAGCACGACGAAATCGCCCTTGGCGACATCGATCGACACCCGCTCGACGGCAGGCGCTGCCTGGCCGTCATAGTGGATCGAGACCTTGTCCAGTACGAGATGGGGGTCGAGCACGAGATGCGGCATGGATGCCTCGCGGTTCGTTGAAATCCGACTGCCCCGGCCCTCGTCAGCGGTTCCGGGGCAGTCAGCACGCGGCGTTAGGGAAAAAGATCCGCGCGCGTTCAGAGCAATTCCAGGAAAAGTGTGAAGCGGTTTTCCGTCCGGAATTGCGTTAAGCGAGTACTAGTTCGAGGCGAGCGCCTCGGTGACGTATTTCGACGATACGTATTTCGAATAGTCGGGAAGCACGGCGTCGATCTTGCCTTGCTCCTTGAGGAAGGTGGATGTCGCTTCGACCGCCTTGACCGTGCCGCCGCCGAGGAATTTGTCGGAGGCCTGCTCTTCCAGCGTCGGGAAGACATAGCCCTTGAGCAGCTGCGGCACTTCTTCCAGCTTGGCGCCGGTGAGTTTGGCGATCGCGGCCGCCTGCGGCGACGATACCGACCAGGCTTCGGGCTTGGCGAGGAACTCGGCATATGCCGCGCCCGTCACCTTGACGAAGTCGCGCACCGCTTCCGGGTTCTTTTCGGCGAAGTCGGTGCGCACGATCCAGGCGTCGAAGGTCGGCGCGCCCCAGGCGGCGACCTGCGAGGAATCCACCACCACCTTGCCCGTCGTCTTGATCTGGCCGAGCGCCGGATCCCAGACATAAGCGGCGTCGATGTCGCCGCGCGAGAAGGCGGCGGCGATTTCCGGAGGCCGGAGATTGAGGATCTCGACCGACTTCGGATCGACGCCCTCATGCTTCAGTGCTGCGAGCAGGCTGTAATGCGTCGTCGAGACGAACGGCACGGCGACCTTCTTGCCGGCGAGATCGGCGATTTTCTCGATGCCGGCGCCGTTGCGTGCCACCAGCGCCTCGGATTCGCCGATCAAGCCGACGATGAAGATAGTCTGGATCGGCAATTCGCGGCTCGCCGCCGCCGCCAGCGGACTCGAGCCGACATAGCCGATATCGACCGAACCGGAAACGACCGCGGCGATGACATCGGCGCCGGAATCGAATTTGCGCCAATCAATGGTGGCCTTCGTCGCCTTTTCATAGGCGCCGTCGGCCTGCGGCACTTTCGAGGGTTCGACCACCGTCTGGTAGCCGATGGTGATCTTGAGGTCGTTGGCCAGGGCCGGGCCGAGGAAGGCCGCACCGGCAAGTGCCGCCGACGAGAGCAGAAGAATGCGTCGCGAAATGGTGGACATGAAGGGCTCCTGAAAAGAGAAAAACCGGAATGCTTCATAATAGTCAGCTAATTCTATGGTTCTTGTAGAGTTAAATCCTTCCAACCAAGGCGGGCTTGTTAGAAAAAAGCTGTCGATGGTGAGGTGGTGAGGCGGATAGGGTGGTTGCGGTGGGGCAGAGTGTCGCCACAGGGCAGGCCTTTCGACGCCGGCGGGCCAGCGCCCCCCTCTGTCCCACCGACCTTTAACCTCCTGAACTGCGGTGATGGCTCCGCCTACGCCCACCGCGAACTAGAATTCCCGCTTCCGGCCTCTTCCAGGCAAATTCATGCCTCAAACAACCGCCGATTTGACAACCCATTCCGCGTGTTCGAGGGTAAGTATAGTAATCTTATCGACATTGAGACTGGAGGCGACGATGAGCAGTCACCATATCGCGATGATCGCGCCCCCAAACTCGTGCGCTTTTGTGTCCCTGTGGGCACAAAGGCTGGTCAAAATGGCCGGCGCGGCTTGAAAACGAAGCAAAATCAGCAGTTCTCGGCTTGTACATCATGTCACTAGAATTTATGTGTGATGCGGGCTTGGACGCGGCGGCAACGCACGCCAGGCGTTTTGCAACCGATGGTTCCATGCCGTCGCATGCCAGAGAAATTTTGATCTCATGCTCACCAAAAAAGGTAAGTACGGCCTCAAGGCGCTTGTCCACCTCGCGCGATTGCCGGCCGGGCAGCTCGCCTTCGTCAACGACGTCGCCACCGGCAACAACATCCCGAAGAAATTTCTCGACGCCATCCTGGGCGAGTTGCGCAATGCCGGCTTCGTCCAGAGCCGCAAGGGCAAGGATGGCGGCTATCGCCTGGCGCGGCCCGCCGACGAGATCAAGGTCGGCCATGTCGTGCGCGTCCTCGACGGTCCGCTGGCGCCGATCCCCTGCGCCAGCCGCACTCAGTACCAGCGCTGTGAAGATTGCAACGAGGCGACATGCCAAGTCCGACATCTGATGCTCGAGGTCCGGCAGGCGATCGCCGAGGTGCTCGATCAGCGCAGCCTCGCCGAAATGCGCGATATCTCTCTCGACGACCTGTCGGTCGGCATCGGCGATCTGCCGGTCGCGGTGAAGGTCCAGGCCTGACACTGGCGCTGCGCAGAGCGAAGGCATGCCTATGACCGGGCGAGCCAACTCCATCATCATTGTCGGTGGCGGCGCCAGCGGCGTCGTGCTGGCCGCGCATCTCCTGAAGTCGCCCAATCCCGACCTGCGCGTCACGCTGATCGAAAGGCGCCCGCATTTCGGCCAGGGCATCGCCTATTCGACGCTGCTGTCGGCGCATGTACTGAATGTCAGCGCCGCCGGCATGAGCGCCTATGCCGACGATCCCGGCAATTTCTGGCGCTGGCTTCAGGAACGCGGCCTGGCAACGGCTGAGGAGGCGCCCTTCTATGCGCCACGCAGCATCTATGCCCGCTATCTCGGCGAGTTGCTGGTCGATCTGGAAGCGCGGGAAAAGCAGAGCGGTCGGCTTCGGCTGATCCGCGAGGAAAGCCTCTCGATCACGCCCACCGCCTCCGGCGTCGAAGTGGCGCTGGCCAACGGCACCAGCGTGGTTGCGCATCTCGCCGTGCTGGCCACCGGCCATGACGAGGAGCCGGCGCAAGGCCATGCCATCAGGATGGGATCGGAAGCCGATACAGCACTTCCCCCGGACGCCGGCGTCATGGTGCTGGGCACCGGCCTCAGCATGGTCGATGCTTTCCTGGCGCTGGAGCAACGCGGCCATCGCGGCGACATCATAGCTGTGTCCAGGCGCGGCCTGCTGCCCTCGCCGCATCGCAAGGGCAATCCGATCAAGCTCGACGTCGCCGACATTCCGCTCGGCACGCAGCTCTCCTATTTCGTCGGCTGGTTCCGCGACCTGATCAAGGAAAACCAGAAGGCCGGCATCGACTGGCGTGACGTCGTCGACGGGCTGCGGCCGTTCAACCAGAAGATCTGGCAGAACTGGCCGGCTTCCGCCAAGCGCCGCTTCGTCGAGCACACCAAGGCCTGGTGGGACATCCACCGCCATCGCATGGCGCCCGAGGTCTACGCCCGTGTCACCGAGGCCGTGCAATCCGGCCGCATCCGCCTGGTCGCCGGCCGCGTCGTCGACATTGCGCGCAACGGCGAATTCACCGTCCAGGTCCAGTCGCGTCACACGCAGCGTCTCGAGACCTTCGAGGTCGCCCGCATCTACGATTGCTCTGGCATCGTCAGGGACATCTCGACCTCGTCGAACAGCGTCGTGCGCTCGCTGGTGGACCGCGGCCTGGCAAGGCCGGATCCGCTGCGCATCGGCCTCGACGTATCGACCAAATGCGAGATCATCGCCGGCGACGGAACCGTTTCGGCCAAGATCCTCGCCGTCGGCCCGCTGACGCGCGGCACCTTCTTCGAGATCGACGCCATCCCCGATATCCGCGTGCAGTGTGCGAGGCTGAGCAAGCAGCTGCTGGGGTAGGCTGTGTCGATATTCAGGTGATGCCGGCCTGCAAATGCGGCTTCCTGTGGCTTCCGGTGCTCACGTACCCAAAAGTACGCTCTGCTCCGGTTCTCGGAATCTGCCATTTTCGGCTCGGCCTGACCTGAATCTCGACACACCCTCCAAGCCCTTGAGGCACAAACCGGAATTTCATTCCGCATCTGGCCGGTTGATTGGCACGATCTATCTTCTTTCCGACTGCAAAGGGCTGGAAAAGAGGCTACGCTGCCGCCCTGCCCAGAGGCGGTCGCTTGGTCATGGAGCATCGATATGAGCGAGCATGAGATCGCCGCACTGGACAGTGCCCCCTCGGAAGCCGAATTGTCCCGCCTGCGTCCGCCCTACAAGTCGGTACTCGACCTGATCGGCCAGACGCCGGTGGTCGAGCTGACCAAGTTCGACACCGGCAAATGCCGGCTGTTCATCAAGCTCGAAAGCCAGAATCCCGGCGGCTCGATCAAGGACCGCATCGCGCTGTCGATGATCGCCGCGGCTGAAAAGCAGGGCAAGCTCAAGCGCGGCGGCACCATCGTCGAGGCGACCGCCGGCAACACCGGGCTTGGCCTCGCCCAGGTCGGCATCCCCAAGGGCTACCGCATCGTGCTGGTCGTGCCCGACAAGATGTCGCGCGAAAAGATCCAGCACCTGCGCGCGCTCGGCGCCGAAGTGCGCATGACGCGCTCCGATGTCGGCAAGGGCCATGCCGAATATTACCAGGACATGGCCGAGAAGATCGCGGCGGAAACGCCCGGCGCCTTCTATGCCAACCAGTTCGCCAACCCGGCCAATCCGCTGGCGCATGAATCCACCACCGGCCCCGAGATCTTTTCGCAGCTCGACGGTAACGTGGATGCCGTGGTGGTCGGCGTCGGCTCGGGCGGCACGCTGACCGGGCTTGGCCGCTACTTCGCAAAAGTGTCGCCGAAGACCGAAATGGTGCTGGCCGATCCGGTCGGCTCGGTGCTGGCGCCGCTGATCAAGACTGGCAAGATGGAAGAGGCCGGCAGCTGGACCGTGGAAGGCATCGGCGAGGATTTCGTGCCGCCCAATGCCGATCTGTCGCTGGTCAAGAAGGCCTATTCGATCCCCGACAAGCAGAGCATGCTGGCGGTGCGCGACCTCTTGTCCAAGGAAGGTATTCTTGCCGGCTCATCCTCGGGCACGCTGCTGTCGGCGGCGCTGCGCTATTGCCGCGAGCAGACGGTGCCCAAACGCGTCGTCACCTTCGTCTGCGACAGTGGCAACAAGTACCTGTCGAAGGTGTTCGACGATTTCTGGCTGGCCGAGCAGGGGCTGGCCGAGCACGAGCAGCATGGCGATCTGCGTGACCTGGTGATGCGCTCACACCGCACCGGCGACACCGTCTATGTCGGCCCGGACGAAAGCCTGCTCAATGCCTATGGCCGCATGCGCCGCTCCGATGTCTCGCAGCTGCCGGTGCTCGACAATGGCAAGCTCGTCGGCATCGTTGACGAAAGCGACATCCTGGCCAAGGTCGACGGCCCTTATGACGGCCGCTGGGAGCGCTTCAACGGCCCGGTGCGCACGGCCATGACCTCCAACCTGCACACGCTGCAGGCCAGCCAGACGCTGGACGCGCTGCTGCCGGTGTTCGACCGCAACGAGGTCGCCATCATCTTCGACGGCGACGAATTCGTCGGCCTGATTACCCGCATCGATCTGATCAACCATCTGAGGCGCGCACGATGACCAGCAATACTCCGCCAGCCGGGAAAAACCGTCTGGCTTTCTCGACGCGCACCATTCATGGCGGCCAGAGCCACGACCCGCTGACCGGCGCGGTGATGGTGCCGATCTACGCCACCTCGACCTATGGCCAGCAATCGCCCGGCGTGCACAAGGGCTTTGAATATGCCCGCAGCCAGAACCCGACGCGCTTTGCTTTCGAGCGCGCGGTGGCCGACCTCGAAAGCGGCTCGGCCGCGTTCGCCTTCGCGTCAGGGCTGGCGGCGATCGCCACCGTGCTGGAGCTGCTCGATTCCGGTGCGCATATCGTCGCCACCGACGACATCTATGGCGGTTCCTTCCGGCTGATGGAGCGGGTGCGCAAGCGCTCGGCCGATCTGCGGGTCTCGTTCGTCGACTTCACCGACCTCGCCGCCGTGGAGGCCGCGATCCGGCCCGAGACGAAAATGCTGTGGGTCGAAACCCCCACCAACCCGCTGCTGCGCATCGTCGACCTCGAAGGCGTCGCCGCATTTGCCAGGCGCAAGGGGATTCTCACGGTCGCCGACAACACCTTCTGCAGCCCCTATATCCAGCGGCCGCTGGAGCTCGGCATCGATATCGTCGTGCATTCGACGACCAAATATCTCAACGGCCATTCCGATATGGTCGGCGGCGTCGCCGTGGTCGGCGACAACAAGGATCTGGCCGCCCAGCTGAAATTCCTGCAGAACGCCATCGGCGCCATTTCGGGCCCGTTCGACAGTTTTCTGGCGCTGCGCGGGCTGAAAACGCTGGCGCTGCGCATGGAGCGCCATTCCGCCAACGGGCTCAAGATCGCGCAATGGCTGGAAGCGCGCCGCGACGTCCGCCGCGTCATCTATCCCGGCCTCGCCAGCCACCCGCAGCACGCCGTCGCCGTCCAGCAGATGCATGCCTTCGGCGGCATGATCACAGCCGTGCTCGACCGCGACCTAGCCGGCACCAAAAAGTTCCTCGAACGCACGCAATTGTTCACGCTCGCCGAAAGCCTCGGCGGTGTGGAGAGCCTGATCGAACACCCGGCGCTGATGACGCATGGCTCCATACCGGCGGAGAAACGGGCCGAGATCGGCATATCGGATTCGCTGGTAAGGTTGTCGGCGGGGATCGAGGATGGCGATGATCTGATTGCGGATCTGGAGCAGGCGCTGGGGGGATAGAAGCTCAATCAACTTGCAACTTCAGCGTTGCCCCTCATCGCCCTGCCTTGGCTCCTTTCCTTTCCCTCCGGAGGGGAGAGAGGTGGCTCGGCGAAGCCGAGACGGAGTGGGGGAAGGCGTTCGCAGACGCGCAGTCGCCGCAAGACAGGCACAATCTGACGAGCAAGAGACCTCAGGGCGCGCGGCGAGGGTCGACCCCCACTCCGTCGAGCTTCGCTCGACACCTCTCCCCCGATCGACGAGGGAGAGAAAGGGCAAGGGGCGGCGCGCGGACGTCTCATGATGATGGACCGGCCAATTGACCCCGAACCCCATCTGCCCGAAATGTAGCGCCCCATGGCCACGCGCGAACCACCCAAGCCCACTGAACCCCTCACTTTCGCCGTGCTGGTGTTCCCAGGTTTTCCGATGATGGCGTTCAGCTCGGTCATCGAGCCGCTGCGCGCCGCCAATGTCCTGGCGAAACGGCAATGCTATCGCTGGATCATCGTCGGCGGCACGAAAGGTGCGGTCGAGGCGTCGAACGGCGTCGTCATCCAGCCGGGCTTTTACGCCGAGGATGCGCCGAAGGTCGACCGCATCGTCGTCTGCTCGGGCGGCGATGCCGATCACCTCGTCGCCGAGGACGCTGCACACTGGATCCGCAAGAGCCTGCGCAATGGCGCCCATATCGGTGCGGTGGCGGATGCCGCGTTCTTCCTGGCGCGCGCCGGCCTGCTCGACGGCCATGCCTGCACCTTGCACTGGACCAGCCAGGCCGCCTTCACCGAAGCCTTCCCCAACATCGAGCTCAGGCGCGACCTCTATGTCATCGACCGCAAGCGCTTCACCTCGGCCGGTGGCGTCGGCAGCCTCGACATGATGCTGGAGATCATCACCCGCGACTACGGCGCCGAGCTTGCCGCCGGCGTCGCCGAATGGTTCGTGCACAGCCAGCTGCGCTCCAGCATCGACCGCAAGATGATGCCGCTGCGCCTGCGCACCGGGGTCCAGAACGAGCTGGTGCTGTCGGCCATCGCCATCATGGAGGATGCGGTCGAGGAACGGCTCGGCATGGCCGAGCTGACCGCGAAGCTCGGCGTGTCCTCAGACAAGCTCGAGCGCTCCTTCCGCTCCGAACTCGCCATCTCGCCCAACGGCTATTACCGGCGCCTGAGGCTCAAACGCGCCGCCGACCTGCTGGCGCACTCGACGCTCGCCGTGCGCGACGTGGCGCTGGCATGTGGGTTTGCCTCGATGTCGAGCTTTGCCCGGGCGTTTCGCGAGGAGCATGGCCACCCGCCGAAGCTGGCGCGACGGCATTAGGCTTGGCGCTCGCTGACGCTGTGAGAGGTTAGCGCATCTCTTGTTAGGCCAGCGGCATCCCGCACAACACATGCGGTTTTCCGCACAATCCATCCGCCCCGCCTGCGCCATGCTGCGACCTCGCAACCCAGCCAAGGCCGAGCCCATGAGCATCGTCGTTTTCGACCCCGACAGCACCGAGGACGTGGACTTCAAGGACCGCATGCGCCACCCCGCGGCGGCCGATCCGGCCGGCGGCATGTGGCTGTCGGACACCGAACCGTCCTTCATCGATGCCGACGCCTTGCGCAAAGGCCGGCTGGCCAAGCTGCGCGGCTGGATGCGCGAGGCCGGCTATGGCGGCGTGGTGCTGTTCGATCCGTACAACCAGCGCTACGCCACCGGCTCGCGCAACATGTTCGGCTATTTCCTGCGCAACTCGACCCGCTATTTCTTTATCCCGACCGACGGGCCGATCGTGCTGTTCGAATATCCGCAGAGCTATCATGTCTCCATGGTGCTCGACACGATCGACGAGGCGCGGCCTTCCAAGCTGGTCTGGTCGTCGGTCTCGGGCCGCGACGACGAGACCGCAGGTCCGTTCGCCGACGAGATCGCCGAGCTTTTGAAAAAGCATGGCGGCGGCTCGATGAAGCTCGGCCTCGACCGCTGCAGCCATCTGCAGGCGCTGGCGCTGGAAAAGCGCGGCTGTGAGGTCAGGGATTGCCAGGGCGAAATCCTGGCGGTGCGCGCGGTGAAGACGCCGGAAGAGGTCAAATGCCTGCAGGTGTCGATGGCCGGCGCCGAGGCCGCCGTCTATGCGGTGCGCGAGGCGATCAAGCCCGGCGTTTCCGAAAACGACCTGTTCGCTATCATGTATGGCGAGGTCATCCGCCAGGGCGGCGAGTTCATCGAGACGCGGCTGCTGACATCAGGCCAGCGCACCAACCCGTGGTTCAACGAGGCCAGCGGCCGCAAGATCCGCCCCGGCGAACTCTTGGCGCTCGATACCGACACCATCGGCTGCTACGGCTATTATTCGGATTTCTCGCGCACCTTCCGCTGCGGGCCGGGCAAGCCGACGCCCTACCAGAAGTCGCTCTACCGCATGGCGCACGATCAGGTTCAGCACAACATTTCGATCGTCAAGCCCGGCATGGCCTTCCGCGAGATCGCCGAGCAGGCGTGGAAGATCCCCGACCGTTTCGTCGACCAGCGCTACACCTCGGTCATGCACGGCGTCGGCATGCATGGCGAAACGCCGTTCATCGCGCATGCCATGGATTACGAGACCTATGGCCGCGACGGCCATATCGTGCCAGGCATGGTGGTGAGCGTCGAAAGCTATATCGGCGAAAAGGGCGGCCGCGAGGGCGTCAAGCTGGAGGACGAGATCCTGATCACCGAGACGGGCACGGAGTTGCTGTCGCGCTTTCCTTATGAGGACGAGTTTCTGGAGACGCAGGTTTGATACGGGCAACCAATGAGCGCCTCGTTGCCTGGCGCCCCCCTCTGTCCCGCCGGCATACGGAAGGGTCTTTGACTGCCTCGCCCATGCATCACGCAGGCGCCGCATGAAAACGCCCATCTCCCTCAAGCCCGGCACGGTGGCCGCGATCTTCATCGACCTGCAGGAAGAGCACCGGCAGGACCCGCGCTACCTCGTCGAGGGCTTTCCCACGATCCTCGCCAACGTCCAGCGCCTGCAGGCGGCGGCGCGGCGGAACCAGGTGCCGCTCTACCACTGGGCCTACATCGTCGATCTCGACAAGCAGGACCGCCCCTTTCATCCGCTTGGCGAGGATGGCAAGTCGGCCTTCTCCGACAAGAGCGATCCGCTGACCGAGATCTGCCGTGAGGTGGCGCCGGCCAAGGGCGAGGCGCTGCTGATCAAGGCCGAGGCCAGCGCCTTCCGCTCCGGCCCGGCGGCGCGCGACATCAAATCTTCAGGCATCGAATGGCTGGTCATCGCAGGCGTCTGGACCGAGGCCTGCATCGACGCGTCGGTCAAGGATGCGGTGGCAAAAGGCTTTCGCGTGCTGCTGGTCAAGGATGCCTGCGGCAGCGGCAGCGCGGCCATGCACCAGACCGGTATCCTCAACCTCGCCAACCGCCTCTATGGCGGCGCCGTCACCGACACCGATGGCGCCTGCCGGCTGCTGGCCGGCGAAAGCGTCACCGCCTGGCAGGTCGAAGGCTCGGTGCCGCTGCGCTTCTCCTTCGACAACGCGGCCGCGCTCTACGCCGATCTATGACGCGCGGCCCCTACGAAACACGGCTCGACCCGGCCCTTTGGGCCTATATCGACGCCGTCAACGCCTGGTATCCGCCCGAAATCATCGGCCTGCCGATCGACAAGCAGCGCGCTGTCTACGACAGGATGAGCCGGGCTTTCCACCAGGGCCGCCCGGCTGGCGTCAAGGCCAGCGACGGGCTGATCGCCGCCGCCGGCCGCGACATCCCGGTCCGGCGCTACCGGCTCGAGGGCAACGCCGCCCAGGCGATGGTGATCTACTACCACGGCGGCGGCTTCATCCTCGGCGGGTTGGAAAGCCATGACGACATCTGCGCCGAGCTCTGCGCCGGCACAGGTTTCGACGTGCTGTCGGTCGATTACCGGCTGGCGCCGGAGCATCTTCATCCCGCCGCCTTCGACGATGCGGTGGCCGCCTTCGAATGGGCAGCGGCGAGATCAGGCCTGCCGCTGGTGCTGTGCGGCGAAAGCGCCGGCGGCAATCTGGCCGCGGCGGTGGCGCAGGCGACGCGCCGCCACGCCAGCGCTGCCATCGGCCAGGTGCTGATCTACCCCGAGCTCGGCGGCGACGAGCGTGCCGGCTCCTACATCGAACACGCCGACGCGCCGCTGCTGTCGGTGGCCGACGTCGCCTTCTACCGCGACGTCCGCTCGGCCAGGCGCCAATCGCTGGACGATCCGACTTTTGCGCCGCTGCGCGACAAGGATTTCACCGGCCTGCCGCCGACGGTGATCGTCACCGCCGAATGCGACCCGCTGTCGTCGGATGGCGAGACCTACCGCGACCGCATTGTGGCCGCCGGCGGCAAGGCGTGGTGGCACGAAGAGCCGAGGCTGGTGCACAGCTTCCTGCGTGCCCGCACCACGGTGCCGGCAGCCGCGGAAGCGTTTGCGCGGATTGTCGGCGCGGTTGGCGCGCTGGGCAGGGGCGAGTGGCCGTATTGAACGTGGCGAAGGCCCCCTCATCCGGCCGCTTCGCGGCCACCTTCTCCCCGCTGGGGAGAAGAGAGAAGCGCCGGCGCTGCAAGTCTCCTCTCCCCTCGGGGAGAGGTCAGCCGAGCGAAGCGGAGGCTGGGTGAGGGGGCTTTGTAGAGCGGTCCCCTCTCCGTCTCGGCTTCGCCGAGCCACCTCTCCCACTTTCGTGGGGCGAGGAACCCAAGCCTCTCCCGCGGAACCCCGCACAATCACTGCGGAAAAGCGAACACTCCGCAGCGTCACCCCGCTCTATCATTCCCCCTCAGGCAACGGCGCCCCGGCGGTCGCGTCCGCCCCCGCGCCTGTCGATCGGCCGGGGCGATTTTTCTGTGCATGCATTGTCCCAAAACCGCTGGGCACCTTTGGGCGGCATGCATCAACAACAGGGGAACGACGATGAAATTCATGCTGACCGACCGCAAACTCCACCCGCAAGCCAAACCCGTGGCCGACGATTTCAAGGCCGGCGGCATCAACCGCCGCGAATATCTGGCGCTGATGGCCGGGCTCGGCGTCAGCGCCGCCGGGGCGCTGGCGCTGGGCGGACTTGGCACCATCCCTGCTCGCGCGGCGGAACCCAAGAAGGGCGGCGTCCTGCGCGTCGCCATGAACGTCAAGGGTTTCAAGGACCCGCGCACCTTCGACGGCGTCGAGATGTCGAATGTCGCCCGCCACTGCAACGAATATCTGGTGCGCTGGAACACCGACTTCTCCTTCGAGCCCTGGCTGCTCGAAAGCTGGGAGGCGAGCGACGACGCCAGGACGCTGACCCTGCATGTGCGCAAGGGCATCTCATGGTCGAACGGCGATGCCTTCAACGCCGACGATGTCATCCACAACCTCACCCGCTGGTGCGACGCTTCCGTGCCCGGCAATTCGGTCGCCGCGCGCATGGGCGCGCTGGTCAATGCCGAAACCAAGAAGGTCGTCGATGGCGGCATCGAAAAGGTCGACGACTTCACCATCAAGCTGAACCTGCCGAAGCCCGACATCTCGCTGATCGCCGGCATGGCCGATTATCCGGCGCTGATCATGCACCGCTCCTATGAGGGCGACGGCGATCCCCTGAAGGCGCTTGCCATCACCACCGGCCCCTGCGAGCTGGTCAGCTGGGATGCCGAGACGGGTGCGGAGGTGAAGCGCAAGGATAAGCCCTGGTGGAAGGGCGAATTCCATCTCGACGGCATCAAATGGGTCGACTACGGCTCCGACCCCAACGCCATGCTCTCGGCCTTCGAATCCGGCGAGATCGACACCGACCACGAGACCGCTTCCGATGCCGTCTCGCAGACCGAGACGATGGGGCTGATGAATTCCGAGATCGCCACCGGTTCGACCATCGTCGCCCGCTTCAATGTCGCCAACGCGCCCTATGACGACGTCAAGGTGCGCCGCGCAGCCCAGCTCGCCGTCGACAATGCCGCCGTGCTGGCGCTCGGCCTCGGCGGCCGCGGCAAGCCCGCCGACAACCACCATGTCGGCCCCATGCACCCCGAATATGCCGATATCGGCCCGGCCAAGCGTGACGTCGAGCAATCGAAGAAGCTGCTTGCCGAGGCCGGTAAGGCCGACCACGAGTTCGAGCTCATCTCCGTCGATGTCGAATGGCAAAAGAGCACCGGCGACGCCATCGGCGCGCAGATGCGCGAGGCCGGCCTTAAGATCAAGCGCACGGTGCTGCCCGCCGCCACCTTCTGGAACGACTGGAGCAAATACCCCTTCTCCTGCACCGAATGGCTCGGCCGCCCGCTCGGCGTCCAGGTGCTGGCGCTGGCCTATAAATCCGGCGCTGCCTGGAACGAGAGCGCCTACGCCAATCCCGAGTTCGACACGCTGCTCGACAAGGCACTGGCGACACCCGACGCCAAGGCGCGCAAGGAGATCATGGGCAAGATCGAGCAGAATTTGCGCGATTCAGGCATCATCATCCAACCCTACTGGCGCTCGGTCTACCGGACCTATCGCAAGGGCGTCGAAGGCTGCGAACAGCACCAGGCGCTGGAGCAGCATTTCGAGAAGGTTTGGATTGAGAGTTGAGAGGCGGTCCGCGCTAGCGGACGTAAAGCCAATTGCTTGGCTTTACGAGCCTCGAACGCTCTGAGCCTGCGAAGGGCCGGGCGACGGTGATGCGCCGGCATTTCTAACCTTCTCCCCTTGTGGGAGAAGGTGGATTGCCGCGCAGCGGCAAGACGGATGAGGGGTGTTCCAGCTTGGCGATACGCCAACAGTAAACGCCCTGAACCAGAGCAGAACCTTCACCGCCTCACTCCGTCACGCACCCCTCATCCGTCTCGGCGCTGCGCGCCGATCCACCTTTGTATCTACACGAGAGAGATTTCGTGGGATTAGAGCGATTGAGCCAAGGTCCGGGTGGCCGCCCGGACCTTGGCTT
>NZ_JBVVQG010000032.1:0-16928 GCF_055811095.1 Mesorhizobium sp. WSM4833
CGCTACAGCGCTACTAGCGGCGCGCTCGCGAGCGGCTTCGTAACCGCCGAGCTACACCACCTGTGGGACACGACCTAAACCACCGACCGCTACGGCACGGCTTTATATTGCTAGGCTGATTGCCTTTTGTATCGCAAGAGCTTCCAGCCGATGGCGCGCACGGCGCAGGCGGGCGATGTCACGTTGTCTGCGTATAAACGCGTTGAGACCTGCGGCGCTGATGTCACGCTCTGACCACGCGAAAAGGAACATCGCGCAAGCTCCACTCGACCAATCCGATCATCGTCTCAACGGCGAGATCAAGCGACGCACCGAGGTCCTCGGAATCTTCCCGAACGACGATGCGATCGTGTGCTCGTCGGGGCGCTGCTGCTCGAACAGAATGATGAGTGGGCCGTCCAGCGAGCCCGCTATATGAACCCTTGAGACAATCAACCAGATGAGTGATGATCCCCTCATCAGCCTGCCAGCCGTGGCGCGCTGATCGGCCCGGCCCATGCCGGACAGCTCGGCGACCAATGCCGCCAGCGACACCACATCCGGGGACATGATCTCATCTGACTTGGGCCTTCATCTCGGGCGATTCAATCTTCGGTCTCAGAGCATCAAAACCAAGACTCTTCCCAAAACCCAAGGAGAGTACGGTCTCAGATCAGGTCGAACGTGGCGTAATCGACCATTCGATTAAGTCGACGGCACGCTGAAGTATCGCCTTGGTCTGAGCAAGGCTGGGCGAGGCGGCGATGACATGGCCGATCACATCCCGGTTATCACCTTTTCTGACGGGCGTGTTGGATCCTACATACAATTTGGCTTCGACGACGCCAGGTACAGCAGCCGCCCGACTCTCGTCACCGATCCAATCGAGCACGCCGTCGCGATCAGGGAAGAGGAACCGCGCGCCGGCAGTCTGCGAATGCGTTCCGCGCAAATCCCATTCGTCGCCGATGATAAGCTTAATATGCTCGGTGATGAGGTCGATACCGTAAGCTAACTGAACCAGTTGCGGAGTGGGCGTGCCAGGTAGGCGCGGATTGACTTCAATGACGGCTGGGCCACGCTTCGTCCACCGGAGTTCAACGCCGGTTGGCCCCCAGCCAAGGCCGAGAGCTCGCAAACTACTCACCGAAACATCGACAATACGCTCATACTTGTCATCATTCAGCATGGCTGGATAGGTGAACTGACGATAGACGAAATGCGGTGGAGGGCCGAAGTCACCATCATCAATTCCAACGACCTCATTTCCCATTATGTCAACGCCATAATAGGGGCCTTGTACGAATTCTTCGACCAGTATCCTCGGCGAAGACAGCCAGATGTGTTTCCCGCCCAACAGATACGTGGTATGGTCTGCTACCTCGTCAAGATTGCGACACAACCGGACCCCCACGCTGCTGTTACCGACAGCCGGCTTAACAACGACCGGCAGGCCGATCTCCACGGCGGAGGTTAGTACGTCTGTCGCATTCGCCGCCAAGCGATAAGCTGGCATTGGAACCCCAGCCTCCCCGAGGATCTGACGTTGAACGAATTTATCACAGCATCGTTTTATCGATATGGGGTTCGGTCCCGGTAGATCGAAACGCTGGCAGAGCGCGCCGACTGTCACATTGACCGACTCGCTGGGGTCCGGAAAGCCAGTAATCCCAGCAATGTCATACGTCGCTTGCAGCCGGCAACATTCTTGGATCAGTGCATCGAGGTTGTCTGTGTCCACACGGATTGCTTCAATGCCTGCCGCCGCGAGATAGTCATAGCGAGCTGGATCAGACGACAGGGAAATTGGATGAAGCCCAAGACGCTGGGCCGCTTGGACGTACCGCACCATATTACTTCCGTCTCCAAGCATGATAAGCGCTCTTCTTGCCATGGCCGTTAACTCCGTACTGTATCGCGGTCTGAACGTGAATAGGCATCAGCTCTTTGTCCGCGCCTGACCCAATCTTGTGGAGAAGGTACCATTGTCAGAGACATGTGGTTGCAAAGGTTTAGTGAATTCATTTGTAGATATGTTGCAACAGTCCCGCTCCGTCATTCAACTGGACACCTCGAGTACCTTCCCTGGTTCACTTCGCTGGTGGGCATGTAGGCTATCGATGCGGGGACAGGCGGGGTTCGGGGATATTGAGGAGCACTATGTCCGGCTGAGCAAGGCTGGCGATCCGCTGGAAAAGCTGAAGGCGGTGGTGCCGTGAGAGGTCTTCCGCAAACCACTGGCCAAGGCGCTGAAGGGCTCCGATTGCGGGAAGGGCGGTCCCCTCCCTGCGACCCGGTGGATGGTGCTGCAGGCGCTTTAAAGCCTGTCCGACGACCAGGCCGAATTCCAAATTCCGGACCTACTTTACTTCATGCGGTCCCTCGGACTGGGGCTCGCCGGGTCTCGGATGCAAGTCGATCTGGGGCCGCGCGGTGGAGAACTTATTCGCGCGTTTTGACAAACATCTCGCCAAGGCCGGCTATCTTGCACTGGGGGTCAGATCGTCGACGCCACGATCGTGCCAGCGCCCAAAAGCGAAATTCCCATGCCGAGAAGGCCGCATAAAGGCGGGCTAGGTTCCGGATCCTGGAAGGAGGAGTCCGCGAAACTGCGGCAGAAGAATCGGGACGCGCCGCTGGACGGTCAAGTTCTCGAAAGCCAACGTGGGCGAGGACGGAAAGGCGCAGCAGCGCGAATCGCGATCCAGCTTCGGTTACGAAAACCATACCATCGATCGCCGGTACGGCTTCAACCGCGGCTGGAACGTCACGAGTGCGTCAGCCTATGACGGGGCGCAGCTTCGCAACGTGCTCAACCGCGGGAACACCGGCTCGACCGCGTGGTCGGACACAGCCTATCGCTCGAAGAAGAAGGAAGAGTGGCCCGATGGGGCCAGCCATTTCTCCGACATCCAGCAGAAGAGGCCGAAGCTCGGCCGATGAGCGAGACGAGCCAACGGCCGGCGCTGAAAAAGTCCGCGCCTTCGTCGCCCGGCATACGCACCATCGGTTTCGCCCGAGCCACGACCAAGATCGGCATGACAAAACTCGCCTAGAATCTGATGCGCTACGTCTGGCAGGAGGGGAGAAGTGCGTCCGCGCGACGGTGTGGCGGCAGAAAAATGCCGCCAAAAAGCAGAGATAACCACCATAAGCCCAGTAACGCGCGGAAAAACTGCGCCAAGCAGGTCAGGCTCGGCGACCTGCGCCTCTTTGCCTCAGAACCACGGTAACTGAGGTGTCCATCGAGGAATGTTCTGTCGCCTCTGGGCTGCAGTTTTTTGTCACCGCTTTCTACAATTCGATAATTCCGGAGTTAACGGCCTTTATAGCAGCGACCATTCTACTGGAAGCTTCGAACTTTCGCTTTACGTTTTTTAAATGAAAGTTGACGGTATGCTCGGATACATTTAAAATTCTGCCAATTTCCCAAGACGACTTCCCTCTCGCTGCCCACAGAATACATTCTTTTTCTCTTGTTGAAAGCTTCGGAGCTACATCAATGTCACTCGAATTCGTGAATTTTGCGACCCTTGCATGGAAATGTGACGCGGCAAGCTGCAAGTAGCTTATTGTTCTAGTTTTGAATTCGTGGTCCAAAGGTCGAACAAAGCTCATGATCGAAAAGCTGCCATCGGGGCCGTGCAATGGAACGCTAATGCCTGACCTTAAGCCGAAGGTCGCAGCCTCGTCGAAAACTTGCCGTTCGCTTTCGGTCGTGCTTATGTCATTGTACACTTCGCTCCATCGAACGACGTCTGCCCGCGTCCGACTCGCCTTGATTACGGGGTCTATCGTGTCATAGGCCATTTCGAAATAGCGGTCCCGCCATTCATCTGGATAGTTCACCATGGACGCAGGATCGCGTCGGGCCGGCTTGCAAAATCTTCTGGGTGTAAAGGAGCCATAAGCGACCCACGGGCACTCAAAATTCAGGGCCAAAGCAGATACCAGGTCGAACAACTGCTTGGGTTGAGCAACGCTATCAGCCTCGTCGATAAATCGACCAAACTCGACCGCAAAGGCCTCCCCGGCTGCCTTAAGGAGATGGCTTGACTGGACCAAAGAAGACTGGCCGGACACCCTGGTTGCCGGGCCTCGAAGCTGAAATGGCGCATTCATCGTCGGACATCCCATATGCTCTGCTCCGCAGCCGTTTGCGCTGTCAATGGTGCCCAAAGCGGGTGGCTGCATCTGCTGCTCTGCGCGCTGCTCAAGCGGCAGGTCCGCCGCAGCAAAGATCTATCATGTCACCGCAGAGCGAAAAGTTATTTAAATGCAATATATACTTAATTATACTAGCAAAAATGTAACTTACAGCAAATGTTTAAAAACTGCGCAACGTGCCGGCGCTTGTGCCCATCGGCTTCTTTTTGAGCTTCTGCAGAGTGCGCTCCACCGCTGTTCCATCGTCTGACCTCAACCGGACACCTCGAAGAACCTTCCCAACTCGATCGTTTTCTGGTTCACTTCGCTGGTGGTTTGCAGGTGGGCTATCGATGCGGGGACAGGCGGGGTTCGGGGTATTGAGGAGCGCTATGTCCGGCTGAGCAAGGCTGGCGATCCGCTGGAAAAGCTGAACGCGGTGGTGCCGTGAGAGGTCTTCCGCAAACCACTGGCCAAAGACTGAAGGGCTCCGATGGCGGGAAGGGCGGTCCCCTCCTTGCGACCCGGAGCATGGTGCTGCAGGCGCTTTATAGCCTGACCAGGCCGAAGATCGCCGGGGAATTGCACGACTTCACGCGTGATGAGGTGCTGCCGATCACAACCATCGGCAATTCAGCCTTCTGGGCTTCTTTCTCGCCGATCGTGCACGATCTCAGCCGCTGCAACCGCAAGCTGCTGGCGTGCAGCAACGAGGTCCGGGTGCAGATAGACCACTGGCATCGCCGCTACGCCCGCCGGAGGATTTGGCGAAGTACAGGACTTCCTGACGGAGATCGGCTATCTGGTGCCGCAGGGCCGGATTTCATTGTTTCAAAGAAGAATGTCGCTCGTGTTCGTGAGGAACGATGTTCGGAGCCTTTGAGGGCTTCGACACATGACGATTTCAGAGCTTACGCTTAAATCCAACGATCCTGAGCCCGCGCGCCGTTTCGAGGTGTTCACGGGTTCCGGTCGGCGGCGCGAATGGTTGCGCGAATGGTTGCCGGAGGATGCATTGTCCCCGCAGCAGCTGTTCGCCTGGCGTCGGGCCGCCCGTCAGCCTTTGGCGGAAGCGCCGGCACCGGAATCGCTACTTGTTCCGGCGGTGGTCACAGCGCCGATGTCGGAGCCGGCGGCAAGGCGGCTGCCGGAGCAGCGGAAACGGAAAGCCGCCCGGGATGCCGGCGTGATCGAGCTGGAGATCGATGGCGTCGCCATGCGGGTCGGCCGTGCGCCGACGCTAGGACGGTGGCGGCGGTGATCCGTGCGCTGAAAGCGCCGTCGTGATCGGGCCAACGGGCCGGTCAAGGGCATGGTGGCGACGAAGCCGGTGGACTTCCGCAAGGGCGCGGAGGGCTTGGCGGCGCTCGTGCGCAAGACGATGGGCGCCGATCCGTTCAGCGGCGCGGTCTATGCGATGTCGAGCCGCTCGCTCACGTCCTCGCCGATCGGTGCAGGCCATTGCGGCAGCACGGACAGGCCGTCTCAGCTCTTCGGCCGAAGCGGTGACGACTTCATCATCTGGATCAGCCGGGCATTCTCGACGTCGCGCGCCAGGACCGTAAGCGGTGTTTCCGGACCACCTTTCGGGAGTGGTCGCGATCTGTGAGGTTGCCGATCCTGTATTGGGATCGGAGATCGGCTTGTGTCTGGACTTGACCTTACGCTTGACCCGGAGCGGCAGCTTCGGCGTTTTGAGGTGATCAACGGTGCCGGCGGTCGGCGTCACTGGTCGGTGGATGACAAAGCGCGGATCATCGCAGAGACGCTGGAGCCGAACGCAATCATTTCCGAGGTCGCCCGTCGGTATGGCCTTAGGCCGCAGCAGGTCTTCGCCTGGCGCCGCGAAGCGCGCAAACAGGTCGCTTCGGTGCAGCAAGATTCTCCTGCCTTTGTGCCGGCGGTTGTGGCGGCGGCGGAACCTGTAGCCAGCCGTTCACCGAAGCAGCGGAAACGGCAAGCCACCCGAGATGCCGGCATGATCGAGCTTGAGATCGACGGCATCGCGATGCGCGTCGGCCGTGGCGCCGATACCAAGACGGTGGCCGCGGTGATCCGCGCGCTGAAGGCGACGTTGTGATCGGGCCGACGGGTGCGGTCAAGGTCATGGTGGCGACGAAGCCCGTCGACTTCCGCAAGGGTGCGGAGGGATTGGCGGCGCTGGTGCGAGAGACAATGGGGGCCAATCCGTTCAGCGGGGCCGTCTACGTCTTCCGGGCGAAGCGGACTGACCGGATCAAGCTGATCTTCTGGGATGGCACCGGGGTTTGCCTCTATGCCAAGCGTTTGGAGGATGGGGAGTTCCGCTGGCCGAAAGTGCATGACGGCATGATGCGGCTGACGGCCGCGCAGCTCTCGGCGCTACTCGAAGGTCTCGACTGGCGGCGGGTCCACGAGGCGCGCCGGACCCGCGTTCCAGCCCAGGCGGGTTGACCCGCGACGAAGTGAATCAGCCTGGATTCCGCTGTCGCGGGCTGTCGGCGAATATGGTCTGATCCGCTCATGGCGATGACGGCTGACCAGCTTCCCGACGATCCGGACGCGCTGAAGGCGATGGTCCTGGCGCGCGACGTCGAGAATGCCCGCCTGGTCCAGATCATCAAGGAATTGCAACGTCACCGCTTCGGCCGAAGAGCTGAGACGCTTCCCGAGGATCAGTTGCTGCTGGGGCTCGAAGAGGCCGAGCAACACGAGGCCGCCGACGAGGAAGAGAACGAACAAGCATCTCCCGCAGAGCGTCTGGAGCACGCCAGGAAGCGCCGGACGAACCGAGGCGCGTTGCCACCCCATCTGCCGCGGGTGGAAATGATCATCGACATCGAGGACCATGCCTGCCCATGCTGCCGCAATGGCTTGCATCGGATCGGCGAGGACGTGAGCGAGCGGCTCGACATCGTGCCAGTGCAGCTGCGTGTAATCGTCGTGCGCCGGCCCAAATATGCCTGCCGCGCATGCGAGGACGTCGTGGTTCAGGCTCCCGCGCCGGCCCGGCTGATCGAGGGTGGTCTTCCGACCGAGGCAACGGTCGCCCAAGTCCTGGTCTCCAAATATGCCGATCATCTGCCGCTCTATCGTCAGGCGCAGATCTACGCCCGGCAGGGCATCAATCTCGATCGCTCAACGCTCGCCGACTGGGTCGGCCGCGCCGCCTGGCATCTGCGTCCGGTGCACGAGCGGCTGCTTGGCAAGCTGAAGACTTCACCGAAGCTCTTTGCTGACGAAACCACCGCGCCGGTGCTCGATCCCGGCCGCGGCAAGACGAAGACAGGCCAACTCTGGGCCTATGCCCGCGATGACCGACCATGGAATGGCGGCGACCCGCCGGGCGTCGCCTATGTCTATGCGCCGGATCGAAAGGCCGAGCGTCCGATCGCTCATCTCGTGGGCTTCACCGGGATCTTGCAGGTCGACGGCTATGGCGGCTATCGCGTGCTGGCCGACAAAAGCGGCGTCACGCTCGCCTTCTGCTGGGCGCATGTCCGTCGGCGCTTTTATGAACTGGCAGCAGCCGGTCCCGCGCCGATTGCCAGCGAGGCGCTGAGACGGATCGCCGAACTCTACAAGATCGAGGATGACATCCGTGGCCGGTCGGCCGACGAGCGCCGCGCGATGCGTCAGGAAAATAGCCGCGCTATCGTCGCCGATCTCGAACCCTGGCTGCGTGAGAAGCTCGGCCTGATCAGTCAGAAGACCAAGCTCGCAGAGGCAATCCGCTACACGCTCTCACGCTGGCAAGGCCTCTCGCGCTTCCTTGACGACGGCCGCATCGAGATCGACAGCAACACCGTCGAACGCTCGATCCGCCCGATCGCGCTCAACCGCAAGAACGCGCTCTTCGCAGGCTCTGACGGCGGCGGCGCCGAACACTGGGCAGTCATCGCCTCGCTGATCGAAACCTGCTTATGCCGCGCGCGGCATAAGCAGGTTTATGCCGACCGCCGAACTATGCCGAGCGCCTCTTCCGATCATGGCGGTATGACGCGCTTTGCCTGCCATTTCGACCAAGAACCGGTCGTTCACACTCGGCATAGTTCTCATGCTCATAGGGCGTTCAGGAACGCAAGAAGCCGGTCGTTTGGTCGAAATCGTTCGGCCTTTGCGCGTTCGTATGGCTTCAGCTTGGCAAGTGCGGATTCCTTCAGCTCAAGATGTGCGTGAAGATAGGTCAGCGTTGTTTCCATCGCCTCATGGCCCAGCCATAGGGCGATGACCGAACAATCGACGCCCGCCTGCAGCAGCTCCATGGCAGCGCTGTGCCTCAAAACATGGGGTGACACCCGCTTCGAGCGGAGGGTGACGCAGTGTTCGCGAGCCTTGGCGGCATATTTGTTCAGCAGCGCCTGCACGCCGTCGGCGCTCAGCCTGCCGCCGTGCATGTTTGGAAAGAGAGCCGTTGCACCCCGCTTCCTGGGCTCGTTGAGCCAGCCCCGAAGGGCTTGCTGTGCAACCTTGGTGAGCGGCGTACTTCGCTCCTTGCGGCCCTTGCCAACGCATCGCACGTGGGCACCGTGCCCCAGCATCACCGAGTCCCGGTCGAGATCGATGATCTCCGAGACCCGCAACCCCGTTTGCGCGGCCAGCAACAGCAGAGTGTGATCACGGCGTCCCAGCCATGTGCTGCGATCCGGACAGGCCAGGATCGCTTCAATCTCGGGCCTGGTGAGAAACTGAAGCTGTCGCTTGTCGCATCGCTTGCTCGGGATCGCGAGCACGCGTTGAATCTGGGCGTATGGGCCGGCTCCTCGAACGACGCATTTCTGAAGAAAGACCGAATGGCCGTGAGGCGGAGATTCCGGGTCCTCACTGAGGCGGATCGCAGTGTCTCAAGGTCCTCCAGGAATGCGCCGATGAAAGGCCAGTCCAAATCCCGCAGTGTCAACTGCGACGGAGACCTGCCAAGGCGTGTCTGCGCGAATGCAAACAGGAGCCGGAAGGTGTCGCGATAGGAGGCGATGGTGTTGGAGCTTACGCCTCGATGTCGCATGAGCCGATCGGTGAACCACCGCTCGATCAGCACGGCCAGATCGTTCGAGGCACTCATGAGCGAACCTCCCACCGCTCATCCAGCAGTCGCGCGGCATGGGTCAATAGCTCCGGCGCGGCGGATAGATACCAGTAAGTGTCGCGAACATTGGCGTGGCCGAGAAAGGTCGAGAGGACCGGCAGTTCCCGCTCGACATCTTCGCCCGCACGATACCAGTTGGTCAGGGCCTGGACGGCGAAACGGTGACGAAGATCGTGAATCCGCGGACCATTGCGCTGCCCCCGCTGCCGCAGACCGATCTGTCGCGACAGCTGCCAGAACACCCGGTGCACGTATTGGTGCAGCAATCTGCCGCCCTGCTCGGCGACAAAGAAATAGGGGCTACGAGGCGCGACGAGATGCGCGTCGCGCCGCGCCGCATAGTCCGACAGCACGGCGACCGTCGTGGCATGGAGCGGGACCAGTCGAGCGCTTCGGAATGGCGTAGCCCGGCGACCGCTATCAATCCGAACAGACAATGATATGTCCAGCGACGCAGGGCGTTGGCCGGCGGCAGCGACACTGCCGCCGCCAAAAGCGCCGTGATCTCAGTGTCGGTATAGATGTAGGGCTTTGCCCGCCGCGCCGGTGGCACAGCATCTTGAGGTGGCACTTCCGTCAGGGTGTCGAAATGAGCGAGGTGTTGAGCGAAGCAGCGCACATCGGTCAGGCGGATGGACCAGCTCGGTTGCCGGCCGATCAACGTCACCCACTCCATCGCCAGTGCCATGGTGATGGTCTCGGCACCGCGAGCTTCCATGAAGGTGACGAAATCCGACAACCGTCGAGCGGGGCCATGATACTTGTATCCCAATCCCTGGCGCATGCCCACATAGCGCTCGAGCGCTGTTCGAAGACGGCTCATTGGACACCTCCCGGCCAGGGCAGGCTCAGTTCGCGCAGCTTCTCGATGTCGAGCTTGGCATAGATCCTTGTGCTGTCCATGCTCCGGTGACGAAGCAACTGGCCGATCTCGGCAAAGCTGGCCCCCGACCGCAGCAGGTCGGTCGCAAGGCTGTGGCGGAAGAGGTGCGCGCCGTGGTGCGCATAGCCGTGAATACCCGCCCGCTCGAGGGCCTCCTTCGCGATCATCGTGATGGCGCAGCCTGAGGCAAAGCCGACGTGCGGAGCAAGCATTCGCAGAAATAACCGGCGACACGGTGAAGCCGGTCGCCCATGCCGGATGTAGGCGACGATAGCTGCACCGACGTCGTGGCGTAGCGGCATCATCGCTTGCCGCCGTCCCTTGCCATGGCATGTCGCTCGACATAACCGATGACGATCTCCGGGGTGAGCGCTGCAAACCCATCTGCGCCAGCCGGACAGACCTCCTGCAGAAATCGGCTCGAGAGCAGCTTGTGGCTTTCCACCGTCGAGGCGGCGAGCCCTCTCTCATTCGTGAGGTAAGCCGCGAACACATCAACAATCTGCTCGTACTCCGTGCGCTCAATCGGAAGGGCGGTTGGTATCAAACCTTCTTGCCGTAACGCGGCAAGCAAGCGCCGGAGCGCCGATCGGTCGCCCGAATCGATGCTCCAGTGTTTGGAACGGTGCTCAAGAAACCGCTCAACATGAACTTCGCTTAAATCCTGGAGATCGTGCCCGTTGCCGACATGCCAGTCTCTCAGCTCACGAAATAGGCTTAGCGATCGCCAGGTGCATTGCCGACCGAAGCCTTCGTCCGACAATCTGCCCGCATAAACGCGTGCAAACTCGCCAAACGGCCCGTGGATCAGCTTCCGATACAGTGTGCTGCGTTGCAGATAGTCACTTGCGTTCATGTGTCCTCTCCTTCGCGTCTATTGCGACGGAGAGAGCCTAAGCTATGCCGATCCAGCTACCGCTACGTTGAGGAAAGTGTTGGTAAAAACTTGCTCACTCGGCATAGTTCGGCGGTCGTTATAAACCTGCAAGCTCAATGGTGTCGAACCGCTCGGCTATCTCGCCGATGTCCTCACCAAGATCGTCAACGGCCACCCCAACAGCCAGATCGACGATCTCCTGCCTTGGGTCTACATCAACAAGCTCCAGCTCAAGGCCGTGGCCTGAGAACACCGCTTACCCAGGACCATCGCCTTCAGCGCATCCGGATCGTCGGGAGCTGGTCGGATCAGACCATATTCGCCTACGCCGGGCGACAATGGAATCCGACCTGATTCACTTGGTCGCGGATCAGCCCGCCTGCGCCGGAACGCGGGTGCGGCGGGCTTCGTGGACCCGCCGCCAATCAAGCCCTTCGAGCAGCGCCGACAGTTGCGCGGCCGTCAGCCGCATTATGCAGTCATGCACTTTCGGCCAACGGAACTCGCCGTCCTCAAGACGCTTGGCATACAGCCAGATCGTGGGCCTACATCCGGGCTCCCGCGCTCATGGCCGTGGCCTGAGGACACCGCTTACGCTTGTCATGGCTCCACCTTCTTAGGAGTTAGAGCCTCAACCCGGGTTCACTGGCGAGAGGCCGGATTACATTCAACTGGAACCGTCATTCACGACGACGCGAACCCTCGCAAGGGGCAGGTCATACTCTTTTTGCCGCGGTCCTTCAGCCTGGCATGGGACGAGCCTCGCTCCTTCAATCCTTGCGGGCTACAGCAATACCCGTGGCTCGAACTTCACGCGGTCCAGAGTGATCATGCTTCGAAGTTTCCTAACATTGGAGTTGGTATAGAGCTTCGTTTTCACGAAAACGTCGAATGCGTCGACATCTTCGACCGTTACAATCAGAACGAAGTCAGCGTCCCCCGTCACCATGTAGCACTGAGAGACTTCCTTGGCGGCGCGCATGGCGCGCTTGAATTCGTCGACCAGGTCGAGGCGTTCGCGGTCAAGTTCCACCGTCACCACAACCGTCAGTGACCGCCCCAGCGCCATCGGATCTATCAGCGATATATCCGCGATGATGACGCCGTCAGACCGCAATTTGTTCACGCGCCGCATGCATGATGCCGCCGAAGATCCAACTAAATCGGCCATTTCAGCAAACGACAGACGGTTATTAATCTGCAAGGCGGCAAGGATGCGTTTATCGAGCTCGTCCATCCATTGAATGTCCAATTTACGTCATGCGATGCACGAGTATGGTGTCTTTGCCTCTAGTGTTAAGCCTTATGATACGACGCGTCCATCTATGAAATGTATCACGGCATACGAGAGGAATGTCTGCCGAATTCCGTACTTGTGGTTAACGGTGGCGGGGCGGCCTTTCGTGACCGACATATTTCATCCGAACTCTTCTTTTGATCGAAACTCATGCACCGAGTGAGCTAGCTTGCGCCATCGGGAGTGTTGCGCGAAACACCGGCCCTTTCCACTTGACAGGAGCAAAATGCTGAATCTTGATCGGTACAGAGATCTTCATCTCGAGGCTACAGGGTGGCGGCGGCATTTGCATAGTGCACCTGAGATAGGCTTCGATCTACACAACACCGCGGACTTCGTCCACGAAAAGCTTGTTTCGTTCGGCATCGATGAGATCACGACGGGAATCGCAGACACGGGAATCGTAGCCATCATCCGCGGTCGCCGCGGAGATGGGCCGACCATAGGACTGCGTGCTGATATGGACGCACTGCCCATCATGGAGGAATCCGCAAAGCTCTGGGCGTCGACGGCAGCAGGACGGATGCATGCGTGCGGTCACGACGGGCACACTGCAATGTTGTTGGGCGCGGCCAAGTATCTAGCTATCACTCGCGACTTCAAAGGAGCGGTAGCACTGATATTCCAGCCGGCCGAAGAAGTGGAACTTCCCTCTGGCGGCTTCCGGATGGTTAAAGAAGGAATCATGGAACATTTCAACATATCCAAGGTCTTCGGCATGCACAACTGGCCTGGCATGCAGGTCGGGAGGTTCGGCATACGGAACGGCGGCCTGATGGCCTCCCAAGACGACTTCGACGTGGTCGTGAGGGGCAGGGGCGGACACGCCGCAGCACCACATCGCGCGATTGATCCGGTGACGATCGCCGCGCAGATAATATTGGGTTTCCAGTCCTTGGTGGCACGTTCCGTCGATCCTTTGGAATCTATCGTCATATCTGTAACAAAGCTTGCCGCGGCACAGGCGTACAACGTGATCCCCGACCGGGTAACCCTGTCCGGAACCGTCAGAACGCTATCGCCTTGTATCCGAGATTCCGCCGAGGCTAAGATGGAGAGAACTGCGTCCGGCATTGCCCAGGCGTTCGGTGCTGATATCGAGTTCAACTATATCAGGTCCGTGCCGGTCACCTTTAATGCCGCCGAGGAGACGGCTCTTTCAGTGAGTGTCGCCCAAAGCCTTGTCGGTGAGGCGAATGTTGACGACCAGATGCGTCCCATCATGGGCGCTGAGGATTTTGCTTACCTGCTCGAAGCGAGGCCTGGCTCTTTTATTTTTCTGGGGAACGGCGAAACGGCTGTAGTTCATCATCCTGCCTACGACTTCAACGACGAGGCGGCTATTTACGGTATCGCCTATTGGATCAAATTAACAGAGAGCTTGTTGAATCAGTAACTGGCGCATCGCTCTTGAACTAAACCGTTGCACGCAAGGCCTCGAGCGCGTCCTGTTTAATCTGTGTTTATAACCGGCCGCTTTGAAGCAGTTGGCGCATTCGTTCGGGGTGAACAGGTCGAGGACCGTGCCGACGGTTCTAAAGCGCGGCGATTGTCCTTCGGCCTCCTCGAACTTGCTTCTTTGCAGGCGTCCAGCCTTTTCGTATTGAGATCGTTGGCGATCTGCGAGCGGTCGCCCTCAGCACGAGCGCTGCGATCCGATCCAGTGTTTCGTCGGGATGCTCCAGTTGTCCAAAGCGTCTTACGGTTCGGACAATCGGATGCGTCGACACGATCTCTCCGTTAGTGGCATTTTACCTCGGCAGGCTCGCTTCTCCAAACACTCGGATGACGACGCGATCGAGCATCCGTGTGGAGGGGCGCAGACCCTACATCACGCGACCGGCAAACCGTCCGCCTGTTTCGTCGCTATTGCTGCTTCCCACTCTCGTTCAAGCGTCCGCGCGACCAGGCGGTTGTCAGGATCGACAGCCTCGTAGCGCCGGCGTGCGAGCGCTGTTTCGTAATCCGTGGGTTCCAGTCGCTGCTTCCAGCCGTCTTGGAGCTGCTGTCGTTCGAGTTCGATATCCTCGGCAACATGAAGGCTGACGTCGATTGCGGCCGGCGGAAGGGCCTAAAGAATCAACGCGGTCACACATGCGTCCACCGGACGGGCGCTGATCGACTGGCACCGCGGACCGCCATAGGTGGTGGCCTCATAGCTGCAGCTATAGCGCGCTTCCCGTCCGTCATCATTGTAGCCAGTCACCATTTTACGCCCGCGCACGCCGCAGATGATTAAACCGCCAAGCAGTGCTGCGCCACCAGGCGGGACGCCGGTATATCGCGAGCGGTTTGCCGCCAGGCCTTCGACGAGCTTCTGATGGAAGAACTAACCCTGCGCGAAAGTCGGCGCATCAGGCCGCTCTGATGATGGCGCGCCTGACCACCATCAAGACGCTCGCGGCTTCGACTTCGCTTTCCAGCCATCGCTTGATCGGAACCGCATTCTGGCGCTGGCCGAACTGAAATTCATCGAACGGGCGGAGGGGGTCCATCTTCTCGGTCTGCCCGGCACCGGCAAAAGCTATCTGGGACCGCGCTCGCCGTTGAAGCCGTCAAGGCCGCAAAGAGCGTGTAGTTCTCGACGCTCGCCGACATGCTAAGCGGTATTCTCAGCCACGGTATCCTCGAACTGCTGCGGGCTGAGATTTCCCAGCGCCGAATGTATACTTTTCGTGTTGTAGACCTCGTTAATGAAGTGAGAAACATGCTCGGTGACGTCCTCGAAGGTTTCTGACGCCATCGGGTAAATGGCCTCGACCTTGAGCGTCTTCATGAAGCGTTCGGCCTTGGCGTTATCACAGGGGTTCCCCTTGCGCCCCATTGATCCGAGCAGGATCGGCGACTGCCAGGACTTGTCGAATCCGCAGCATATTGCGATCCGCGGTCCGATGAATGCAGCCAGGCGGCGGTTGTCTGCGGGAATAGCGGCCTGCAAGGCCGCGGTGGTCAGGCGTGCGTCGATGGACCGGCCGATGGCGTAGCTGACAACGAGGCGTGACCAGGCACCGAGATGATAGCGACAGGCTGATGGGGCCATCCCTCCACGATGCGGGGACTTCGGAGCCGCGGAATATCGACCTCCATCCTTCACACTTTCCCCGGGCCGACTCGCAGGCAGCGTGCCGCTGCATCGCGGAGATTGCATGCGATAGCTAATTTATAATAGCGACCGGCTGGCCAAGCGCTTCAGGATCTGGACTCACACCAATGCCTGGACCCGCAGGCGGCGCAATGCGGCCGCTGATGCGAGCTGGGGCGTAAGGATCGAGTCGCGGAGCAACATAGCCCGATAGATCGCATGTATTCATGATCCGGCTTGATGGAGTCGACGCTGCTAAGTGGAGGAGTGCGCCTGTGGCAACATCGGACCCCCAAGTGTCCTCGATGCAAATCCGGGGACCTAGGTGCAGACACAGATCGCGAAGTCGCCTAGTCGCACTAAGCCCTCCCGATTTGGAGAGCTTTAGGGCAACGGCGTCCATACAGCCAAGATCATAAGCCTGAAGCAGCGAAGCCGTGTCGTGCGCGTTTTCGTCGATCTTCATTGGCAGCCCGGTTGCCGCACGAACAGCGGCACACTCCTCAAGTGTTGCACAGGGCTGCTCCAGCATGATGTCATAGGTTGCGACTGCCTTACCAACGCGCGTTGCATCCAGGCGAGGAGCCCCGCAATTCCAATCGCCATAGACGAGCGGCGCCATGCCAACAGCCTCTCGTACCAGACGTAGCCGAGCGACATCGGCTTCCCAATTGTTGTCGGCACCCAACTTGACCTGAAACTGGGCCATACCCTCTGCCAGTGCCTCTTGAGCTATGACGGCCATTTCATCAGGCGCGATACAGGTGATCGATTGGTAGAGCGGTATGCTAGCCATCTGGCGTCCACCGAGAAGCGCATAAAGGGGTAGCTTCGCTACTTTTCCTGTGATGTCCCAAAGAGCCAGATCAAGCACGGATTTTGCGTAGACATGCCCCTGCAGCCAACTGTCAACCCGGCTCATTAATGCTTCCGGGCCGATTGGATCAGCTCCGATGACGATTGGTGCAAAATATTCCAGCGCGGGGAGCACGCCTTCAGCATAGGCCGGCAGATAGTGCGGAATCGGACAAACCTCACCCCAGCCGGATATATTTTGGTCGGTATCGACGCGGAGCAGAATTGAGGTGACGGTATCGCAGGTCTTTCCACCCGCCATGTGATAGGGAACATGGCTGGTCAACGGTACTTTCCAAACCACGAGCCGTTTGATTCGCATATAAGAGACCTCGCATGAACTCAGTGGACTGATTGTCTTTCGACAAAAGCCCAGCACCTGTTTTTCGCCGGTGAGCCAAGGACCTGTCCTTTGGCGTTCGGGTTGGATGGTTGTCGCAGCCACGATGTTCGTCGCAATATAGCGGGCCGCGTAGGCAGCCAAGTGGCCAAATTTGGATGGGTCTTTGCGCGAAAGTCGCCGCTCAAACACCCGACCATTCTGGCACATCGGAGCTCTTTGGACGGGGATCCGGGTGCCCGCTCCTCGCCGATTGATATCTGCGCATCTCCCTTCCCGCCTTTGCCCTTGGTGTCGTAATCTTCTTCTTCGAGAAACCGATCGGCTTACCGCAACTCTCGCGCCCGTCCGGCGCCGTTTCCGGTTTGCCAGATCGATTCGAAGTTGCGCAGCATCACTTCCGC
>NZ_JBVVQG010000033.1:0-10511 GCF_055811095.1 Mesorhizobium sp. WSM4833
GGCTCCACCTTCCAGGAGTTGGAGCCTCCGATCAACCCGGAGCGGTTCACAATACTGAAGCGGTCAGGTGCATTTATGTGTTCGGCCTATTTTTTGCGGCCTCCGGCACTTCCGCGCCCAATGGCGCGCCGTCGCGGAGGCCTCCATGCCAATGAGGCACGGCTGCATATCGCGAAGGCACGGGATAAGCTGATCGCGAACTTTCGACGGAGCACTGCGTTTCCAGCATTATCGACGCCGTGAACTTGAAAGGCGTTCTGGCGATATCCAATCCAATCGTGATAACTTGCATGAGGACAGTTTCTTCCCTCTGCTGGTCCTTTGACAACGCCATCTTATACATTGCGATGCCGCTGGGTCGGGGCCGTCCACCCCATCAAGCTGTGGATGTGGACAGAGCAGAGCCGTGGCCGGATGCCAGAATTGCCAAGAAGACCAAGCGCTACCCGCCTGATTGGATGGATGAAGAGTGGGAGCAGTTCGAACCGCTGATGCCCAAGCCTGAAGCTGATGGTCAGCCCCCTTCGCCGGGGGTGCCCAGCGCGGCAAGGTCGACGTGCGGAGAAACTCTTATACTCTTGCTGAGGATCCGATCGAGCATGCAAGCCAGGACTTCCAATAACCGACCCGAGGCCTGGCCGAAAACGCTACAGCAGAAGACTGCCGCGTCATTCCGATTGTAAGCGTCCGGTGACGACCGTCTTCCGTGGCGAGGATCGAGCCGGATAGGGGTCGGGCTCCGGACGCTGAAGATAGTTTCCACGAGCGGGGTTTAACGGACACGATCGCGACGGGCAGTGGCGGCCAAGATTCTCGCGGCGAGACGGTGCGCGCCCGCCGGTGCAGGTCATACACGCTCGAAGAGAAGCAGCGTCTGGTGGCTGAGAGCTGTGAGCCCGGGGCGGCGGTGTCGCTGGTGGCGCGGCGGTACGACATCAATGCAAACCTGTTGTTTACCCGGCGCCGGCATATGCGCCCGCCGGGCGTCGACGGCTTTGCCGCTGGAGTTGATCCTGATCGAGGTCATCAGCAGCGTGCCAGCTGCTGCACCAGCCGCGGCGGCTGGGGCGGAACAGCGCGGTGTGATTGAGAGGTGGACGCCGAGGTCAGCGAGGCGGCGCTGCCGCGGGTGCTGTCGGCTGTGAAGGCGGCGGCATGATCGCGCGCCCGGGTCTGGGGTGCGGGTCTATCTGGCGACGCAGCCAGGCGATATGCGCAAAGGGATGGATGGCTCGGCCGCCCAGGTCCAGGACGTGCTGGCCACCGATCCGTTCTCGGGGCGCGCGTTTGTGTTCCGCGGGAAGCGCGGCGACATTTTGAAGATCCTGGCCTGGGACGGAAGTGGGCTGTGTCTGTTCGACAAGCGCTTGGAGCAGGGAAGTTCGTTTGGCCGTCGATCGTGCCAGGCCAGCTTCTACTGACACCGGCTCAGTTGGCCTTGCTCGCTGAAGGGATCGACTGGCGGTGGACAGTCGCGCCGGAACCGGTCACGCGTCCCCGAATCCATCTAAATAAGTTCCTGATTCAAGGGACTTAATCTCGCTCACGAGTCATGACTTTGCTACAAGCCGGCATGTCTCTCGCCACTGCGGAATTCCCGTCGGATCCGGACGCGCTGCGCGTTCGCAGCGGCTTTGCAGGCCGAGCTCTACGCCAAGACGCTGCATATCTAGAAACCCTGCTGGCACCGACGTCCGGCTTCCTGCACGCCGACCCCTAAGCCGGCTTTGACAAGCTCTACGGACCGGATCCGATCACCGGCCGGCCGCGCCTGGGGCCAGCCGCGTATTGCCGCGTGTTGGACCCATGCCAGGCGCGAACTGTTCGACGAGCACGCTGAGACCAAATCGCCCATCGCACGTCAGGCGCTGGAGAACAGCGATCCCACCGTCGAGCGCGAGATCAATGGCCGAAGCGCTGCTGTTCGCCTGGCTGCGCGCCAAGCTCAAAGAGTGCCACATGTCGGCCGACCTTAAGAATTACCTGGAGGCCTGCCTGGGCAGGATCAACCGCAAGGGGACCTCGCCAAGGCTATCCGCTACAGCCTCAATCGCTGGGACGCGCTCTGCCTCTTCACCAAAGACGGCCGTCTCGAGATGACCAACAATGCCGCCGAACGGGCGATCCGCCCCCTGACGCTTGTGGCTCGGACTCCGGCGGCGAGCGCACCGGGGTCTTCTACACCCTGATCCAGAACTGTAAGTAGAACGGCATCAATCCAGAGGCCTATCTCACCGACCTGATCGGCCGCGTCAGCGACCATCCGGCCAATCGCTCGACGAGCATCTCCCCTGGAACCGGCGCGCCCGATCCGGCACCAGACTGGCGGCCTGACCGTGGCTGCTATCACCCAGGTCTACACCCTCCCGCTCGCCGCCGAAATGCTCGGCACCGGAGGACGGTTGCCTCTGGGTCTACGGGTCCTACGATCAGCAGAACCCTGCTTTCACAGACTTCGGCCTCGAATGCCTGACCGACTTCATCGCGAGCACAAAGCCAATCGCGGCAGCGGTCAAACGATGGCCGATAAGAGAGCCTTGGGTTTCATGATCGGGCGCTTACTTCCGATCGATCACTTCGTGAATATGGACTTGGCGCTCCCCAGGATGCCATGGATGGAGAAGCTCGCGCTCTCCGAGCCGGTCCCGTGGTTGTTGCGTCGCTGATTTGTACAACGAGGATCATCCTCACTCGGCAAATCGAAGACAACGCCATTGACGCAACCAGCCGTTGCCATGCTCGGAGCCGAAAACTTCACCAGCCGGCGATCCAAATCCTCGGTCTCAGAGCACTGAAACTCAGGACTCTCCCTCAAACCGGAGGAGACTTGGGTCTCAGCTCATCGCTCAATCGGCTATTCATCATCACCTCTGGTATCATTTCTGAAACAGCGCAGTCGGAAAGGAATTGCCGCTGCGGATTCAGCAAAGTCTTGGGCTCCACATAATTGCGGAAATCGACTGGCTTTGTCGCCACTACCTTGATCGCACCCGTCGGCCCGCAGCCCCGATCCGCGTCCAAAACGCATCGTCTATCCCACTACCGAAACTGGTAGCTACTTCGAACCGCACGTTAGGTCTATTGACGCTGAGCAGAAGGTATCGATTGGAGAATGACAATGTATCAGCTTCTGATCCATGGCGCGGCAATGTGGCCGACAACGTTCTGGACCCGATGTTCCGACTGCGGCGCAGGCTTTTCGCTGACAGTTGGAAGTCGAATGTCTCAAGCGTTGTCGGAACGGAACATGACCACCTTGACCTGGCGAATCCCATGCATTTGATATGCTGGGACCGGAGCCGCAAAGAAGTTGCCGCCTGCTTTCGAGCCGCTTCGCACAACCGGGTCTAATCGGTGACACCTTTGTTGCCCTGCTTGCCGCGAAGTCCGCACCTCCTCCAAAACTCTGGGAAGGCACGTGCTTTGCTGTCGATACAAAAGACACCCACCCTCTCACCAAGATTCGGCTCAGCCTGCCGACGGTTGCTTTTGGCGGGTCTGGAAACTCGGACTCGCGGGGAGGACGGCGTATCGGTGTTCGACACTCGCATGAACAGTATCCTAGAAAAAGCGGGCTGTACGATCATCCCTTGGCCCCCAATGCAATTTGGGCACTGCACAATCTTCGCAGGCACTGCATCCGTCGCGAAGTTGGGCTGGGTACCAGGTCCTGAAGGTATCCCCGTCCGAAACGCGAGCCCTGTTCGGATGATACAGGTTATGTGCCATATCAGGAAATCACATTTCAATATACATGACAGGAAAGTGATATGTCGAACATCTGGAATAGAGAACTTCTAGAAGCGGCCGCCGATGAAGTCTGGCGGCCTTACATATATCACCAGAGGTTCGATAGCGCAGATGCGGCCGAGATTTTCGCCGAGGAGGGGCAGCCGCCAAGAGTGCATTCTAGCGACGCTCTTTGTTGCGGCACATTCGGCGAGTTGCTGCAAGGCCAGTTGCCGGTCGCTTCCGTTCCGTTCGACCCTCACTTTTTGGTCACTATGCCCATCGCGCTCTTTGCGCGAGCTCGCTTCATGCCAATTGCAGGCACACGATTGGTAACAGTTTATCCGTTACATAAAGTCAAAGCGAAACGACTGGCTGAGGATCTAGTGATTGCGCTCGGCGCCTCAGGAGGGATCCTCCTTTTGGAATCTGAGCTCCCCGAAGGCAAAGGACTCGCGAGTTCGTCTGCCGATCTTGTCGCAACTGCACGATCAATCGCAAGGTGCTTCAACCGTAGAATCCAGACATCGTTGGTCGAGAAGCTAATGGCGGACATTGAGCCATCTGACGGGGTCATGTACCCCGGTGTTGTCGCATATCAACAGCGATCATGTAGCCTTCTCTCTTTCATTGGCCAAATGCCCCCACTTGCGATCGTAGGTGTCGATGAAGGAGGGACGGTCGAAACCCTCGACTATGACCAACAGCGAGGTGAAATCTCCGCCAGCCGAAGAGCAGAATATCAAGAACTCCTAGACAGCGCACGGACAGCAATTCCGCGAGGTGATACGGGAACGATAGGCAAAATAGCCACAGCCAGCGCCCTCCTGCATCAGGAGCGGACTCCAAAGAGACATCTGAAATCGATGGTGAAAGCATGCGAATCCGCTGGCGCTCTCGGAGTAATAGTCGCGCATAGCGGAACAATGATTGGAATCTTGCTTGATCGAACAGCGCCTGACTTCCCACGGCAGCTTCGGTCCACTATGGCCGACGTAGCGTCATTCAACAACTCTCCCAAAATGTACTTGACAATGACTAGCTGCGGATGAGGTAACAGATATGGACGCTGCCCGCAAAAGCCTGCCATTCTTCGGATATTCTGACGCATATGCTCTGCCAACCATAATCAGTTGTGAGGCGAATGTCTTTCTTGCGCAGTTTGCATTCATGAAGCTTCTTCCTGCAAAGCACATAATTGAGCAGGCGCTGGCTCGAGGGACCTTGAAGCACGGCATGAAAGTTCTCGAAACATCAAGCGGAACCTTCGCACTGGGTTTGGCCGTAGTTTGCCGAGAACGTGGATTCCCGCTCGAAATTTTCACCGACCCAGTGATGGACAAAGCTCTGGAAAACAGGTTGAGCTCCCTGGGAGCTGAAGTCGTCATAGTAACTGAAAAGGCCAAGCAGGGTGGCTATCAAAGAAGCCGGCTGGACGCATTACACGCGAGGATGAGTCAGTTGGGTCATTCCTGTTTCTGGCCCCGACAATACGAAACACCGGACAACCCCGCAGGCTATAAACCTTTCGCCGATCAAATATCGGGGATGCTGGGCGCCGACATCGTTTTGGTCGGTTCTGTGGGGTCAGGAGGCTCTACTTGCGGAACGATAGAGCGCCTCCGGCAAAAAGCCCCTGGCGCGCGCCTGATCGGAGTGGACACCTTCAATAGCGTCATTTTTGGCCAACCGGATGGCGAACGGAAACTGCGGGGCCTGGGGAACAGTCTCGTACCCATGAACGTGAAGCATGAATTCTATGACGAGGTGCATCTCATCTCGGCTCCTCTCGCATTTGCTGCAACGCATACTCTCCACGAGCGCCACGCTGTTTTCGCAGGTCCGACCTCAGGAGCGAGCTACATCGTTGGGCGTTGGCACGCTCGGCAGTATCCAACAGAAACCGTAGTCGTCATATGTCCTGATGAAGGCCACCGCTACGCCGAAGCTGTTTATGACCTCGAATGGCTCAAGCAGAGCGGATGTCTACACGAAGGTGTTCTAGACGCGCCGGCCAGCGAAGAGCATCCCTCGACCGCTCTCCCGCCATGGAACCGATATCGTTGGAATCGGAAAAGCCGGGAAGCTGTCCTTAACGTACTGGGAGACGATACATGATGAACCGAGGTAGCTTCCTTTTCGTGGAAAGCAACACAACGGGCACCGGCGAACTGTTGATCAAGCGAGCCCGACTCTTGGGCTTCGAACCGTATCTCGCTACGCGCAATCCTGCGCGTTATTCGTTTCTTAAAGACACCGTCGCTCACATTATCGAAGCTGAAACGCGTAGTCCGGACGAACTCGCCGGGGTCGCCGCCAAATTGGAAAGGCTGACAGGAATATACTCGTCCTCGGAATTTTTTGTGCAAGCAGCGTCAAGTGCTGCGACGACGATGGGGCTACCAACAGCGAATCCTGAGGCTATAGCTACCTGCCGGAACAAATGGAAACAGGCGGCCGAGCTACGGCGACAATCAATCGCGATCCCTGAAACTCGACTGGCTACTTCCGTCAGAGACGTGGAGAACATTCTTGCCAAGGCTACTCTGCCAGTGGTCGTGAAGCCGGTGTCCGGAAGTGGCAGTAGCGGCGTGAGATTATGCGATAGCGAGGCAGCCGCCATCAAGGCGTATGAGAGTGCAACGGGCGCATTGCTCGATCAGGTAGGTCTGCGCAGCCCTGACGTGCTTATCCAACAATATATAGAGGGCAAGGAATACTCTGCGGAGATAATTGCGTACAATGGGACGCTGCATTGCCTTGGAATTCTTGCCAAGCATAAGGGACCACCTCCCTGCTTCGTTGAGGTCGGGCACGACTTCCCGGCCCCGCTTCCGGAGAGCTCCATCCAGGAATTGGCCTCTTTCGCCGTCAGCTCGGTATCTGCGCTTGGCCTGGAGTTCGGACCAGCTCATGTAGAGTTCGTGATAGCGGAGTCGGGCCCGGTCATAATTGAGGTCAATCCCAGACTGGCCGGAGGAATGATACCAGTCATGCTGTCGCACGTCCTAGGTACGTCAATCCTGGACATGGTCATCAAACTTTATGCGGGAGAAGGTTTCACGCCTCCCTGCGCGGGCGAAAGAGCGGGAGCCATCCGTTTCCGACTTGCTCACAGATCCGGGAAGCTCAAACGCCTGAGCTTTTCTCGAAATCCAGGACCGACAGTGCCGGAAGCGGGGCTTCTGAAATCTGAGCGGGAGGAAGTTCAAACGCGCGGCGACTTCAGAGACCGAGTAGCCTACGCCGTAGGCGTAGCTGACGAACTCTACGCCGCTGCAGCGGCAGCTGAAAGGATGATCGATTCCCTTGTGATAGATATCGAGATGGCTACTGACGAATCGGACAACAAGCAAGACGCTGGGTCAGACGAGGGTACGTGGGTTTTGCATCCTGAAGCGTTGAAGTTGCTCGCTCCGCCCATCGACGTCTCACGTGATGGTCGGCTTCTGCAATACCAGGTGGCAGTTGACGAAGCACATCTAGTGATGCTGGCGGACCAGGGCTTAGTCAGCCAGGTCGTCGCCGCCGATCTCCTCAAGCACATCTCGGACCTCCAGGATGAGGGCTTTCAGTCTTTGGAGGGCCGCGATGCTCCACGTGGCCTCTATTTGGCCTATGAGGCCGAACTTGCCGCCAGAGCTGGTCTGGAAACGGCCGGCTGGGTGCACCTTGCGAGGTCCCGCAACGACTTGAACGCGACGATTTCTCTCCTGGTCCTTCGGGACGCCGCATATTCCATCTCGCGAGAAATAGGAATTGCACAGGATGCCCTGCTTCAGCAAGCGGAAGAGGCATCGAGACTTCTGGCTCCCTTGTACAGTCAATACCAGATTGCACTCCCCGGGTCGCCAGGGCACTACCTGCTCGGCGTCTGCTTCGCACTGGGGCGCGAGCGGCAGCGCCTCCATTGCCTGCTGGAAGACATCGGGAACTGCCCTATGGGAGCTGGTGCCGGTGGTGGCACTAGCGTGTCTATAGATTCCTTGAAAACCGCGAATCTTCTGGGATTCGAACTGCCGTCATTCAACTCACTTGACGCGGTTGCAAGCCGTGATCATCAGTTGCAAGGGCTTTCAGTCTTTGCTGGCATTTCAATTTTGCTCAGTCGCGTTGCTCAGGACCTGCAGGTTTGGACGACGCGGGAGTTCGCTCTCATTCACCTTCCTAATAATCTTGCCGGCGGCTCTTCCATGTTGCCCCAAAAGAAGAACCCGTTCCTGCTTGAACACATCAAGGGGTCGGCGAGCACTGTGATTGGAGCCTACGTTTCTGCGGCAACAGCCACCTGCAAATCGCCTTTCAGCAACTCGATCGAGGCAAGCAACTACGGCTGCTCTCCTCTGGGTCTTGCAGAAGACGCCCTGAAGCGGGCCATAACTCTCATGTCGCTCATCGTGAAGTCCATGTCTTTCAACGTGAGGTCGATGCGTGAAAAGCTGGAAGATGGCTCATCGATGACGGCCGTCGCCGCCGAACGGATGGCGTCACGAGGGATTCCTTTCAGAAAGGCCCACACACTAGTTGGCGAGATTGCCAGGCGCGTGTCTCAGGACAGCAGCGGGACGGAGCGCCGAAGGGAGCTGGCCAGCCAACTCGCTGGCGTGTTACCCACGAGTCTCGAAGAATGCAGAGACGCTCTGCGGTTCGGAGGAGGACCCGGAAAAAGATCCACCGACGACCAGCTTTCCGTAGCAAAATCGCTCTTTCGGGAGATGCAACTAAAATGCCGGGCCATATCGGAACGCTGGGCGCACGCTGAGGTGCACCGCAAACAGAGGGTGAAAGAACTCATTGATACTAATCAAGCCACCTGAAGGTGGATATATATATTGGATATATATAGACAGCACGGTAAATCTATATCGATCGGGGGATCACTGCACTGCTAGAACGGCGCGGCGGCTGCAGCCGACATACCCAATCCAACCAGCTACCTACGAGACTACGCCGAAGTTGCGTCTGGCGGACAGGGATCGCTGACGCCACCCCAGGAGGAGAATTATGATCGATCTACTCAGCGACACTGTAACCCTCCCCACCCTGGAGATGCGGCAGGCGATGTTTAACGCGGAAGTCGGCGATGCCGGCTACGGTGAAGACCCGACGTTAAACCGCCTGGAAGCGTTGGCGGCCGAAATGTTGGGCAAGGAGGACGCGGCTTTCATGTCGAGCGGATGTCAAGGAAACCTTGTCGCCCTGCTGGCGCATAGTTCCCGTGGCCAAGAGGTGATCGTCGGCGACCGTTCTGATCTCTATGATTTCGAAGCCGGCAGCGTTTCGGTGGTGGGCGGCCTCGTCATGCACCCCGTGCCGACAGAACCTGACGGACGGCTGTCGTTGGATAAACTGCGCTCGGCGATCCGCGACAAGAGCGATTATCAGTGCGCGCCCCCCGGGGTGATTGTGCTGGAGAACCCACATTGTCAATGTGGCGGGCGCGTCCTGCCTGGGTCTTATATCACGGAGGTGCGCAAACTTGCCGACGAGCACGGCCTGCCGCTGCACCTCGATGGCGCCCGCATCTTCAACGCGGCGATTGCCTCGAATAGGTCGCCGGCAGAGATTGCGCAGGATGTCGACTCGATCATGTTCAGTCTGTCGAAAGGACTCGCCGCGCCGTTCGGCTCGATGGTGTGCGGACCACGGCCCTTCATCGAGCGGGTGAAGCGCTATCGGAAGCTTGTGGGAGGCGGCCTTCGCCAAGCTGGTTTCATGGCCAGCGCGGGTATCGTGGCGCTTCAGACTATGGTGGACCGGCTAATCGAAGACCACCGGCGCGCGCAGTTACTGGCGGAGAAAATTCGCGACATTCCCGGCATCTGCCTTGAGCCGCAGGTGGTTGACACGAACATGGTGTTCTTCCGACTCGAATGGGACGGTCTGTCGGTCCCAGACTTCCTAGCGGCGCTGTTGCAGCGGGGTGTCCGGATGGGAACGCTCCGCGAAGGCGTTGTTCGCGCCGTCCTCCACTATCTCGTCACCGATGACGATATAGCCCCGGCCGCACGCGCCATTCGATCGGTCCTGCAGGCGGAGCCACTATGACATACGGTCATCTATATCAGCGATCCATTCCGGCGGAGAGCGGCTCCCGTGTCGCTAAACTGCATCCGTCGCCTCCGTGGCAACCCACAGTGCTGCTCGAACGGCCCAAATCATGCGAGCCCTGGTCTTCGACCAGAAAGCATGGCCTTGCTTGACAGGAGGGGATGGTCGAAAGCTGGCTGCGTTCTTGAACGCATAGCGTAGTATAGTCCACTTTTCATCAGTCGATGCTTTTGAGACAAATCTTTTCTCTTCGATCTAGCAACGATGTTCGGACTTTACGCTTGAAGCAACAGCCCATTGACCGTCTCGTCGAAACCACGGGATGCGGTCTCCGTCGACCGCACCAAGCTAGCATTCCTTGAAAGATCCACCCGATGTTAAACCCACCATGCAACGAATTTGGCCGGTTGTATTGAACCCAACATGTTTGCCCCTGTTGTCAGGCTCGGACACGCGTCACGCGCTGCGCCCAACCAGCAGAGCTTGGCCAGGGACCGCCCAACATGTATGTCGCCAAGGGCGAGCAGATGGACATCGTGACTGGCTTGTCATCATCGTCCGCTTCGCGCCCATTGGGTTGAGCTTTTGTGCCGTTACGGTCCCTCAGGCGGTAGCAGGCTCAGCTCTGCTTGTGGGACAAGGGTTTGCAACTCCGGCCCGGTAGCGACCCTGCCGCGGCTAGTGAACCGCTCCGGGTTGATCGGAGGCTCCAACTCCTGGAAGGTGGAGCT
>NZ_JBVVQG010000034.1:0-9181 GCF_055811095.1 Mesorhizobium sp. WSM4833
CGCGATGCGCGCAACGAGTTCGCGAGTGCAACTTGACACCCCAGATAGTCGCTCTCCCCCCTCCGGAGGGAGAGGAAAGGAGCCAAGGTCGGCGAGCTCGCGCTTTTCCTCTCCCCCGTCGATCGGGGGAGAGGTGGCCCGAAGGGCCGGAGTGGGGGTCGACCTTTCATCAAGCTCACCCGCTTGACCGGTTCGCCCACACCAACCCGATCAGCCCGACCAGCATGGTGACGACGCCGATATAGAGCCATTGCGACTGGCCGGTCATGAAGCTGCCGCCGACAACGCCGATGCCTTGCAGCGACCACAGCGCGCCGACGGCAAGCACAATCAACGCCAGCAGATTTTTGGTCAGCCTCATTGCCGGATCTCCCTTTTGAAGTCGATTGGTTGCAGCATCGGGACCGCGATAAAAGAGCCAAAGGAAGTGGCCCGGCCGCGCCGAGCTCTACTTGGATATTAATGTTCGATCTTGTCAAACGGATGTCCGATAGCAACACAAAGATCATCGTTGATTGATCATCGCGTGCCGGAAAATCCCTGACAGACTGTTACCCAGCGACTCCAAACGTGTGCCATTGCCACGGAACCGCCAGATCACTGCCGCATTTCCCGCCTTATTTGGCACCTAACGGCTGGGGTCTGTCAAAAACGGAGCCATCCCCCAAATATGAAGAACCCAAAACAGACCGCGATTGTCGCGGTAACGATCGCTGCTGGCCTGATGGTCGGCGCTTCTTCGGCGACCGCCGCCGCCCAGTGCGGCCGCGCCTCGTGGTACGCCCTGCACTCCAGAACCGCCTCGGGCGAGCGCATGAACCCGTCGGCGATGACCGCCGCGCATCGCACCTTGCCTTTCGGCACCAAGCTCAGGGTTACCAACAAGAACAATGGCCGCAGCGTCGTCGTGCGCATCAACGATCGCGGTCCGTTCATCAAGGGACGCGTGCTCGACCTGTCGAAAGGCGCGGCCGGCCAGCTCGGCTTCATCGGCTCCGGCCACACTTCCGTGTGCATGGCGCGCGTCTAGAGCTTCCTGTGTCCGGCAAGGGCCGGACACACTACCTACACATTTCGCAACCGCACACTGAGCCGGCTGGCGCCGTTCGGCCCCGATTTCCATGGCCTTGAACCAAAGAAGCATTGGTCACGCAGCGTGACGTATTGCATCGCAGCAATTAGTTGTTAACTTCCCCGCGAGACATTTAGGCTCGGCGCTGCTCGTCGTCCCTTCGGTCGCAGGCAGCAGCGGGGTTTCTCGATGTTCTACCAGCTCTATGAGATGAACCACGCCGCCCTGCAGCCGGCGCGCCTCTATGCCGACGCGGTGCGCATGTTCTACTCCAATCCGCTCAATCCGTTTTCCCACACGCAATGGGGCCGTTCGATCGCGGCGACGGCCGAACTGTTCGAGCGCACCACGCGCCGCTACGGCAAGCCGGCCTTCGGCCTGAGCAAGACCGTAGTCGACTGGAAGAGCGTCGAGGTCGCCGAGAAGACCGTCTGGTCGAAGCCGTTCTGCAATCTCGTGCGCTTCGAGCGCGCTGTCCCCGCCGGGCGCAAGCCCGATCCGAAGCTTCTGATCGTGGCGCCGATGTCGGGCCATTATGCGACGCTGCTGCGCGGCACGGTGGAAGCGATGCTGCCCTATGCCGACGTGCACATCACCGATTGGGTCGATGCCCGCATGGTGCCGCTTGCCGACGGCCAATTCGATCTCGACGACTACATCGACTATGTCATCGACATGCTGCACACGCTGGGGCCGGACACGCATGTGATGGCGGTGTGCCAGCCTTCCGTGCCGGTGCTGGCCGCCGTGGCGCTGATGGAATCCAAGGGCGACCCGTTCGTGCCCTCGACGATGACCTTGATGGGCGGGCCTATCGACACGCGCAGCAACCCGACCGCGGTCAATCTGCTGGCGCAGGAAAAAGGCATCGACTGGTTCCGCGACAATGTCGTGATGCATGCGCCGTGGCCGGTGCCAGGCTTCGGCCGCGAGGTCTATCCAGGCTTCCTGCAGCTGTCCGGCTTCATGAGCATGAACCTCGATCGCCACATCATCGCCCACAAGGACTTCTTCATGCATCTGGTGAAGCATGATGGCGACAATGCCGAGAAGCACCGCGATTTCTACGACGAGTATCTGGCGGTCATGGACCTGACGGCCGAATTCTACCTGCAGACCGTCGACACCGTCTTCGTGCGGCAGGCCTTGCCAAAGGGCGAGATGACGCATCGCGGCACCAGGATCGATCCGTCGGCGATCCGCAACGTCGCGCTGTTCACGGTCGAAGGCGAGAACGACGACATATCAGGCCTTGGCCAGACCAAGGCGGCGCATGATCTTTGCCCCAATATCCCGGCTGAGCGGCACGCCCACTACATGCAGCCGGCGGTCGGCCATTACGGCGTGTTCAACGGTTCTCGCTTCCGCTCCGAAATCGTCCCGCGCATCGTCGACTTCATCACCAGCTATGGCCGCCAGGAGCGTGTCGCGGTGAAGCCGAAGCTGGTCCGCGCCGCCAAGAGATAATGCACGTCGTCCAAAATTGCGGGTTTTGGGACGATGATTTGCATAAAACCAAGCTTAACGGCGACAAACCGTGCGATTGACCGGTAAAAGCCGGCCGGCTGGCTGATTCTGTTGCACAAGTGCCGCTGTCCAGCCCCTCGGGTAACCATGCCGACAATCCGACCGTCGTCGTAATTGACACGGACTGTAAATCCCCCTTAACCTTTCGTTAATAACAAAGGGTGAGCGGGGACAATGATTTCCTCATCGATGGCGCGACGGCTGCGCGTGTATGTGGCGGCCGGGCTGGCAATGACGGCGGGCTGGGTGGCACCGGCCTTGGCGGGTGGAGCGATGGCGACCGGGGGGCTCACCTCGCAGCCGATCGGCCACTATGATTTCTGCAAGCTGCATCCGGGCGAGTGCTCGATCCGCCCGGCCAATCTGGCGCCGGCTCCGATGACCGACGCGCTGATGCGCAAGCTTCTCAATGTCACCGCCAGGGTCAACGCCGCCGTCAAGCCGATGAGCGACATGGACATCTACGGCAAGGACGAGGTCTGGGCCTATCCCGACAAGGGCGTCGGCGATTGCGAGGACTATGTGCTGGAAAAGCGGCGCCAGCTTTCGCGCATGAGCATCTCGCTTGCCGATCTTCTGATCACTGTCGTGCGCAAGCCCGACGGCGAGGGCCACGCCGTGCTGACGGTGCGCACCGACGACGGCGACTATGTGCTCGACAATCTGACCGACAAGGTCAAGCCATGGGACGCGACCGGCTACCGCTTCCTCAAGCGGCAGGCGATCGACAACACCGGCCGCTGGGTCTCGATCCGCGGTGGCCAGCAAGTTCTGGTCGGCGCGGTTCAGTAGGCACCGGCAACGGCGGCTTCCCTAGGGGCGGCATCCAACGCTTCGTCATCACAGGGCTGAGCAGGAGCGAAGCTCCGTCGCGAAGACCCCGGGATCCATGCCGTGATGCCGATGAAGAACGCTGCGGCGCAGGAACAGGCGCCTGCAATCGTCATACCGTCATCACCAGATCTTTTGCCCCGTCGCGACGCTCGCAACTCGCGGCATGGATCCTCGGGTCTGCGCGTCCGCTCCGCCCGTGGATGACGAAATCGATGGGCCCTCCGCCAGAATTCGCATTTCTCCGTGAACCATTTCGCTCCGGCCAGCGACACACAGCCGTGAACCGAAACCAACCATGGAGACTTCAGATGACTGCTTTTCTGCGAAACACCCTTCTTGCCGCTATCGCGGTGTCGAGCATGGCCGGATCCGCCATGGCCGATCAGACCACCAGCTGTGCCAAAACCAACCTCAACGACCTCTGGGCCGGCCGCTGTTGCGGTGATGCCGGGGCGTCGGACTGCCTGGGCGGCGGAAACAATGGCCACGACCACGGCGATCATGGCCGGGGTGGGAATGGCGGCACCGCCGGCAAGAAATGATCTCACCACTGTGCCCGCCGGCGGGCCGCCGGCGGGCAGTGTCCTCGTGAGGCAGGCGAACTTGTACCGGCGCGGACCGTCAGGCTACGGCCGCTGGTTCAACGCCGCGCGGATCGATGCGGTGATGCGGCGAAGCTCGGTTTCGTCGAGTTTCTCGATGTTTTCCGCCAGCAGATTGGCGAGCTCGGTGGCGGCGGGGGAAAGACCCGACGTGTCGAGTTTTACACGCGGGTGCGAGGCCTCGGCCAGCCGCGCCAGTTCCTCGGCATCGTCCCAGATGATGTTGAAATAGCCGATGATCTTCTGGATCAGCGTCCAGGTCGGGGCGCCTCGCCTGCCATGTTCGAGCGCCGACAGATAGGCGGCGCTGACGCCGATCGCCGCCGCCATATCCTTCTGGCGGACACCGCGTTCGCTTCTCAGCGTCCGCAGCTTCTCGCCGAACGGGGTCATGCGCCCATCCTCATGAACGGACCCGCCGCAGGCGGATATAGAGCGCACCCGAACCGCCATGATTGCGGGCGGCATGGTCGTGGCTGGAGACGAGCGGCCGGAAGGCAGGCGTCGACAGCCAGGCCGGCACGGCGCGCCGCAACACGCCATCGCCGCCGGAGGACGAGCCCTTGCCGGTGATGACCAGGACATAGCGGACGCCGCCGGCATGCGCCCGGTGCAGGAACGAGAACAGCAGCGAGTAGGCCTCGTCCTGCGTCATGCCGTGCAGATCGACGCGGCCCTCGATCGGCAGCCGGCCCTTCGACAATTTGTCCAGCGTCGGTTCGTCGAGGCGGTGCGTGACATGCTGCGCCTTCGGCTTGGCGGTCCCTGCGACATTGGCGACGGGCTGGGCGGGCTGCGACTGGCTTGGCTTGGCCTCGGCAGGAATTTCGGGGATGTCGACGGCAAATTTCCCCTTCAGCGGCTTGGCCGTGCGCGCCACCAGGTTCCACAGAACCCGGTCGTCCTCGCTGAGCTTGTCCGGGCGTCGGGTCATCGGACCGCACCCGCAATGAGCGTGCGCGGCACCAGCGCATAAAAATCCGCGGCATTGCGGACCACGCCGGCGATCTCGCCCGCGGCCCCGCCCGAACCGGCGAACAGGTCGCCCCGCGCCGGCCCGGTGATGGCGGAGCCAGTGTCCTGCGCGATCATCAGGCGGCGGAATGGTTTTGCGTCGAAGGCGGCGAGCGTCGGCGCGTCGATGTAAAAGGGCGTGCCGAATGTGTGCAGCAGGCGGTCGACGGCGATCGAGCGGCCCGGCGTCAGCGGCACCTTGGCGGCGGCGATCGGACCAAGGGCAACGTCCTCGACATCGGCCGGGCGGAAGAAAATGTAGGAGCGGTTCTGCCACAGGATCTCGTCGACGCGGTCCGGATGCGCCTTGAACCATGCGCGGATCGATTGCATCGTCACTTCCGCCAGCGGGATCTCGCCAATCTCGCTCAGGACCTTGCCGGGTCCGGTGAAGCGCTGGCCGGATTTGGCGGCATAGGTGACGCGGGCAAGCCGGCCGTCGGTCATGGCGAGGCGTGCGGCACCTTGCACGTGAATGAAGAAGGCATCGACCTTGTCGGCCAACCAGGCGATTTCCAGGCCCTTGCCATCAAGCGCGCCGCGCTCGATCTCGCCACGGTCATGATATTCGACCGGCCCGTTCGGCGTCTGGCGCGCGAAAGCGAGATAGGGGTCCAGGCCCGGCGGCCGGTTTGCGTCATCGATATCGACGAGATCGGCCGGGCGCGACAGCAGCGGCACCGAAAACCGGTCCGTGCGCACCGGTGACGCCTCGACTTGCGGTTCATAGAAACCGGTGACGAGCCCATTTTCGGCAGGGATAAGCGCCGGGACAAAATGGCGCTCGAAGAAGGCGCGGGCCTCCCCGCGGGTCAAAACCGGCGACCGATTCGCCGGCGAAACGGTCCGGGCCTCGGCGTAGGCATCCGCAAAGGCGTCGAAGTCGACGCCGAGCGCGCCGCTGCGATAGGGTTTGGTCAGGACATGGAAGGCCGAGCGCCGAAAGGCGGCGAAGGCCGCCGAATGGTCGTCATCGTTCCAGCCGGGCAGATCGCCGAAGGCTTTCTCGACAAAAAGAGGCGATAGCGACACCGGAGCCTCGCCGCGTATTCCCTAGTCTTCTTCCTCGGTGGCGACGAGCTTCCAGTTCGGATCGCGCGAGCGCGTGTCACGGGCGAAGGTCCAGACATCCTTGACCTCGGCCACGGTTTCCGGGTCGCCGTCGATGACGGCACCGGCCTTGTCGCGGGTCGCCGAAATCAGCTCGCTGATGATGCGCAGCGTGACATGCGCCTCGCCGCCCTTCATCTCGGCCGAGACGATATCGGCCTTGTCGATGCCGACGAAGGAGGACTGGATCTTTTCCGCCTTGGCCTCGCGCTCGCCGATAGCGGCGACAAAACCGTCATAGACCTCGCGCGACAACAGGTTCTTCAGCGTTTTGCGATCGCCGTCGGCATAGGCCATGACGATCATCTCGTAAGCCATCTTGGCGCCGTCGACGAAACCCTTCGGCTCGAAGGACGGATCATTGTCCTTGATCGTGCGCAGGCCCTTGTTGAGGTCGGTATCGGGCTTGGCGAAAGCGTCGATCGCGGCATAGGCGTCGGGAGCCGGCTCGCCTGGCGGACGCTTGCGCGGCAGCGAGACGACGTTTTCGGATTTCTGGGCGGCATCCTTGTCGCCGGTGCGAGCCGCCGAATAGGGATCGAAGGGCGGCCGTTCGCTGCCGGTGCGGCGGCCCAGCACATTGCGCAGCTGGAAAAAGATGACCACCGCCGCAATCAGGAAGAAAATCGTGCCGAAGTCGAAGAATCCCATATCTTCCGCCAATCAATCCCTGCCCTGTGGCCGGACCGTCAGGCCTAACGGCCGCGGTCGCATAGCGTTCAACATTCAAAGCATATAGAACGCAAGGCGCAATCATTCAAATCAAAGGCAGGCATACCTATCTAACAGCCTCGGTGCCAGCGGCGATTGCCAGTTGGCGGCCAAAACAATCAAAACGGTCATAACGATCGAAAAAGGTTGGCAAGACTTGCGCATTTCGTTGCTTCCCTTCTTTCTCCTTGCACTGCCGCTGCTGGAAATTGCCGGTTTCGTCATCGTCGGCCGCGAGGTCGGCGCGCTGGCGACGGTAGGCCTCGTGCTGGCCTCGAGCATCGCCGGCGTGCTTTTGCTCCGATACCAGGGTTTTGGTGTCATGGCCCGCATCCGCAACGAGATGGCCGCCGGCCAGAACCCCAGCCGCCACCTTGCGCACGGCGCCATGATCGTGGTTGCGGCAATCCTCCTGATCATCCCCGGCTTCATCACCGACATTATCGGCCTGCTGCTGTTTCTGCCGCCGTTGCGCGACTTTGCCTGGAGCCGGTTCAAGGGCCGCATTGTCGTCGCCACCGATTTCTCGTCCGGCGGTTTTCGTGGCCGCCAGCGCGACAGGGTCATCGACCTCGAAGACGGCGACTATTCGCGCGAGGACGATCTGAAGCGCGGCCCGGATCACAACTCGCCGTGGCGCCGCCTGAAGGACGATTAACGCGCCGTCCCATCTCCATGCCGCAGCCGGGAAGCAAGGCGGCAAACCTTGTCTTGTCATCCCCGCCATGGTAGCGAACGCCCGATTTCAATTCGGTCAGCGACGCTGCCCAGGCAAGAGGACAAGGCTTATGGCCAGCAAAGATGACGCGCCGGTCGGCGCAGCCAACGGAAACGGCAATGCGGCGCAGCCGTCGCTCAACGTTCTGGCGCAATATGTGAAGGACCTGTCCTTCGAAAGCCCCGGCGCGCCGAATTCGCTGCGCGGCCGCGACAAGGCGCCGGGCATCGCCATCAATGTCAACGTCAACGCCAACCCGCTCTCCGACAAGCAGTTCGACGTCAATCTGACGCTCAACGCCAAGGCGTCCTTCGACCAGGAAGTGCTGTTCAATGTCGAGCTGGTCTATGGCGGCGTGTTCGCCATCGCAGGCTTTCCGCAGGAACACATGCTGCCGATCCTGTTCATCGAATGCCCGCGTCTTTTGTTCCCGTTCGCCCGCCAGATCATCGCCGAGGCAACCCGCAATGGCGGCTTCCCGCCGCTGATGCTCGACCCGATCGACTTCGCGCAGATGTTCCAGCAGAAGCTGGCGGAGGACCAGGCGTCGTCGAAGGTCCAGGTGAGCTGAGTGCTGCCTGCCACGGATTGTGAAAAGCCCGGCCTTGCGCCGGGTTTTTTGTTTTGGGCGGGACGATTGAGGCGCCGGCAGGGCAGAGGGGGGCGCCAAGGATCGCCAACGGGACGATTTTAGTTCCCGTGAACCTTCAGCCACAGCGCCTTTTCACCCAATGTCCCGACCATGCCGGCGTGCGCGGCACGTTCGGCTTCTGTCACGCGCGGCGGCAGTGGCGCCGGGCGCGGGGCGACGACGATTTCGATCTGGCGGACATTCTCGCCCTGGGCCGGCGCGGTGGCGCTGTCGAGGATGAGGGCCGCCTGCTTGCCGCCGATCAGCTCGATATAGACCTCGGCCAGCAATTCGGAATCGAGCAGGGCGCCGTGCTTGGTGCGCTTGGTGTTGTCGATGCCGTAGCGCCGGCAGAGTGCATCGAGCGAATTAGGACCCATCGGGTGCTTGCGGCGCGCCAGCGCCAGCGTGTCGACGACGACGCCGTTGTCGATGACAGGGTGACCCAGCCGGCCGAATTCGACGTTGAGGAAGCCGACATCGAAAGTGGCGTTGTGGGCGACCAGCTTGGCGCCGTCGGTAAAGTCCAGCCACTCCTGCACGATCTCGGCAAAGGTCGGCTTGCCAGCGAGGTCCGCCGCGCTGATGCCGTGCACCGCCTGTGCCTCGACATGGATCGCGCGGCCTTGCGGGTTGATGTAGTGGTGGAAGGTCCTGCCGGTCGGAAAACGGTTGACCAGTTCGACGCCGCCCAGCTCGATCACGCGGTCGTCGCGCGAATCGAGGCCGGTGGTTTCCGTGTCGAAGATGATCTCACGCATCGAATCAGTCGCTCCAAAGGAGCAGAATCGTGAGAGCGGAACAAAATGGCAATGAGAAACTATGATGGCCAGGGCAATCGCACAGGTTTGCGCCGCCCCTCATCGCCCTGCACCTTTCCTGTCTCCCGTCGATCGGGGGAGAGCGACTATCTGGGGTGTCAAGTTGCACTCGCGAACTCGTTGCGCGCATCGCGTGCTTTT
>NZ_JBVVQG010000035.1:0-4567 GCF_055811095.1 Mesorhizobium sp. WSM4833
GCGGCGCACATCCGCAACCTCAACGCCGCGCGCCTGGCGGCGGACGTGATGGGCACGCCGACCCTGGTCGTCGCGCGCACCGATGCGGAAGCCGCCAAGCTGCTCACCTCCGACATCGACGAGCGCGACCAGCCTTTCGTCGACTACGACGCCGGGCGCACGATTGAGGGTTTCTATCATGTCAGGAACGGCATCGAGCCCTGCATTGCCCGCGCCATCGCCTATGCGCCTTACGCGGATCTGATCTGGTGCGAGACCTCGAAGCCGGACCTGGCACAGGCCAGGAAATTCGCCGACGGCGTGCGCAAGCACCATCCCGACAAGCTGCTCGCCTACAATTGCTCGCCGTCGTTCAACTGGAAGAAGAACCTCGACGACGCGACGATTGCCAAGTTCCAGAAGGAGCTCGGCGCCATGGGCTACAAGTTCCAGTTCATCACGCTCGCCGGCTTTCACCAGCTCAACTACGGCATGTTCGAATTGGCGCGCGGCTACAAGGCGCGGCAGATGGCGGCCTATTCCGAGTTGCAGGAAGCGGAGTTCGCGGCCGAGGCCGATGGCTACACCGCGACCAAGCATCAGCGCGAGGTCGGCACCGGCTATTTCGACGCCGTGTCGATGGCGATCACCGGCGGCCAGTCGTCGACCACCGCCATGCATGAATCGACGGAGCACGCGCAGTTCAAACCGGCCGCCGAATAGCGAACAGAAAAACTCAGAGGAAACGCCCGACAGGGCTTGGGACACAAGGAGAAAACCAATGGCATCGATAAGCCGCGTCAAGGAACGCGCCGAGGAACAGTCGACGACGATGAGCGTCGACCAGCAGGCGACGATCCGCATGCTGGCCAACGACCTGCACCGCCTCAACCAGTCGGTTATGAAGGCGGTCGAGGCGGGCGTCTCGGTGGAACTCGTGCGCTCGGCACGACATCACGGCGGCGACGGCAACTGGGGCGATCTGCTGATCCCGGTGATCGTCACGCAGCAGAGCCACGGCTGACTGAAATCCATGCAACCGACCCTTCACCTGCGCAGCCCCTGCGCAGGTGAATTTTCTTTTTATGAAATGCGCGTGTGGACAGTCGAGTACAGTAGCGTTGCTTGAAATTCACTGTCCCGGCGATGATTTCGGGCACTTTTATTTCAACTTGACATAGGCTGCGATCTCACGCCAATTGCGCTCCGGATTCAACTCTGCATTGAAATAGGGGCGAGCTTCTTGGCCGACTTGTGTGCCCGGTGAATCGCGAAGGCGAGACTCCAAGACATCCGAATCTGGTGACCCGCGGCTCAACCACCGAGGCGATCCGTGATCCGTCGCAGGTGCTTGTCGTCGGCAGGTCGCCAATCAATCGCGTGGTGATTTCAAAGATCGTCGAGCGATCCGGGCTCAAGCCGATTTCGGAATCTCCCGACACGGCGGCAAGGATCTTGCGGTCGCTCATTCCCGGCGCGGTTGTCCTTGACGGCGGCGCCGACAACAAGGACTGCGACAATCTGATGTCCAGCATCGACGCGTTGCGCCGCGCCTCGGGCAAATCGCTGCCACCGGTAATCCTGCTGTCAACCAAGAATGGCACCACAGAAAGCCTGGGCTTGTCTGGTGTCATCGATGTGGTGATCGCCAAGCCGATCACGCCCGAACGGTTGCAACCGGTGATCGATCGCCTGATCGGCCGCTGAGGCAATTGCGGGAAAGTGTGTAGCGGTTTTTCCGTCCGGAATCGAACCAGGTAAGGCCGGGCGACCACGGATCGCCCGGCGATCAGGGATCGATGATGCTTTCGATCAGTCCGGGCAGTTGTCCGAGATCGGATATCTGGCGGAACCTCGATTCGGTTACCGGCGCTTCGACATGCTCCAGCACCCAGGTCAGTTCATGCGGCACATGAACACCCCACCCGCCGGCCTCGATGGCCGGCACCACATCCGACTTCAGCGAGTTGCCGACCATCATGCTTTTCGCCGGACCATCGCCGTGGCGCTTGAAGAGCCTGCTATAGGTGGCAGCATTCTTGTCGCTGACGATCTCGACCGCGTCGAACAGATCGCCAAGGCCTGAGCCAGCCAGCTTGCGCTCCTGGTCGAAGAGGTCGCCCTTGGTGATCAGCACGAGGCGGAATGCGCCGGCAAGCTTTTCGACCGTCTCGCGGGCGTGCGGCAAGGCCTCGATCGGATGGCTCAGCATCTCGCGGCCGGCATCGAGAATCTCCGCTATGACCGAGCCCGGCACGCGGCCTTGCGTGACCTCGATCGCCGTCTCGATCATCGACAGGGTAAATCCCTTGATGCCGAAGCCATAGACAGCGAGGTTGCGCCTTTCGGCCTCCAGCAATCGTGCCGAGATGTGCTCCGCTTCGCCATGGTCGACGAGCATGGCGGCAAAGCGCTTTTCCGTCAGCCGGAAGAACTGCTCGTTCTGCCACAACGTGTCGTCGGCGTCGAAGCCGATCGTCGTCAGTTTGTCATTGCGCCGCATTGAACGCCTCGATTGGAATTGGGACGGCCGAAACTAAGCCGATTGGCGTGATTTTCAACCGCACCGGGCAATGCCCGACGCGGCTCCCCTTCCCTTCCATAGGAGGGCACGGCTATACTCCACAATCCGCAACCCAATCTGGTGAATGATGCCGCCTGCAAAAAAGGAAGTCCGTCCGTCGAGCCGCGGAGGACGCGCCCGCACGCCTGCCTTCGTGAAAAACCAACGAGGCGTCAAGAACTGGAAGGAAGTCAGCGCCTGGCTGGAATGGCGCGGCATCGAGGACATCGAGTGCATCACGCCCGATCAGGCAGGCGTCGCGCGTGGCAAGATGATGCCATCGAAGAAATTCACCTCCAACACCTCGCTGGCGCTGCCGTCGGCAGTCTTCATGACGACGATATCCGGCGGCTACCCCGAGGATGGCAACGGCTTCCATTACCCGGAAGACGACGGCGACCTCAAACTGATGCCCGACCTGTCGACGCTGACGGTGGTGCCCTGGGAAGAAGACCCGACGGCAGCGGTCATCTGCGACCTCGTCCACCAGGACGGACGCTCGGTCGAGTTCACGCCGCGCAACGTGTTGAAGCGTGTGGTGGCCGCCTATGACAAGCTCGGCCTGAAGCCTGTGGTGGCGCCCGAGATCGAGTTCTACCTGGTGCGCAAGAATCCCGACCCGGACTATCCGCTGACCCCGCCGGTCGGCCGGTCGGGACGCGCGATCGGCGGCGGCGCCGGCTATTCGATCGCCGGCGTCAACGAATTCGACGAACTGATCGACGACATCTACCATTTCTCCGAAAGCCAGGGCCTGGAGATCGATACGCTGATCCACGAGGAAGGTGCCGGCCAGTTGGAGATCAATCTGCGCCATGGCGACCCGATCGAACTGGCCGACCAGGTGTTCATGTTCAAGCGCACCATTCGCGAGGCGGCGCTGAAGCACGAGATCTACGCCACCTTCATGGCCAAGCCGATCCAGGGGCAACCCGGCTCCGCCATGCACATCCATCAGTCGATCATCGACAAGAAGACCGGACAGAACATCTTTTCGGCCGCTGACGGCTCGGAAACCGACGATTTTTTCCACTTTATCGGCGGCATGCAGAAGCATGTGCCGAACGCGCTGGTGATGTTCGCGCCCTATGTCAATTCCTACCGCCGGCTGACACAGGCGGCGTCGGCGCCGGTCAACAACAAATGGGGCTATGACAACCGCACCACGGCGTTTCGCGTGCCACGCTCGGATCCGGCGGCACGGCGCGTCGAAAACCGCATCCCGTCCTCCGATGCCAATCCCTATCTGGCGCTGGCGGCATCGCTTGCCTGCGGGCTGATCGGCATCACCAACAAGATCAAGGCCGAGCCCCCGGTCCTGACCACGGCCAATGCCGACGAGATCGACCTGCCGCGCGGCCTGCTCGAAGCCGTCGACCTGTTCGAGGGGGACGAGGAACTCTGCGCTCATCTGGGCAAGTCGTTCGCCGCGACCTATGCGGCGATCAAGCGCGCGGAATTCGAGACCTTCATGGAAGTGATCAGTCCGTGGGAGCGGGAGTATTTGTTGCTGAATGTGTAGGGGAGTAGGGGAGTAGGGCAGTAGGGCAGTAGGGCAGTAGGGCAGTAGGGCAAGGATGACGGCCAAGATTGAATCGTACAGGGATTTAATTGTCTGGCAGCAAGCTATGGATCTGGCGGTATCGATCTACGAAACAACCAGAGCTTGGCCAAGGGATGAGCTCTACGGCCTGACGACTCAGGTACGCCGTGCAGCCACCTCCGTTCCCGCCAACATTGCCGAAGGTTACGGGCGAGAAAGCCGAGCTTCCTATCAGCAATTTCTCAGGATCGCCCAGGGATCACTCAAGGAACTGGAGACCCATCTGCTGATCGCGCAACGCGTCGGAATCGCCTCGCACGAGACGATCGAATCATTGATGGCCCGCAGTGAGAGCGTCGGAACGCTCTTGCGGCTTCTGATCCGAAAACTGTCACCGGAATAGTCCTGCCCTACTGCCCTACTGCCCTACTGCCCTACTGCCCTACTGCCCTACTGCCCTACTCCCCTACTCCCCTACTCCC
>NZ_JBVVQG010000036.1:0-2728 GCF_055811095.1 Mesorhizobium sp. WSM4833
CCTCGTCGCGCAGCACGTCCCAGACGCGAGCGCGATATAGATTGAATTCGGCGCTGGCGCGGATGTCGCCGTCGCGCCGCCCGGGCCAGGGGGTGGAGGAGTTGTCAGGGACCGCGCCCCCGCGCGGCCGGCCGCGCGCTTTCAATGGGCCCTCGGAGGCCAGTTCGGTGCAGTCGCTCGATCGGGCGCTGCGGATCCTGGCCATTGTCGCGGAAGGCAGCGGCCTGTCGCTGAGCGAAATATCGGCGCAGAGCGGGCTTGCCGCCTCCACCGCCTACCGCATGCTGACGACGCTGCAAAACCACGGAATGGTCGAATTCGACACATCAGACCAGTTGTGGTCGATCGGCGTCGAGACCTACCGTATGGGCGCGGCCTTCCTGCGCCGCCGCAAGCTGGTCGACCGCGCGCGTGTCGTCATGCAGGAGCTGATGGAGAGAACCGGCGAGACCGCCAATCTCGGCGTCGCCGAGGACGATTGCGTGGTCTTCGTCAGTCAGGTCGAGACGCATCAGGCGATCCGCGCCTTCTTCCGGCCGGGCACGCGCAGCCCCTTCCATGCGTCCGGCATCGGCAAGGCGGTGCTGGCGCATCTCGAGCCGGAGCGCGTCGGAACCATGCTGCGCAAGGCAGGCCTGCAGCGCTTCACCGACAGGACGCTGTCCGACATTTCGGCGCTTGCCCACGATCTGGCGCGGATCAAGCAGCGCGGCTGGTCGGTCGACGACGAGGAGCGGCACCCCGGCATGCGTTGCGTGGCAGCCGCCATCTTCAACGAATTCGGCGAGCCGATCGGCGGCGTTTCCGTGTCGGGACCGACGGTGCGGGTGACGCCGGAGCGGCTGGCCGAGATCGGCCCGCTGGTGCGCGATGCGGCAGCCGAGGTGACCAGGATGATCGGCGGCGTGCGAGCCGGCTGATCAGCCCGCCCCGGGCAGCGCGCTCCTGGTCGCGATATCGAAGAAATCGAGAAGGATGGCCATGCCGACGCCGCAGGCGGTGAATATCAGGCCGGCCATGAAGATGCGGTTGGCGCGTTCATAGATGCGCCGCTGCAGGCATTTCGTGTCGAGCAGCAGCGAGAGCGCCCGCATCTGCAAGGCAATGCCGGCCAGGATCGGCAGGACGGCGACAAGATGGTAGGTCTGCCACGGGATCGGGTTGGCGGCCCAATGGGTGATGAAGCCCAGCGAAAACGCCAGCAGGATGCCGACGGTGGTGACGGTGCCGTTGCGGAAAACCGTTTCGACCAGGTCTTCCCTGGGGTCCTGCTCGTCCAAGGGTCTCTCCCCGCGTTTCGCGGTCCAGGATAGACGCTCGGAAAATCTCTGTACACTGTCCGATCTGTCGCCGGACCAATCCCTTCAGTTCTGCGCTGAAGCGGCAGATGGAGCACGCACCGCTACCATCCAGACAACAGAAGAGGGGCTCGCATGGGCCCCTCTGTTGCTGAACGGGTCCTCCCCTCAGAGACGGCAATAGTGGCGGTATCCGTCGTGGCCGAGATAGGTATCGGAGTCCGCGTCGTAGCTGGCATAGCGATCGTAGCAGCGGCGGACATGCCACGAGCCACCGCCTTCGTCGACATAGACGGTGCGCGGCTGGGCGAGCAGGCTGCCGAGGACGAAGCCGCCGACGCCGGCAGCAATGCCGATGCCGATTTCGCGGTTGTGGTGATGGCTGTGGGCGGCCGAAGGCTGCACGGTGCCGGCCAGCGTGGCGGCGGCGACGGCGGTGGCGATAAGGCCGGAAACGAGTGTGTTCTTGAACATGACGATCTCCTTGCTTCGTTGACCGAGGCGATCCATCCGCCTCTTGATCATCTGTCGTCACAGCCAGGAAAAAGGTTCGAACTTTTTTGATTTTTCTGGAGCTGGGAAATCGGATGGACCGAGGTCCACGCTGACGGCGACTGGAAAGGGTTGGCGAGGACGTTGATGCGGCCAATCTCCCCCACTTGCTGGGGGCTATGCCATGCACATATCTGCTATGACTGGGGTGACTGATCGGCCCGAGGCCCGATGGCCGGGTGGGTCCCCCAATCCGTCGCTGCTTCGCAGCGCCACCTTCCCCCCCTCCGGAGGGAAAGGAAAGGAGCGTTGGTGGGCGAGCGTTGGCTCGGCGAAGCCGAGACGGAGCGGGACCAGCGCCGCATAGGCAATGCATGCGCCAAGCTGCCATGCACCTCTATCGCCAAAGACCAGTTGCTTGGAAATGTGTGCATGCCGTAGCTCGCGGGGATCAGCAGCTTTGCCGCCCGACTTCACAAGGTGATCGCCGAACGCAAAAAGGGCGGCCGAAGCCGCCCTCTTGGGGAATTGGGTCCCTCCATCAAAGGAAAATGATCACCCTGCCGTGCCTGTGGTGATGGTTGTGGTGGTGGTTGTAGTGCTTCCACCAGAACTTCTTGAAGTGCTTCTTGTGATGATTGTGGTGGTGATGATGATGGCCATGCATGCCGTGGGCTGACGACGTGCCGACAGTGCCGGCGAGCGCGCCGGTGGCGACGAAGATGGCGACGAGGCCCGAGGTAAGAGTGCGCTTGAACATGATGATCTCCTGGATCTTTTGATCGAGGCGACCCATTCGCCTCTGACCATCAGTCGGCGCGGCGCAGCAAAAGGTTCGATAGGTGGAGGAGATTTTTTGTGGGGTGCCGCTGAAGCCAGCGCGGCGACGGCAAGGACACCAATGACCCGTCGCCCCCTATTCCCCTATTCCCCTATTC
>NZ_JBVVQG010000037.1:0-1483 GCF_055811095.1 Mesorhizobium sp. WSM4833
GCCGGCTATCTGGTGAACGTCTACGATATCGATCCCGCAGCCGCGGAAGACGTGGTCGAAAAAGGAGCCCGGTGGCATGACGCACCACGCGGAGCGGCCCGCGATTGCGAAATTGTCATCACCTGCCTGCCGCTGCCACACGACGTCTTTGACAACATGACAGGCGAGCAAGGCGCGTTGGCCGGAATGACACCGGGCAGCGTGTGGATCGATACGTCCACGACCGACTATCACAACACGGTCGAGATCGCCCGTCGGGCGGCAGCAATTGGCGTCGATTCGCTAGAAGCACCCGCGAGCAACTTGTCCCACATGGGGGTCGATTTCGCCAATGTCAGCTTCTTCGTCGGGGGGCCATCGGAGGCCTATGTGCGTTCCGAGACGGTGTTGCAAACCATCGGAGCTGTCCCCTTCCATGTCGGAGACATCGGTCAGGGACAGTCAGCCAAATTGCTGACGAACCTGCTCTTTTACACTGCAGCCGTGGCGAGCGGCCACGCACTCTGCCAAAGCGTGCGAGAGGGCGTTCCAGCGCAGCAGGCGTGGCATAAGTTTGTCGCGTCGTCCGCAAACTCCGTTGCAATCGAGCAGTTCGTCCCGTTTCTCCTGGATGGCAGCTACGATCGCTCGTGCACTCTGGAGATCGCGGTGAAGGATATGGGCTTGACGGTCCAACTGGCGGACGAACTCGGCGTGGAATTGCCGATCGGGCGCGCGGTCGAAAGGCGCTATAACGAGGCGGGACGGAAGTTCGACCGACACGACAGCCATCTGCGAGTCGTCGCGCTGGCGGAGGTGGTCTTCGGCGTTCGACTGCAAGTGCCGGGCTATCGCGCGCCATCCAGGTACGGTGCTGACCCCAGGCATCCGCCAGACCAAGAATTCCTGACCGATCACATCGGAAGGATCAAACCCAAGCGTGAGCATGTGTTCCCGCTCGACGACGTCCCACTCACTGACATCCAGATCCGCTTGCTCAAGTCTCTGGTCGACGAGCTCACCCACGTCAATCGCCTGATCTTTGACGAGGCGTTTGATCTTGGACGCGGCATGGGCCTGAGCGATGTCTTGATCCACGACGTTATCACTTGGAGCGTGGGCGCCTCCGCATGGTCGGATAGCCATGCTCAGCAATACGGCAGCGAGCGGCTTGTGCATCTAGCCGGTGCCATTTCGCCGCTGACGATGCCGCATCTCATTTGCCCCCGAATGGAGGAACTGTCATGACCACCCTCGATCAGCAGACGGCATTGGCGCAAGCCGCGCGAAAGCGCATCAAGGATTCCCATACCCTCGATGGCGATGCCGGTAACTTGGTCCACTTCTATCGCGGATGGGCCAATTCCTACGAGTTGGATGTCGGTCGCGATGGATACTGCGGGCCGACGATCGTTGCGGAATTGGCGGGCACCGTGCAGACAGCGTATTTGGCCAATAAGCGAGCAGCCATCGCAATCCTGGACGCTGGGTGCGGAACAGGTCT
>NZ_JBVVQG010000038.1:0-1480 GCF_055811095.1 Mesorhizobium sp. WSM4833
CGCGCTGATCAGCCCGGCCCATGCCGGAGAGCACGGCGACCAATGCCGTCAGCTACACCACTCCCCGGGACACGATCGCGGTTTACCTGCGGTCGTGGCGGCAGGCATTGATGATGGCGACCTTCGCATCGCCCGGGAACCAACAAAGCCGGCGTGCCGCCGAATGCTTCCAGTGCATTGACGTTCCGAACAGGCCGGCCTAGATCATTGCTTGCACCGTTCCGTCGACTGACTGTATCGGCTCCGAGTCAGACGAGGAAGCCCTGCGCGTCGGGCGCAATGCTGCTCTACCTTCCACCCACAGCCCCGACTTCAATCGGATCGAGAAACGCATTCGCCCAAACTCAAGCGCACTCAAAAAGGCCGCGCTCGAGTGGGCCAAATTACTTCGCCGCCGCCGAATATAATGCGGCATGATCGGATTCGGCTCTTATTGCCGCTGGCTGATAGTTCCATGGCTGGCTCAACCGCAATCAAGAGTGACTAGGCACCCTCGTCTGACTCACTGTCCGTTTAATGATCTCGGACAATTCGCTTTGCTTTAGCCAAATAAGCCAATCGTCATCCTCGATGCCTCGGTCGGGTAAACTCAAAACCGAGCCCTGCGATTCTCTATGAAGATAACCATACTGATCGGCTATTCCCTTTTCGATGCTCCACGTCGCAACAAGGGCATAAATGTAGTCGGGGGACCATTTCGCCCACGCTAGGCCAAAAGCAATACCTGCAAGCGTACGAGCAAACCCATGCCCCCTAAAATCATCACGGAGCCATAAGTCGCCGTGATAAGCCACGATGCCGGTTATGTCTCGAGCGGTCGGTGCGTAGCAAGCACATGATGAACCGGGGCCCGCCAGGCTCTTGGGATCCGCGTAGAAGGCTTTCAATGACTCGAGGTGTTCAAGCAAACTGGTCGTCGTCAGATCGTCCACACGAAGCGCCTGGACATGCGCTATCTGACCAGATTGATCTTTCCCGACGATCCAGAACGCGCGGCCTGGTTCAAGCCATGAACAGTCCGGTCGGAAGTTCGGATACGTGGGCGATTTGCCAACGAGATTTTCGGTAATATTGATATATTCACTAAAGTCTTCTCCCATCGTAAATATAATGCCGGATTGACGTGCTATTTCATCAAACACGGAAATATATCGTGATATATCAAGAATTGTCGCATTTTTATTCATCACACACTGCCCTACCCAGACTGATAATATGCGTCTCAGACAATAGGATAAGAAAGACTGGAGGAAACTATCTATTCTGGTAGTTGACTCGTGGTAGAGAGTCACCCGAGCTGATTTGATGGTTCGAAATTGGTCGGCATAGGGGGACGCCTCACGGCGCCACGCCGGTTGACGTGATCAAGAGGGCAAGATGCAGCCTTGTCGCTCCCTCGTGCGGATCGGCTTGCCGCGGATGATGCCTTCGAGGCCCATGGCCTTCATCAGGCGGGCAACCGTGCAGCGGGCGACATCGA
>NZ_JBVVQG010000039.1:0-1426 GCF_055811095.1 Mesorhizobium sp. WSM4833
TAGGTCGTGTCCCACAGGTGGTGTAGCTCGGCGGTTACGAAGCCGCTCGCGAGCGCGCCGCTAGTAGCGCTGTAGCGAGTGAGCGGCGTGTCGGTGGTCATCGGCGCTTTCCGGTAGGGTTTGGTTGTTGAGGCCAACCCAATTCGGAAGGACCACCGATGACCGACGACATGATGAACCTGCGCACGCTCGTGGAGAAGACCTCGGATGCCGATCTCCTGCGCGAGATGATCGGCTTTGCCGCCGAGCGGCTGATGGAAATGGAGGTGGGCGCGGCCACCGGCGCCGCCTATGGCGAGAAGAACCCGTTGCGGCTCGCCCAGCGCAATGGCTACCGCGACCGGGACTGGGAGACGCGCGCCGGCACGGTCGAGCTGCGCATCCCCAAGCTCAGGAAGGGCTCTTACTTCCCCGGGTTCCTCGAACCGCGCCGCATGGCCGAGAAGGCGCTGACCGCCGTCATCCAGGAAGCTTATGTGCAAGGCATCTCGACCCGGTCGGTTGACGACCTGGTCAAGGCCATGGGCATGAGCGGCATTTCGAAGAGCCAGGTCTCTCGGCTGTGCGAGGAGATCGACGGCAAGGTCAAAGCGTTCCTTGAAAGACCCGTCGAGGGCGACTGGCCCTATCTGTGGATCGACGCCACCTACCTGAAGGTGCGCCGCGGCGGTCGCATCATCTCGGTCGCCGTCATCATCGCTGTCGGCGTCAACGCGGACGGCCGGCGCGAGGTGCTGGGCATGGAGATCGGAACCTCGGAGGCCGAGCCGATCTGGACGAGTTCCTGCGCAAGCTGACACGTCGCGGCCTGCGCGGCGTCAAGCTCGTCGTCTCCGATGCCCACGAAGGCATCAAGGCGGCCGTCACCAAGGTGCTGTGCGCGACATGGCAGAGGTGCCGCGTTCACTTCATGAGGAATGTGCTGGCCCATGCCGGCAAGAGCGGCCGCAGGGTCGTCTCCGCCTTCGTCGACACCGCTTTCGCCCAGGAGACGCCCGAGGCCGCGTCCGTACAATGGCGCGCCGTCGCCGACCAGATCAGGCCGAAGGTGCCGAAGCTGGCGACAATCATGGACGACGCCGAGCCCGACGTGCTGGCCTACATGACCTTTCCGAAGGAACATCGCGCCAAGCTCCACTCGACCAACCCCATCGAGCGTCTCAACGGCGAGATTAAGCGGCGCACCGAGGTCGTCGGAATCTTCCCGAACGACGATGCGATCGTGCGCCTCGTCGGCGCAATCCTGCTCGAACAGAACGATGAATGGGCAGTGCAGCGGGCCAGATATATGACTCTGGAAACGATCAGCCAGATGAGCGATGATCCCCTCATCAGCCTGCCAGCCGTGGCGCGCTGATCAGCCCGGCCCATGCCGGAGAGCACGGCGACCAATGCCGTCAGCTACACCACTCCCCGGGACACGATC
>NZ_JBVVQG010000040.1:0-1364 GCF_055811095.1 Mesorhizobium sp. WSM4833
GTCTGGTTGTAGGCGCCCACCTCGGGGCTGCGGCGCAGCACGGTGTCGACAGCCTCGAACATCTCCCGTCGACGCTGCGACGACACCGGGCTTTCGACGACCACGACCAGTTCCGGCTTGTTCGACGAGGCGCGCACCAGTCCCCAGGTGCCGTCTTCGGCGACAACGCGCGCACCGTTGACGGTGATGAGGTCGGCGATCTTCTGGCCCGCAAAAACCGTTCCATCCCGCTTCATGGCCTGAAAGTCGGCAACCACCCGCTCGACAACGCCATACTTCACATCGTCCGCGCAGTGCGACGACATGGTCGGCGTGCCGAAGGTCAGCGGCAGCGCGCGGTAGAGATCGGCTATCGAACTGCCGGGGCTGCGGTCCAGCATCTGGCAGATGGCGATGGCGGTGACCAGCCCATCGTCATAACCCCGCCCGACTGGCGGGTTGAAGAAGAAATGGCCCGACTTTTCGAAACCGGCGACGGCGCCAAGCTCGGCGACGCGGCGCTTGATGTAGGAGTGGCCGGTCTTCCAGTAGTCAGTGACGGCGCTGTTGGCGCGCAGCACGCTGTCTGTGTTGAACAGGCCGGTCGACTTGACGTCGACGACGAAGGTCGAGCCCGGATGCTGGCTGGAGATATCGCGCGCCAGCATCACACCGACCTTGTCGGCAAAAATCTCATTGCCCTCATTGTCGACGACGCCGCAGCGGTCTCCGTCACCGTCGAAGCCAAGGCCGACATCGGCTCCAGTCTCAAGCACCTTGTCCCTGATGGCATGCAGCATCTGCATATCCTCGGGATTGGGATTGTAGCGCGGAAAGGTGTGGTCGAGTTCGACATCGAGCGGGATGACCTCGCAGCCGATGCGCTGCAGCGCCTGCGGCGCGAAGGCGCCGGCGGTGCCGTTGCCGCAGGCGGCGACCACTTTCAGCTTTCGGGTGATGCGCTTGTCCTTGGTCAGATCGTCGAGATAAGTAGCGCGAAAATCGCGAACGAAATCGTAGGAGCCGCCGCCGACGAGATCGAAATCGCCGACCAGTACAATCTGCTTCAGCGCGCTCATCTCTTCCGGCCCGAAAGTCAGCGGCCGCGCCGCACCCATCTTGACGCCGGTCCAGCCATTCTCGTTATGCGAGGCGGTGACCATAGCGACCGAAGGCACGTCCAGTGCGAACTGGGCGAAATAGGCCATCGGCGATAACGCCAGTCCGATGTCCCTCACCCGAGCGCCTGCAGCCATCAAACCGGACACCAGCGCCAGCTTGATGCCAAGCGAATAGGAGCGGAAATCGTGCCCGGTGACGATATCGGGACCGGCACCGACACGGCGGATCAGCGTGCCAAGCCCCATTCCGAGCGCCTGGACGCC
>NZ_JBVVQG010000041.1:0-1155 GCF_055811095.1 Mesorhizobium sp. WSM4833
TTGTATCTACACGAGAGAGATTTCGTGGGATTAGAGCGATTGAGCCAAGGTCCGGGTGGCCGCCCGGACCTTGGCTTGGCGAAGTCGCCCGTACCACCTGAGGTTACAGCCGCGGGAGAGCTTGGGATCTTCGCCTTCATCACGCACGACCGAACAGTCGCTTGGTTCCAACCGTACGCACAAGGCAGGTTACCGTGAACAGGATTATTTGTGGAGTTGATGTTTCGAAAGATTGGCTGGACGCGCATGTCTGGCCTGGCGGAGCGGCAGCGCGCTTCGCCAACGACGCGGCGGGGATCGCAGCTCTTTGGCTGTTCTGCCGCAGCCATGACGCAGCCCTTGCGGTGATGGAGGCATCGGGCGGCTATGAACGGCTGGGATTCATGCTCTTGTGGGCGCACGGCATGCCGTGCGGCGTGGTCAATGCCAAGAGCGTGCGCCGTTTCGCCGAGGCGATGGGCTATCTTGAGAAGACCGACAGGATCGACGCCGCTGTCATCGCCCACTACGGCGCAGTCAAGAACACTGTGCCGACGCCACCGCCAAGCGCCGCCCAGCAGCGGCTTGCCGCGTTGGTTGGCCGGCTTTGCCAGATTGTCGGCGATGCGACCATCAACAAGCAGCGTAGAAGTGCCGCACGCGACGCCGAGGTATGCGCCAGCATCGAGGCGATGCTGGCCTTCCTCAAGCGCGAGCAACGGCGCCTTGAAGGCGAGATTGCCTCGATGATCGATGACGATCCGCTGTGGGCCAGGCTGGAGCAGGCCTTTCGTTCGCTGAAGGGCGTGGCCGGACGCACCGTCGCCCGCCTGATGGCCGAACTGCCCGAGATCGGCCTCATCTCCAACAAGGCCATCGCCAAGCTGGCAGGCCTCGCTCCCTTCGCCAACGATAGCGGCAAGCGCACCGGCAACAGGCATGTGCGCGGCGGACGCGCCGGGCCGCGTGGCATCCTCTTCATCGTCGCAGCCATCGTGGCCAAATTCGATCCCAATCTCAAAGCTTTCGCTCAACGGTTGCAACAGGCGGGAAAGCCAAAAATGCTCATCCGCATCGCACTCGCCAGAAAACTCCTCGTCATCCTCAATGCAAAAGCACGCGATGCGCGCAACGAGTTCGCGAGTGCAACTTGACACCCCAGATAGTCGCTCTCCC
>NZ_JBVVQG010000042.1:0-1041 GCF_055811095.1 Mesorhizobium sp. WSM4833
TACCGCAACTCTCGCGCCCGTCCGGCGCCGTTTCCGGTTTGCCAGATCGATTCGAAGTTGCGCAGCATCACTTCCGCGACGCTAAAGGTGTGCTTCCCTTGCCGGGAAGTCAGGCGAGCGTCAATGTCGGGATAGATAAAGAAGGGAAGGGAAATTCGTTCGGCAGGACCGGTGTGCACGACCTGATGGGGCGTGCTCTTGAATTGGTCATCGCTCAAGGCCTGAAGCATGTCGCCCAGATTCACAACGAGACTGTCGGGCAAGCTGGGCGCCGGCACCCAGCGTCCCCCGAACCACACCTGCAAGGAGCGCGTGGGGAGTTCCTCCTGCAGCAGCAGCGTAAAGAACCCGTTGTCGGTATGCTTTCCGGCCGTGCCACCAGCGGATGGATATCGGATCACACGCTGGAGTACCGTCGGTGGGCTGAAATGGCGCCGGAACCAGTCCTCTTCCATATCGAGCAAGTCGGCAAGCGCGGTCCCGAGCTGCGGCACAACCTCGTTGACCACAGTCGCCTGCAAAGCTTGCAGGCTTCGAGCGAAACCAGGAGCCACCGCGTTATCCGGAAGGCGTGTGCGGCCAGCAAACGGACGTCGGTCACCTTCATTCTCGATTCCGAGGTCAAACATCTCCTTTGGATCAGGGCCGGCCTCGGGATGTAGCGTTTCGCCGTTTAACGGACTGTATCCGCGGGCGGTGGCGGGGTACACGTATTGGGCGGTGTGACCGTAGCGCTCCTTGACAGCCTGCGGCAGCGCGAAGAACCGCCGGGGAGCCTGGATCGCTTCTGCGATCTGTTCCTTCGGGATTCCGTGCTCAAGATAGAAGAACCCATACTCTTCACAGGCCAGGCGCAGGCGCTCGCGTTCTGCGTTTCTCGTTGCATCGGCTGTCAGTTTCGCCAGTGAGATTTGCGGCAGCGTGGTCATAGCTGTTTCTCCGTTGGTGCTGTGGCTCTATCGGGTACCTGGAAGACCCAGTAGTGTGCGCCCTCCTCCGCGATGTATTTGCCATCGTTTAGACGCTGGGTCGTCACAAGCA
>NZ_JBVVQG010000043.1:0-1034 GCF_055811095.1 Mesorhizobium sp. WSM4833
GGGTCGATCTGGATCTTGCCGTCCATGTACCAGTCGACGATCTTCGGCACATCGGTGCGGCCGCGCGCGCCGCCGAAGGCGGTGCCCATCCAGGTGCGGCCGGTGACCAGCTGGAACGGCCTGGTCGAGATCTCCTGGCCGGCGCCGGCAACGCCGATGACCACCGACTTGCCCCAGCCGCGATGCGAGGCTTCGAGCGCCTGACGCATGACCTTGGTGCTGCCGGTGCAGTCGAATGTGTAGTCGGCGCCGCCGATCTGGTCGGCGCCACGCTTGGTCATGTTGACGAGGTAGGGCACGACATCGCCGTCGATCTCCTTCGGATTGACGAAATGCGTCATGCCGAAGCGCTCGCCCCACTCCTTCTTGTCGTTGTTCAAATCGACGCCGATGATCATGTCGGCGCCGGCAAGTTTCAGGCCCTGGATGACATTGAGGCCGATGCCGCCGAGGCCGAAGACGACCGCGGTGGCGCCGATCTCGACCTTGGCGGTGTTGATCACGGCACCGATGCCGGTGGTGACGCCGCAGCCGATGTAGCAGATCTTGTCGAAGGGCGCGTCCGGATTGACCTTGGCCAGCGCGATCTCGGGCAGCACGGTGAAGTTGGAGAAGGTCGAGCAGCCCATATAGTGAAAGATCTTGTCCTTGCCGATCGAGAAGCGCGACGAACCATCGGGCATGAGGCCCTGGCCCTGCGTCGCGCGGATCGCCGTGCAGAGGTTCGTCTTCCTTGACAGGCAGGACGGGCACTGGCGGCATTCGGGCGTATAGAGCGGGATGACGTGGTCGCCCTTCTTGAGCGAGGTGACACCCTTGCCGACATCGACCACGACGCCGGCGCCTTCATGGCCGAGGATGGCCGGAAACAGACCTTCCGGATCGGCGCCCGACAGTGTGAATTCGTCGGTGTGGCAAATGCCTGTCGCCTTGATCTCGACCAGCACTTCGCCCTCGCGCGGGCCCTCGAGGTCGACCTCCATGATCTCCAGCGGCTTTCCGGCGGCGACAGCGACAGCGGCGCGGGTTTTCAT
>NZ_JBVVQG010000044.1:0-947 GCF_055811095.1 Mesorhizobium sp. WSM4833
AAAGTTAAAAAACGGGTCTGGGTATTCTTTGCTGAAGGACAGCGTTCCCTGCCCCATCCCCACTACCGAAAAAGATGCGCACCGCGCCGCTCCTTCGAAATCGACATTACCCATGAGGCGGCGAGGTTCAACCACGATCGTACCGGTGAAAGGGCTGCCTGGCTGCTATCCCCCGGCGTTGTTGCACAAATGACACGATTTGGCCTCACTCAGAAAGCTCTCGTTAACCATCAGGCCGCCGCACTCCCTTGTTTGCCGGCGAATCCGGCGATGGGCCGACGGAATCATGGCGAATTCCCGAGTCGCTAGCCAGGAAACAACCGCAGAACCGCCACATCCATGGGGGTCGCGGTTCGGCGCCTTCTTATTTTTGCATATAATGATGCGGGCTTGTTGATTGTGCCGGCGCTTTTCTTTATCCAGCGGCGCAACGGAGAGGTGGCCGAGTGGTCGAAGGCGCTCCCCTGCTAAGGGAGTAGAGGTCAAAAGCTTCTCGTGGGTTCGAATCCCATCCTCTCCGCCACCCTACGCCCTGCGGGCTTCGGGTGGCAGGCCACCCGGAACCGCATCGGCGTGGGAGTGTCGCCCGAAGCTACGAAGTAGCGTACGGGGACCATGTGGTACGTGTATTTCCTGCAGCTTCATAATGGCGATGTCTATGTCGGGTCGACAAACGACCTTCGACGCCGGTTCGAATCGCATCAATCAGGCTATGTGACTTCGACCAGAGCCTATCTGCCTGTAGCCCTGAAGACCTATATCGCGGTCGAAACCGAGACCAACGCACGGCAGTTCGAGCGATATTTCAAGACCGGATCGGGCAAGGCTTTCGCCAGTAAACGGCTTTGGCGGACAGAGCCCCGCTGAAGGCCTTTTTATCTATCCATCTGAAATATAAAGAAAAAAATACATGAGAGCTGGGTTTTACCGACCTCCGTTCTCGATTC
>NZ_JBVVQG010000045.1:0-715 GCF_055811095.1 Mesorhizobium sp. WSM4833
AGATCGATGCCGCGCTTCAGGTCCATCGGGTTCATGCCGGCGGCAACGGCCTTGTGGCCTTCCTGGACGATCGACTGCGCCAGAACGGTCGCGGTCGTGGTGCCGTCGCCGGCGATGTCGTTGGTCTTCGAAGCAACTTCGCGGACCATCTGCGCGCCCATGTTCTCGAACTTGTCTTCAAGCTCGATTTCCTTGGCGACGGTGACGCCGTCCTTGGTGATGCGCGGGGCGCCGAACGACTTGTCGATGACGACGTTGCGGCCCTTGGGGCCGAGCGTGACCTTCACCGCGTCGGCGAGGATGTTGACGCCGCGCAGCATGCGCTCGCGGGCATCACGGGAGAATTTTACGTCTTTGGCAGCCATTTTTAGCTCCTGGCAGGGGCTTCGATCGAGCCCGGGAATTCAGTTGACGGAAAGGCCTGATATCAGCCGATGATGCCCATGATGTCGGATTCCTTCATGATCAGAAGGTCTTCGCCATTGAGCTTGACTTCGGTGCCCGACCACTTGCCGAACAGGATGCGGTCGCCGGCCTTGACGTCCAGCGGGACCAGCTTGCCAGCTTCGTCACGAGCGCCGGAGCCGACAGCGATGATCTCGCCTTCCTGCGGCTTTTCCTTTGCCGTGTCGGGGATGATGATCCCGCCAGCGGTCTTGGATTCGGATTCGACCCGGCGAACGACCACGCGGTCATGAAGCGGGCGGAACTTCGA
>NZ_JBVVQG010000046.1:0-695 GCF_055811095.1 Mesorhizobium sp. WSM4833
CAGTCGATCGTCCAGGAAGGCCACAAGGCCGTTGCCGCCGGCATGAACCCGATGGACCTGAAGCGCGGCATCGATCTGGCCGTGACCGAAGTCGTCTCGGCGCTCGGCAAGGCTGCCAAGAAGATCAAGACCTCCGAGGAAGTTGCCCAGGTCGGCACGATCTCGGCCAATGGCGACGAGTCGGTCGGCAAGATGATCGCGGAAGCGATGCAGAAGGTCGGCAACGAAGGCGTCATCACGGTTGAAGAAGCCAAGACCGCCGAGACCGAACTCGAAGTCGTCGAAGGCATGCAGTTCGACCGCGGCTATCTCTCGCCCTACTTCGTCACCAACGCCGACAAGATGGTTGCCGAGCTCGAGGACGTCTACATCCTCCTGCACGAGAAGAAGCTGTCCAACCTCCAGGCCATGCTGCCGGTTCTCGAAGCCGTCGTGCAGACCTCGAAGCCGCTGCTCATCATCTCGGAAGACGTCGAAGGCGAGGCTCTGGCCACGCTGGTCGTCAATAAGCTGCGTGGCGGCCTGAAGATCGCTGCCGTCAAGGCGCCGGGCTTCGGCGATCGCCGCAAGGCCATGCTGGAAGACATCGCCATCCTCACCGGTGGCCAGGTCATCTCGGAAGACCTCGGCATCAAGCTCGAGAACGTCGGCCTCAACATGCTCGGCCGCGCCAAGAAGGTGTCGATCTCCAAGGA
>NZ_JBVVQG010000047.1:0-639 GCF_055811095.1 Mesorhizobium sp. WSM4833
ATGACAAACAAGACGACCAACAAGTTCTCTCCCGAGGTCGCGCCCGCGCGGTGCGAATGGTCATGGATCACGAAGGCGAGCACGCCTCGCGCTGGGCTGCGGTCTCGTCGATTGCCGCCAAGATCGGCTGCACGGCGCAGACGCTGCATGAGTGGGTGAAGAAAAGCCGAGCGCGACAGTGGTGTGCGAGCCGCAGTGCCTACGGATTTGGTTACGAAACTCAAGGCTTTGGAGCGCGAGACCGCGAGCTTCGCCAGGCCAACGAGATCCTTCGCAAGGCTTCCGCTTATTTTGCCCAGGCGGAGCTCGACCGCCGGTTCAAGCCATGATCGCGTTCATCGACGATCACCGCAAGGCGCATGGGGGCGAGCCGATCTGCAAGGTGCTGCCGATCGCCCCGTCGACCTACCACGACCATGTCGCTGGGCGCATCGATCCCTCCTGACTGTCATCTCGGGCGAACCGGCATGAAGCCTTGAAGGATGAGGTGCGGCGCGTGTTTGAGGCGAACTTCCGCGTCTGCGGCGTTTGCAAGACCTGGCGCAGTTGCAGCGCGACGGCTTCGATGTCGCCCGCTGCACGGTTGCCCGCCTGATGAAGGCCATGGGCCTCGAAGGCATCATCCGCGGCAAGCCGATC
>NZ_JBVVQG010000048.1:0-624 GCF_055811095.1 Mesorhizobium sp. WSM4833
CTGGTCGAGGCCAAGACCACCATTCCGCATTTCTACCTGACGCTCGACTGCGAGCTCGATGCGCTGCTGGCGCTGCGCACGCAGATCAATGCGGCAGCCCCGGTGAAGAAGACCGACAAGGGTGATGCTCCGGCCTACAAGCTGTCGGTCAACGATATGGTCATCAAGGCGCTGGCGATGGCGCTGAAGGCAGTGCCCGATGCCAATGCCTCGTGGACTGAAAGCGCCATGGTCAAGCACAGGCACGCCGATGTCGGCGTCGCGGTGTCGATCCCCGGCGGCCTGATCACGCCGATCATTCGGCATGCCGACGAAAAGACGCTGTCCACCATCTCCAACGAGATGAAGGATCTGGCCAGTCGCGCGCGCAGCCGCAAGCTGAAGCCGGAAGAGTATCAGGGCGGCACCACGGCGGTGTCCAATCTCGGCATGTTCGGCATCAAGGATTTTGCCGCGGTCATCAACCCGCCGCACGCGACCATCCTGGCGGTCGGCGCCGGCGAGGAGCGGGCAGTGGTCAAGAACGGCGAGATCAGAATAGCCACCGTGATGTCGGTGACGCTGTCGACCGACCACCGCGCCGTGGACGGTGCGCTGGGTGCCGAACTGCTGGTCGCCTTCAAG
>NZ_JBVVQG010000049.1:0-486 GCF_055811095.1 Mesorhizobium sp. WSM4833
GGCACCGTGCAGACAGCGTATTTGGCCAATAAGCGAGCAGCCATCGCAATCCTGGACGCTGGGTGCGGAACAGGTCTCGTTGGCGTGGAACTGAAACGCCTCGGCTTCCAGGTGATCGACGGGATCGACCTTTCGGAGGAGATGGCCGAAGAGGCCCGGAAAACTGGTGTCTACCGGAATGTTCAGGGCAATGTAGACCTAAACGGACCGCTCTCCGACTACTCCAGTGCGACCTACGATATCACGGTTTGCTGTGGCGTCTTCACGCTCGGGCACATCCGACCGGACGCACTGCGCGAACTGGCTCGCGTCACGCGTCCCAACGGGTTCATCATCGCAAGCACCCGCAAAAGCTATGCGGAGGCCACATCCTTTGAAGATGAGGTACGTCATCTGGAGGATGCGGGCCTGCTTGTGACGACCCAGCGTCTAAACGATGGCAAATACATCGCGGAGGAGGGCGCACACTACTGGGTCTTCCAGGTA
>NZ_JBVVQG010000050.1:0-486 GCF_055811095.1 Mesorhizobium sp. WSM4833
TACCTGGAAGACCCAGTAGTGTGCGCCCTCCTCCGCGATGTATTTGCCATCGTTTAGACGCTGGGTCGTCACAAGCACGCCCGCATCCTCCAGACGACGCACCTCACCTTCAAAGGACGAAGCCTCCGCATAGCTCTTGCGGGTGCTTACGATGATGAATCCGTTGGGACGCGTGACGCGAGCCAGTTCGCGCAGTGCGTCCGGTCGGATGTGACCGACCGTGAAGACGCCGCAGCAAACCGTGATATCGTAGGTCGCACTGGAGCAGTCGGAGAGCGGCCCGTTAAGGTTGATCTTGGCTTGGATGTGCCGGTAGGCGCGGGTTCTCCGGGCCTTTTCCGCCATATCCTCGGAGAGGTCGATCCCGTCAATCAATTGGAAGCCGAGGCGTTTCAGTTCCACGCCAACCAGACCTGTTCCGCACCCAGCGTCCAGGATTGCGATGGCTGCTCGCTTATTGGCCAAATACGCTGTCTGCACGGTGCC
>NZ_JBVVQG010000051.1:0-459 GCF_055811095.1 Mesorhizobium sp. WSM4833
CCGGCAGCCATCGTCATCGACATCGTCGACGACGTGCCCAATGCGGTCAACGACACCAACAGCATCAGCGAGGACGCGCTTTCGCCGGTCAACGGCAATGTGCTGACCAACGACCTGCATGCCAACAACCAGCCGGGCGCCGACACGCCGACGAGCTTCGTCAGCTGGGATGGCTCGACGACGGGCGCGCACGGCACCTTCGTGGCCAATCCCGACGGCACCTACACCTATACGCTCAACAACGCCGATCCGGCGGTGCAGGCGCTGGACGCCGGCCAGACGCTGACCGAGACCTTCAACTACACGATGAAGGATGCCGACGGCGACACCGATGCGGCAACGCTGACCATCACCATCAACGGCACCAACGACGTGCCGCAGATCGTCGTCGACCAGGGCAATCCGGCCGGCGCGCATGACCAGGTCTATGAAGCAGGTCTGGCGGCGGGTTCGGCGGCC
>NZ_JBVVQG010000052.1:0-458 GCF_055811095.1 Mesorhizobium sp. WSM4833
TTGCTGCCGGCCGCGTTGGTCTGCACGACAAAGGCGTTCGAGCTGTCGGGATCGGTGGCGACCAGGGTGCCGCCGGTGCTCTGCGCCGCATTGGTCTCGGTCAGCGCGGCGGTGCTGGTGCCGGTGATCACGGTGGCGTCGTCGGTGCCGTGGATGGTGACGGTGATGAGCTGGCTCGTGCCATCGGCGGTCGCAACCGTGATGCTGTCGGTGTAGTCGGTGCCGCCGACGAACTCGTCGTGGGCGTTGTTCATGGTGTAGGTCCAGACCCCGCCCGCATCGATCGAGAAGGTGCCGAAGCCGTTGCTGCCGGCCGCGTTGGTCTGCACGACAAAGGCGTTCGAGCTGTCGGGATCGGTGGCGACCAGGGTGCCGCCGGTGCTCTGCGCCGCATTGGTCTCGGTCAGCGCGGCGGTGCTGGTGCCGGTGATCACGGTGGCGTCGTCGGTGCCGTGGAT
>NZ_JBVVQG010000053.1:0-375 GCF_055811095.1 Mesorhizobium sp. WSM4833
GTCGTCGACGATGTCGATGACGATGGCTGCCGGGGCCGACGACGAGGTGCCGTCAGAGACGGTGAGCGAGAAGCTGTCGGTCTCGGTGACTGCCGGAACGTCCGTGGTCGGGCTGGTCAGCGTGTACTGATAGGCCGCAACGCCGGTTGCCGGGTTGTAGCCGGTGATCAGCAGCGTGCCGTGGTCGCCCTGGAAGGCCGAACCGTTGAGGCTGCCAATGGCAACCGTGACGCCGCCGATGGTGACGCTCTGCACGTCGTCGAGCCCGTCGGCGTCCGACACCGTGAAGGTGCCTGTTGCAACCGTGCTGCCGTCGCCGGCCGCCGAACCCGCCGCCAGACCTGCTTCATAGACCTGGTCATGCGCGCCGGCCGG
>NZ_JBVVQG010000054.1:0-349 GCF_055811095.1 Mesorhizobium sp. WSM4833
CCTTCACCGCGAGCGCGGTCGACGGCGTCACCACGAATGTGACCTACGCACTTGCCCTGGCCGGCGGGGCGGCGACCGGGCTGCTGACGACGGAGGGCAACCATGCGATCACGCTGGTGGCCGACTCGGCAAACCAGATCTCGGGCCAGTACGACAGCGACGGCGACAGCGTGCTCGACGCGACGGCGTTCACGGTGACACTGTCTGGCACGACGGTGACGCTGACGTCGTTGGTTGCCCTTGAGCACTCGAACACGCAAGGCGTCGGCGAGGACAACACGCTCGACCTCAACGGTCTGATCAACGTGGTGGCAACGGTGACGGCGACGGACGGCGACAACGACGTCGT
>NZ_JBVVQG010000055.1:0-300 GCF_055811095.1 Mesorhizobium sp. WSM4833
AAAACCCAGGAATGGCGAGGCGGCGCGGGGGAAGCTTGTTTCCCGCATCATTCTGTGTCGCCCCCCTCTGTCCTGCCGGACATCTCCCCCTCAAGGGGGGCGATTGGCAGCTTCGGCGCTTCGCTCTGTTCGGCGACGTCAGCGATTAGCGAAAGCGGGGATGACATCCGATCTCCCCCCTTGAGGGGGAGATGTCCGGCAGGACAGAGGGGGGCGCTGTCCCGCCAGCCTTGCGAAATGACCTCCCGCGTCACGCCAGCGCCTCCTCGACGATCCGGCCAAGCTCCGGTGCGATGTAGG
>NZ_JBVVQG010000056.1:0-285 GCF_055811095.1 Mesorhizobium sp. WSM4833
GGTCGCCGCCCCGCCGGCCAGGGCAAGTGCGTAGGTCACATTCGTGGTGACGCCGTCGACCGCGCTCGCGGTGAAGGCCGGCGGCGTGATCGTCGCCTGCCCGCCAACCCCGCTCGCCTCGATCACCCCGGCTGCGCCAACCACCGTCGCGGCCGTGATCGAAAGTGTCGGATCGGTGTCGTCGAAGGTCAGCGACAGCCCCGAACTGGTGCTTTGCTGCGACACGACGTCGTTGTCGCCGTCCGTCGCCGTCACCGTTGCCACCACGTTGATCAGACCGTTGAG
>NZ_JBVVQG010000057.1:0-268 GCF_055811095.1 Mesorhizobium sp. WSM4833
CGCGGGCAATTGCTGCTGGGATAATTCTTGCGGAATAGCAATGTTGACCTGCAACCGCGACTGGAAGCGCGCCTTTTCAATTTGCAGATAAGCATTCACATGTTCAATTTCGTCGGCGAGAGTAACAAACTCCGAAGGCCGCTTTAAGTTTTTGCGGAAAAAAGTGGAAAGATACTGCACCAGCTGGCTGGCCTGTTCGCTGTCGCGGCGGATCACCGCTTTAATGGTGTTAAGCGCATTAAACAAAAAATGGGGATTCACCTGGGCG
>NZ_JBVVQG010000058.1:0-267 GCF_055811095.1 Mesorhizobium sp. WSM4833
GTATATGATGATGGGCGTCGGCATTCTGGTTCTACTGCTGTTGATCATCGGTATCGGTTCTGCGCTAAAAGCCCCCTCGACCACTTCCAGCGATCAAACCGCGTCTGGCGAGAAGAGTATTGATCTTGCTGGCAATGCGACCGATCAGGCGAATGGCGTGCAGCCAGCGCCGGGAACCACGTCTGCGGAAAATACTCAGCAGGATGTTTCTCTGCCACCGATCTCTTCTACGCCGACTCAAGGGCAAACCCCGGTGGCAACGGATGG
>NZ_JBVVQG010000059.1:0-258 GCF_055811095.1 Mesorhizobium sp. WSM4833
GACAACACGCTCGACCTCAACGGTCTGATCAACGTGGTGGCAACGGTGACGGCGACGGACGGCGACAACGACGTCGTATCGCAGCAAAGCACGAGCTCGGGGCCGTTGTCTCTGACCTTCGACGACACCGATCCGACACTTTCGATCACGGCCGCGCCGGTGGTTGGTGCCGCCGAAGTGGTCGAGGCGAGCGGGGCTGGCGGGCACAGCCAGGCGACGATCACGCCACCGACCTTCACCGCGAGCGCGGTCGACGGC
>NZ_JBVVQG010000060.1:0-247 GCF_055811095.1 Mesorhizobium sp. WSM4833
GCCGGGTAGATACCCAGAGACGCGATCTGACGGCTCAGTACCACGGTTGCGTCAAGGTGCGCAAAGGTGGTTGCCGGAGACGGGTCAGTCAAGTCATCCGCAGGTACGTATACTGCCTGTACCGAGGTGATAGAACCAGTTTTGGTGGAGGTGATACGTTCCTGCAGAACGCCCATCTCTTCCGCCAGGGTCGGCTGATAACCTACCGCTGAAGGCATACGGCCCAGCAGTGCGGATACTTCCGTAC
>NZ_JBVVQG010000061.1:0-245 GCF_055811095.1 Mesorhizobium sp. WSM4833
GGGCAAAGGGGGACACCGGCGGCTCGGGTGGGGGTGGGGGTGGCGGCGGCGGTGGTGGTTACAGCAATATCATTGCTGGCGATATTTCCGCGCCCCTCAATGGTGGCAATGGAGGCTATGGCGGCGGCTTTTTGGACGGAGGCTATGGCGGCGGCGGCGCTGGTGGCGATGGCGTGCGTAATGAAGAGGTGAACCCGGCAATTTCCGTGACGGCTGATGTTCATGGCGGCGATGGCGGCGATGGC
>NZ_JBVVQG010000062.1:0-244 GCF_055811095.1 Mesorhizobium sp. WSM4833
CATGACGCCTTTTCTGCGAGTTATGCAAATCGTATTCTCTTTTTGCGCGACGGCACGATTTTTACGGAAATCCGCAAAGGCAACGATTCTCGCAGAACTTTCTTTAACAAGATTTTAGATGTCCTCCACATGATGGGAGGGAATTGAAATTAAGCTTGCAAGTCTTTCACAACGTAATATGAAACGGGAGTTAAGTGAATATCAGTTTTATTGGTTTTCCCTTATCGGCGGTGTTCCCCTTATG
>NZ_JBVVQG010000063.1:0-242 GCF_055811095.1 Mesorhizobium sp. WSM4833
GTGATGAGGGCCATTGAGTGCATCAACAAGTGGAGGATGCTAGTGTAGCATCTTGCATAGGGGAGGAGCATGATGTTGAGATGGGTCCTATAGAGGATATTCCAAATATGGAGACTCAATCCAAGAAGGATGTTCATCATGGTGAGTGAGTTCTAGAGGAGGAGAGATGAGTCCCATAGGTTCATAGTTACAAATTTTTACGTAGAGAGATTGATGAGCTCAAGTTTTTACTTGGTCAATAT
>NZ_JBVVQG010000064.1:0-239 GCF_055811095.1 Mesorhizobium sp. WSM4833
GGCATTGAGCACCGAATGCCGGATGCGGCGTGAACACCGTTTCCGGTCTACAAAAGCCTTAGCATCCTCAATTTCGTGGCGGGTCACCCGTGCAGGTTTTTTCAAACCTTGTTTAATCTCGACAGCCTCTTCCAGAGAGGTTTTCAACTCATCAAAAAAACTCATTTTATACCTCGCCTTTGAGCAGTTTCATCACGGTTATCTCTGCTCCCCCATCATCTCCCGCACCAGTTCCACGC
>NZ_JBVVQG010000065.1:0-234 GCF_055811095.1 Mesorhizobium sp. WSM4833
GACATTGCGCTCGCACATTTCGCCATAATTGCCGCCGGCGCCGTGGGGGGTTTGTGACCCCCCCCCCCGCCCCCGCCGGCCGCCGCGGGGGGGGGGGGGGGGGGCGCCCCCCCCCCCGGGGGGGGGGGGGGCGGGGGGGGGGGGGGGGGGGGCGGGGCGGGGGGGGGGGGGCCGCCGCCCCCCCCCCCCCCCCCCCCGGGGGGGGGGCGGGGGCCCCCCCGCCGGGGGGGGCGG
>NZ_JBVVQG010000066.1:0-234 GCF_055811095.1 Mesorhizobium sp. WSM4833
CGTCGCCAGGTGGCCGGCGCCCCCCGGCCGCCGGCCGGGGCGCGGCGCCCCCCCCCCCCCCCCGCCCGCGCGCCCCCGCCGCCCCCCCCCCCCCCCCCGCCCCGCCCCCGCCCCCGCGCCCCCCCCCCCCCCGCGCCCCCCCCCCCCCCCCGGGCCCCCCCCCCCCCCCCCCCCCCCACCCCCCCCCCCCCCCCCCCCCCCCCCGCCCGGGCCTTTGTTTGGAGACTATGGCTA
>NZ_JBVVQG010000067.1:0-230 GCF_055811095.1 Mesorhizobium sp. WSM4833
GGTCAAGGCGGGGGGGGGGGGGGGGGGGGGCGGGGGGGGGGGGGGGGGGGGGGCGGCGGGGGCGGCGGGGGGGGGGGGGGCGCCGGGCGGGCGGGGGGGGGGGGGGGGGGGGCGGGGGGGGCCCCCCCGGGGGGGGGGGGGGGGGGGGGGGGGGGGGGGCGCCCGGGGGGGGGCGGGGGGGGGGGTGGGGGGTGGGGGGGGGGCGCCCCGGCGGGGGGGGGGGGGGGGGG
>NZ_JBVVQG010000068.1:0-230 GCF_055811095.1 Mesorhizobium sp. WSM4833
ACCGATGTACTGATCCAGGCCTTGGGGCCCCGCCCCCCCCCCCCCCCCGGGGCGGGGGGGGGGGGGGGGTGGGCGGGGGGGGGGGGGGGGGGGGGGGGGGGGGGCGGGGCGCGGGGGGGGGGGGGCGGGGGGGGGGGGGGGGGGGCTGGGGGGGGGGGGGGGGGGGGGGGGGGCGGGGGGGGGGGGCGCGGGGGGGGGCGCGGGGGGGGCGGGGGGGGGGGGGGCGCCCC
>NZ_JBVVQG010000069.1:0-230 GCF_055811095.1 Mesorhizobium sp. WSM4833
GTCCCCACACGTATTATCGGGGCAAAATTGCGGGCCGGGCAATTTTGCCGCGGAAAACGGGGGGGGCCGGGGCAGCCCGTTCAAACCGGGCCCCCCGGCCCCCCCGCCCCCCCCCCCCGGGGGGGGGGCCCGGGGCGCCCCCGGGGGGGGGGCACCCCCCCCCCCCCCACGACCACACCCCCGCCCGAGGGGAGCGCGGCCGCGCGTGGCCGGGGGGGGGCGCCCCCAGG
>NZ_JBVVQG010000070.1:0-229 GCF_055811095.1 Mesorhizobium sp. WSM4833
GTCCTCATCCGGGGGGGGGGGCCCCCCCGGCCGCCGGGGGGGGCGGGTTGGGGGGGGGGGGGCCGGGGCCCCCCCCCCCGCCCGGGGGGGGGGGGGGGGGGGGGGGGCCCCCCCCCGGGGGGGGGGGGGGGGGGGGGGGCGCCGCCCCCCGGGGGGGGGGGGGGGCGCGGGGGCGGGGGGGGGGGGGCGGGGGGGGGGGGGGGGGGGGGGGGGGCCGCGCCGGCCGCGC
>NZ_JBVVQG010000071.1:0-229 GCF_055811095.1 Mesorhizobium sp. WSM4833
CACCTGGACCAAGATCGTCACCGGCCCGGTAGCAAAACGCCACCGGGCCCGCAGGGGGCGGGCGGGGGGGGGGGGGGGGGGGGTGGGGGGGGGGGGGGGGGGGGGGCGGGGGCGCGGGGGGGGCGGGGGGGGGGGGGGGGTGGGGGGGGGGCCGGGGGGGGGGGGGGGGGGGGGCTGTCTGTTTTTGGTCGAGGGGGGGCATATCTTTTGTGGCGGCCCGCCCCCACCA